>NZ_CP078079.1:0-682759 GCF_020809045.1 Pseudarthrobacter sp. L1SW | reverse complement strand
CGGTGGCCAGGTTCTTCAGCGCTTCCTGCACAGCCGGCACGCAGTCCTTGTAGGCCGCCTCGAGTTCGTCCACTCCCCCGTACTGCTCCTCGCCGCGTTCGAAGGAGGGCGACTTGAAGACGGCAACGGTGTTGAGCAGTTCGCCCTTGCGCAGCGGGTATTGCACCAGGTGGCAGTCCGGGCCCAGGTAAACAATGACATCCTCCAGGTCGGCCTTCGGGGTCGCTGGCGTGATGGGCACGGTTCCGCGGTACGCCACGTACGCGGACGAGACGGGCTGGTCATCGGCCACGAGCGGGCGCAGGGTGGACCGCAGGCCATCGGCGCCGATCACCACGTCCGCCTCGAAGTCCACGCCGGCGGCAGTGTGCGCCACGCCGCGGCCGCCCACGGTCTCGACACTCTCAACCATGACGTCGTTGACGAGCTTGACGCCGGCGGCTTCACAGCCTTCCAGCAGGACACGGTGCAGGTCGCTGCGGTGGATCACAACGTACGGCGCGCCATAGCGTTCCTCGAATTCGCCGTTGAGCGTCTGGCGGGTGAGCTCCTCGCCGGTGACGGCGTCGCGGAACAGCAGGTGCTTGGGCTGCACGCCGATTTCCAGTGCCTTTTCGAGCAAGCCCCAGCGGCGGAGGATGCGGGAGGCGTTGGGGGCCATCT
The DNA here is from genome assembly GCF_020809045.1 of Pseudarthrobacter sp. L1SW. NCBI lineage: Bacteria > Bacillati > Actinomycetota > Actinomycetes > Micrococcales > Micrococcaceae > Pseudarthrobacter > Pseudarthrobacter sp. L1SW. Next base: position 682,096 of record NZ_CP078079.1, on the reverse strand, counting down.
GCAGCCCGGCACCCACCTCGCCGAACTCGGGGGCGCGCTCCACGAGGGTCACGTTGGCACCGTTCTCGCGCAGGGCGAGGGCTCCGGCCAGGCCGGCCATGCCCCCTCCGATCACCAGGACATCGGTGGACGTGGCGTGCTCAGACATTGCTAACTCCTGTTGTTGGGGTTGAAGAGGATACGGAAAGTTTTGCTTTGAGGTTGATGCCGACGGCGGTCAGCAGGACCGCGGCAACCGCGGCCGCACCGGCGAAGGCAAGGAAATTGGAGTTGACGCCCAGGCCGGCAGCCAGCAGGAGGCCGCCCACCTGGGGAGCTACGACGGCGCCGATCCGGCCAGTGCCCAGTGCCCAGCCAAGTGCCGTTCCCCGCAAGTGGGCGGGATAATGGCTCGCCACCGCGGCGATGATGAGGCACTGCGTGCCGTGGGTTCCGACGCCGGCGAGCACCAGCATGAGGTAGACGACGGACACAGGCGGTCCGCTCACCAGCACCACCAGCGCGACGGCGGCGACGGCGGCGGCTGCGATCGCCGTCGGAATTGGCCCAAAGCGCGTCCCCGCCCAGGCCGTGATGACGGAGCCGGCCACCGCGCCAAGGTTCAGGGCCAGGGCGAACGTCAGGGCGGAGCCCAGGTTGTAGCCCGCCAGCTGCATGAGGTTCGGCAGCCACGTGCCCAACCCGTACCACGCGAAGAGGGTGGCGATGGTGGCAACGGCGAAGAGCATGCTGATGCCCAGGTACGGGGCGCGGAGCAGGGACGAGAACCCGGAGGCGGTTTTGGCGGCACGTGTTCCTTCGCCGGCCGCAGCGTTGGTTTCGCCGGGCCGTGCCGTCTTGGCCGGTGTAAGGGTCTCGGGCAGGTACTTGAGCCCAAGGGGCACAACGATCACCAGTGCCAGCACAGCCACGAGGAACATCGCCTGCCAGCCGAAGGCCGGAATCAGCTGGATGCCCACGAGGGCCGCGATGGAGCCGCCGATCGGGACACCGGACATCATCAGTGTGGCCACGATGGAGCGCCACTTGGTGGGTACCAGTTCGGCCACCAGGGCATTCGCGGAGGGCACCAGACCGCCAAGCCCGATGCCGGCCAGGAGGCGCAGGACTCCGAAGATGGCGGCGCTGGGAGCGAAGGCGCAGAGGACGGTGAAGACGGAGAACACGATGGCACATCCGAGGATGGTCCTGCGGCGGCCCCACGAATCGGCCATTCGGCCGGCGAAGATCGCGCCGATCATCATGCCCAGGAAGGCCATGGAGCCCACCGTCCCGGCGGTTGCCTTGGTCAGGCCCCACCCGGTTTCGGAAATGAGGGAGGACTGGACAGTGCCGTAGACGATGAGGTCGTAACCATCGAAGACCACCAGCAGCCAGCAGACAAGGACTGCCGCTGCCGAGGCCTTGGAGAACCGGCCGTGCCCATCATTGGACACGGCATTGAACGCGTCATGGGACGTGGGGGCGGAAGCCCCGGGCGAGGACCGGTGCGTCGCTGCAGCGGGAAGTGTGTGATTCATCCCACTACTGTCATGGCCAGCCAAGATGAACCACAATACAATTCTGATGTGCAGAAAAAGCAGGACGCTCGGTCCACCTCCCCGACGGCTGGCCGCAAGCCTGCGCAGAAGAAGCCCGTGCAGAAGCGGCCCACCTATTCCATCGAGGCGGTGGACAACGCGCTGCAGCTCCTCCAGCTCCTGCGCGACGGCGGCCCGTTGCGGCTGAAGGATGCCGCCGAGGAGCTGGGGGTTGCCCCCTCCACGGCGCACCGCCTCCTGGCGATGCTGGTCTACCGGGGATTCGCCGTGCAGGACGAAACCCGGCGCTACGTTCCGGGCCCGGCCATGGGCGTGGGCCCGGCTGGGCTGAGCTGGACCAGGCTGCTGCGCTCGCTCGCCCAGCCCCACATGGAGCTGCTCTCCGCCCAACTCAACGAGACCGTGAACCTCATGGTGCGGGTGGGCACCAAGGTCCGTTTCCTGGCAACCGTTGAGGGAAACAACGTCCTGCGGGTCGGCGACCGGCAGGGGACCGTGATGCCCGCCAACAAGACCTCCGGCGGTAAGGCCATGCTGGCCGAACTGGAACCGCACATGCTGGACCAGCTCTTTCGCAGCAACAACGCCGAGATCGGCGGGGACACCATCCCGGATGACGAATATCCCGCCTTCCTCCGGGAACTTGAATCCATCCGGGCAAACGGCTTTGCAGCCAACTTCGAGGGCACCGAGGACGGGGTGAGCGCCCTGGGGATGGCGCTGCACAACCGGCACGGGCACGTGGTGGGCGCCCTCAGCGTCGCCACCCCCGCCACCCGCTTCCGGACGGTGTTCGACGCCGGCCTGGTCCAGGCGCTGCGCGAATGCTGCCGACAGCTGGAGATCGACATTGCGGCGAACCCGGCAGAGCCGGACTAAACAGCGCCGGACTAAACAGCGCCGGACTAAAGGCCGCACCAACCCGCCCGCACAACCCGCCCGCACCGCAGCGCCCCGGAATTCTGAAGAGCAGAATATGTTGGAGCTCACACAACGTCCTTCCGTAGAGTCAAGCCACGCCAAAAAACTGTTCTGACCTACAAAGGAGGCCGACGTGTCCATCAGCGCCGAGAACACGACCCATGAATCAGTGGCCGCCGGGCTTACCGTCCCGGAGCCGACCCCGGAAGAGGCTGCCCAGCTTGAGCAGCTCTACAAGGACTTCGACAAGGAGAACCTGATTCCGCTGTGGACCGAGATCGGTGACCTGATGCCGATGGTCCCCACGCCCAAGGCCGTGCCGCACGTGTGGCGCTGGAACGACCTGTACCCCCTGGCTGCCCGCGCCGGTGACCTGGTACCCGTTGGCCGGGGCGGGGAACGCCGCGCCATTGCGCTGGCCAACCCGGGCCTGGGCGGCACCGCCTACGCAACCCCCACGCTGTGGGCGGCGATCCAGTACCTGGGCGGCCGGGAAACCGCGCCGGAGCACCGGCACTCCCAGAACGCGTTCCGCTTCGTGGTTGAAGGCGAAGGCGTCTGGACCGTGGTGAACGGCGATCCGGTCCGGATGTCCCGCGGGGACTTCCTGCTGACCCCCGGCTGGAACTTCCACGGCCACCACAATGACACCGACGAGCCGATGGCCTGGATCGACGGCCTGGACATCCCGTTTGTGCACTACGCCGACGCCGGGTTCTTTGAGTTCGGCACCGAACGCGTCACCGACGAGGCCACGCCGGACATCTCCCGCGCCGAACGGCTCTGGGCCCACCCCGGCCTGCGCCCGCTCTCCGGACTCGATGACACCACCAGCTCCCCCATCGCCGGCTACCGGTGGAAGTACACGGACGCCGCCCTGCGCGAGCAGCTGCTCCTCGAAGACGAAGGCCACCCCGCCACCGTCTCCCAGGGCCACGCCGCCGTCCGCTACACCAACCCCACCACCGGCGGGGACGTGATGCCCACCATCCGGGCCGAGTTCCACCGCCTCCGCGCCGGCGCCGCCACCGAGACCGTCCGCGAGGTCGGCTCCAGCGTGTGGCAGGTCTTCGAGGGCACCGGCACCGTGGTCCTCAACGGCGAAACCAAGCAGCTCGCCAAGGGCGACCTGTTCGTGGTCCCGTCCTGGGCCGCCTGGTCACTCCAAGCCGAATCAGAGTTTGATTTGTTCCGTTTCAGCGACGCACCCATTTTCGAGCGCCTGAACTTCAACCGCACCTACATCGAAGGACGCACCAAGTAATGAAACTCCTCACCCTCCGCCTCGACAACGGCACACGCACGACGGCGGTCCGTCAGGACGGCGATACCCTCACCGAGATCCCCGGGTTCGCCGACGTCGGCGCCCTGCTGCAGGACCCCGCCTGGGAAACCACCGCCGCGGCGGCCAGGGGCGCAACGTACCCGCTCGACGGCGCTGACCTTGCCGCCGTCGTGCCTTCCCCGGGAAAGATCATCTGCGTGGGCCACAACTACCGCAACCACATCAAGGAAATGGGCCGGGAAGTCCCCGAGTACCCCACCCTGTTCGCCAAGTACGCCGAATCCCTGATCGGCCCCAACGACGACCTTGCCCTGCCGCAGGAATCGGACACCGTGGACTGGGAAGCCGAGCTCGCGGTCGTCATCGGCAAGCAGGGCCGCCGCATTTCCGAAGCTGACGCCGCGGACCACATCGCCGGCTACGCCGTCCTGAACGACGTGTCCATGCGCGACTACCAGTTCCGCACCATCCAGTGGCTGCAGGGCAAGACCTGGGAGAAGTCCACCCCGTTCGGCCCCGCCCTGGTCACCAAGGACGAATTCACTCCCGGCCCGCTCATGACCTCGGCAGTTGATGGCGACGTCCAGCAGTCCACCCCCACCTCGGACCTGGTGTTCACCCCCGAATTCCTGGTCTCCTACATCTCCACCATCATCACCCTGAACCCGGGCGACGTGATCGCCACCGGCACCCCCGGCGGTGTGGGCCATGCGCAGGACCCCAAGCGGTACCTGCAGGAGGGCCAGGTCCTGGTCACCACCATCGAGGGCCTGGGCCAGCTGAAGAACCGCGTGGTCAAGGAAGCCTGATGGTTGCCCGCCACGACCAGACCACCGACCCGGTGCTCCTGCAGTCCCTGTTGCAGGCGCGCCGGGGCACGGCGTTCTTTGCCCGCAAGCTCAATGAGCTTCCCGATGCAGAGCTCGACGGCGGCAGCCTCCTCCCCGGGTGGACCCGCCGGCACGTCGTGGCACACGTGGGCTACAACGCCCGCGCCATCGCCCGGCTCATCGAATGGGCCGCCACCGGAGTGGAAACCCCGATGTACTCCTCCCCGGAGGCCCGCAACCACGAGATCGAGTTTGGGGGCACCCTCTCCCCCATCGCCCTGCGGCACCTGTTCGACCACTCGGCCGTGCACCTGAACGTCGAGTGGCGCGACCTGCCCGCAGACGCCTGGCACCACAAGGTCAAGACGGCGCAGGGACGGACCGTTCCGGCCGAGGAAACCGTGTGGATGCGCACCCGCGAAGTCTGGCTGCACGCCATCGACCTGGACAACGGCGCCACTTTCAAGGACATACCGGCACCCGTCCTGGAACGGCTCCTGGGCGATATCACCGGAGCCTGGCACACGCGCGGCACCGACGCCGGGCTCCTGGTTAAAGTCACCGGCACCGATCTGGTGTTCGGCGACACGAATGCCGCCGACCCGACAGTTGTCACCGGGCCGCTGCCCGCCGTCGCCCAATGGGCCGCCGGGCGCGGCTCCCACGGCGTCACCGCCACCGGACCGGGCGCCGCGGGAGGCGTCCTAACCGCGCCGAAGTGGATCTAGGCACGGTCCTGTTAGCAGCAAAAGAGAAAGCCCCTTTAGTAAGGGGCTTTCTCTTTTTGCGTTCTCCGCCGTTCAGAGCCTGGTGTCGAAGGAGCCGCAGAACACGTTGTCGTTGAACGTGCCCTGGAACGCGGACTTCCCCTGGATCTTTTCAATGGTGGCCCGGATGGCCTCGCGGGACCCTGCGTGGGCGTGGATCGCCGTCTTGACCATCGGCACATCGATCAGGTGGTTGGGCTGGTTGAGCGAAACAAACACCGTGGGAACCTCGGTGACGTACCACGGGATCTCCGCGGCCATCGGCGAGGACCACTTGATCCGGATGGCTGCCTCCTGGGCGAAGCCCTTGACGTTGGCAAAGACAAACGCGGCATCGTACTTGTCCGCGTAGTCGCCGGTGGCTTCCTCGGACAGGACCCGCATGAAGTTCATGCCTGTCTCGCCCGCGGCTTCCCGCTGCTCCGCGGTCTTGAAGACGTGGACCTCGAAGCCGGCGGCCTCAAGTTCTTCCTTGACCGTGTCCAGGTAGGCCAGCGGATCAGCGCGCGTGAAATCAGCCCCGCCGGAAATGCCGTACAGGCGGATCCGGGGATGCGTCTGCGGCGTAATGGGCAGGTTGTTCGCGGTGTCCTTCACCAGGGTGACGGTCTTGTCGGCGATCTCCGCCGCTATGGCCCGGTGTTCCCCGCTGCCGATCACGGCCAGCGCTTCGGCAGGAGGAACGAGCTGGTCCGCCGGCGTGCGATGGAGGCCCAGGGACGCCTTCAACCCGAGGATCCGCCGCAGCGCATCGTGCAGGCGCTGTTCGGTGATCACCCCGGACTTGAATCCGTCCAGCATGTACTGGAAGTCCTCCGCGGGATTGCGGAAGAACAGGAACATGTCACAGCCGGCCGCGATGGTGGCCGGCACCAGGTCCTTGCGCTTCATGGCCTGGGTGAGCCCCACCATCAGCGAGGCGTCCGTCAGGACCAGGCCGTTGAAGCCCAGTTCGCCGCGGAGCAGGTCCTGCAGCAGCTCCGGGGACAGGGTGGCGGGCAGGATGTCGGCATCCGCCAGGCCCGGCCGGAAATGCCGGGACAGCTCCGGCGCGCCAATATGCCCCACCATGATGGACTGCACGCCGTGGCCAATCATTTCCCGGTACACGTGGCCGTAGGTCCGGTTCCACTCCTCGTAGCCGAACGTGTTGTAGGAGGTGACAACGTGCTGGTCCCGCTCGTCCACGCCGTCGCCGGGGAAGTGCTTCATGGCGCACACCGTGGGAGATTCGCTGATGCCGTCGAAGTACTCCTTGGCCCGCTCCACCACGATCTCCGGGGTGTTGCCGAAGGCGCGGGTGGAGATCACCGTGTTCCGCCAGTTGTAGTGGATGTCCACGATCGGTGCGAAGGCCCAATTGCAGCCCAGCGCCGCGGTTTCCACCCCGGCAACCTGCCCCATCTGCCGGGCGATGGCCTTGTCCGGGTGGGAGCCGGCCTGCAGGTGCGTGGACACGAACGTGCCGTCGTCACAGCTTCCGGCTCCCCCCATTTCCGGGTTGGAGGCCACCAGCAGCGGGATGCGCGCCTTGGACTGTGCATAGCGGATGTGCTCCTGCACAGCAGCCGAGGGCCCGGGCCGGTAGCGCATGCCGCCCACGTGGAAGTTCTCCAGCACGCCATCGAGGTACTCCGGGGAGTAGTCGTTGTTGTGGTTGATGAACAGCTGGCCGATCTTTTCCTCGAGGCTCATGCCGGCCAGGGTGGACTCCACCCAAGCGACCGCGTCGCCGTCGAGATTAAACGGCGCAGCCTGGAGGTCGACGTCGAACTGTCGCGGCCGGGTCCCGGGGGCACCGGCGCTGCCGGCAGCGTCAGGGCTGGCTGTGCTGGAACGTGCGACGACGGCAATTCCGGCCAGAGCCTCCCGCACCACCTCGTCGACCTGGGCAGCGATGTCGACGACGATGCCCGCCTCGTCAGCCTCCAAGGGTTCCAGCGTGGCGAGCTGGGAATCAAGGAGGGCGGGCGGCATGAAGTGGCCGGTACGCCCTTCGGTCCGCGCCCGCAGGACCTCTTTGCTGCCGTGCAGGTGCAGGAAGATGGTGTCCGGTGCCTGCTGGCGGATGGCGTCGCGGTAGCTGCGGCGCAGCGCGGAGCACGCCAGGACCATACCGCCGTCGCCTGCGTTGGCAAGCTCGGTGCCCACCGTGGCAAGCCATGGCCAGCGGTCGTCGTCCGTCAGCGGGGTGCCCGCCGCCATTTTGGCGACGTTCTCCACGGGGTGGAGGGAGTCGCCGTCCAGGAACGGCACTCCAAGTTCGCGGGCCACGAGGTCGCCGATGGTGGTCTTGCCGCAGCCGGACACTCCCATCACGATGATGCGGAGGTTGGGGTGCCCTGCGGCAGGTGCTGTGGTTTCGGGTGTGGACGTATTCACCAGTCGTGGACCGTTCCATCGATGAGGCGGTTGTAGGGCAGGTAGGCCTGCTGGTACGGGAACGCGGCTGCGGCTTCCTCGTTGAACTCGACGCCGATCCCGGGCTTGTCCCCGGGGTGGAGGTAGCCATCCACGAAGGTCATGGACTGCTCGAAGACCTCGTTGGTCTTGTCCGAGTGCTGCATGTACTCCTGGATGCCATAGTTGTGGATCGCCAGGCCCACGTGCAGCTGCGCAGCGAAGCCCACCGGGGAAATGTCCGTGGGGCCGTGGAAACCGGACTTGATCTGGTACTGCGCGGCGAAATCCATCACCTTCTTCAACGGGGAGATCCCGCCGAAGTGCGTGGACGCGGCCCGGACATAGTCGATCAGCTGTTCCTTGATCAGGGTCTGGTAGTCCCACACCGTGTTGAAGATTTCACCGATCGCCAGCGGCGTGGTGGTGTGCTGCCGGACCAGGCGCAGGCCCTCCTGGTTCTCCGCCGGGGTGCAGTCCTCCAGCCAGAACAGGTCATACGGCTCCAGCGCCTTGCCCAGCTTCGCGGCCTGGATCGGCGTCATCCGGTGGTGCCCGTCATGCAGCAAAGGGATCTCCGGGCCGAACTCGTTCCGGACCGCCTCAAACACGGTGGGCAGGTGCCGCAGGTACGCCCGGGTGTCCCAGTCCTCCTCCACCGGGAACGCACCCCGCCCGGCGGGCTCGTAGTCATACCGCTCCCCCGAAGCCTGCGCCTGGGCGGCCACACCGTAGACGGCCTTGATGCCGGGGACGGCGGTCTGGATCCGGATCGACTTATACCCGAGTTCCAGGTGTTCGCGGACGGAGTCGAACAGCGACGGCAAGTCAGCACCGGACGCGTGCCCGTACGCGCGCAGCCCGTTCCGGGACGCCCCGCCCAGGAGCTGGTACACCGGCATCCCGGCCACCTTGCCCTTGATATCCCACAACGCCATATCCACCGCAGCGATCGCAGCCATCGTCACCGGGCCCCGCCGCCAATACGCCGACCGGTACAGGAACTGCCACGTGTCCTCGATCCGGTGCGCGTCCTTGCCAATCAGCAACTGCGCCACGTGCTCCTTCAAATACGCGGCAACAGCAAGCTCACGCCCATTCAACGTGGCGTCACCAATACCGGTCACACCATCCTCGGTAGTAATCCGGAGCGTCACGAAATTCCGGGAGGGACTGGTCACGAAGACATCGGCGGCAATGATTTTCACAGCAGAACCAGGCTTTCTTGTTGAGTGGTAGCGGTACGTTGGGCTGACGGGAATGGAATGTTAGTTGAAGGTGGCTGCCGGGGGTTTGGCGGCGGCAGCGTAACCGCCGTCGGTGCCATCGGGGCTGCCGGCGGCACTGCCGGTTGACCCGGCGTCGGACTCGCTGCTGGTGCGGCGGGCGCGTATTTCCGTGAGGATCCGGGCGTGCAGGGCGTCCGTGAGCTTGTACTTGGACATCACCAGGACGGCCAGGATGGTGAGAACGGCCGGCATGGCGCCTGCGGCCACCTGGATCCCGAAGACCGCGTCGGCAGTCTGCGTGGCACCGGACTTGTACCCGCCAAGCGCCAAGGCGTACGCGGCGAGCGCGCCGCCCACTGCCTGGCCGGTCTTGCGGGTGAAGGAGAAGAGCGCGTAGGTGATTCCTTCGGTGCGGACGCCGGTCTTCCATTCGCCATATTCCACCGTGTCGGCTTCCAGGGCCCACACCACGATGTTGACGGCGAGGACGCCCGCCAGGCTGAGCAGCAATCCGCTGAAGCCGATCCAGACTTGGCTGGCAGGAGTGAAGAAGATGATGGTGCCGCCAACGACAGTCAGCAGCGACGAGTAGATGTAGACGCGCTTTTTGCCGATGCTGCGGACCAGCCGCGGCATAAAGGCTGCCAGGGCGAACGTCAGGACCAGCTGCGCGATGGACAGGACCGGGTAAAGGTCCAGCCGGCCCAGGACGTCACGCAGGTAGTACAGCTGCACGGAGGTGAGGGCCAAGTAGCCGGTGAGGAAGAAGAATGAGCTCAGGCACAGCATCAGGAGGGGCTTGTTGGTCTTGAGCGTGTCCATGCTCTGCTTCAGGGTGACGTTCGGAACGGCGCGGTGGACGCGTTCCTTGGCGGTCAGCACGGTGAAGAAGTAGAGGGCAGCGCCGATCACCACGAAGACCAGGGTGATGGTGGTGAAGGTTCCCTGCAGGTCAGCACCCGGCTTGATCAGCGGCGCCACGAAGATGCCGAGGGCGGAACCGACCAGGAGCGCACCCACCATGCGGGCGGAGCCGAGTTTGGCCCGCTCGCCCGGGTCCTGGGTCATGGCCCCGGCGAGGGAGCCGTAAGGAATGTTGACGAGGCTGTACGCCAGGCCGAGGGCCGCGTAGGTGACGTAGGCGTAGAGCAGGGTGCCGGATTCGCCAAGCTGCGGCACGGAGAACGTTGCCACGCTCAAGAGGAGCAGCGGGATGGAACCGAACATGATGAAGGGCCGGAATTTGCCGAACCGCTTGCTGAATGCGCGGTCCACAACGCGGCCGGCGAAGACGTCGGCGAAGGCGTCGAAGATCCGGACGGCCAAGAGCAGGGTGCCTGCCGCAGCCGCGGAAATCCCGGCAACATCCGTGTAGTAGACCAGCAGGAACATCGTGGCCGTGGTGAAGGCGAGGTTGTTTGCGGCATCGCCGGCGCCATAGCCGACGATGCTCATTTTGCTCAGCTTTTTCATGGTGTGGGCTCCTTTACCCGGGTGCCGTCCCCGTGGAACCGGCAAAAACGTGGAACCAGATGGCAACAAACGGCAACCGGTTGCCATGCAATTTACTTGAAACTTCATCAGCACACAACAGCCCGGGTCCCGAATGGTTCCGGGACCCGGGCAGGAGTACGTGTTTGTCCACGGCTACCGCGGGACAGCAGCCCGCGGTTGAAAAGTCCCACACAGGCCTTCGATCAACTCCACTGCGGCGGCGTCCCCGGCGAGGGCAGGGTCCACCAAGGCCACGAGGGCACGGATCCGCTCCCTGCCGGTCAGTGAGTTCGCTGCTGCCACCTCGCCGGCAAGCGGATCCTGAACCGGGCCGCCAACCGTGTAGTCCAGCCACGCAGCGATCATCAGCGCAGCGGCTGCGCCCGACCGCCCGGCGGCACGCTCCGCCAGTATCACGGGGACGGCCCTCATCCGCAGCTTCGTGCTGCCGTCCATTGCGATCTGCGCCAAGTGGTGGGCAATCCGGGCGTTCCGGAACCGCGCCAGCAAGGCGGCGCGGTAGGCCGGGATCTGGAGATCGACTCCATCACCCTCCATGTCCCTCAAGTTGGTTTCGGCCTCGTCCCAGAAGGCCTCCACCGCCTGCAGGCAGCGCGGGTCCGCCAGGGCCTCCGCCACGGTGGTATGGCCGCGGAGTTGGCCGGCATACGCGAGCAGGGAGTGGGCACCATTCAAAAGCCAGAGTTTGCGGTTCTCATAGGGTTCGATGTGGTCCACGAACACGGCACCGGCGTCTTCCCAGTGCGGACGCCCGGCGGGAAAGTCCCCGCTGAGCACCCAGTTGGCGAAGGGCTCCGCCACCACCGGCGACGTGTCGCGGTAGCCACAGGCGGCCTGGACGGCCGCGATGTCAGCCTCCGTGGTGCGTGGTGTTATGCGGTCCACCGAGGTGCTGACAAAGCTGACGTTGGCATCGATCCATCCGGCCAGGTCCGCGTCCCAGGCTTCGGCCATGCCCGTGATGGCGTGGTGGGCGATGCTGCCGTTGTGGGCGAGGTTGTCGCAGCAGACCACGGCGAGCGGTCCTGCAGAAGCAGCCCGGCGGGCGGCAAGGGCGAACACGAGGCGGCCCAGCGGCGTCGTCGGTTGTCCCTTGCCGGATGCGAGCAAGGCGAGGTCGGCAGCCACGTCGGGCGCGGTGCGGTCCAGCTGGCCGTCGGACCCGATGCCGTAGGCGGCTTCCGTAATCGTCAGCGTGATGACGGCGGTACCCGGGGCGGCCACCAGATCCGCCAGTCGCCGCACGTCGGCGCCGTCCACGGCCTCCACGATGCTGCCGACAACCGCAAAGGAGTCCCCGCCGTCGGCACGCTCAACCAGGGTGAACAAGCCGTCCTGCGCTGCGAGCGCCACGGCAGCATCAGGCCGCCGTCCGGTGAACGCCGCGATACCCCACTCGGCCCCGTCACCGGCATGCTGGGTGTACCAGGCCTGGTGCGAGCGGTGGAACGCTCCGAGTCCAAGGTGGACAATCCGGACCGGTGCCTTCGGAGCGTTGACCAGCGACCGGTTCAGCACGGGAACTTCTGTAGCGCTCACAGCTTGAAGACCCTTCGCGGGGATGAATCCACGATGTCCACGATCAGTTCACGGGCGCGTTCTTCGCTGATGCGGTGCTCGGCTACCAGGCGTGCCAGGAAAGCCGACTCGATCCGGCGTGACGTGTCGTGGCGCGCCGGGATGGAGCAGAAGGCCCGTGTGTCATCGATGAATCCCGAGGAGCGTGAGAAACCGGCGGTTTCCGTCACCGCTGCGCGGAAACGCAGCATGGCATCCGGCGCGTCGAGGAACCACCACGGGGCACCGATGTAGACGGAAGGGTAGAATCCCGCCAGCGGCGCCAGCTCCCGCGAGAACACCGTCTCGTCCAAGGTGAACAGCACCAAGTGGAAGTCCTTGGCCGTGCCGAAGTCCTGCAGCAGGGGCCGGATGGCCTCGGTGTAGTTCACGGCGAAGGGAATGTCGTGGCCAGTATCCGCGCCGTATGCCTCGAACGTAGGGCCATGGTGGTTGCGGTACGAACCTGGGTGGATGGTCATGACCAACCCGTCCTCCACGGACATCCGTGCCATCTGGTACATCATGTGGGCTTCGAAAGCGTCGCGGTCCTCCGGCGTCGCATTCCCCGCCCGCGCACGCTCGAACAGCCGTTCCGCGTCGGCGTGCTCCAGCTTCAGGGTGGCCGGTGTGCGGACGCCATGGTCGGCGGACACGGCCCCGTTCTCCACAAAGTGGCGGCGCCGTGACTCCAGCGCACTGATGTAGCCGGCATACCCCGAACCGCCCCCGCCGGCAGCAATGAGCCGCTCCACATTGTCCTGCCAGGCCGGATGGGCGATGTTGAGGTACTGGTCCGGCCGGAAGGTGGGCAGGACGCGCCCGGCGAAGGCCTGGTCCTTGGCCAGGGCCGCGTGGCTGTCCAGCGTGTCCAGCGGATCATCGGTGGTGGCCAACACCTCGATGTTGAATTCCTTGAACAGCTGCCTGGGCCGGAAGCCGGGTTCGGCAAGCTTGGCCGAGATCGCGTCATAGATCCGGTCGGCGTTCTCGGCCGTGGGCTCCTGGTGCACACCGAACACGTGCTCGAATTCCTGCCGGATCCAGTATCCGGAAGCCGTTCCCTCAAAGGCGGGCCATGCGGCACAAAAGTTGCGCCAGACCTGCCGGGAGTCCGCGGCGGAGCTGCCCAGGCCCAACTGGTCCATCGGGACGCCGCCCGCGTGGACCAGGCGGGTCACGTAGTGGTCCGGGGTGACCAGCAGCGCGGCGGGATCCGGAAAGGGCAGGTTTTGTTCGATGACCCCGGCATCAACGTGTCCATGCGGGGAGATGATCGGGAGGCCGGCAACGAGGTTGTAGAGCGAACGGGCAATCTCCCGCACGCCGGGTTCTGCGGGCAGGAGCCTGTCAGGGTGGGCTGCTATTGAATGCGCCATGGCGTCAGCGCGCCCCGGCCCCTGCAGTGAGCCCGGCGATGGCCGCCGTACGCCGCAGGTAGTCAAGATTGCCGGCAGTGCGCTCAGCAAGGGGCAGCTCCGTGGAGAAGTCTTCCACCGTCACCCAACCGTCATAGCCATGGGCCGCCAGCGCCTTGAAGTATTCGAGGACGCTTCCCTGTCCCGACTGGAGCGGCGCCCACTCGTTGCGGAACACGGCTGCACCGGATTCGTCCGTTGTGTCCTGGCGGACCCAGACGGCGTTCTTGACATGGATGTGTGCCAGGTATTCCCCCAGCAGTTCGAAGGCAGGAAGGTAGTCTTCCTGGCCCTCGATCAGCAGGTTGCCGAGGTCGTGGATGACCCCCACGTGCCGGGGGTCCAGGCCCTCCAGCAGGCGCCGCGCCGAGGACGCCGACGCCGTGATGGTGCGGTGGTGCAGCTCCACGAGTGCCTTGACGCCGTGGTGGGCGGCCCGTTCAGCCACCCATTCGAAGTCACGGCGCGCCGCCTCGAACAGGGCCGGATAAGGAATCCCGCTGGGCGCCTCAGTGCCCCATTCCGCCGTTCCCAGCGGAAGTGTGGTGACGCGGACCTGGCCCGCGCCCAAGGCGGCCGTAGCTGCCAGCATGCGCTCGACGTCGTCGTGGTTGTCGCACCGCGCGTAGCCGCCTATTCCGGAGAACTCCAGGCCGGCGTCGCGGGTGATCGTGGCAACCCGCCCCAGGTTGTCCTCAAGGCCGGTCAGGGGGATCGTCGCTTTGTTGCCGGCCCAGAAACCGGGTTCGGGCGCCTCGGCCTGGTCCGTGATCCGCCACTCGATGCCGTCCCAGCCTTGGCCCGAAAGGTGGGTTACGGCTTCCTCGGGAGTCCAGTCGGGCGTGGACGCTGTGAATACTGAAAATTTCATTGCTTCAGGCGCTTTCTGTCGCAGTGGAGCCGGTGCGGACCTCAAGGTCGTTGTACTTGCCGGCCAGGACGTCGTCGAAGAGGACTGCCTGGTTGAGCGTGGCGGACACGTAGACGGCACGCACGGTGGCCAGGGCGTTGACTGCATCGCTGACGGTGACGCCGGGCCGGCGGCCTTCGGTGATGGCCCCAAGGATGTCGCGGTACTGGCGGATGTGTCCGGCCGGGTACACCGTGGGGTCCTTGGCCTCGTAGTCCTCTGCCGGGTACTTGGCCAGTTCTTCCTGCGCCTGGTTGCCTCCGCCCTGCAGCCCCATGTCCGCGGAAGGGCCGCCGTCGTCCTTGGCGTGGAAGTAGTGCAGTTGGTCGTTGTCCACCACGGCGGAGCCTTCCGAGCCCATCAGCTGCACCCGTACCGTCAGGCCAGGGTATGCGGCGGTGGTGGCGTGCAGCACTGCCAGGCCGCCGTTTTCGAAGGTCACGGTGGCGACGGCGGTGTCCTCCACCTCGATCCGTTCGTGTGCCAGGCGGGCTGTGTGCGCGTGGATTTCCACGGGCCTGCCCATGAACCACAGCAGCAGGTCAACGGTGTGGACGCCCTGGTTCATCAAGGCGCCACCGCCGTCCATTGACCAGGTGCCCCGCCAGTCACCGGAATCGTAATAGCCCTGCCCGCGCCACCAGGCAACAGAGGCTATGGCAGAGGTCAGCCGGCCGAACCGGCCTTTGGCCACGGCGTCCGCAACCGCAACGCTGGCCTGGTCAAAGCGGTGCTGGCTGATGACCGAAGCGACCACCCCGCGGCGGGCGGCGTCATTCGCTGCCGCCTCGATCTCCTGCGCGCGGCTCAGGTCCACGTCAAGGGGTTTTTCGATGACAACGTGCTTGCCGGCCGCGAGGACTTCCAGGCCCTGCTGGATGTGCAGGCCGCTGGGGGTGGCCAGCGCCACCAGGTCGATGTCCGTCGCGGCAAAGGCGTCCGCGATGGACGCGTGCACGGAGGGCCTGGGGCGTCCGCTCTTTTCGATGAAGTCGGCAAGGGCAACAGCGGCGTCCGGGATAGCGTCCACCAGCGCCACAATGCTGGCCCCGGGGAACTCCTGCAGGGCAACCGCGTGGGTGCGGCCGATGACGCCGCAACCCGTGATGGCAACCTTCAACGTCTCACTCATACTGTCTGCACTCCTGCTTCCGCTGTGACTTTTGCAAAGGCCCGGGCAGCAATACCGAAAGCTGTGGGGCCGGAGAAACCGCCGAGGCCGTGGGCGCCGGCAAGATGCGGCTCCAGGGAAGCGAAGCCGGTGAAGCCGTCGGCCTTCAGCGCTTCGACGGTGCGCAGCACGTCGCCGTCGCCCTCCCCTGCCGGGACCACATGTCCGTTGGAGAACAGGGCATCCTTGACCTGGAGGTATTCCAGGTGCGGGCGCAGCTTCGCGTAGGCCTCGTCAAAGGGCTTCACGCCCACCTGCACGAAGTTGGCCGCGTCCCACGCCACTTTCAGCGCAGGCGAGCCTACGCTTTCGATGATGTCCAGCACGCGGTCCGGAACGTCCCCGAAGATGTCTTTTTCATTTTCGTGCAGCAGGACCACGCCCTCTTCTTCGGCGACGGCGGCGAGCGCGCGCATCCGCTCGATGACGGCGTCACGGATGCTCTCCACCGGAACGGACTCGCCGTAATAGAAGGAGAAGATCCGGATGTACTTTGCACCCAGGACCTTGGCAGCATTTGCTGCCCGCCGCAGGCGCTCCACTTCGTGTTCCACGGGGAGGCTGACGTCCACCTTGCCGATCGGAGAGGCAATCGCGGAAACCTGCATGCCCTTGTCCTTGAGCAGCCCGGCGAGTGCCGCGAGCTGGTCATCGGACAGGTCCACGATGTTGGTGCCCCACGCGCTGCGCACCTCGATGTGATTGGCACCGAGTGCCTGCAGCACCGCGATCTGCACGGCGGGGTCGTCGTCGATTTCGTCTCCGAATCCGGACAGGGCCCACGAGACCTGGGTGGCTGGAACCATGGTTACTTAACTCCTCCGGCGGTGAGTCCGCCCACTAGATAACGCTGGAAAATCAGGTAAAGAATGACTACGGGGGCGGCACATACCAGGGCCGCTGCCATCATCTGGCCGTAGAACGGAATGGCGCCGCCTTCCTGGGAAGCACCGAAGATCTGCAGTGCCACTGCCGCGGTCTGGCTTTCCGGTCGGGTCATGACGGAAGCAAACAGGACGTCATTCCATCCCAGCAGGAAAGCGAAGATGCCGGAGACCACGATGCCGGGCCAGCTCAGGGGAAGGATGATCCTGAACAGCACGCCCAGGTTGCTTGCGCCATCGATCCTTGCCGCTTCCTCGAGTTCCTTGGGAAGCCCGCGCAGGTAGGTGACCATGACCCAGGTGGAGAACGGCATGGCGAACGTCAGGTAGGTGACAAAGAGTCCCCATTGGGTTCCGATGACCTGGATGCCCAGGTAGGTGGAGGCCGAGGAGAACAGGACGAACACCGGCAGCACCATCAGGGTCCCCGGCACTGACTGCAGTGCAAGGAGGCCGCGCAGGATGGTGAGGCGGCCCCGGAAGCTGTAGCGGACCAGGACGAACGCTGTTGAGACGGACAACGCTGCGGACACAACTGCCGTTGCACCCGCCACCAGGACGCTGTTGGCAAGTCCCGTGGCCAGTCCGACGCTGGTCCAGATCTTCGAGTAGTTCTCAAGGGTGAAGCTCGAAGGCCAGAATTCGCCGTTGGCCACACCGATGTCCGAGTTCACGGACGCCAGGAAGATGTAGAACACGGGAATCAGGACCAGGGCCCCGAGGAACACCAGGATGATCGCGAGCAAAGGCCCCGGGAGCAGCCGCAGGACTTCGTGCTGGCGCTTGGATCCCGGACGCGGCATGTCCGCGGTTGCCGTACTCCGCCGGGTGGCAGTGGAGGTGCTCATTTCTTGGCTCCAGGTGACTCGGCGTCGTCGAGCTTGACGGCGCGCAGGTAGACAAACAGCGGAATGGCGATCAGGACCAGGGAAACGAAGGCCATGGCAGCGCTCAGCCCGAAACGGAAGCTTTGGAAGCTGGTGACGTACGTAAGGATCGGCAGGACTTCCACGTCTGCAGGGGCCGGAACTCCAAACAGGACGTAGGGAAGCGTGAAGTTGTTGATGTGGTGCAGCATGCCGATCAGGAACGCGAGCGCGAGCGGTCCCTTCAGGTAGGGGAAGATCACGTAGCGCAACTTGTTCCACCACAGTGCGCCGTCCAGCGCTGATGCCTCGTGGACCTCATGGTCAACGGACTGCAGCCCGGACAGTGCGAGCAGGTAGATGAAAGGCCAGGAAGCCCAGATCTGGACCAGCACCAGCGTCCAGAAGGTCTGCGGTCCGTTCAGCCAGAGGCCAGCCTCGATGCCGACGGTCCCCAGGGCCTTGTCCACGATGCCGTCCGGCTGGAACATGGTGCGCCAGATGGTCGCCACCACGAACGACGGGAGCACGTAGGGGATCAGGAAGATGGACCGGATCACGGCCCGTCCCTTGAACGCGTTCTGCGTAGCGACGGCGGCAGCTATGCCCAGCGGCAGGGTCACCACCATTGCCAGCAGGGAGTAGCTGACGCTGAGCCAGGTGGCGTGGAGGAGGGGTGAGGAGGTCAGGGCTTCGACGAAGTTTTCGACGCCGATGAAGGGCGAGCTGACCCACTTGCGGAGGGTGTACTGGTCCAGGTTGAGGGTGGACATGTAGATGCCCAGCAACAGCGGCAGGACGATGATGATGATCATCAGCGCTCCGCCCGGGATCAGCATCCACAGGGGTCGGTTGCGTTCGCTGAGGCCTTTGCGTCGCGGGATTTTCTGCCCGCCCGGCTCGTGGCCGGCTACGTCAGCGGTGGAGTGTGCCGCCCGGCTTGCGGCGGACTCCGCCGCAAGCCGGACTTCATTGGAAGCGTCGGTTGACATCAGAACTTATCCCTTGGAGGCCCGGTCCAGGGAAGCCTGGCCCTTGCTCTGCGAATCCTTGATGCGTGCTTCGAGGGCTGCACTGTCCACCTTGCCGGCGGCAAGGTCCGGGACGGACTGGACCGTGACGTTCAACAGGCCAAGCTGGATGTCTCCCCAGGCTCCCGTGAAGGGCGTTGCCTTGGACTTCGCGGCAGCGTCGGTGATGGGCTTGAGCTTCGGGTTTCCGCCCAGCTCCTTCAGGGCCTCCGCGTTGGCCGGCAGGTCACCGAAGATCTTCTGGTAGTTCAGCTGCTCCTCTTTGGAGGTGATGAGCTTGATGTACGCGAAGGCCAGGTCTTTCTCCTTCGAGTAGTCCGCTACCACCAGGTTGTCGCCGGACAGGATGCTTGCTGCGTCCTCATTCTTGGAGCTGGACTCGCCCGGAGGGGTGGTAGGCATCAGCGCGTACTCGTACTTGCCCGCGACGGCTGATTTCTCAAGGGTTGGCAGGGAGCTTGAGGTGGTCATCATCAGGTAGCCGGCCTTGCCGCTGGCAAAGGCCGCAACGGCGTTGCTGTTGTTCCAACCCACGGAGGCCGGGTCAACGATCTTGTCCTCCGTCAACCAGCCGAAGTAGGTTTCGTAGGCCTTCTTGACGGTGGGGTCATCAAGCTTGAGCTTGTTGCCGTCCACGATCGGGTTGCCCGCCTGGACGGCCATCGCCCAGATGAACTTCCAAGGGTCGAAGTTGTCCTTGTATCCGGTGGCCAGGCCGTAGACGCCGTCCTTGGTCATCTTCTTCGCCTGCTCCGCGAGCTCATCCCAACTGGTGGCGGGCTTTTCAATTCCGGCGGCAGCCAGCAGTTCCTTGTTGTACGCCATCACGAACGGACGGCTGACGAACGGAATGCCGGCCTGGTTCTGCTCGTCCGGGCCGGAGATCCCCAGCGCAGCCTTGTTGAACCGGTCCTTGCCGCCCACCTTCTTCCAGTCGTCGTCGGACAGGGTTACAAATGCCTTTGTGGCGTAGGCAGTCGGCGTGAAGGTGGTGCCCAGGCCGTAGATGTCGGGGCCCTGGCCTGAGACAACCGACGTCTGGATGCGGGTGAGCTCATCGTTGGCCGAGGCAAAGGTCTCGAATTTCACCTCGGCACCGGTTTCGGCCTTGAACTTGGCGGCGATGTCGCTTTGCCACTGCTTCTGCTGTTCCGGGTATTGGCTCAATACACCGACGAGGACGTTGAGGGTCTTGCCCGTTCCGTCCACCTTTCCGTCAGCGTTTGTTGAAGAGTCAGTAGTGCCGGAGCCGCCGCCGCAGCCGGTTAATGCCAATGCCGCAGCCGTAACGATTGCCGCGAGCCCGGAAGACGATTTAAACCTCATTGTTTTCTCCTCTTGGACACCCACATGGCCACAACGTCTAGTGGCGCGCATCACTGCAGGCGATTCGGAACTCAGTCTAGGGAGCTGGCAACTCGTGCGGCAAGCGGTTGCCAAAAGTTGCCAAAAGATGTTTCCATTGAGTTACCGCGATTCCACCGTGGATGAAGGACCGGGTACTTTCTCGGCACGAAAGGACTGGGCCAATGACTGCGGAAACGACGGGATCACGCACCGAAGGGGCGGGGGAAGGACGCGCGGCCGCGGAAAAACTTCCAACAATCCGGGACGTCGCCCAACTCGCGGGAGTGGCCACATCAACGGTTTCGCGGGCGCTCTCCAAGCCCGACCGGGTCAACCGCCACACCAGGGAACGCATTGAGGCGGCGGCGGCGCAGCTGAACTACGTGCCCAGCTCGCAGGCGCAGGGGCTGAGCTCGGGGCGCACCAACGCCGTCGCCGTCCTCGTGCCGGACATTACGAACCCGTTCTACTTCGACATCATCCGCGGCACCCAACACCAGCTCAAGGCGGCGGGGTATACGCAGCTCCTGGTGGATACCGAGGAATCCAACGAAATGGAGCTTGAAGCGCTTCACAAGATGAGGCGGTCTGCCGACGGCTTCATCCTTGCGGCCTCGCGTTTGACCGATGCGCAACTGGCCGAGGTGTCCGAGACCCAGCCGCTGGTGACGATCAACCGGGCGTCCACCAGCGCTCCCACGGTGGTCATCGACACGCCCTCCGCGATCATCCAGGCCCTGGAGCACCTTGCGTCGCTGGGCCACCACCGCATCTGCTACGTCAGCGGCCCGCCCACATCCTGGTCCAACCGGGCGCGGTGGAAGGTCTTCGAGGAGGAATCATCCAAACGCGGAATGGAGACCCACCGCATCGGTCCCTTCACGCCCAAAACCACCTCCGGTGCAGCTGCGGCAGACGCGGCGGTACGCACCGGCGCCACGGCGTGCATCGTGTTCAATGACCTCCTGGCAATCGGAATGCTCCAGCGGCTTCGTGAGCGCGGAATCCGCGTACCGGAGGACATCAGCATCGTCGGATCGGATGACATCTTCGGAGCGGACTTCTGCAACCCCCCGCTGACCACCATCGCCAGTCCCATCGAGCAGGCCGGCCGCGTGGCGGTATCCATGCTGCTTTCCCAGCTCAATCCCGTTCCCGGCCGCTCCAGCCGGCAGCTTGCCGTGATGCCCACGCACCTTACGGTGCGGGCATCCACGGGGCCTGCACGGGCTTGATCGGGGCGGCCGCCCCGTCGACTGCTCCGTACCTGCCGTTTTCAAGGACCTAAACGGCAGGTACGGAGCAATCGACGCGTGTTCCCGCTAGAGGCGGTCCGTCCTGTCCTCGCCCTTGTGGCCCGCTCCGCGCAGGTTTTCCTGCACCTTGCCGAAGAGGTCCTTGATGGTGGATTCAGCGTTGGTGATGACGTCCACCGGAACGTAGACGTCGTGGCTAAGCGGCAGGTCGTATTCATCCTTCAGGTGCGTGCCGTTTCCAACGCCCTTCAGGGACAGGTAGACCATCGCCTCCGTGCGGGCGATTCCGGCGAGCTTCCCAAACACGATGGTGAACTCATTGGGCTGGAAGCTGATGGTTTGGCCGATGTTGCTGCGGCCAAGTTCACCTGCGGGAACAACCTTCTCTGACTGGCTTCCGGTGTAGTCCATAAGCTTCTCCTCAACATCGCCGACAGTTACGCAGGCAGTCTAACCCGGCCCTGAAGAGGCGGTACATACCGCGGGGCAGGGCTCGGCTCCCCCTGCCGCCACAGGCACGGGCAGGCCGCGGATAGAATCTGTACGACTGACTTCAGACCGGGAGGGGGACCGTCCGTGCATGCACGCCGTCCCCGTATCCCCTTCCACTTTCTCCGCGCCTCGGCGGTGGCCACGGCCATCCTGACCCTGGCCGCCGGGGCACACCTGGCTGGCGGCGGCGCGCTGCCGGCGCCCACCGTCATGCTGGCGGTGCTGGCATTGACTGCACTGGGCAGCACCACCGCGACCCGCCTGCGGCTGCGGTTCCCCGCCGCGGCGGCCCTCCTGGCAGGCGGGCAACTGTTGCTCCATGAGGTCTTTGCTGCCGCCGGCGTCCCCGCGGCCGCCGCCGGATCCGGCACCGCCACGCCCCATGCCAGCCACCTGTCCGGCGCCGCCGGGCTGCCGGCGGTGCTGGACCATCTCTACGGGACCGGGATCTACGGGACGGAGATCTACGGGACGGAGATCTACGGGACGGGGGCAACGTCCGGGCCCCTGATGCTTGCGGCCCACATCCTGGCGACGCTGGGGTCCGCGCTCCTCCTCGCCAAGGGCGAGGACGCGCTGTGGGCGCTTGCTGTCTGGCTTCGGCCCCTGGTGGCGCTCCCCCGGCCGGCAGCGTACGACGGCGGCGCCGCGCCTTTGGTTCCTTTCGCACCTTCCGCAGTGCCGCTGCGTCCCTGGCGCAACCTCCGGCAGGACAGCCGGCGCGGCCCGCCGTCCGCCGTCGCGCTTTCCTCCTGACCCCGCCGGATCCTGCCGGCGCTGGACCCAAAAAACTTACGCACCCCGGCTGTTCCGGCGTGCGCCAGAAAGGCAACCATGAACACCCCATTCCTTCGCCGTGCCCTGAAAACTTCCGCCGCAACCGGCGGTGCGGCCGCGCTCCTGCTGGCAGCCGCCGGCGGTGCCGCCGCGCATGTCGGTGTAACGCCGGACAAAACCTCGGCCAACTCCTATGCCCTGCTCACCTTCGCGGTCCCCCACGGCTGCGACGAGTCGGGCACCACCAAGGTGGCCATCACCCTCCCGGCGGAACTCAACGATGCCCAGCCCACGGTCAACCCCAACTGGACGGTGGAGAAGGTGACCGAGCAGCTCGCCGAACCCAGGAAACTCGCCGACGGCACCTCCATCACCAAGCGGACCAGCCAGGTGGTCTACACAGCCAAGGCACCCCTGGAACACCAGCTCAGGGACACCCTGGTCCTCTCAGTGAAACTCCCGGATGCGGCGGGGACAACACTGTATTTCCCCACCCTCCAGACCTGCGAAACGGGGCAGACCGACTGGTCAGAGATCGCAAAGGACGGCCAGGACCCCCACTCCCTGAAGGCTCCCGCGCCGTCGGTCACTGTCACCGAGGCAGCGGGCGGCGGCCACGGGACGGACACCGCAGCAATAACCGACGGCGGGGCGGACGCACGCAGCTGGGCGGGGCTGGCGGCCGGGGTCGGCGGGCTGGTGCTGGGCGGCACGGCGTTCGTCCGGAGCGCCGCACGGCGTACCAACGCGCCGGCCTCCCCGGCCCGGTAGCCGCCACGGGACGCTTTGATGCCCGGATCATCACGATCCGGGCATCAAAATGCCCTGCGGCCTCGTGGCGTTGTTGACGCGGACACCTGGTGCGGCGAAGGTGGTGCCATGAGGTCTCAGCGAATTTTCCAGGGGTTGGTCATGTCCACGGCTGCCGCGGCAGCAGCATTGATGCTCAGCGCCTGCAGTCCAGGCCAATCACAAGCGCAGACTACTCCGTCAGGAGGCACCGGCCCAGCCACCAGCCCAGCCAGCCCGGACGCAACGTCCGCCGCTCCCACCACGCCTGCACCGCCGTCGTCCGCCGGAACACCCGGCAGCGACACCCCGGCGCCGGGGGCACCGGCCCGCTGCAAGGCGGCAGGGCTTACGGCTGCCACCGATGCGTCAGGGGGCGGGGCGGCCGGCAGCGTCTACATGAAGCTCAACCTCACCAACACCGGCTCAGAACCGTGCATCCTCCAAGGGTTTGCCGGCGTTTCCCTGGCGGCGGACGGCGCCGGCGCCCCTATCGGAGCGCCCGCAACCCGGGATGAAAGCACGGCCCCGGCCGACGTCCTCCTGGCCCCCGGCCAGACCGGTTCCGCCGTGCTGCGCTACACACAGGCCGGAAACTATTCTGACTGCGCCATGGTGGATGCGGCCGGGTACCGCATCTACCCGCCCGAGGACACCGAATCCCTGTTCCTGGCCCAGCCCACACGGGCCTGCAGCAATGCCGGGATCACGCTGCTGACAATTGGGCCGTTCCAGCCGGCCTAAAGCCTTTCCCGTCGAAGTCCACATAGAAAACTGCAGGCGGTCCGGCACGTGCCGGGCCGCCTGCAGTTTTTTGTGCTGTGGTGCTTGCCTAGTGGGCTGTGGTGGTGCGTCCCGCGCGGGCGGTACCCCGCGACAGGGCGAATCCCAGGCCAATCATGGCGACGCCAAGGACGAAGTGCAGCCAGTCGTCCGCGACGTTCACGGGGACGAAGTTCGCTGCGGTGTCCTTGCCGATCAGCAGGCCGTAGATCCAGAGGACCAGGTAGATGGCGCCGCCTCCCACCAGGTAATTCCTGGACTGCGCGGCACTGCGGGCCATGGCGATGCCGGCCGCGCCGAAGAGCAGGTGGACGATGTTATGGAGCACCGACACCTGGAAGATGCCCAGCAGCATCGCCTCCGAGCCATGTCCTGCGAAGCCCAGTGCCTGGTAGTTGGTGGTGATGCCGGGGATGAATCCCAGGAGGCCCACCAAGAGGAAGACTGCACCCACTGCAAGGGCGGCCTTTTGAATGTTGGTTCGGCCTACTGTGCGACCGTCGGAACTCATGCTTGTCATGATCTCTCCTGTTTGCCGTTGTGTTCACACCGTGGCTGCCGGGCTGCCACCTGACCATAGACTTAAACCCCGACATCGTAAGTATACTTAGCAAATACGCCGCGGATAGCTGGGGATTCATAACAGACCCATCACAAATGGCCCGACCAGGGCCTGGAGAAAAGGCAGGCTGAGCAGGCATGACGTCGATTTGGTTGGATCGGGCGGACACCTTCGCAACAGACCCGTTCGAGCCCGGAAGCAGCTATGACACGGTGGTGGCGGGAGCCGGGCTCACAGGCCTCGTCACGGCGCTCCTGCTGGCCCGCTCAGGGCAGAAGGTGCTTGTCCTGGAAGCCAGGTACCCCGGTGCCGTGACCACAGGAAACACCACGGCCAAGGTGTCCCTGCTCCAGGGGACTTTCCTGTCGCAGCTCGCCCGCCAGTACTCGCAGAAGCAGGTGCAGGCATATGTCGACGGCAACCGGGAGGGCCAGGCCTGGCTGCTGCGCTACCTCGACGAGAACGGGGTGCCGTACGAGCGCAGGGATGCCTACACCTACGCCGCATCGCCCCAGGGCACGGACAAGCTCCGTGAAGAGGTGAGTGCGGGCACCACCGCCGGGCTGGACATGGAATACGTGCGCGACGCCGGCCTGCCGTTCGCCGTCCACGGCGCCGTGCGCCTGGCAGACCAGGCCCAGATCAACCCGATGTTGGTGCTGGACACGCTGGTGTCCGATATCCGCGGCCGGGGAGGGTCGATTGTGGGCGGCGTGCGGCTGCAGGACGTTACGGGCTCCGGGCCCGCAACTGTCCACACAGCACAGGGCAGCGTCACGGCCAATGAGGTTGTGCTGGCCACCGGCATCCCGGTGCTGGACCGCGGCCTGTACTTCGCCAAGCTCACGCCCAGCCGTTCCTACGCCGCGGCGCTGCAGCTGCAGGAGGACCAGGCGCCTCCGCCGGGAATGTACCTCTCGGTGGAACAACCCACCCATTCCCTGCGGGACTATGAGATGGACGGCCACCGGCTGCTCCTTGTGGGCGGGCACGGACACCACGTTGGCCGGGCGCGGTCCGAGAAACACCACCTTGGCAGCCTCCTTGACTGGGCCGTGCAGCACTATCCCGGTGCGGTGGCCACCCACACCTGGTCGGCGCAGGATTACCTGCCGACCAATCTCATGCCCTTCTTCGGCAAGTTCCCCCGCGGCAAAGGCCACATCTACTTCGGCACCGGCTACAACAAGTGGGGCATGACCAACGCGGTGGCCGCCGCCGTCGGCATTTCCGCTGACATCCTGGGCGGGAACGTGCCGTGGGCCGACACCATCCACCACCGCGTCACCGCACCCTCCGGCGCCCTCTCCGCCGTCGCGCTTAATGCTGGAGTGGCAGCCAAGCTGGCCTCCGGCTGGGGGCAGGTGGCGGCCCAGGGCCTGCGGAAGGACAAGAAGGACCAGGCCGCTGAGCACGCCCCTGTTGTTCCGGCCGAAGGCGAGGGGAAGGTCTACCGGGAGGGACCCAAGCCCGTGGCCGTGTCCACCGTCGCCGGCACCACGTGCAAACTGTCCGCCGTGTGCACCCACCTCGGCGGGATCCTGCACTGGAATGACAGCGAGCTGACGTGGGACTGCCCGCTGCACGGCTCCCGTTTCGGCAGCGACGGGAAACTCCTGGAAGGTCCCGCCACCAAGGACCTCCCGGCCGCAGGAAAGGCTTGAACCCGGCGTTGGAGACGCCGGCATCCCGCCCGGAACCGAAGTCGCTGGAGTGCTGCAAGGTCGCGGAAGTTTCCGGCGGCCTGGCAGCTCTCCAGCGGACCCGCGGCCGGGTGGGCACCGCTTGGACTGTCGGTGGCGTGGGGCATGATGGAGGCATGATCCAGGAACAGGCCATGGCACAGTTCAGCCGGCCCACCAGGGACTGGTTCCTCGGCGCCTTCTCAGAACCGACCCCCGCGCAGGAGGGTGCCTGGCGGGCGATTTCCTCCGGTTCGCACGCCCTGGTGGTAGCTCCTACCGGCTCCGGAAAGACCCTTGCGGCCTTCCTCTGGGCGCTGGACCGGCTGCTCGTCGCCTCCACGGAGGCAACCGAGGCTGCCGGCCGCGATGCCGCCGGGGCAAGCAGCGCCGCTGCCACTGATCCCGCTGCAAAGGGGCCGGCAAAAGGCAAGCGCATCCGGGCACCCAAACGCAAGACCCGTGTCCTCTACATCTCACCGCTGAAAGCCCTTGGCGTGGACGTGGAGCGGAACCTCCGCTCGCCGCTGATCGGCATCACGCAGACCGCCAAGCGGCTCGGCCTGCCGGCACCGCTGACCACCGTGGGCGTCCGTTCCGGGGATACTACGGCGGCAGACCGCCGCACCCTGCTGGCCAACCCGCCGGACATCCTCATCACCACCCCGGAATCGCTGTTCCTGATGCTGACATCCAGGGCACGCGAAACGCTGGCCGAAGTGGACACCATCATCATCGATGAGGTCCACGCCGTGGCCGGCACCAAACGCGGCGCCCACCTTGCCGTCTCGCTCGAACGGCTGGACGCCTTGCTGCCTAAGCCGGCGCAGCGCATCGGCCTTTCCGCCACCGTGGAACCCAAGGAGCTCGTGGCGCAGTTCCTCGCAGGTTCCGCACCAGTGGAAATCGTCGCCCCTCCCGCGAAGAAGAACTGGGACCTCACCGTCTCGGTCCCCGTCGAGGACATGTCCGATCTCCAGGGTGCTGCCGGCGCTTTCGACTCGGGCCCGGCCTCCGGACTGCAGCCGCAGGCCTCCATCTGGCCGCACGTGGAAGAGAAGATTGTGGACCTGGTCCTCGCCAACCAGTCCACCATCGTCTTTGCCAACTCCCGCCGCCTGTCCGAGCGGCTCACGGCACGGCTCAACGAGATTTACGCCGAGCGGCAGCTCGTGGCCGTGGGCGGCGGCTGGGATGACCCGGCTCCGCAACCGGCGGCACCAGGTATTCCTGCCTCCACGGCCACGCCGGCGCACATGATGGCGCAGGCGGGAAGCTCGGCGGGGGCGGATCCCGTCCTGGCCCGCGCCCACCATGGCTCAGTTTCCAAGGACCAGCGGGCGCTCATCGAGGACGACCTGAAGTCCGGGCGGCTGCGGTGCGTGGTGGCCACCTCCTCCCTGGAACTGGGCATCGACATGGGTGCCGTGGACCTTGTGGTGCAGGTGGAGTCACCGCCGTCCGTGGCCAGCGGCCTGCAGCGGGTTGGCCGCGCCGGCCACCAGGTGGGTGAAGTCTCCCAGGGCGTCCTCTTCCCGAAGCACCGTGCCGACCTTGTCCACACAGCCATCAC
The DNA here is from genome assembly GCF_020809045.1 of Pseudarthrobacter sp. L1SW. Classification (NCBI taxonomy): domain Bacteria; kingdom Bacillati; phylum Actinomycetota; class Actinomycetes; order Micrococcales; family Micrococcaceae; genus Pseudarthrobacter; species Pseudarthrobacter sp. L1SW. Next base: position 654,510 of record NZ_CP078079.1, on the reverse strand, counting down.
CGTTGAGCGGATGCTGGCCGGCAAGATCGAGCGCCTCAGCATCCCCGCCAATCCCCTGGACATCCTGGCCCAGCAGACCGTCGCTGCCACCGCCCTGGGCAGCATCGATGTTGAGGAATGGTTCTCCACCGTTCGGCGCTCCGCCCCCTTCGCGTCCCTCCCCCGCTCCGCATTCGAAGCCACCCTTGACCTGCTGGCCGGCCGCTACCCGTCGGACGAGTTCGCCGAGCTGCGTCCCCGGATCATCTGGGACCGCAACGCCGGCACCATCGAAGGCCGGCCCGGGGCCCAGCGCCTCGCCGTGACCTCCGGCGGTACCATCCCGGACCGCGGCCTCTTCGGCGTGTACATCATTGGCACCGAGGTGGAAGGTACCGGGTCCCCTTCCGCCGACGGCAAGCCGGCGCCCGCCCCGAAAGGCGGCCGGCGCGTTGGCGAGCTGGACGAGGAAATGGTGTACGAGTCGCGGGTGGGCGACGTCTTTGCCCTGGGCGCGACGAGCTGGAAAATCGAGGACATCACGCACGACCGCGTGCTTGTCTCCCCGGCCTTCGGCCAGCCGGGCAAGCTCCCCTTCTGGAAGGGGGATTCGCTGGGGCGGCCGGTGGACCTGGGGCGCGCCCTCGGCGCGTTCGTCCGCGAACTGTCAGCGTCCGACGCCGGCCCTGCCACCGAACGCTGCCAGGCAAGCGGCCTGGACGCTTTCGCCGCAAACAACCTGATCCAGTACCTGGGCGAGCAGAAGCAGGCCACTGAAGTGGTCCCCAATGACACCACGCTGGTTGTCGAGCGGTTCCACGATGAACTGGGCGACTGGCGGGTGATCCTGCACAGCCCCTTCGGCATGCCGGTGCACGCGCCCTGGGCCCTCGCCGTCGGGCAGCGGCTCCACCAGCGCTACGGGATGGACGGCTCCGCCATGGCCGCCGACGACGGGATTGTCCTCCGTGTGCCGATGATGGAGGATGAGCCGCCGGGAGCGGAGCTGTTCCTGTTCGATCCCGAGGAGCTGGAGCAGATCGTCACCGCCGAGGTGGGCGGCAGTGCGCTCTTTGCGTCGCGGTTCAGGGAATGTGCCGCCCGTGCCCTCCTGCTGCCGCGGCAGACGCCCGGCAAGCGGCAGCCGCTGTGGCAGCAGCGGCAGCGCTCCGCGCAGCTGCTCGACGTTGCCCGGAAGTACCCCACATTCCCCATCGTGCTGGAAACCGTCCGTGAGTGCCTGCAGGACGTTTACGACCTCCCGGCCTTGAAGGACATCGCGGCGTCCGTGGAGCGGCGCGAGCTGAGGATTGTCCAGACCACCACCTCCCAGCCGTCGCCGTTCGCCAAGTCCCTCCTGTTCGGGTACGTGGCACAGTTCCTCTACGAGGGCGACTCGCCGCTGGCCGAGCGCCGGGCTGCCGCGCTGGCCCTGGACTCCACGCTCCTCAACGAGCTGCTGGGGCGAGTGGAACTGCGTGAACTGCTGGACCCCAAAGTTATCGAGGCCACCGAGCGCGAGCTGCAGCGGCTGGCCGGCGACCGGCGCGTGCGGGGCATGGAGGGCGTAGCAGACCTGCTGCGGCTCCTCGGCCCCCTGGCACCGGAGGAGGTGGCTGCCCGCCTGGAACCGACCGCGGCGGTGGAGCCTGCCCCCGCGGCTGAGCTGGCCCCGGCAGTTGAGGCCGCCCCGCTTGAGCCTGCCGAAGCCGGTCCCGCACCAACCCCGCACGCCCCCACCCCGCACGCCGGACCGGCAGAAGCCGCCGCCCACCTCATTGCCCTGCAGCGGGCAAACCGGGCCATCAAGGTAAACATTGGCGGCGTGGAACGGTTCGCCGCCGTTGAGGACGCTGCGCGCCTCCGCGATGCCCTGGGCGTTCCGCTGCCCATGGGCGTCCCGCTCGCCTTTATCGAGCCCGTGGCGGACCCGCTCAGTGACCTGGTGTCGCGCTATGCCCGTACGCATGGGCCCTTTACTGCAGCCGAGGCAGCAGCGCGGCTCGGCCTGGGCGTGGCAGTCGTGGGCACGGCTTTGAAGCGCCTGGCCGCGGACGGGCGCGTGGTGGAGGGCGAGTTCCGGCCGCACGCCGCACCGCTGGAAGCGGGACCCCCTGACGCGGCACACCCCGAGGCGGCACACGCTGACGCGGCACATCCGGAAGCTTCCCGGCACAGCACGGTTGATGGCGGAGCCGCTCCCGCCAGCGGACTGGAAGAAGGTCCGCAGCCGGCAGGTGGGATGCCCCCGCCGAGCCTGTCCCCACATCCTGCCGTCAGTGAATGGTGCGATGCCGAGGTCCTGCGGAAGCTCCGCCGTCGTTCGCTGGCAGCCCTCCGCGCGGAAGTGGAGCCGGTGGACGCTGCGGCCTATGGGCGCTTCCTGCCTGCGTGGCAGCATGTCAGGACCCCCGGTGCCGGCCGCGGCCAGCCCTCGCTGAGGGGCTTGGACGGCATCGTGACCGCCGTCGACCAGCTCTCCGGAATTCCGGTGCCGGCGTCGGCGTGGGAACCCCTGGTCCTCGCCAGCAGGGTCTCCAACTACCAGCCGGCCATGCTGGATGAACTCATGGCCGCCGGGGAAGTCCTCTGGTCCGGCGCAGGCGCCCTGCCAGGAAATGACGGCTGGATCAGCCTTCACCTGGCCGACTCCGCGGAACTGACCCTGAACCCCGCGGTCGAGTATGAACCGGGTGACGCCCAGCAGCGTCTGCTGGGCCACCTGCGGAACAACGGTGGCGGCTACTTCTTCCGGCAGCTGACGGATGTTGCCGGCGGCATGGACTCCGTGCTCAGCGACCAGGACGTTGTCGCGGCGCTCTGGGACCTGGCCTGGGCGGGCCGGATCACCGGGGACACCTTCGCCCCGGTCCGCGCGCTGATTGCCGGCGGACATACGGCGCACCGGCAGGTGGCCCGGGCACCGCGTGCCAGGGCGCCCAGGCTCAGCAGGCTGGGCCGTTCGCACGGCAGCGGGCTCATGGGCTCGCCGGGATTGGCGGGCGGGCGTTACGGCGCCTTGGCCGGGGCGGCAGCAACTCCCCCGATGGCGGCCGGCCGCTGGTCCGCCCTTCCGCAGCCGGAACTGGACGCCACTACCCACGCCCGCGCCACTGCCGAGCTCCTGCTGGACCGCTACGGCGTGGTCACCAGGGGTTCCGTGATGGCTGAACAAATCCTGGGCGGCTTCGGCCTGATGTACAAAGTCCTGGCCAGGCTGGAGGAGGCGGGGCGCTGCCGCCGCGGCTACTTCATCGAACACCTTGGCGCGGCCCAGTTCGCCGTACCGGCTACTGTTGACCGGCTGCGCTCCTATTCAGAGGACAGCCAGCTCGCCAAGCCCGAGCCGGTTGCCCTCGCCCTGGCCGCCACGGACCCCGCCAACCCCTACGGCGCCGCGCTCCCCTGGCCTGCCCTCCATGACGACGCCGGCACCGGGCACCGGCCCGGCCGGAAAGCGGGCGCCCTGGTGGTGTTGGTGGACGGGGCGCTGGTCCTGTACGTGGAACGGGGCGGGAAGACACTGCTGGCCTTCAGCGAGGACGATGCCGTGCTGGCGGCGGCGGGCACAGCCCTGGTGGGCGTGGTGACCCGCGGCGCCGTGGACAAACTGATCATGGAGAAGGTCAATGGCCACGGCATCCTGGACACCCCGGTGGCTGCAGCCCTCAGCTCCGCCGGCGCCTACTCCACCCCTAAAGGACTGAGGATCCGTGCCTGAGGGTGACTCCGTCTGGCGGGCAGCCCACCAGCTGCACCAGGCCCTGGCCGGGCAGACCTTGCTCGCCTCGGATTTCCGCGTTCCGCGTTTCGCCACCCTGAACCTGGCCGGCTGGACCGTGGCCGAGGTAGTCCCCCGTGGCAAGCACCTGCTGATGCGCGTGGTGGGACCGGACGGCAAGAGGCTCACCATCCATTCCCACCTGAAGATGGAGGGGACCTGGCAGGTTTACCCGCCTGGCGGAAAGTGGCGGAAACCCGGCTACACGGCCCGGTGCGTACTCCGCACTGCGGCGGCGGACGCCGTCGGATTCTCGCTGGGCATCGTAGAAGTGGTGGCCACCGCAAGCGAAGATTCGATCGTGGGGTTTCTTGGCCCGGACCTGCTGGGACCGGACTGGGACCCGGACGAAGCAGAGCGGCGGATCCGCTCCGCCCCGGACGTGCCTGTGGGCGTGGCCCTCCTGGACCAGCGGAACCTTGCCGGGATCGGCAACATCTACCGGTGCGAGGCGTGCTTCCTGTCCAGCGTGCATCCGGCCTCGCCGGTCTCCTCCGTGGCGGACCTGCGGACTCTGGTGACGGACGCCAAGCAGCTCCTGGAGGTCAACCTGGGCCCCGGCCGCCGGGTCACCGTCCTCAACGCCAGGGGCATGCCGGTGGGCAGGATGGCCGGGCGGCCCGGCTACTGGGTGTACCGCAGGGAGCACCAGCCGTGCCTCAAGTGCGGAACCCCCGTCCGGCGCGGCGTGCTGGGCAAGCTGAACGGCGATGAGGAACGGGACATCTACTTTTGTCCCAAATGCCAGCCGTTACTGTCCTAGGATTCCGGCCCCGCCCGTCCGGTCAGCTGGTGCTGGCCAGGGGCTCCGGCGCTGCATCTTCGGAGGTGCTGCGCTTTCCGGAGCTGCCGCGGCTTTCCGCGGCGCCACGGCTTTCGGAGCTGGCGTGCCCGCCAGCGCCACTGTCCGTGCCGGGCGCAGCGGGCACCATGAACATCGGCAGCAGCAGCTGGACCAGGGGCCCGATGGCAAGGGCGTATACAACGGTTCCCACGCCCACGGAGCCACCAAGGAACCAGCCGGCGGCCAGGACAACAACTTCGATCAACGTTCGGGACACCCTCACGGACCACCCGGTGCGCCGGGCCAGGCCGGTCATCAACCCGTCGCGTGCGCCGGGACCGAACCGGGCGCCAATGTAGCAGGCGGAAGCGATGCCGTTCAGCAGTACGGCGCCGGCCAGCAGCCCGATCTGTCCGCCCAGGTGCGAAAAAGCCGGGATCAGGGCGAGGCCGATGTCAGCGAACACACCCACCAGGACGGCGTTGCAGAGGGTGCCGAACCCCGGCCACTGCCGCAATGGAATCCACAGCAGCAGCACCAGGAAACTCACAAGGATGACCACCGCACCGATGCTGAGCCCGGTCCTTCCGGCGACGCCCTGGTGAAAGACATCCCACGGGTCCAGGCCCAGTCCGGCGCGGATGAACATGGCGAGGGAGATGCCGTACATGGCAAGGCCGATAAAGAGCTGAAGAAGTCTGCGGGTCATCATAAAGACGACTCTGGCAGAAAACTGGCCTTGAATTACATAGCCAGTCTGAGATACTGGCCTGATGTCTTCCCTGACCGCTTCCGGCCTGTCCCGCCTCTTGGGCGAGTGGAACGTAGGTGCGGCGGCCGGCTACCGCGAGCTGGCCGACGTCGTCCGCCTTCTGGTGCTCGACGGCCGCGTGGCCCTGGACACTGCCCTGCCCAGCGAGCGGGCACTGTCCGAAGCCCTGGGCGTCAGCCGGACCATGGTGACTGCCGCCTATGGCCTGCTCCGTGAGCAGGGTTTCCTTACCGGCAGCCAAGGAAGCAGGAGCCGGACACGGATTCCGCCCCTGACACCTGCGGGCACCACGGTGTTCACGGGGCCCGTGCGCAATGACCCGGCTTTGACCGCCCCCGGGCTGGCTGCCCCGGAAGGACTGATCGACCTCGCCTACGCCTCCCTTCCGGCCAGCGGCGAGGTGGTGCACCGTGCGTTCGCGGCCGCCCTCACCGAGCTCCCGGCCCTGCTCCCTGGATTCGGCTACGACGCCATCGGCCTGCTCCCCCTGCGCCAGGCAGTGGCGGCGCGCTACACAGCGGCCGGGGCGCCCACCACTGCGGACCAGATCCTGGTGACATCGGGGGCGCAGCACGCCCTCAACATCATCCTTCGCGCCCTTGCCGGCCGGCAGGAGCGGGTGCTGGTGGAGCACCCCAGCTACCCGAACGCGCTGGATGCCATCCGGGCGGCGGGGTGCAGGCCCGTTCCGGTGGCATTCTCCGGCGGCTCCGGAGGGGCTGGCCCCCGGGCGGGTAGCGCCAGAGCAGGCGGCCCCGAATCAAGTGGCCAGGCGGGCCGGCCGTGGGACATGGACGGCATGCGGGCGGCCCTGCAGCAGCAGCGGCCCAAGCTGGCCTACGTGGTTCCCGACTTCCACAATCCCACGGGCCAGCTCATGCCCGACTCCCAGCGCCGCCAGTTGGTGCGTGCGGCCGCGGTCGCCGCCACGGTCCTGGTGGTGGACGAGACCCTCCGGGAGCTGAACCTTGACGGCGCCGAGACAACTCCGGTCGCAGCCTTCAGCCCGGCAGTGGTGACCATCGGCTCGCTCAGCAAGTCCCACTGGGGCGGCCTGCGCACCGGCTGGATCCGTGCCTCCCCCGGCCTGATCCAGCGGTTTGCCGCCGCCCGGACTTCACTCGACCTGGGCGGACCCCTGATGGAGCAGCTTGCCGCCGCCCATCTGGTCCGCGCCCTGGACGAGCCGCTGCCGGCCCGGATTAGCGCGCTCCGGGAGAGCCGGGCAGCACTTCTGGAACTCCTTGCCGGCCACTTGCCCGACTGGGAGACGGCATACCCTGCCGGCGGGCTCTCGGCTTGGTGCCGGCTGCCCGGCCCCATCAGCACTGCGCTGACCATCATTGCCCCGGACTTCGGGATCCGGCTTGCGGCAGGCCCGCGCTTCGGAGTGGGCGGCGCTTTCGAGCGCTACCTCCGGGTGCCCTTCACCCTTCCGCCGGAGAAGCTGGAGGCTGCCGTCCTGGCCCTGCGTTCAGCGCAGGACCGGCTGGACGCCGCCCCGCAACTCCGGCGCACCCTCAAAAACGCGCCGGCCGTGGCCATCGCCTGACGCGCAGATTCGCTTCCGACCCGCATATTCCCCGGCGCAGCCCGTACATGAGCGCCTCAGGGAATATGCGCGGCGGTTTGTAATTGGCGAGTCCCAGGTGGGAGACCCTTACGCGTACACCTTGGCCAGGAAGCTGCCCCATTGCTTCGCGGTGGCTTCCGAATCCCCTGTGCCGCTGAAGTCATGAACAGTCATCCCTACCGGCGCGCCCCAGGCGTTGCGGCCGAAGAAGCGGTACATGGCCCCGGAAGTCCGCAGGCCGAGGAAGTGCTCATTGGAGAAGTCCACTTCCCCCGAAAGCTTCCCCACGCCGTCGAGCTCCAACTCCACGCGCGAACCCGGATCCACGGACTCCACCCCCAGTGCCCCGCGCAGGCGGGCAAAGCCGTCCGGTGCCTGGGACGCTGCCGGCGCCTGGATGTCCGTGAACACCACGGGCCTGCCGTCGAAGTACTGCAGGTACTGGCCCAGCGTGTGGAGGTAGAACTCCGTGTGGCGGAAGGCGCCGTCGTACTGTTCGTCCCAGTTGTCCGCAAAGATCCCGCTGTGGACGTAGTGCAGGCGGGCGCGGCCGCCGTCGAGCGGTTCCAGGACGTGCTCCAGCTGGTTGAACCAGCCGTCCGGGCCCTCCATCCTGGACACTAGGTGGGTGGGGTATTCCTTGACGGTCTTGACGTCGGGCCACTGGTCCGTGGGGAACATCCACGCGGGCGTTCCGCTGGTCACGGCCTCCCACACGCGCTCCGGCGTGCCCGGAAGCTCGGTGTCGTAGACGATTTCGAAGTTGCGGTTGTCAGTCATTGTCCTGCTCCTTGCCTGAGGGGGTTTCCGTGGTTTCTTTGGCCGGTTTGAGGACGGGGTGGAGGGCCACCACCAGGCGGTGCCGCCGCCCGCGGGGTGCCTCACCGTCGTGGTATTTGTCCACCAGCCGGGTGACCTCCACGCCGAGCTCTTCGGCGAAGGCTGCCCGGTCAGCGGCAGTCCGGAAGGTGACTTCCCCGTCCACCGCGAAAGTGGCCAGCTTCTGGCGGGCCGCGGCCGCACCGGCAATCAGCTTCCCCATTTCCTGGACCATCCGGCCTGCCAGCGCCAGCAGCCAGAACGCCGAGAAATGGCTGGAAAAGCGGCCCGGATCCGGGGAGATCGACGCCAGCGCCTGCGGCGAGATCAAGTAGGACGAGGCCGTTGCCTGGAGGATGCGCTCCGTCACGTTGCCCTTGCGCCGCTCCTCCACCAGCTCCACCAGGCCATGCTTCTCCAGTGCTTTGAGGTGGTAGTTGACCTTCTGCCTCGGCAGCGCCAGCCGTACCGCGAGCTGGGTGGCCGACGCCGGCTGGACTAGCTCACGGAGAATCCGGGTACGGATGGGATCCAGTGATACCTCGGCCGCCGCCGGGTCCTCGATGACCGCTATCTCCAACATGTTTCCAGTATTGCTACCGACAACTTTTATTGTCAAGAACTTTTTTGCCGTCGGTTTTAGGTCCCGGGCCATCAGCGGCGCCGGTAGAATGGACCGGTGATGCAATCCCCCCTCCCCGTGCGCGACGGCGTGAACGCCACCCGCCTGCGCCTGCCGGAGGAGGGCCCCTGGGACACGGCCATGGACTACATGATGCACCGCTGGGGGCACATCGATCCGCAGGGCATCGAGGACAGGTTCGACGCCGGCGAGATCGTGGGCGAGGGCGGGATACCGCTGGACCGGGCCACTCCCCTCCAGGAGCACACCTTCATCTGGTACTACCGCAGCCTGCCGCCGGAGACGCGGATCCCGGTGGACATCAGCATCCTGCACCAGGACGAGCACCTGCTGGTGGTGGACAAACCGCACTTCCTGCCCACCACCCCCGGCGGCACGTACATCCAGGAGTCCGCACTGGTGCGGCTGCGCAACCAACTGGAACTGCCGGACCTGATCCCCATGCACCGGCTTGACCGGATGACCGCGGGCGTACTGCTGTTCTCCACCAATCCGCAGACCCGCGGCAAGTACCAGGTGCTCTTCGAGAAGCGCCAGGTGCAAAAGGAGTACGAATGCGTCGCCGCAGCCCACCCTGCCCCCGGCCACGCCGCCGTCGAATTTCCCGTGGTGGTCCGCAATAGGATGACCAAGTCCCGCAGCTACCTGCTCGCCGAAGTGGTGGACGGTGAACCCAACGCGGAAACACGGATCGAACAGTTGGAAACGTTCGACGCCGGCGCTTCGTCGGGTGCCTCCGGCGCCACAGCCGCGGCATCAGGCTGTCCCCGGCGCCTCGCGCGGTACCGGCTGGAGCCGCACACCGGAAAGACCCACCAGCTGCGGGTGCACATGGCGTCCCTCGGCCTGGGCATCATCAACGATGCCTTCTATCCGGAGCTGCTGGACAAAGCCCCGGACGACTACAGCCAGCCGCTCCAGCTGCTGGCCCGCGGCATCCGCTTCAGGGATCCGATTACCGGCGAGCCCGTGGAATATCGCAGCCGGCTTGAACTCAGCAAGGCGGCCCGGGGCCGCCGCTGACGGTTACAGGCCCCGCATTACGGCAGCGGAGGCATGCAGCCAGGCTTCTCGCGTTTCCGGCAGCAGCGCCTGGTAGTTCAGCCGCGCGCCGGAGACGAGGGACCGGTCGTAGGGGACGTCCAGGACTTCCCTCGTCAGTCCGGCAAAGTGGTTGTGGGCCTTGGCATGGAGCTGCAGGTCGGTCTCCCGCGACGGCCCGGCAAGCAATGTGACAGCGTTGCGGACCTTCGCGTCGAATCCGCGTTCGCGCAGTCCGTCAACGAGCCATACGGCGCTGGCGACCGTGTCCTCCCTGAGGGTTGAAACGATGACCAGCCCGTCCGCCGCCGCCACCGCTGCTTCCCAGTTGGAGGCCCGCATGTTGTTGCCGGTGTCCACCAGGATAATCCGGTAGAACCGGCGCAGGGCAGCATGCAGCCGGTTGAACTCGCTGCTGCCAATGGTGGCCGCCCCCGCCGCGTCCTCGTCCGAGGCGAGCACGTCGAACTGCGTTGAGCCCTGGTAGCGCACGTAACGGTCCAGATCCCCGATCCGGCCACGGACGGGATCGTCGAAGCGGTCCACCTCCTGCAACAGGTCAACGGCCGTCCTGGCGTGGCCGGCCAGCGGCGCGCGCCAGCCCAAGGTGCCCCGCGTTTCGTTGTTGTCCCACGCAAGCGTGTAGCCGCCGCGCTGGGTTCCCATGGTGGCGGCGAGGAGCAGGGTGGCAGTGGTCTTGTGGGCGCCGCCCTTGGGGTTCACCACTACCACCGTTCGGGGCCCGTCCAGTCGGCGCTGGACGTCTTCGATAGCCTTTAGGTGCAGGCGTTCACGGCGCCCGGGGGCAGCGCTGATGGAGTTTCCGGTAAGCCGGCGAAGGGCGCCCTGCCAGCCCGCCTCCGCCAGGACGGACGGCGGCTGCAGCCTGTCGGCAAGGAAGTCCTGAAGGGTGGGAACGCTGTCGTCGTGCGCAGCGGCGGGGGGGACATCGATAGCCATGGCCGGGATTCCTTTCTGTGACGGCTTCTTCATGGATGGCTTGCCCGCGGAGGGAGTGAAGGCTCGGGCCGCCAGGCGGTGGAGCAAGGTGAGGAGGACCCGCAGCAGCCGGTACACCAGGATCCCCAGGCCGATCACCGGCAGCGACAGCAGGAGGACGGACAGGACGGCGAGCGCCGCGGCGGCGGGGTCCCCTGCCCCGACCGCGCGGACTGCAGTCCCTAGGTGTTCCCGGACAGCACGTGCCGTCTGCTCCAGGATGAAAGGCAGGTTCAGCACCATCCACCCGAACGCAAACACCAGGAGCGGCACAACGGTGACCACCCATGCCGTCACGATACGCCGGGCAAAGGGGCGGAGCTCCTTGACCTTCGGTTCCGCGGGACGACCGGGCACAAGGCTTAGCAGAACAGGCCGGATCCGGTTGAACAGGTCCGGGACGCCCGCTATGTCCGCCAGGACAAAGTAGCCGTCAAAGCGCAGGGTGGGGATCAGCTGCTGCACCATCCCGACGTGCATCAATGCTGCCGCCAGCAGGAAAAACCCCTGGCCCGATGCCAGGTAGGCGGCGCCGAAGGCGAGCAGGCACAGGCAGTTGAAGTACAGCCCGCCAAGGTCCGTGCGTATCCTGCCACCACGGCCAAGGCGGTAGGAGTCCGTCACGTTCGTGAACAGAGCGGGAAAGACCAGGTAGACGCCGACTCCGATAACACCCGGCCGTGCGCCGCCATACCGGCAGGCTGTTGCATGCCCCAGTTCGTGGAACACCGCTCCTGCCGTCAGGAGGGCAAAGATGCCAAGCAGCAGCGCCGGGGCGAGGAAGACTTGCTGCAGCGATGCCAGGAAGTCGGCTCTGGCAAGCATCAGGGCATCGACGACGGCCAGCGCCACCAGGACTGCCGCCACCACGGGGGGCCAGAACAACGGTGACAGGAGCCGGGCCAGGTTATTTACCGCCTTTTCGGGAAGGAGGGTTCCCCGCAACCGCAGCGCGAGCAACGGGTCGGCTGTTGGGGGTCCCGGAAGCTGGGCAGGGTCAACTGCGGCGTCGGTGACCAGCCCCAGCGGCGCCAGTCTGGCGCGGAGAAGGTAACTAAGCCCGCTCGCACCCAGTTCCCGGCCGTAGGTGGCGCTGATTTCCCGGGCTGCCTGCGGAAGGGGCTTATCCGGCGAAATTGAAACCATGACCAGGTGGAGCAGTTCCGAAAGCTGGACAACCTGGCCGTCGCCGCGTTTCAGCAGGAAGCTGCGCTCCCTCAACCCCGACCCCTCGACCTGGCCGAGGAAGACAAGTCCAGGCGCAGGAGTCCAACGCTGGTCGAATGATGCCTCCGGTGCCGTTGCCACATTTCCACCAATAAGCTGAGCCTCAATCGGGTAGTGGGCACGCTCCGGCGTTGGAGCATGCCCACCGGGTTTTTCGGAATATGCCGGATTACTCTTCCAGCACCAGCAGTTCCTGGAGAGCGCCGGCATTCGCGACGGAACCGATCGACCCCGCATTGATGGCCATCGAAAGGTTGACTGCGATTACCGGCGAGATGTTGATGTCGAAGCAGCACAGGGTTTCCCTCGCGGGAAGCAGTTCCAGGCCTTCGGCGTCGAGATCCCCAGGTAGTAGCTCGGGTGAAGTGGTCATTGCACCTCAGCCCTCTCCCCCGGGCGTTACCCGGGTCCAGGTATTGCACGGTAAACGCACTAATGCTGGCCTATATGGACATTTTGCAGCGCAGCGCTGTATGCGTTCGAGAACAGTGAACCGGCGTTTACGGCCAGGGACGCGTTGTGGGCCATAACGCCTGCGAGATCGAAGCTGCCGTCGATGTACAGCGTCTCCCGCGTGGGCAGCAGCTCGGCTTGCTGTCCCGCCAGGTCCTGGATGCTGAGTTCCTTCATGTCAATCACCCCCTTTCGAAGTCTCCCGTTCAGTCAACGTGAAAACCCGTCGTGTTTTCATCACTGGGCCGTTATTCCGGCGTTGTTTTAGCGCTTCAAACTTTGGGGCGGAGGTCCGCCCGCAAACATGCTGCGTTTAGGATGGTGATGCCGGGCGGTAATATGTCCGCTTATTGCTGGGAAATAACTGGATCAAAGAAAGCAGGCACCGCCCGTGGCGGACAGCGAAGGCACGATGGTAATCCGCGCTTGGGTGGAGCCTGCACAAAACCAGGCCATTCGGGCCCGGCTGATTTCCAGCCGCCCCGGCCAGGAGGGTGAATCCATCGAGGCCGCAGGCAGTGCTGACGACATCGTCCGAGCCGTTCGCCGCTGGCTGGACCTGCTGCAGCAGGACGCCGGCACCACCGCCTGAAGCGTGCGCCGTGTCCGGAATCCTGCACAAAAACGCCTTGATAAGCAGGCAAACGAAAAATTGCGGAGCGGAAATCATTTCCCCCTTTTTGGTGAATAGCCTCCCCCTCTCTTTCGAACGTTATTGACAGCACCAGCCCAAATGCCACGATGGGTGTTGGGGGTTTCACGCGTTGCCGCTTGAAGGGGAATGGCATGACGGGGGCTCTCGCGCAGGAATGGCAATTAAGCCTGCTGGGGGCCTGGCGTCTGCAACAGGGCACCAAGACATTCCAGGTGGCCAGCCGGGAACAGCGGCTGATCGCCTGTGTCGGCCTCCTCGGCCGGCGGCACAGGAGTTTCCTCTCCGGCCTGTTGTGGCCGCGAAGCAGCGAAACGCAAGCCGCCGGGAACCTGCGCACCACAGTCTGGTGCATCTCCCACACCTTTCCGCGCCTGATTCATGCAGCGGCCGACACCCTGGAGCTGGACGAGTCGGTGAACGTGGACGTCGCATCCCTGCAGCGGCAGGTCGCCACCCTGCACGACCAGCCAGGAATCCAGGTTCCGGACAGCTACTTGGACCATCTTGGCCGGGCTGAACTGCTGCCCGGCTGGTACGAGGACTGGGTGGTCTTTGAACAGGAGCGGCTGCGGCAGCTGCGCCTTGGCGCGCTGGAGCTCATGGCCCGGCAGTACCTTGCCGGGAACGAACCCGGCAAAGCGGTGATCGCGGCACTGTCCGCGGTTAACATCGAGCCGCTTCGCGAATCCGCCCACCTCCTCCTGGTCCAGGCGCATCTCGCCGCCGGCAACCGGGCAGCGGCCGTCCGTGCCTACCGGATGTTTGCTGTCCGGCTGGCGGCAGAACTCGGTGTCCAGCCAGCACCGCAACTCACCGGGCTGGTGGCCGCGTTCCATCCACGGTGAGTACAGAAAGGGCGCTTCGTGTGCCTGCAAACCGGGCAATCCCGCCGCCATCCCGCCCAAAGTGCGGTACCTTGTGCCCATGGACTTCGGCAGCGCTGAGAGCTGGGGGACGGCGATCTATTTCTGGATCATCCCCGTGGTTCTCGGTGATGCCATCTTCCCGCCCGTCCCCTCCGAGATGGTGGTAATCACTGGCGGGGCCCTGTCCGCAGACGGGCGCGCCAACGTATTCCTGGTTGGAATACTCTCCGCCCTGGCCTCATGGATCGGGGACATGGTGGTCTTCCAGCTCTTCCGGCGGCGGCTGAGCCACGTCCTGGACCGGTGGCGGTGGGGCCGGCGGGTCCACCAGGGCATCCACGAGGCTATCGCCAAAGCCGGCCGCTCATCCACCTACGGGACCATCATCGGGGCCAGGTTCATCCCCGGCGGGCGGCTGGCCACCTCTGCGGCGGCCGGCATAGCCAACGTTTCCGTGCGCGGATTTAGCCTGTGCGCGGGCCTCGGGGCGTTGCTGTGGGCTTGCTGGCTGGTTGGCCTGGGCTACTTCACCGGCTCGGCAACCAGACTGCCGTTCTGGGCCAGCTCGCTCATCGGCGTGGCGCTCGGGCTGGTGGTGGGCGCCGTCGTCGGTGTGATCGTGACCCGGCGCCGCGGCAATCGGTCGCCGGTGGAGGAACCCGGGCCCCTGGGCTGAATGCTGGATGACGCCGGGCCCTTGCTGCCGGCCTGGTCCTAGATGGGCGCCCAGCGGCCGCGGTTGCGGCGCAGCACCGAGAGCGAACCCGTAAGGGCAACGCGTTCGACGGCGTCCCTCATCATGGCTGCCGATTCCAGCGCCTGCTGGTTCTCGCCGCTGTATTCGGTGGCCTCCACGAGGAACCGCAGGTTCAGCTGCGGCACCCCGCCGGCAATCTGCAACTGGTTCGACTCCACGTGGTGGCGGGTTCCCAGCGCTTCCACCGCGGCGTCCATCACGGCTTCAGGCGGGTTGCCCGGCCGAAGCCCCGTGATATTCAAGCGGGTCTGGAAAGAAGGCATGCCTATTACCTTAGCCAAGTGGTGGCGCAGACCCGGCCAGCAGGAAGTAGAGACGACCCATGGCTTCTCCAGTGGAGCGGGACTAAAATGGGCCCGCGGTCTCATCGTCAGTATCAATTCGAGAAAAGAAGACGGAACATGAGACGGAGTATCCTGCGTGCTTTCGCAGCCGTATTTGCAGGCATCCTGGCATCGGTTTTGGGCATCAGCGCCGCTTCAGCGGGCCCGGGGCGGAGTGACCTTGCAGCAGTGCGGCAGGCCACAGTCCAGTATCACAACGTAGACGCAGCCATAGCGGCCGGCTACGAGCCGTTGGGTGAATGCGTTCCCGGCATGGGCTACCACTACGTCAATCTCAGCCAGTTCGGCAGGATGGACCCGCTGACCCCGGATGCGCTGACGTACGCAGCCAACAGCGCGGGGCACCTCAGGCTGGTGGCAGCAGAATGGTTCAAAGTGGACCTCGACCAGAACCTGGCCACCGATGGCGACCGGCCGTCCTTGTTTGGCAAGGACTTCGACGGCCCCATGCTCGGCCATGCCCCCGGCATGCCGATCCACTACGACCTCCATGCGTACCTCTGGCAGGGTAACCCGGACGGTGTCCTGGCGACCTACAACCCGAAGGTGAGCTGCCCGTAGCCACAGCACGGATGCGCTATCACTTGTGGTTGCCCCAGCGCTTGGGAAGGGCCAAAAGTGATAGCGCAACGCGGTATGGGCTTAGCCGGTGTTGCGGAGGCCCGCGGCCACCCCGTTGACGGTGATCAGCATGGCGCGCTGGAGGCGTTCGTCGATCTCGGCTCCGCTGATGCCCTGCGCTTTTTCTGCGGCGTCGGCGGCCTCGGCCCGGACACGGCGCAGGAGCTCCACCTGCAGGTAGCTGATGGGATCCAGGTACTGGTCCCGGATCTCGAGTGAACGCTTGAGCGTGGGCTGGGCGTCCAGGAGCAGGCTCTCTCCGGTCAGGTTCTGGACCTCGACAACGGTCAGCTCGTACTCCTCCCGGATGGACCGGAAAATGTGGTGGAGTTCCTCGGGGACAAGGGTGGAGACGTAGTAGCCGGCGATGTCCAGGTCGGTCTTGGCGAGGGTCATCTCCACGTTAGAGAGCACGGACCGGAAGAAATGCCAGTTCTCCCACATCTCCACGAGCTGGGCCGCGTTGCCGGCCTCGCGGGCAGCCCTGAGGCCGGAGCCGACGCCGTACCAGCCCGGGACGATCTGGCGGGACTGGGTCCAGCCGAACACCCACGGGATGGCGCGCAGGCCGCCAAGGCCCGCACCGGAATCGGGGCGCTTGGACGGGCGGGAGCCGATGTTCAGCGAGCCCAGCTGCTCCACCGGGGTGGCGGCCAGGAAGTAGGCCGGAAGGTCGGGGTGGTCGATCAGGTTCCGGTACCGGTCGAACGCGGCGTCGGAGATTGTCTCCATGACGTGCCCGTAGCGTTCCCGCTGGTCGGCGGAGGTGCGCGGGTCCCGGTGCAGGGCGGAGCCCTGCAGCACGGCGGCCAGGGAGAGCTCAAGGTTTTCGCGGGCAAGCTCGGGCAGGGAGTACTTGTCCGAGATGACCTCGCCCTGTTCCGTGAACTTGATTTCGCCCTCCAGCACGCCGTTGGGCTGCGCCAGGATGGCGTCGTAGGTGGGTCCGCCGCCGCGGCCCACGGACCCGCCGCGGCCGTGGAAGAGGCGCACGCGCACGCCGTGCTTGGCGGCGACGTCCCGCAGCTTGCGCTGGGTCTTGTGGATTTCCCACTGGCTGGTCATCACGCCGGATTCCTTGTTGGAGTCCGAGTAGCCGAGCATGATTTCCTGGATGTCCCCGCGCAGCCGCACCAGTTCGCGGTAGGACGGATCGGACAGCAGCTGGTCAACGATCTCGGCAGAGGCGCGGAGTTCCTCCACGGTTTCCAGCAGCGGCGCGAACCCGATTTTCGCGTAGGGCTTTTCGCCAAACAGGTTCACCAGGCCGGCTTCACGTGCCAGGACGGCTGCTGCCAGGACGTCGTCGGCGCCGCGGGTCATGGAGATGATGTAGGTCTCGATGACGTCCGGGCCGTAGGTGCGGAGGGCGCGGCGGATCTCACGGAAGACGTCGTACGTACCGTCAGCGGCGCCGTCGAGCTTGATCGGGTGCCCGGACAGCGGGCGGCGGGAGGCGAGTTCGGAGCCCAGCACCTCGAAGCGCTCCTCGCGGCTGAGCTCGGCGTACCGGAGGCCGGGGCCGCCCAGGCGGTCCATCAGCTGTCCGACGGCGTCATGGTGGTGGTCCGCGTGCTCGCGGATGTCCAAGGTGGCCAGGTGGAGGCCGAACGAGGCGATGGCGCGGCGGACCCGGGCCAGGGCGCCGTCCGCAGCCAACGACGCCGAGTGGTTGCGGAGGGAGAGCTCCACAAGTTCGAGGTCCGCCAGGAGTTCGTCGGTGCCGCTGTAGTCGCGGCCGTGTTCGTGGTGCGAGCCCGCCGCCACCCGCTTGCCGGTGTTGATCAGCTTGGCTTTGATGCAGGTCAGCTTCAGGCGGTAGGGCTCCTGGGCGTTAAGCTCCAGGACCCGCTTGTCCAGGCCGGGCAGCTTCTTCAGGTCGGCCTCGATGGATTCCAGCAGCTCCTGGTCGGCACCCGCGAGCGCGGTGGAGTTGGAGAGGATGGAGATCAGCTCATCGATCATGCCGATGCTGATGCGGACCGCGTGCTGGTTCTGGATCTGCAGGATTTCGCGGGTGACCGCCGCCGTGACGTTGGGGTTGCCGTCCCGGTCCCCGCCGATCCAGGAGCCGAACCTGATGGGGGCGTTTTGGGATGCGAGGGTCACGCCGTGCTCGCCGAGCAGGTCCGAGAGTTCGGTGAGCATTTCCGGCATCGCGTCGGTCAGGATGCTGCCCAGGTAATAGATGGCGTTGCGGGCCTCGTCCACCGGGGTGGGCCGCACCTGGCGGAGCTCGTCCGTCTGCCACATCTGGTCGATGATTTCAGCCAGCTGGCGGTCCTGGCGCCGGCGTGCCGTAGTGCCCTCGGCGGTGGGCTGGGCCAGCACGTCGGAAAGCTTGCGGATCTTGTCCAGCACGGACCGGCGCGAGGCTTCGGTGGGGTGGGCGGTAAAGATGGGACGGACATCCAGCCCGTTGACCACGTCCTGGAGGACTGCCGGCCCTGCCTGGTCTGCGATCTCTGCCACGGTCTTGGCCAACCAGCCGTCCTTTTCGGCACGCGTACGCAGGCCCCGCACCCGGTGCACCTGTTCGGCGGCGTTGGCGAGGTGGAAGTAGAAAGCGAAGGCACGGACCAGGTCCGTGGCCTGCTCGATAGGCAGCGAGCCCAGGAGTTCGCGGACCTGGGCCACGACGTCGTGCGCGCTCCAAGGGCCGGTGGCGTCGGCACCGCCGCGGGCAGCTTCCTTGGATTCCTTGGTGAGGAGGCGCACCTGCTCCACCAGGTCAAGGAGTTCGGGTCCGTGCTGGCGGACCAGCGATTCTCCCAGCAGGGTGGAGACGCGGCGGACGTCTGCCCTCAGTTCGGAGGCAAGATCGGTTTCGGGATTCGTTGCAGTGTGAGCCATGGAAACTATCTTTCGAGGGTTCGGACTTGGCTCGTACACTGCGCTGGATACTGTGAGCCACGTAACTAGCTAAAGATGCTACCCGCACTCCGGCGGCATCGGGGAATCCGTCTCAGATAATGTCGCCGGCCGGGTAACCGACGTGGCGCTTGACCTGGTCGAGCTCCGCGCGGAGCTGTTCAACTTCGGTCTTGTAGGCCGTGAATTCTGCCCTGCTGCGCCGTGCCGCCCTGGCCGCGGCCGCCAGTGCAACCAGGGCCACGGGCAGGGAAAGGGCCAGCGCCCAGCCCGCGGCAGCAAAGAAATCAAGGGCCACCGGAAGGGCTGACCGGAAGTCCACGAACTCATTGACGCCGTCTGTCACACCGCCGAGCATCCCTTCCAGCGGCTCCAGGAAATTTCCCACCACCGGGGTGTCGGAGAGCGGCGGCGCGCTCAGCTTTGGCTGCGCATCCCCGCCCCAGCGGCCGTCACCCAGGTGGTTCAGGACATAGATCCCCGCGCCCACGTTCGCGGCCATAAAGACCCCCACCGCGCCCAGCACAGCCAGGTCGGGCCGCGGGGTCCGCCACAGCAGCAGCGCCACGCCGGCCACCACCGCCGTGATCCACGTCAGTGCCTTCAGCCAGTCGCTGCTTACGCCCGCAAGGATGTCCACCCCACCTATTGAACAGGGCGGACCGCAGCAAAGTGGAAATCGGCCGGAATGAACGCCGGCGCAGGGAGGTTGTAGCGTGGGCAACCCTCGTGTGAAAGGAACCATGAGTACCGTCCCCGCCGCCAGGCTGGAGCGCTGGCAGCGCTTCCGCGACAACCGCAACAAGGCCCTCGCCGCCCGCCACGGCTGGCTGACCCTCACCTCGTTCCAGTGGCTGGAGGACTCCCCCGCCGCCGTCGACCTGGCACCGGGCCTGTGGTCCACGGATGGTACGACGGCGGCACTCACCGCAGTGCCCGCCGACGGACTGTCCCTGGTGGAGACAGGCGAAGCGGTCACCGGGACCATCAGCGCCGTGCTCGCCGACGAGGAGTCCCTGATGTGGGTGCAGTTCGGCGGCGCCGGCGGTGACCAGGTGGTGGTGGAACTCGCCATGCGGGCCGGCCGCTACGCCATCCGCACCCGGGACTCGGGCTCGCCCGTCCTCACGGAATTCGGCGGCGTTCCCACCTTCCCCTACAACCCCGAGTGGGAAGTCACCGGCCGGTTCGAGCCCTATCCCGAACCTGTGGATGTGCCCATCGCCACGGCCAACCCCCTGGTGGACGGCATCCACCGCAGCGTGGGCGAGGTGGTGTTCCGCGTTCCCGGCAGCAGCCACGAGTTCCGGCTTCAGGCCGAGGAAGAAAAGCTCGGCGCACTCACCGTCACCTTCCATGATGAAACCAACGGCGAAAGCACCGATGACTGGCGGAAGCTCTCCCTGCCCCGGCCGCGCCCGGATAACTCCGTGGTCCTGGATTTCAACCGTGCCATCAACTACCCCAGCGCCTTCACCCCGTACGGCACCTGCCCCATGCCGGTGAAGAACAACTCGCTGGACGTGCGCGTGGAGGCCGGCGAGAAGCTGCCCTACCCGCGCGAAAGCTAGGCGATTGCCGAAACCCCGGTGATGGCGCGGCCGGCAATCAGGGTGTTGATCTCGAAGGAGCCTTCGTAGGTGTAGATGGCCTCGGCGTCGGAAAAGATCTTGGCCATGCGGTAATCAGTCACTATCCCGTTGCCGCCCAGGATGGACCTGCCCATAGCCACGGTTTCCCGCATCCGCGAGCTCAGGTATGACTTCGCGAGCGCTACCTGCGGCATGTCGGCGGCGCCGTCATCCTGCAGGCGCGCCAGTCCGGCCATCATGCCCATGCTCGCTACGGCGTTGCCGAGCATGGTCACGAGCTGCTGCTGGATCAGCTGGAACTGCGCCAGCGGGCGGCCGAACTGCCGGCGCTCCACGGCGTACTGCCGGGCGACGTCGAACGCGGCAAGCTGCTGGCCCACGGCCTGCCACGCGACCATGATCCGCGAGCCCCGCAAAAGCTCCTTGGTGTCCTCGAAGCTGCTGACGGACCCGAACCGGTCCGCCTCAGCCACCCGGACGTCCGCCAGGAGGATGTCCGCGTTCTGCACCGTCCGCAGCGCAATCTTGTTTTCGATCCGGGTCCGGGTGACGCCCGGCAAGGTGGCGTCCACGATGAACCCGCGGACCGAGCCGTCCGCCTCATCCAGCGCCCACACCAGCAGGTAGTCGCAGAACGTCCCGTTGCCGATCCATCGCTTCGCGCCGTTCAGCACCCAGGCATCACCGCCGTCGTCCGCCTCGCCTGTTGCGGACGAAATGCGCCTGGCGCGCGTCTCCATGCCGCCTGCCACGTCCGAACCATGGCTGGGCTCAGTCAGGGCGAAGGCACCCGTGATGCGCAAATTCGAGGCGTCCGCCAGCAGCCGCCGCTTCTGGTCCTCACTGCCGAAGTCGTACAGGGCCTGGACGAACAGGTCGTGGTGGACCAGGAAGAAGGTGGCGATCGAGGTGTCAACGCGCGTCATCTCGGCAATGACCAAACCGGCAAACAGGTTGCTGTAGCCGCGCTTGGCGGGCGTGCTCAGTCCAAGGGCAGCCAGTTTGGGCAGGATGTGTGCGGGGAATTCGGCCTTGTTCCACCAGTCCCCTGCGTACGGCGCAATCTCGGCGGCCAGGAAATTCCGCAGTTCGGCGAGCTTGTCCCGTTCCTTTTGGCCCAGCAGGGATTCAAAGGCGAAAAAGTCCGCGGAGGGCAGCTCCGGCAGGCTGCCGTCCTCCATCCCGTGCGCAGTCACTTCGGGCCCATCCGGATGGCACCGTCCAGGCGGATGGTCTCCCCGTTCAGCATGGCGTTGTCCACGATGTGCGCCACCAGGTTTGCGTACTCATCGGGCCTGCCCAGCCGGGAGGGGTGCGGAACCTGGGCACCCAATGAGTCCTGGGCCTCCTGCGGGAGGCCGGCCATCATGGGCGTCTCGAAGATGCCCGGGGCGATGGTGACCACCCGGACCAGCGAGCGCGCCAGTTCCCGGGCGATGGGCAGCGTCATGGCCGCCACCGCACCCTTCGATGCCGCATACGCGGGCTGGCCGATCTGGCCCTCGAAGGCCGCAACCGAGGCGGTGTTGATGATGACGCCGCGTTCCGGTCCGCCCAGTGCCGTCCCGGCCGGCTCGGTGGCTACCATTGCCGCCGCCGCGAGCCGCAGCACATTGAACGTGCCAAGGAGGTTCACCTGGACCACCCGGCCGAAGGCCTCGAGCGGAAGCACGCCGTCCCGGCCCAGGACCTTTCCGGGGGTGGCGATCCCGGCGCAGTTCACCACGATCCGCAGCGGACCAAGGCGGACGGCCGTGTCGACGGCGGCCTGCACTTGGGACTCGCTGGTCACGTCCGCCGGTGAAAAGGCGGCGGACCTGCCGGGAGCGCAGGACTGGTTCAGTTCTTCCGCGAGGGCAGCCCCTGCCGAGGACGGGAGGTCAACCAGCACTACGGAAGCGCCGTCCCGAAACAGGCGCCGGGCAGTCGCCGCCCCCAGGCCGGAGGCACCCCCGGTCACCAGCGCCACAGTGCCATTGACGTCCATACATCCTCCTTGATGCGGGCCCCCACGGCAGGGCGGCCGCGCAGGTTAGTTAGTGCATGTTAACTGAAATCCGGGAGGCCCGCATCACCAGGGGCTTCCCGCGCAGGCAAGTCAAGCGGGGTTAGGGTGGAACGCATGACGCGCCCGGATCCCGCCCCTGCCCGCCAGGATCTTTCCCCGTGGCATGGCAGGGCAACCGAAGCTGCCCGATCGGTGACCGCGCTCCATGGCAGGAGGCTTCTTTTCCTGCCGGGCACCCATCTCGGCGCCGTGCAGTGGCCCCCACCTTCCTGGCGCCGGGATCCAAGGGGCGCGCTCCTGGGCCCTTGGCATTACTGGTGGCAGGCCCACTACGTTGACTGCCTGGTGGATGCCGGGCGGCGCGAACTGGGCCACCGCGCCACCCCGGCCGCGAGGTACAACGGCCCGGACCACCCCAGCGCCGGGCGGCTCGCCTCCCGCCTGGTCACCGGCATTTGGCTGCGGAACGCCTTCACCTTCGTCAACAACTATTACGACGACATGGCCTGGCTGGCGCTTGCCACCCACCGGCTCGACAAGCTTGCCGAAGAGACCGGCGCGCCGGGGCGCAGGCGCAACGCGCACGTCCGAAAGTCCCTCACGCGACAGTTCGAGGCTGCCTGCACAAGTGACATGGGCGGCGGTGCCTTCTGGAGCAAGGCGCGGGATTTCAAGAACACCCCGGCCACGGCGCCCATCGCCCTTCACTTCGCCCGGACGGGCCACCCCGGGAAGGCGCAGGCGCTCCTGGACTGGCTGGACGCCACCCTCTTTGACCCGGACCAGGGCCTGTACCTCGATGGTGCACGGCTGAACCCCGCCGGGGAAGTGGTAGTGGAACGGGCGGTCTACACCTACAACCAGGGCCCCGTCCTTGGCGCCCTCCTGGAACAGGGCGGGGAAGCGAACCTGGCCCGGGCAGCCGTGGTGGTGGACGCAGTGGACCGGCTGCTGACGGTTCCCGCCACGCCACCCGCCGGCGAGGGCCGCGTCCTGCGGTGCGAGGGAACAGGAGACGGGGGCCTGTTCACCGGAATCCTCTGCCGCTACCTGGCCCTCGCGGCGGCCGACTCCCGGCTTTCCGCGCACACCCGCCGCACCGCCGCCACGCTGGTGGCCAACACCGCTGCGGCCTTCTGGGACGGAAGGCGCCCCCTCGCGGCCGGCGAGGCTCACGGAAAACACAGCGCGGGCATTTTCTCCATGCATGCTGCAAAGCCGGCACGGGAAACCTATCCCGCGGGCGCCGTCGTCGAACTTTCGACCCAGCTGCAGGCGTGGATGGCACTGGAGGCCGCGGCAACGCTCCCGTACAGCACCGGCAATTAGGGCACGCAACAGTTCCGTAATTGTTGTGATCCTGCTCACATACAGGGCGTGCGGCTTGGTGGCTTAGGTATGGCTAACCTACGCTTTTCCACGTAGGCCTCCTGAATCCTTGGCCCATAAGGACTCCGGTCCCGTTGACTTTTTTCCCAGAAAGCAGCCCCTCCATGAAGATCCGCAACAGCGCCCTGGCCGGCATCGCGCTCGCCGCCACCGCAGCACTCGGACTGACCGCCTGCGGCGGCGGTTCCACTCCGGCAGCCACCGGCTCGTCCTCCGCCGGCGGGGACTCGGACGGCATCACCGTCTACAACGCCCAGCACGAGAGCCTGACCAAGGAATGGATCGACGCCTTCACGGCGGAGACCGGCATCAAGGTCACCATGCGCCAGGGATCGGACACCGAGCTGTCCAACCAGATCATCCAGGAAGGCGACGCGTCCCCCGCTGACGTTTTCCTGACGGAGAACTCCCCTGCCATGACCCAGGTTGAGAACGCCGGCCTGTTCGCTGACGTGGATGCGGCCACCATTGCGCAGGTGCCTGCAGAGTTCCGTCCCTCCACCGGCAAGTGGACCGGCATCGCAGCCCGCTCCACCGTCCTGGTGTACGACAAGAACAAGCTGACGGAAGACAAGCTGCCCAAGTCCATGCTGGACCTGGCCACCCCGGAGTGGAAGGGCAAGTGGGCTGCTTCCCCGTCCGGCGCCGACTTCCAGGCCATCGTTTCGGCGCTGCTGGAACTCAAGGGTGAGGCCGCCACGGAGGAGTGGCTCAAGGGCATGAAGGAAAACTACAAGGCCTACAAGGGCAACAGCACCGCCATGAAGGCCGTCAACGCCGGTGAAGTGGATGCCGCCCTGATCTACCACTACTACTACTACGGCGACCAGGCCAAGACCGGCGAGAACTCCAAGAACGTGAGCCCGTACTACTTCAAGAACCAGGATCCGGGCGCCTTCATCTCCGTGTCCGGCGGCGGCGTCCTCAAGTCCTCCAAGAAGGCTGCTGATGCACAGGCGTTCCTGAAGTTCATCACGGGCAAGAAGGGCCAGGAAGTCCTGAAGAACGGCACGTCGTTCGAGTACGCCATCGCCTCGGATGTACCGGCCAACGAGAAGCTGGTTCCGATCGCGGAACTGCAGGCCCCCACCGTCGATCCGGCCAAGCTCAACTCCGCAAAGGTCACCGACCTGATGACCGCGGCAGGACTCCTCTAATTCCGTGACTCCTGATCTCTCGGCTCCCCCTCGGGGGCGCTCGACGACGGCGGGCCGGGGCAGCAGCCCCCGCCCGCCTTTCGGCGTTTCCGCGGTATCCGCCCTGGCGGTCCTGATTGCCCTGTTTTCGCTCGTTCCGCTGGGCTACGTGGTCTACATGACCGCGGCAACCGGCTGGGACACCGCCGTCGAACTCATCTTCCGGCCGCGCGTGGCCGAACTGCTGCTCAACACGCTCCTGCTCATGGCGATCACCGTCCCGCTGTGCCTTGTCCTGGGTGTTGCAGGGGCATGGCTCGTGGAACGCACAACTCTTCGGGGTGCAAAGATCTGGGCCGTGCTCCTGGCCGCGCCGCTGGCCATCCCGGCGTTCGTCAACAGCTATGCCTGGGTCTCGGCAATCCCGTCGCTCGGCGGCCTGGGCTCGGGGGTGCTGATCGCCACGCTCTCCTACTTCCCGCTGGTGTACATTCCCGCCGCTGCCGCGCTCAGCCGCCTGGACCCTGCCATCGAGCAGTCGGCCGCCGCACTGGGCCTCGGCGCCTGGAAGGCCTTCTTCCGGGTAGTCCTCCCCCAGCTCCGTATTGCCATGACCGGCGGGGCGCTCCTGGTGGCCCTGCACCTGCTGGCCGAGTACGGGGCGTTCGCCATGATCCGCTTCGACACCTTCACCACGGCGATCATGGTGCAGTACCAGTCAACGTTTAACGGGGCTGCCGGGAACATGCTGGCAAGCGTGCTGGTGTTCTTCTGCCTCCTCCTGCTGCTGGCGGAAGTCAGGAGCCGCGGCAATGCCCGGTACGCCCGCATCGGCCCCGGCGCGCAGGCCAAGGCGCTGCGCCTGCCGCTGCACGCCTACCAGCTTCCGGCCCAGCTGTTCCTGCTGGCACTCGCGGCACTGGCCTTCGGCCTCCCCCTGTTTTTTGTGCTGCGCTGGGTGGTCTCCGGCGGAACGGCCGCGTGGGCCGCTGACGAGTTCCTGCCGGCCCTCCTCACTACGCTCGGCTACGGGCTGGCCGGAGCCTTGGCCACCATCGTGGTGGCGTTTCCGATGGCCTACCTGGCTGTCCGCCACCCCGGCTGGTTCAGCAAGTCCCTGGAGCTCTCCAACTACATCACCAGTTCCCTCCCCGGCATCGTGGTGGGCCTGGCCTTCGTCACGGTGAGCATCCGGATCGTGCCGGGGGTCTACCAGACCGCAGGGGTGCTGGTGGCGGCCTACGTCCTGCTGTTCCTGCCGCGGGCCCTGGTGAACCTCAGGGCAGGCCTGGCACAGGCTCCCAAGGAACTGGATGAGGCCGCCCAGGCATTGGGCAAGCCTCCGCTGGTGTCCTTCATCCGTGTCACGCTGCGGCTTACGGCACCGGCCGCCGCGGGAGGCGCGGCACTCGTCTTCCTGGCCATCGCGAACGAGCTCACCGCCACCCTGCTGCTGTCCCCCAACGGAACGCGCACCCTTGCCACCGAGTTTTGGAGCAAGAGCAGCGAGATCGACTACGCCGGTGCCGCGCCGTACGCGCTGTTGATGATCCTGCTCTCCGCGCCGATGACCTACCTCCTTTTCCAGCAGTCCAAGAAAGTAGCCGGACAGTGACAGAACAAGCCCCTTCGAGGCTGCCGGAGCCGCGGGTCGCGCCGTCCGTGGCGCCCACCACCAACAGCCACCTGGAGATCGCGGACGTCACCAAGAATTTCGGCAGCCAGGCCGTCCTGAAGGGTGTCAACCTCTCCGTTGCCAAGGGCGGAACCACGGCAATCGTGGGCCCGTCCGGATCGGGCAAGACCACCCTGCTGCGGCTGATTGCCGGGTTCGAGCACCCCGAGACGGGCACCATCGCGCTGAACGGCACCAAGGTGGCAGGCGACGGCGTGTGGGTGCCTGCGCACAAACGGCACATCGGGTATGTGGCCCAGGACGGCGCCCTGTTCCCGCACCTGAGCGTGGGGCAGAACGTCGCCTTCGGGCTTGACCCGGACCGCCTGCCCGGCGGCCGGCGCGCTGTGCCCGCACGGATCAGCGAACTGCTGGAGATGGTGTCACTGGACCCGGCGATGGCCAAGCGCCGCCCGCACCAGCTCTCCGGCGGGCAGCAGCAGCGGGTTGCCCTGGCCCGGGCCCTGGCGCGCGAACCGGAACTGATGCTCCTCGATGAGCCCTTCTCGGCACTCGACGCCGGCCTCAGGGTGGCCACCCGCCGTGCGGTGGCCAAGGTCCTGAACGAGGCCGGGGTCACCACCATCCTGGTGACCCATGACCAGGCCGAGGCGCTGTCCTTCGCGGACCAGGTGGCTGTGATGCGCGGCGGCAAACTCGCCCAGATCGGCAACCCATTCGTGGTGTATACGCGGCCGGCGGACCGGGCCACGGCCGAATTCCTCGGGGACGCGGTCATCCTGGACGCCTGGCTGGAGGGCTCCCTGGCCACTTGCTCGCTCGGCGCGATCCCCGTCCGCCGGCCGCCGGCGCAGGGCAGGGTACAGCTGATGCTGCGGCCCGAGCAGATCAGGATTGCCGAGGGCGGAAACATCCGGGGCGTGGTGGTGGACACCGACTACTTCGGTCCCGAGACCACCGTGCGCCTGAAGCTCTCCGTCCCGCCGCAGCTGGCCTCCATCCCGGACCACCGCTACCCCGGCGGCGGCGAGATCATCACCATCCGGCACTGGAACGCCTCCATCGCCCGGCCCGGCATGGAGCTCTGCCTGCGCGTGGTGGGCGAAGGCGTGGCGTTCCCCCTGGACGACTGACCCCAACTAGGTAGCGCTAAGTGTCGTTCTGGAGCTTCAAAACGACACTTAGCGCTACCTAGTTGGGGAGGGGCGGGTCAGTTGGGGAGCGGCGGGTCAGCCGTCGCCGGGACGCTTCTTCTGCGGGAACGGAGCCTCGCCACGCGCCAGCATCTCCACGAACCCGGCGATCCGCCGCGCCCGGGTAGCAGCCTGCACAGCGGAGTTGACGCGGTAAATCAGTGCGAACCGGTTTGTCTTGGTGAGGACGTCGAACATCGCCTGGGCGGCGGGAACTGCAGCAATAGCGGCCGCCAGGTCCGCCGGGACTTCAGCCACCGCCTGTCCGCCATAGGCGTTTGCCCAGCGCCCGTCGGCCTTCGCTGCGTTCACGGCTGCCCATCCGGCGTCGGTCATCTTTCCCGCCGCATCCAGCCGCGCCACGTGTCCCACGTTCCGTGCCGACCACGGACTCCTCCGGGTCCGGGGCGTCATCCGCTGGAGCGACGTGTGCTCATCACGGCGGCGCGTCTGGCCATCGATCCAGCCAAAGCACAGTGCCTCGTCCAGCGCTGCGGCATAGTCCAGTTCAGTCACGTTTCCGCCCTTTTTGTGCAGGACCAGCCACACGCCGGGGCTGGTGCCGTGGTTCGCTTCGAGCCAGCTGCGCCATGCCGCCGCATCCGGCAGCAGCAGTTCCTCAAGTTCAACGGCCATGCCCCTATTGTGCTCCTGCAGCACACCGGGACAAGCGCCAAGACAGCCGCCGGCCCACGTGGCAGTATGGGGCTAAGCGTCCCGTTCCGACCCGAAGGACAAGCCATGCTCCGCGTCCGCCCCCTTCATTTCACCTCCAGGCCCGGCCCCTGGGAAACGCTCCTCACCGCGTTGGGCATGGCCATTACCGAGAACGACGCCGGGTGGCAGGTTTTCGACGCCGGTTCCGGCCGCCTTGCGCTCCACACCGTGGCCGCAGGTGCAACTGAGGACGGCACCACCGCGTTGGCGGTGGAGGTGGGAGACCTCGCCGAATTCGCCCGGCGGACCAACCTTGCGGCAGCGGAGGACGGCGCCACGCCCGCGGAGCTCGTCACCGCGGACCACGGCGAGGCCTGCAGAATCACCGGCCCCGACGGCTTCAGCTTCCTCGCGGACAAGGCATCCCACTTTGCGCAGTGCGCCGACGCCGACCCTGCCCTGGCCGTCGCCGGAGTCTGGTTTACCGAGGACCCCACGGCCGCTGCCCGTACGCTGCAGCATCTGGGGGCACGCCCGCGCCCGGTTCCGGACCAGGACGACACCGCCGACTTTTCCGCCAAGAATGGCGGAGTCCTGATGGTGCGGCCGGCTTCCGGGCCGGCACGTGCAGGACTGGGCTTCGAGTACGACGGCGCGCTGGAACCTTTGCGGGAACGCCTCGCCTCGGCAGGTGTGCAGGTGAGCCTGACGGAGGAGGCGTTCGGACGCACCCTCCACGTTGCCAACCCCGACGCAGGCGGGCCAGGCGTTGCGCACGTACCGGCCACCCTCTGGATCGCCGGGCGCCACCACGGGTGACCGGCCGTGCCACGCGACAGGGCGGCACCGACGCATTCCGCCGCCAGCTTAGCCTCGCCCTGCCAGCGGGGTCCCATGGGGTAGAACTTAACCATGAACGTGCGCACACCTGATCCGAATCCCGGCTGGCTCTCCGAAGAAGACCTTTTTGAGGCACGCGGGCGGCTGCCCATGGTGTACGTGGAGGCAGTGCCGGTCAGGCTGGACCCCCTGGGCTTCGTGAACGAAGTGGGAACCCTGCTCCAGGCCGACGAGGACGGGACCATGGTCCGGTCCCTGGTGTCGGGCCGCGTCATCTACCGGGAAACCATCCGCGCCGCCCTGCTGCGGCACATGGAAAAGGACCTTGGCCCGCTGGCCTTCCCGCAGCTGCCCATCAGCCCGGTGCCGTTCACCGTGGCCGAATACTTCCCGGCCCCGTCCCAGACCGGTTTCACGGATGAGCGGCAACACGCCGTGGCGCTGGCCTATGTCATCCCCGTTACTGGTGAATGCGAACCCCGCCAGGACGCCCTGGAACTGACCTGGATGACCCCCGAGGAAGTCCTCAGCCCGGGCGTCCAGATGGAGTTTGCCGGCGGCCGCGGCGCCCTCATCCGCCAGGCCCTGGCCTTCGCCGGCGTGGGCTTCTGACACCCCTGCCGCCAACTGGGGGTCCCCGATTTTACGGGCCCGCGTTTGTAGACTGTAGGGCGGACCGCAAGAGAACTTAAGGACTCCCATGACCGAAACACCAGCCGCCCGTCACCATCTTGAACAGCAGGCTGGATCCCTGACGACCGGCAACCACATTGTCCTGCCCGACGGCGAGCGGACGGCCGAGATCCACCAGGTTGAGCTCGAACGGGACGATTTCGGGGCCCCTGCGCTGGTCCTCGCCAGCCTTTCCGGCGGCGGTACCCTCCGCATCGCGGTCGGCACCACCGTCACGGTGCTGGAAGAAGAGTCCCACGCCGTCACGCAGCTTCCGCAGGCAGCAGGCCTTCCTGCCCCGGCAGCGGGAGATGCGGGGCAGGCACAGGCCAAGCAGCCCGGCGAAGAGCCTGCGCCCGCTGCCGCCGCCCCCGCCGTCGTCGTACCTCCCCTCCCGCCCGTCCCGCCGGCGGTGAGCGGACCCAGCGAAGAGGACCTGGCCCTGATTCCCGCACCGCAGGGCACACCGGAAGCAGTGGTGGAAGCCGCTGCGGAAATGCATCCTGATGCCCAGGGCGTGCTGCTGCTGGCGGACCGGCTGGCCAAGGGTGTCAACTTCAAGTCGGGGAGCTGCCTGAAGGACCTGAGCGACCTCGCCCACGAACTGTTCATCACCCTCAAGGACGCCGACGGCGCACTGGCCGTCGCCGACCTCCTCAACGTCCTGCCGTTCGACGGGAACCCGGGCCGGTGGGCATCCGTGGAGGCGTCCCTGGCGCTGTCCAGCTACATCTGCCGGCAGGACGGCCAGGCGGAACGGGCGGAGGTGTACGAGAAGCTGATCCGCACGCCCGAAAACCAGGAAACCGATCCATTCAAGGCCAGGATGGCGGCCAAGGTCCGGCAGCGCTCGCTCAACGAGCCCAACCTGTATGACAAGGAAATCTTCCGCTCCATCGACAACTCCAACCACGACGCCGAGCGGGAATGGCGCCTCCTGAGGCTCGAATCCCTGCTGTTCCTGCGCGCCCACGGGGGCTCGGAAACCATCGGGACCGGCGAACTCGAGCGGCGTATCAGCAACGAGTTGGAGGCTGTCCGCGGGTGAGGATGCGCCCGCCCCCGGGCGATGTGCCGGGTTAGGTAATTTGCCCCCTACCCGGCACCCGGCCGGAGTTGTACATTCGGGGCTATGACCAACAATCTGAGCGTAGTGATCAACGCCGACGCGCCGCAGGTCTGGACCATGCTGCGGGAACCGTCCAAAGTAGCCCAATGGCATGGCTGGCAGGCTGAAGACCTGGACGCCGAGATCAAGGAGATCTACTTCTCCGATGATGTCCAGGAGTCGCCGGACCACACCAGCCTCACCGTCCACGGCGGGGACACCTTTGAGCTTCATCCCGAGCCCAATGGAACCCGGGTCAGCGTGACGCGGGGTGCCCTGGACCACGACTCCGAGTGGGCCGCCTGGGACGAGGACATCACCCAGGGCTGGCTTACGTTCCTCCAGCAGCTCCGTTTCGCCCTGGAACGCCACCCGCACGGCAAGCGCCACACGCTGTTCCTGCACCTGACGGAAGGGCAGGGCTCCGCGATCGAGAAGCTCGGCCTGGCCGACCTTCCGGAGCCGGGCAAGCCCTACGAGCTGACGCTGGGCACCGGCGAGGCGATCAGCGGGAAGGTCTGGTACCGGACCAGCCACCAGGTGGGCCTCACTGTCCACAGCTACGCCGAACACGGCGAGGGGCTCCTGGTGGTGGCCGACCACCCCGCCATCAAGGACGTGCGCGAGGAGGGTGAAGGATCCCTGGTCATCGCCTCGACATACGACCTGGGCGCCGCCCGGCTGGATGCCATCCGCTCGTCCTGGGATGCCTGGCGGGCTGAGAACTACCCCGCCTCGGAACCGGTCAGCTGACCGGACGGTTGCCGGTCCGGTTGCGGGTCCGGTTGCCGGGACGGGGCTGCTTGCTGGCACACTTGTACGGTGCCAGCCAACCCCGCCCCTGCTCCACGCCCTGCAGACATCCCGTTCGAACCGGGCCCGCGCACTGCCGCGGATGAGGCACGGGCGCGGCAGTCGGAATTTTCGTTCCGGGTAGGGACCCGCCTGGCGGAGAGCTGCCCGCCGTCGGCCGCGCAGGAGGCGTCCAACGGCGGCCGGTTCCTGGGACGCACCGGCACCATCACCACGCCCCACGGCGAGATCCAGACCCCGGCGTTCATCGCCGTGGGAACCAAGGCGACAGTAAAGTCCGTGCTGCCCGAGGCCATGGCCGACCTGGGGGCACAGGCGCTCCTGGCCAACGCCTACCACCTGTACTTGCAGCCCGGTGCGGACATCCTGGACGCGGCGGGCGGCCTGGGTGCGTTCATGAACTGGCAGGGCCCCACGTTCACGGACTCGGGCGGATTCCAGGTGATGAGCCTGGGCTCAGGGTTCAAGAAGGTCATCGACATGAAGACCGTTGCTGCCGCGGGCGCCCCCGGCCCGGATGACGCCGTGGCCCCGGGCAAGGAGCGGCTGGCCCACATCGACGACGACGGCGTGTGGTTCAAGAGCCACCTCAACGGCGACCGGCACCGGTTCTCCCCGGAAATCTCCATGCAGGTCCAGCACCAGATCGGAGCGGACATCATGTTCGCCTTCGACGAGCTGACCACCCTGCAGAACTCCCGCGGCTACCAGGAGGAGTCCCTGGAGCGCACCCGGCTGTGGGCACTGCGCTGCCTCGAAGAGCACTTCCGGCTGACCACCTCCCGGGCAGGCAAGCCGTACCAGGCCCTGTTCGGCGTGATCCAGGGGGCGCAGTACGAGGATCTGCGCCGGAAAGCCTGCCGGGACCTGGGCGCCATGCCGTTCGACGGGTTCGGGATCGGCGGGGCGCTGGAGAAGGAGAACCTCGGCACAATCGTCCGGTGGTGCAACGAGGAGCTGCCCGAGGACAAGCCCCGGCACCTGCTGGGCATCTCCGAACCGGATGACATCTTCACGGCCATCGAAAACGGCGCTGACACCTTCGACTGCGTCTCCCCCACCCGCGTGGCGCGCAACTCCGCGTTCTACACACCTTTCGGGCGCTTCAACCTGTCCGGCGCCAAGTACAAACGCGATTTCGGCCCCCTCCAGGACGGCTGCGACTGCTACGCCTGCGCCAACTACTCCCGGGCCTATATCCACCACCTGTTCAAAGCCAAGGAAATGCTCTCGGCCACGCTGATCTCCATCCACAACGAGCGGTTCGTGGTGAAGATGGTTGACGACGCCCGCCTGGCCATCGAGGACGGAACGTTCTTCGACTTCAAAGCCGAAACCTTGGCGCGGTACTACCGCTAGCAGGCACGCCGCCGTCGGGAAATGCGTCCGATATCCTGACCCCATGCTCCTTGAAATCCCTGCCCCGGACGGCACCGCGGAAGCGCTGGTGGCCCGTCCGTCCAGCGGCGGCGGGCCGTTCCCCGGCGTAATCCTGTACATGGACGCCTTCGGCCTCCGCCCGCGCATCGAGGAGATGGCGCAGCGTGTTGCCGACTGGGGCTACGTAGTCCTTGCCCCGAACGTCTTCTACCGGGACGGGACGGTTGCCGAGCTGGCCCCGAAGGGGGACATGGCCACGCCGGAGGGGAGGCAGGCGGCCGGCCAGGCGGCATTCCCCCGGATCGGCCGCCTCACCGCGGGCAAGGCACTGGCGGACATCGATGCCTGGGTGGCAGCGCTCAGGGCGCTCGACGGCGTCGCGCCGGGTCCCATTGGCACCTTCGGCTACTGCATGGGAGCCAGGCTGGCGGTGCGCACCGCCACAGCCCACCCGGAGGCAGTGGCGGCCTGCGGCGGCTTCCACGGGGGCGGGCTGGCGACGGACGAACCGGACAGCCCGCACCTGGGGCTCGGGCGGGCCCGGGCGCAGTTCGTATTCGGCCACGCCGACCACGACCGGAGTATGGACGCTGACGCCGTGGCCCGGCTGGGCAAAGCCCTGAAGGCCGCAGGACTCACAGCGTCCAACGAGGTCTACCGCGGCGCATCCCACGGCTACTCAATGGCGGACACCTCAGCCTTCCACGAGGCCGCCACCGAGCGGCACTTCCGGGAGCTGCGTGCCCTGCTGGACCGGACACTGAAGGGCTGAGGCTTCGCCGCCGCGGCTGGTCTTCCGCGGCAGCGGGAAGGTACGACGCCGGGCGGCAGCTACGCGGCGTTCGTCACGGCCGCCGCCGGGGCACCGTAGCTGGGTTCCCGCTTCTTCACCCAGCCGATCACCAGGGACGTCACCGGGACCAGGATGAACTCCACCAGGGTCTTGTACACAAAGCCCACCAGCACGTAGTTCACGAAGGTGGCGGCGTCGGTGATCCCGATGACAGGCGCGGCGATGCTGCAGAAGATCAGGGTGTCCACGAACTCGCCGGCCACAGACGAACCCATGATGCGGGCCCACAAGGACTTCTCGCCGGTGCGGGCCTTCATCCGTACCAGGATCCAGGAGTTGATGGTCTGCCCGGCGAGGAATGCCAGCAGCGAAGCCAGCACGATCTGCGGCACCGGCCCCAGGGCGCCCTCCAGGGCGGCCTGCTTGGACGTCCCGAACTCGTCATCGAACCCGGGCAGGGCGATGATCGCCCAGTAACAGAGGGACGCGAAGACGGACAGCGCGAAGGTGGTGAGGATGGCTTTGCGGGCCACCTTGAAGCCGTAGACCTCGCTGATGACGTCGCCCAGGATGTAGGCCAGCGGGAAGAGGAAGAACCCGCCGTCCGTGATGATCGGCCCGATGGCCACGCCCTTGGACGCACCGATGTTGGACAGGATCAGCACAACGGCCATGACCGCCAGCATGATGCCGAAGTACGGGGAGCCGATCGAGGCAAACCTAAGGGCGGGGTGGGAAGGCGCTGCGGGCAGGGCGTTCTGGCCTGGGGCTGGGGGCATGGGAAAGTCCGTTCGTAGTGGTTCGCGCGGAGCACCGCACCGTCAGGAAACTGCACCGTCAGGAAAATCGTGCGGGGCGCCGGCTGTATTAGCACTGTCCGCCCAATTCTCCCATCGAATACCAGGCAGCGGTCAGCACGGCGGACCAGAGAGCACGGCAATGAGCGCCCGACGACGGATGGCAGGATAGTGCCATGACTTCCGTTTCCGTTGACGCACCCCAGTCCGCCGCAGCTCCCGCAGTTGTCCTGACCATTGCAGGGTCCGAGGCCACCGGCGGCGCCGGCGCCCAGGCGGACCTGAAAACCTTCCAGGAGCTCGGTGTCTTCGGTATCGCCAACCTCACCTGCATCGTCTCGTTCAACCCGAACGACAGCTGGAACCACCGCTTCGTGCCGGTGGACCAGCAGGTGATCGCTGACCAGCTGGAAGCGACGACGGCGGCATACGGTCCGTCGTCCGCTTCTTCGGTGCCCGGCCGTCCGGTGCTGGACACGGTGAAGATCGGCATGCTGGGCAGCCCCGCCACCATCGCCACGGTTGCCGGCGCCCTGGCCGCCAGCCAGTTCGACAACGTGGTCCTGGACCCGGTGCTGATCTGCAAGGGCCAGGAGCCCGGCCACGCCCTGGACACGGACCAGGCCCTGAAGGCGCAGATCCTGCCGCTGGCCACGTTCGTCACACCGAACCACTTCGAGGCCGAGTCGCTGTCCGGCCTGGACATTACGGATGTCGAGTCCCTGAAGGCCGCCGCCATCCGCATCCACGAGCTCAGCGGCGCCGCAGTACTCGCCAAGGGCGGGGTGCGGCTGGAAGGCCCGGACGCCGTCGACGTCTTCTATGACGGCGAGACCCTTGAGGTACTGCGCGCGCCCAAGGTGGGCGAGGTGGCGGTTTCGGGTGCCGGCTGCTCGCTGGCCGCGGCCGTGACGGCGGAACTCGCGAAGGGCGCCACCCCGCTGGAGGCTGCCCGGACGGCCAAGCAGTTCGTCACCGCGGGCATCCGCAACCGCGTGGCCTCGGGCGCCCCCTTCGACGCCCTCTGGCAGGGCGGCGCCCGCTGACCCCCCGCCCCACCCCGGACGCTCTCTCACTTAATGCGCGTTTTACCGGAACCCTCCTGCAGTCGGTGCGGGAGGGTTC
Source organism: Pseudarthrobacter sp. L1SW (assembly GCF_020809045.1). NCBI lineage: Bacteria > Bacillati > Actinomycetota > Actinomycetes > Micrococcales > Micrococcaceae > Pseudarthrobacter > Pseudarthrobacter sp. L1SW. The sequence goes on along the minus strand of NZ_CP078079.1, from coordinate 619,186 downwards.
CGTGTTTTCCCGCATTAGCTGATAGAGCGTCTGAGGGGCGGGGACGACGGCGGGCCGGCTCCGGGGCGTTCATTCACCTCGGGTCGGCCACAGTTCCCATGAACAGCGGCAGCCCGGTTTCGACGTGGACGATCTGGTAGTGGAACGGACGGTCGAAATCGATGGTCCGCTCGGGCTCCGGCGGGGCACTGGTGGCCATTCCATTCATCTGGGTCACCGCGGCGGCAATGGTGCCCTTTTCGGCCACCGTGATGTTGGCAGCCTGCGCGGCCTGGGTGATCATCATCTGCGGCTGGATGCTGTTGAAGTCCTCTGTGGTGCCGAGCATCTGTTCCAGGCCCAGCGCCTCGAAGACCTTGCGGAGGTCAAAACTGGACCTGTGGTCCCAGCGCGGCAGCTGGATCCGGACTGACGCAGGCTGGGCCGCATCAAACGTGTCCGCGATTTCCGTCAGTTTCTCCGCTGCGAAGGCCGCAGGGGCGGGAGCGTCGGTGGAAGCAGCTGTGTCAGCTGGAGGGGAGGTCTCCGCGGGCAGGACCAGCCGCATGACGAAACCGTCGGCATAGGGAAGATCCACACCCTGCCAGCCGGCCCCTTCCGCATACTTCATCATGAGTTCGTTGTGCATGGCCGGCGCAGCGATTTCCTCGCCCGCGGCCGTTGTGAAGGGCAGGTCGGAGGTGGCGTTCGGATCGAACGGCGTGCTCCAGGCGGAGGCGAAGTACAAGGAGTTGAGCAGGCTGAAGGTGTTGTCGGGGTCGTACTGCGCCGGGGCTTCCTTGATCCGGCCGCCGGTGTTCCTGTTCACCCAGGCATCCATGGCGGGCTTCGTTGCAGCCTCATCGCTGAAATCCACGGGATATACGCCGGTTCCATAGTGCCGGGCCAGCGTGTCCAGGAAGGACTGCCCGGTAGGCACGCCCTTATCGACGAACAGCCCGTTAGCCGGGTGCATGACCGGTCTCCGCGGCGGGTTGTCCTCATCCACGGTGCCGGGGTCACCGTCGAACTTTTCGAGGGAGCGGAGGACCGAGTTCATGGCCTCATCGCGCTTCCCGGCGGGAAATCGCAGGACGCTGTCCATCTCGGCCGCGGTCCCGCCGGCGGCACCCGCACGGAGCATGGCGAGGGCAATCAGGAGGCTCCCCGGCGAGGACACCACGTTCCCGCTGGCGCCGTCGCCGCCGTCGGCCAGCAACGCCCCTCCGAGGACGAGCGCTGAAGCCCGGAAGGAGCGCAGTTCAGCGGCGTAGTCCGCACGGTCCACCGAGACCCGCTCGACGCCGTCGGCCCTGAGGAGCTCCGGCGGAGCCGGAGGCGGGGCAGGCGCCGCACACCCTGCCAGTCCCATCAGGGCACCCAACGCAACCATCCGCTGAAAACGAAACACCTCTGTTGCCTCCCCCGGCACGCCAAGGCGGGGACCCGCCTCCTCCCAGTGAAACAGCGACGGCGGCGCGTGACGATGCCGGCAGGGTCACGCTTTGCATTCGATTTGGTCTCGCGCCCCCCGAGGGCCCGCCGTGCCCCCACGCGACCCTCTCTCACTTAACGCTGGAAATCCCGGGACGCTCTCTCACTTTCCTGATGAGAGTGAGAGAGCGTCCCGGGATTTTCCGCAGCAAGTGATAGAGCGTCCTGGCGCGGTGGCGGACGACGGCGGGTGGTCACCCGCCGTCGTCATCTCACCTTCCGAAGGTGCGCCCCCGGATGCTAGACGCCCAGCAGGTCCTTGTCCTTGTCGCCGTCCTTGTCGCCGTCCTTGCGCTCCTGCACCCACGCATGGCCCTGCTCCTGGTCCAGGTGGGTTGCCTTCTTGTTCTTCAGCGCAAAGATGTACACCAGCAGCGAGAGGGCAATGGCCACGGTGACGTAAGTGAAGAACAGGTCAACCCGCTCGGCCTTCTGGAAGGCTGCGCCGATGAGCGGAACGGTCCCGCCGAACAGCGAGTTCGCAATCGCGTAACCCAGGCCGACTCCAAGGGCGCGGATGGAGGCCGGGAACAGTTCGGCCTTCACCAGGGCGTTGATGGAGGTGTAGCCGCCCACGATCACCAGGCCACCCATCATCAGCAGGAAGGCCGTGAAGGGGTCCTTGGTGTTGGACAGGGTGGAGAGCAGCGGCCAGGTGAACAGGACGCCGGTGATGCCGAACCACAGCAGCAGCGGCTTGCGGCCCACCTTGTCCGAAATCATGCCGTACACCGGCTGCAGGAGCATGAAGATGAACAGCGCCCAGAAGTTGATCACCGAGGTGTCGGTCTTGGCGATGCCGGAGGTATCGTTCATGAACTTCAGGATGAAGTTGGTGTAGGTGTAGAACGCCACGGTGCCGCCGAGGGTGACGCCGATGCAGACCAGCAGCGGCTTCCAGTACTGGGTGAACAGCAGCTTCATGGTGCCGGGCTGGGCAACTCCAATCCCGGCCGGGGTCTTTGCCGCCTGGACCTGCTCCTCCGAAACGGTCTCTTCCATTGAGCGCCGGAGCCAGAGGACCACAAGGGCCGCGACGCCGCCCAGGGCAAACGGAATCCGCCAGCCCCATTCCGTCAGGTCTTCCTTGGGCATGGCGTTCTGCAGGATCACCAGGACCAGCAGGGCCAGCATCTGGCCGCCGATCAGGGTGACGTACTGGAAGCTGGAGAACAAGCCGCGTCGCCTGGACGTTGCGGCCTCCGACATGTAGGTGGCGCTGGTGCCGTACTCGCCGCCCACCGAGAAGCCCTGGACCAGGCGGATCAGGATCAGCAGGATCAGTGCCCAGACGCCCACCTGCTCCGTTGTGGGCAGGATGGCGATGGCGAACGACCCCGCGGACATCAGGGTCACGCTGAGGGTCAGAGCGGCCTTGCGGCCCTTGCGGTCTGCGTACCTGCCGAAGAACCAGGCGCCGATGGGCCGCATGAGGAACGACGTCGAGAAGACGGCCATCGCTTCCAGGCCCGCCTGGAGGTCGTCCTTGGAGTTGAAGAAGTGGGACTGGAAGTACGCGGCGAAGACCGTGTAGACGTACAGGTCGTACCACTCCACCAGGTTGCCGGCAGAGCCCTTGAGGATGTTGCTGACCGCCCGCCGGGTCTGGGCCGACTCACTCACAGCCGCCGTTTGCTGGGTGCTCATCGCTGAACCTTCCTTGGCTGCGCGGCCCCGGCTGTGCGCCCCGGCCTGACTTTCATGCTGTCCATGGCAGCATTGCTCATGGTTCCTCCTCGACGTTGAACGTCCCCTGGAAGCCTGGGGACCCCACTAAAGCTATTGGTGAGCCAGCGCACAGCCCAAGCGGAAACGGATTTCCTAACACTTCCTTAGGTTTTCCCCGCGAGGTGGCGTGCCTCGCTAGTCCTGGCCGGCGGTGGCGTGCCGCGCTCCCGACCCCGCGGAAAACAGGCGGAAGGGGTAACCTCCAAAGGCAGGCAGGGGAAATCGCGTCCCTGGCTGCGGAAGCCGCCCAACGGAACAGGAACTGGCAATGGATGTGCTGATCGTCGAGGACGACGACGCCATGGCATCCGCCCTCGGGGCGGCCGTGGTTTCCGCCGGACATACATCCGCCAGGGTTTCCCGGGGCGCCGATGCACTCCTGGAACACCGGCGCTTCGGCGTGATCCTGCTGGACCTGGGACTGCCCGACATGGACGGCCTGGAGGTACTCCGGAAGCTTCGGCAGGTCACGGACGTTCCCATCCTCATCCTCACAGCGCGCGACGACGAACGCAGCGTGGTCCTTGGCCTCCGTTCCGGGGCGGACGACTACCTCGTCAAGCCGGTAAAGCTGGTGGAGCTCCTGGCCCGTATCGAAGCCGTCACCAGGCGGGCCGGCCGCGCGCCCGGCAACGCGCAGCGGCGGATCGTGCTGGGGGAACTCGAGGTGGACCTCGAACGCCGCCTGGCAGTCCTCGGCGCGCACGTGCTCCCCCTGACCGCCACGGAATTCGACCTGCTGGCCCTATTGGCCAGCCATGCGGGGTCAGTTGTGACCCGGGAACAGATCCTGGACGCCCTGTGGGGCGATGCGTTCCTGGCCTCTTCGCGGTCACTGGACGTGCACCTGACCGGGCTCAGGTCCAAGCTGCAGCTGCCGGGGTTCATTATCAACGTCCGCGGGGTCGGCTACCGGGTCGAGGCGGGCCCTGCGTGAAGCTCCGCGTCCTCGGGATCCTGAGCGTCCTTTCCATCCTCCTGGTGCTCATCGCCTCCAATGCCCTCCTGGCCTCCGCCAGCCGGGAACTCACCCAGGAACTCCAGATCAACAGGGCAACTGCCCTCAACAGGCTGGCGCAGGTGGCGTTCGACGCCGGTACGGAGGGAGGTGACTCCACCCAACTGCAGGCCGAAATGGACAGGTACTCCGAGCTCTATGCGGAAGGAGTCCTGATCCGGCTCCAGCAGGGCACCCTGCGCTCCGGTGGCCTGAGCGAGGACCGGGCAGATGTGCGGAATGCCCTGGCCAGGGCCAGCCTGAACCTGAATGACACCACCTTGGCGCCGCTGCAACCGTTCGGCACAGGCTCCGAGGTGATCTCCCGCTCGTTTGGAAGCGCCAGCCAGGTGCTCGGCGCGGCCGTCCTGGAAGTCAACCAGGACGCTGCCCGGCAGAAACTCCGCGAACGGTGGCTCGGCGTCGGACTGGCCGCGGCGGCCCTCACGGCGATGCTCCTCATCGGCGCGGCCCGGGTGACCCGCTGGGTGCTGCGCCCGGTCCACCGCCTCAACGCCGCCGTCGCCGAACTTGAAACCACCGGCAGGAGCAGCCGGCTGCCGGAAGAAGGGCCGCCGGAGCTGCGGGAACTGAGCCGTTCGTTCACGGCGATGGCACAAAGCGTCAGCGACAGCATCGAAGCGCAGCGCCAGCTCATTGCGGACACCTCCCACGAACTGCGCAACCCAGTCGGCGCCCTGCGGCTGCGCGTCGATTTGCTGCGGCTGGAACTGGAAACCGACCGGGAAAAGGCCGCCGCATCCGCCGTCGAGACTGAACTCGAAAGGGTGGAGGAGATCCTCGACGGCGTCCTCAGGCTCGCCGCCGCAGAGCACCGGGCCTTCGAGGGCTCCGCCGGCACACCCGGTGGCGCGCCTTCCCGGCGGCACCGGCCGCCCATTGATCCGGTCCCTGTCCTGCAGGAAGAGGCCGAACGGGCAGGACCTGCCGCGCGCCGCGCCGGCGCCTTCATCGACTTCGGCAAGCCACCCGGGCAGCCGGCGCTGATTGCCTGCGACGCGGGGGACCTGGCGCAGATGGCCGGGGAACTGCTGAACAACGCGATCAAATATGCCGGCCGGGCACGGATATCAGTTGCCGTCCGTGTACGCGGCGCCGCCGTGGTGATCGAAGTGTTCGACGACGGGCCAGGGCTTTCGTCCGAGGAGAGGACAGCAGCCACACAGCGCTTTTGGCGCTCACCGAAGCACCGGGACGTGAGCGGCAACGGCCTTGGCATGACCATCGTCGAGAAGCTGGCGGCAGCCAACGGCGGACGCCTGCTGCTCCGAGAGGCACAGCCGCACGGCCTGGCGGCGTTCCTCGAATTTCCCCGGGTCCCTGAAAGCCAAGGCCCTGCAGCCAGGGGACAGGAGGCGCCGCATGCCTGACTTTCGCCTTAGCCCGCCGTCGAGACGCGAAGCCCTCAGGGCCGGCGTGGCCGCAGGGCTTGCCGGACTGCTGCTGCCGGCGCTTGCCGCCTGCAGCCAGGAGGACAGCCCGGAGGCTGTCACTGTTGCGGGCGGCGAACCGGGCGGCTTCTACCTGGAGTTTGCCACCCTGCTTGCCGCGTCCCTGCAGCGCCACGGCGTGGCCCGGCATGCCACTGCGCTGACCACCGGCGGCAGCCTGGACAACCTCGGGCTCCTCGTTGGCGGGCAAGCCACGTTCGCCGTCGCCCTGGCTGATGCCGCCGCGCAGAGGGAAGCAGGGAAGGGCCCGTCCGACGCCGGCATCACGGCCCTCGGGCGCGTGTACGAGAACTACGTCCATTGCGTGGTCCGGAGGTCCAGCGGCATCCGGGGCATTGCGGAGCTGGCCGGCAGGACGGTGGCTGTGGGCGAGCCAGGTTCGGGGACGTCCCTCACCACTCCCCGCCTCCTTGAGGCTGCCGGGCTTGGTTCCGTCGCCGCCGGCGGCGGGGCCGCGAGGGCGGATGCCGGGGCGGATGCCGGACAAGCCGTCACCGTCCTGAACCTGGGACTCAATGACGGCCTCGCGGCGCTGCGCGAGGGGTCAGTGGACGCCCTTTTCTGGTCCGGGGGCGTTCCCACGGCCGCCATCGCGGCGGCCCATGACGACGTGGGCCTCAGTTTCCTGGACCTTTCCCCGTTGCTGCCGGCGCTGCGGTCGAAGTACGGCGTTTTCTATGACCGGGTCCTGATTCCGGCGGGAGCCTACGATGGGGTCCCTGCCGTCTGGACGGTGGGGGTGACCAACCTGCTGCTGTGCCGGGGCGACCTGGACGCCCGCACTGTGAAACGGAGCGTGGAACTGCTGGTGGGCCACGCGGAGGAGCTCATCCCCCGCTCGAGCCTGGGAGTCCAGTTCCTGAGCCCGGATTCCCTGATCAACACGGCCGGCATTCCGCTGCACCCGGCGGCGGCGGACGCTTACCGCGAGCTGCACGGGTGACCCAACGCTCTCTCACTTAATGCGGTAAACCCAAGGACACTCTCTCACTTTCCTGAAGAAAGTGAGAGAGCGTCCGGTGAAAACCCGCATCAAGTGAGGGAGCGTCGCGGGTCACGCTCCTGAGTGCGCCTGCAGGAAGCTGTACACCTCGGTTTCATCGACGCCGGGGAAGGCGCCTGGAGGCATGGCTGCGAGCAGGTGCGAATGAGCGCGCGCCGACGGCCAGGCGTTGCCGGCCCACTCAGAGGCGAGCTCGGCGGGCGGCCGTTTGCAGCAGTTCGGATCCGGGCAGGTGGATTTCGCCCGCGCGGTCGTTTCTCGCCCGCGGAACCACTTCACATGCTGGTACGGGACCCCGATGCTCAACGAGAACTCGCCGCTGGCGGACCGTTCGGTGCGGGCGGTGCACCAGTACGTCCCCGACGGCGTGTCCGTGTACTGGCTGTAGGCGCTGAACTTGTCCGGGACGTCGAACACTGCCCGGGATGTCCAGGCCTTGCACGACGGCTGGCCCTCGATGGCGCCGGTATGGTCCTGGGGAAACGCCACGCCGTCGTTCTCGTATGCCTTGTAGATGATCCCGCTCTGGTGCGTCTTCTGGAAATGCGTGGTGATGCCCAGATGCTGGGTGGCCAGGTTGGTGAACCGGTGTGCCGCGGTTTCGTAGGACACCGCAAAGGCGTCGCGGATGTCCTCCACGGCGATTTCCTTGGCAGCCTTGGCTTTCTGCAAAAAATCCAGGGTTGCCTTTTCCGGCAGCAGGAGGGCTGCGGCGAAATAGTTCGTTGCCACACGCTGGGCCAGGAAGTCGCCGTAGTTCTTCGGGGTTTCGTGCCCCAGCACGTAGTGGCCCAAGGCCTGGAGCAGCACCGAACGGGGGTCGTGGTCCTGGCGCTGGTTCTGGGTCAGGTAAATTCTGCGGTTCTTCAAATCCGTGACTGACCGGGTGGAATGCGGCAGGTCGCCAACGTGGTGCAGGGTAAATCCGAGGTTCTCGGCGATGTCCGCGATGACGTGCTGGCTGAGCGGCCCGGTGGTGTAGCCGACCCCCTTGAGTACCTTTTGCGCCTCGGCCTCGTATTCCGGGAAGTAGTTGCCGCGCTCGCGCATCATGGCCCGCAGCTCACCGTTCGCACGGCGTGCTTCCTCAGGGGTAGCCACCTGCTCGTTCATCTTCCGCTCCAGCTCGTGCAGCAGCCCCACCTGGGTCTCCAGCACATCCAGCGGCAACCGCGAGCTGATGCGGATCCTGGGCAGGTTCAGCGTCCCGTAGAGCGAGCTGCGCTGATAACGTTCCAGCTCGATCTCCAGGGCGGCCCGGCGGCTAGGAGGTTCGGCGCCAAGCAGTTGGTCGATGCTGACGTTGAGGGCGGACGCCAGGTGCTGCAGCAGCCCCAGCTTCGGTTCCCGCTTACCGTTCTCGATCAGGCTCAGCTGGCTGGGCGCGGTGCCGACGGCGGCGCTGAGGTCATCGAGGGTCAGTCCCGCCTGCTTGCGGAGATGGCGCACCCGGCGGCCCAGGCTAATGACGTCCAGTCCGGCAGACGCTGCGGACGGTTGGGGCGGTGCGGCTTCGCGGTTCCAGCTTCCAGGCGACATTTCTAAAGAATACGTGAAGAACTGCATTTCTTTCCAGCATTTTTCTCTAGAAAGCCTCTTAGAAGTGCGGAAAAGTAAGTGTCACGGAAAGAAACACCGCACCGGAAAAGCCGGTGGGAACCTCAACGACGCGGTTCCCACCTACCACCTCCGGAGCTCAATCAAGGAGATCAACGATGACTGCAGCATTTGAGCCCACCCAGCAGACGCCCGACCAGCAGGCCGCCGCCCTGGAGCTCGAGTGGGCCGCCAACCCCCGCTGGGAAGGTGTGACCCGGGACTACTCAGCTTCCGACGTCGTCCGCCTCCGCGGCCGCGTCTCCGAAGAACACACCCTGGCCCGCCGCGGTTCGGAGAAGCTGTGGAAGCAGCTCACCGAGGAGCACAAGACCGGCGGCTACACCAACGCCCTGGGCGCCCTCACCGGCAACCAGGCCGTGCAGCAGGTCAAGGCCGGGCTGCGGGCCATCTACCTTTCCGGCTGGCAGGTCGCCGCGGACGCGAACAACTCCGGCCACACGTACCCGGACCAGTCGCTCTACCCGGCCAACTCCGTTCCCACCGTGGTTCGCCGGATCAACAACGCCCTTCTGCGTGCCGATCAGATTGAGTTCTCCGAAGGCATCCAGACCGTCGAGGACTGGCTGGTCCCGATCGTCGCCGACGCAGAGGCCGGCTTCGGCGGCCCGCTGAACGCCTATGAGCTCATGAAATCCATGATCCAGGCCGGCGCCTCCGGTGTTCACTGGGAGGACCAGCTCGCCTCCGAGAAGAAGTGCGGGCACCTCGGCGGCAAGGTGCTGATCCCCACCCAGCAGCACGTCCGCACCCTGAACGCCGCCCGCCTCGCGGCCGACGTCGCCGGCACCCCGTCCGTGGTCATCGCCCGAACGGACGCAGAGGCAGCCACCCTGATCACCTCCGACGTCGACGAGCGGGACCAGGAATTCATCCTCCGCGAAGGGGGACAGCCGGTCCGCACCGCCGAGGGCTTCTACAAGGTCCGCAACGGCATCGAACCCTGCATCGCCCGCGCCAAGGCCTACGCCCCCTACTCGGACCTGATCTGGATGGAAACCGGCACCCCGGACCTGGAGCTGGCCCGCAAGTTCGCCGAAGCCGTCAAGGCGGAGTTCCCGGACCAGATGCTCTCCTACAACTGCTCGCCGTCGTTCAACTGGCGCAAGCACCTGGACGACGCCACCATCGCGAAGTTCCAGCGTGAACTCGGCGCCATGGGCTTCACCTTCCAGTTCATCACCCTGGCCGGCTTCCACGCCCTGAACTACTCGATGTTCGACCTCGCCCACGGCTACGCCCGGGAAGGCATGAGCGCCTACGTCGAGCTCCAGGAGAAGGAATTCGCCTCTGAGTCCCGCGGCTACACCGCAACCAAGCACCAGCGCGAAGTCGGCACCGGCTACTTCGACGACATCGCCACTGCGCTCAACCCGAACGCATCCACCCTCGCACTGGTCGGATCGACCGAAGAGGGCCAGTTCCACTAATTCTTCCCAAGTAAGTAGCGCTAAGTGTCGTTTTGGAGGCTCAAAACGACACTTAGTGCTACCCAGTTGGGCCATGCACCAGGAGACTGAAATGAACAGCTTCACCGATAGCTTCACGATCAATGGCATTACCCTCACCGCGCAGCCCGTTTGCCGCCAGCAGGAGGTGCTGACTCCGGATGCCTTGGCGTTTATTGCCAAGCTGCACAGGGCGACGGCGGCCCGACGGCAGGAACTGCTGCAGGCCCGCCGCAGCCGCCGGGGTGCCATCGCCTCGGGGCAGGACCCGCGGTTCCTCCGCGAAACCGAGCACATCCGCAACGACCCGTCCTGGCGCGTCGCTCCCCCGGCCCCCGGGCTGGAGGACCGCCGGGTGGAGATCACCGGGCCGGTGGACCAGAAGATGACCATCAACGCCCTGAACTCCGGGGCCAAGGTCTGGCTGGCGGACATGGAGGACTCCTCCACCCCCACCTGGCGGAACGTGATCAAGGGCCAGCTGAACCTCACCGACGCCCTGGAGCGCCGGATCGACTTCACCAGCCCCGAAGGCAAGGAGTACAAGCTCCGCCCCGCCGGCGAACTGCCCACCATCGTGGTCCGTCCCCGCGGCTGGCACCTGCCCGAGAAGCACATGATCATCGACGGCGAATCCATCGCCGGCGGCATCGTGGACTTCGGCCTGTACTTCTTCCACAACGCCCGCCGCCTGCTCGCCCAGGGCAAGGGACCGTACTTCTACCTGCCCAAGATCGAGAACCACCTCGAGGCCCGGCTCTGGAACGACATCTTCATCCTCGCCCAGGACCTGCTCGGCATTCCGCAGGGCACCATCCGCGCCACCGTGCTGATCGAAACCATCACCGCGGCCTTCGAAATGGAGGAGATCCTCTACGAACTGCGCGACCATGCCGCAGGCCTGAACGCCGGCCGCTGGGACTACATCTTCTCCCTGATCAAGAACTTCCGCACCCGCGGCCCCCGGTTCGTCCTCCCGGACCGCGGCCAGGTGACCATGACCCAGCCCTTCATGCGCGCCTACACGGAGCAGCTGGTCCGGGCCTGCCACAAGCGGGGCGCCATGGCCATCGGCGGCATGGCAGCGGCCGTCCCCAACCGCAAGGACGAGGCAGCCAACGCCAACGCCTTCGAGAAGGTCCGTGCCGACAAGACGCGCGAGGCCAACGACGGCTTCGACGGCTCCTGGGTGGCCCACCCGGACCTGGTTCCCGTCTGCCGCGAGGTGTTCGACTCCATCCTGGGCGAGAAGCCGAACCAGCTGGACCGCACCCGCGAGGACGTCACCCCGGACGACCGCGAGCTCATCAACGTGGCCGCCACAACCGGAACCATCACCGAACAGGGCATCCGGAACAACATCGAAGTCGGGATCCGCTACATCGAATCCTGGCTCCGCGGCAACGGCGCCGTCGCCATCCACAACCTCATGGAGGACGCCGCCACCGCCGAAATCTCCCGCTCCCAGCTCTGGCAGTGGATCTACGCCCACGCCATCACGGACCACGGCGAAATCATCACCCACCACTGGGTGGAGGAGCTCCTCGATGAGGAATTCGCACGGCTGGAACGCTTCGACGGCGACCGGTTCGAGGACGCGCGGGACATCTTCGAGGAGGTCACCCTCGGCCAGGACTTCCCGTCCTTCCTCACCCTCCCCGCCTACGCGCGGTACCTGACGGAGGCCCGCGAAAAGGCAACGGTCGAGGAGCTCGCCGCGGCGTAGCCTCTGGCTCAAGACTTCCGTCCGCCGGGCCGGCACGCCCTTCCGCAACAGGCACCTCCGAAATCCGGAGGGCCGGCCCGGCGACGGAGCACCACCCCTCCCGGTGCCACCCGGACGCTCTATCACTTAATGCAGAAAAATCCGGATCGCTCTCTCGCTTTCCCCAAGAAAGTGAGAGAGCGATCCTCTAATTGCCGCATTAAGTGAGAGAGCGTCCCTTGTGTCCGGCAGTAAGTGAGCGGGCGACGGCAGGGAAGGGAGGGCACGACGGCGGCGGGTCGCGTCAGCGGCTTTTGGGCACCTTCCGCACGGAGAGGGTGGTGGTGAGGAAGAACGTCAGCACGGACGCCAGGATCAACAGCATCGGCACCGTCCAGGAACCGGACAGCCCGTGGAGGTAACCCAGCAGCGGAGGAGCAGCCGCGCCGATCGCATAACCGGCGCCTTGAACCACGGCGGACATCTTCCCCGCCGACGCCTGGTCCCGCGCGAGCTTGATGATGGCAATGAAGATCAGCGTGATGCCGCCACCCTGGGCTACGCCGCCCAACGAGCACCACAACCACCAGAATTCCGGCGTCAGCAACAGTCCCAAGGGGACCGTCAGCCACATCAGGCCCAGTGCCACCGCCACCGTCGTTGTACTGGTGAACCGTGCCGCCAGGGGAACACCCAGCCCACCGGCAATTGCGAGGATCTGGAACAGCGACGATCCGGCCCCGGCCGCCGCCGGCGCCATTCCCAGCTCGTCGGCCAGGATCGTCGGGAGCCAGGCTGTTACGCCGTAATAGGAGAAGGCCTGTCCGGCGAAGCCCGCGGTCAGGCCCGCCGTCGTCCACCGAGCACCGTCCACCGGCGGCAACCGGGTGCCGGCGCCGTCGTCGGGGGAAATGAAGAAAGCCCGGCGTCCGCCCACGGCGAGCGTCCAGAAAACGACGGCCACCACGGCCAGGACGGCAACGGATCCCAGCGCAAACCGCCAACCGGCCAGGCTGGCCAGCGGCGCCGTGGCCACCGAGGTCAGGAACGAGCCGATGTTCAACGCCGCGGTGTAGATGCCCATCGCGGTCCCCTGCCGGGCCTGCCCGAAATCGCGGCGGATGATCAGCGGCACCGCGATGTTGCCCACGGTGATGGCCAGGCCAATCAGCACCGTTCCGGACACCACCAGGACGGGCCCTCCCGCCGAACGCACCAGGACCCCGGCCAGAACGCCGAGGATGGTCAGCGTCACCGCGAACTCGGCACCGAATTTCCGGGCAGCCAGGGAGGCCAGCGGGGCGGCAAGGGAGAAGCACAGCACCGGGATGCTGGTCAGGAGCCCCAGCAGGACCGGCGAGAAGTTGAGCTCCGCCTGCATCAGGTCCACTACGGGCGCAACCGCCACAAAAGGGCCGCGCAGGTTCAGTGCCAGCAGGCCTATGCACGCCAGCAGGATCCAACTGTTGGGAATCCGGGCGAGGATCCGGCCGTTCACGGGGCCAGGAACCGGTGTGGGGGGAGTTTCATCACTCCCATTGCTATCACGCCGGACGGGGCAGGGGTTTCAGGAAAGGCCGGAACCCGCTGCCTTACGATGAACATCACGCCAAGGTTACCCAGGACGAAGGACACCGCCATGAAGCACCGCCTCGCCATCCTCGACGACTACCAGGATGTTGCCCATGGCTTCGCGGACTGGGCGGCCCTGGAAGCGGAGGGCGTGACCACCATGGCCTTCCGTGAACCCTTCGCCTCCCCGGAGGCCCTGGTGTCCGCGCTGGCGGACGTGACTATGGTGGTGGCCATGCGTGAGCGAACCGCATTTCCGCGGGCGGTACTGGAAAAACTTCCAACCCTGCAGCTCCTGGTGACCACCGGGATGGCGAATGCCTCAATTGACGTGGCCGCGGCTGCCGAGCAGGGCATCACGGTATGCGGCACCCCGGGCTCGCCCACGGCCGCCCCAGAGCTGACCTGGGCCCTGCTGCTGTCCCTCGCCAGGAACCTGCCGGCCGAAGAGAACTCCCTGCGGGCAGGGTCCTGGCAGACAACGGTTGGCTTCGAGCTGGCGGGCAAGACCCTGGGCGTGGTGGGCCTTGGCAAGATTGGCCGCCGGATCGCGGCGTACGGGCAGGCCTTTGGGATGGAGGTCCTGGCCTGGAGCCAGAACCTGACGGCCGCGGCAGCGGAGGAGGCCGGCGCCCGCCTGGTGTCCAAGGAGGAACTCTTCCGCCTGGCGGATGTTGCCACGCTGCACCTGCGGCTCTCCGAACGTTCCGAAAACACTGTGGGCGAGCAGGAACTGCGGCTGCTGGGACCTGAGGGCGTCCTGGTGAACACCGCCAGGGGCCCGCTGGTCAACCAGGACGCGCTGCTGAAGTCCCTCGCCGAGGGCTGGATCCGCGGGGCTGCGCTGGATGTGTTCGACCAGGAACCGCTGCAGGCGGGACACCCGCTCCTCGCAGCCCCCAACACCGTCTTGTCGCCGCACCTCGGCTACGTCACGCGCGAAAGCTACCGGCAGTTCTACGGCGGCGCGTTCGAGGACGTGACCGCCTGGCTGGCCGGCGCGCCCGTCCGGGTCATCAGGCCGTAGCAGGAGTCAGCCCGTTGCCTGCAGGGTTGCTTCAACGACGGCGGGCGAAAGGACGTGCTGGGTCACCAGCTGGCTGGCGCCGAGGATGGCGGACTGGTCCCCGGCACGCGACAGTCCGATCCGTAGCTGCGACGTTGCGAGGGGCAGCGAGCGCCGGTACACAACTTCACGGACGCCGGCCACCAGGTACTCTCCCGCGCCCCCGATGCTGCCGCCGACCACGATCACCGACGGATTCAGGAGATTCACCACGGTGGCGAGCACATCGCCCACATCCCGTCCGGCCTGGCGCAGCGCGTGGATGGCTTCCGGGTTGCCGTGTGCCGCGAGGGCGGCCACGTCGGGCCCCCGGGCGGCGTCCAGTCCCGCGCTGCGCAGTGCCGCGGCGATCGCCGGTCCTGATGCGAGCGCTTCCAGGCAGCCGTAGTTCCCGCAGCGGCACAGGACGCCGTCACCCCGGGGGACGCGGACGTGACCGAGGTCCCCGGTCGTGCCGTTGGCGCCGCGCTGCAGCTCGCCGCTGCTGATGATGCCCGCGCCGATGCCGGTGGCAACCTTCACGAACAGGAAATTGTCTTCCTCCGGCCAGTGCGCCGTACGCTCCCCCAGCGCCATGATGTTCACGTCGTTGTCCACCAGCACAGGGACCGGCAGCGAGCGCTGGACGGACCGGACGACGTCAAAACCGTCCCAGCCCGGCATGATGGGCGGCTTGACGGGCCGGCCCGTGCCGTGCTCCACGGGCCCCGGAAGGCCAATCCCCACCCCCGCCAGTTCCGCCATGCCCCGCGACGCCGACGCCAACAGTTTCGCTGCCTGGCGCACCACGAGCCCCAGCACCTTCTCCGGCCCGTCCGCCACCTGCTGGTCCAGCCGGCGTTCAGCGAGCACCGACCCGCCGAGGTCCGTAACGGCCACGGCCACGTGCGTCGCCCCGACGTCCACGGCGAGTACCACCCTGGCGTCCGGTTTGAAGGCAAAGCGCGACGGCGGCCTGCCGCCACTGGAGGTTGCCTCACCCGCAGGACCAACAAGCCCGGCGGCCACCAAGGCGTCGATGCGGGCGGCCACGGTGGACCTGGCCAGCCCGGTAGTCCCGGCGAGCTCGGCACGCGTGCGGGCCTTGCCGTCCCGGAGCAGCTGGAAGATGTCCCCGGCACGTCCCTGCGCTGCCAACGGCTCAGGAGCAGCCCGGTGGCCGGCGGTCTTGTTCATAGGACATAGATAGCAGACTTATTTATGTCACGGCAACAACTTTTGCTTGACGCCCGGCAAAAGTGCTCCTAGCTTTGCAGGTAGACCCTTAATCAAAGCCCTCGCCACCACGTCCAAGCACCGGGAGAGACCCCTTGTCCTACTCAATCCAGCTTTACACCCTGAGGAATGCCATCCAGGAAGACCTGGAAGGAACCATCCGGAAGGTCGCGGAAATAGGCTTTACGCAGGTGGAGCCCTACAACTTCGTCGCCACTGCCAAGGAACTCGGGGCCGCCCTGAAGGAACACGGCCTGACGGCGCCGTCCGGCCACGCCCCGCTGCTCAGCCAGGACCAGGACGAAATCTTCGCGGCGGCCAGGGACCTGGGTATCACCACCGTGATCGACCCCTTCATCCCGGCTGAGCGCTGGCAGTCGGCCGAAGACATCCAGGAAACCGCCGCCGGACTCAACGCAGCAGCCAGGAAGGGCGCCGGGTACGGCATCCGGGTTGGCTACCACAACCACCAGTGGGAGCTTGAGTCCACCATCGAAGGCCGGACGGCCCTGGAATACTTCGCCGACCTCCTTGATCCGGGACTGGTCCTGGAAGTGGACACGTACTGGGTGGCCGTGGGCGGGCAGGATCCGGTGGACATCCTCACCAAGCTCGGGGACCGGGTAAAACTGATCCACATCAAGGACGGCCCCCTGACCACTGATACCAAGGCCCAGCAGCCGGCCGGGCAGGGCAAGGTCCCGGTCCTGGAAGTCATCGCCGCGGCGAAGTCGCTGGAGGTGGGCGTGGTGGAATTCGACGACTACGCCGGGGACATCTTCCAGGGCATCGCCGAGAGCCTCGCTTTCCTCAACAACACCGGAAACTACAATGCCTCGAGCAACGCAGGAGCCAGCGCATGAGCACCCCCTCCATCAGCAAAGGCCCGGTGGGCGTCGGCGTCATCGGCGCAGGCAACATCAGCAAGCAGTACCTGGATAACCTCACCACGTTCCCCGACCTCAAGGTCCTCGTCGTCGCGGACCTCTTCGAGGAGGCGGCCGAAGCACGGGCGAAGGAGTACGGCATCCCCGAGTGGGGCGGGGTGGACAAGGCACTCCACCACCCCGAGGTCGAAATCATCGTGAACCTGACCATCCCCGCAGCCCACGTCGAGGTGGCCACCGCCGCCGTCAACGCCGGCAAGCACGTCTGGACCGAAAAGCCCTTTTCCCTTGACCGCGAATCAGGGCTGGGGCTCCTCAAAACCGCCGACTCCGCGGGCATCCGCCTGGGCTGCGCGCCGGACACCTTCCTGGGCGCCGGGCTCCAGACCGCGCTGCGGCTGGTCCAGCGCGGCGACATCGGCACACCCCTGACCGGGATGACTACGTTCCAGACGCCCGGCCCGGAGTCCTGGCACCCCAACCCGGCCTTCCTGTTCCAGTACGGCGCCGGCCCCCTGTTCGACATGGGCCCCTACTACCTCACCACGCTGGTCCAGGCCTTCGGCTCCATCCGCAAGGTGGCCGCCGTCGGGTCCAAGGCCAAAGACATCCGCGTCATCGGTTCCGGTCCCAAGGCCGGCGAGGAATTCACGGTGGAAGTCCCCACGCACGTCTCAGCCATGGCGCAGTTCGAAAGTGGCGCGTCCTCCCACAGCGTCTTCTCCTTCGAATCTCCCCGCACCCGGATGGGCTTCGTGGAAATCACCGGGACGGAGGCCACCATTTCCCTGCCGGACCCCAACAACTTCGACGGGGACGTCAGGCTTTGGCGCGCAGGGGACGAGGACTGGACCACCATCCCGGCCACTGGCCCGGCGAACGGCCGCGGCATGGGCGTCCTGGACATGGCCCGCTCCATCCGCGCCGGCGTCCCGCACCGCGCCACCGGCAGCCTGGCCTACCACGTGCTGGACGCCATGGTCTCCATCTCGGAATCCATGGACTCCGGCACCTTCGTGGACGTTGAAAGTACCGCACCGGCCTCCGCCCCCCTCCCCGAGGACTGGGCACCGGAAACACTGACGCTGGGAGAAGGCGCATGAGCAAGGAAACAAACCAGAGGCCCTTGGGCGTAGCGATGATCGGCTACGCCTTCATGGGCAAGGCGCATTCCAACGCGTGGCGGAACGTGGCCAGTTTCTTCGACGTCCCGGCGTTTGAGCAGAAGGTCCTGGTGGGCCGCGACGCCGCCGCCGTGGAAGAAGCGGCCGCGAAGTACGGGTGGGCGGAAACGGCCACGGACTGGCGCACGGTCCTGGACCGGGATGACATCCACATCATCGACGTTTGCGCGCCGGGCTGGATGCATGCGGAAATCGCCATCGCCGCCTTCGAGGCAGGCAAGCACGTGCTGCTGGAGAAGCCGCTCGCCAATACCCTCGCGGAGGCAGAAGCCATGACCGCTGCAGCCCAGGCCGCCCGGGCCAGGGGGGTCCAGTCGATGGTGGGGTTCAACTACCGCCGGGTCCCGGCCCTTGCCCTGGCGAAGGAGCTGATCGCCGAGGGCAGGATCGGCACGGTCAGGCACGTCCGCGCCGCCTACCTGCAGGACTGGCTCGCTGACAGCCAGGCGCCCATGACCTGGCGGCTGAGGAAGGAAACAGCCGGCTCCGGGGCACTGGGCGACATCGCCAGCCACGCCATCGACCAGGTGCTGTTCCTGCTGGGAGCCGAGGTCACCGAAGTCTCCGGCCGCGTCCACACTTTCGTGGGCCGCCGGCCCGGTGCCAACGGCCTGGAGGACGTCACGGTCGACGACGCCGCCTGGGCATCGCTGTCCCTCACCTCCGGAGCAATCGCCTCAGTGGAGGCCTCCCGGGTTGCCACCGGCCGGAAGAACTCCCTGCAGATCGAGGTTTACGGCGATCAGGGCGCCATCCGTTTCGATCTGGAAAACCTCAATGAGCTCGCGTTCCTGGATGCCACGGCGCCGGCCAGGGAGCAGGGATTCCGGCGGATCCTGGTCAACGAGCCCGAGCACCCGTACCTCGAGGCGTGGTGGCCGCAGGGCCACATCATCGGCTGGGAGCACACCTTCACGCACGAGGTCCGCGACTTCCTGCTGGCCGTCGGCTCCGGAACCGCGCCGTCGCCGTCGTTTGAGGACGGGCTTGCCGTCCAGCGCATCCTGGACGCCGTGGAGGAATCCGCCGCCGCGAAAAGCGCCCTCATCCAGCTGGCCCCCGCCAACCCGGCCGCCGCCACCAACCAACCAGAAGGAGCCTGACATGCCCCGCCCGTTTACCCTGTTCACCGGCCAGTGGGCCGACCTGCCCTTCGAAGAGGTGGCAAAACTGGCGTCCGGCTGGGGCTACGACGGCCTGGAAATCGCCGTTTCCGGCGACCACCTGGACGCCTGGCGCTGGGACGAACCCGGCTACGTCGAGTCCAAGCTGGCCGTACTCGAAAAGTACAACCTTAAAGTCTGGGCCATCTCCAACCACCTCAAGGGCCAGGCCGTCTGCGATGACCCCATCGACTTCCGCCACCAGGCCATCGTCGGAGCCAAGGTCTGGGGCGACGGCGATCCCGAAGGCGTCCGCCAAAGGGCCGCCGAGGAAATGAAGCACACCGCACGGCTCGCCAAGGCGCTCGGCGTGGACACCGTGGTCGGGTTTACCGGTTCCTCCATCTGGCAGTACGTGGCCATGTTCCCGCCCGTCCCGGAAAAGGTCATTGACGCCGGCTACCAGGACTTCGCCGACCGCTGGAACCCCATCCTTGACGTCTTCGATGAATGCGGGGTCCGCTTCGCCCACGAAGTCCACCCGTCCGAGATCGCCTACGACTACTGGACCACCGTCCGCACCCTGGAAGCGATCGGGCACCGGGAAGCGTTCGGGCTGAACTGGGACCCGTCCCACATGATGTGGCAGGGCATGGACCCCGTCTCCTTCATCTGGGATTTCAAGGACCGGATCTACCACGTGGACTGCAAGGACACCAAGGTCCGCCAGACCGGCCGGAACACCGTCCTCGGCTCGCACCTGGCCTGGAGCGATCCGCGCCGGGGCTGGGACTTCGTCTCCGCCGGCCGCGGCGACGTCCCCTGGGAAGCCTCTTTCCGAGCCCTGTCCGCGATCGGCTACGACGGCCCCATCTCCATCGAATGGGAAGACGCCGGCATGGACCGCCTCCACGGCGCCCCCGAAGCCCTCGCCGCCCTCAAAAGGTTCGACTTCCCGCCGTCGAACACCTCCTTCGACGCCGCCTTCAAGCAGTAGGCCGGAGAGTATTTCCAGGTATGCAGGCTTGGGAGGCCATAAACCCTGTATACCTGGACAAAACCCGGAGCGTGGGGGCATAAAATCCCTGCATGACCTCCTCCATCCGCACGGCAGTAACGGACGACGCCGGGGCGCTGGCCGCGTTGGCAGCGGTCACCTTTCCGCTGGCATGCCCGCCGTCGGCGTCGCCTGAGGACATTGCGGCGCACCTGGCGAGTACCCTCAGCGAACAGCACTTCCGAAAGTACCTTGCTGACCCGGACATCACTGTGCTGGTGATCGACGGGGACGGCGGCCTTCAGGGCTACAGCCTCCTGGTGAACCGTCCTGCCGCGGATCCTGACGTTTCCTCGGTGCTGACGGTGACGCCCTCGGTGGAGCTCAGCAAGTGCTATGTGCATCCCGGGCACCACGGCCTGGGCGCCGCCGCGGAGCTGATGCATGCCAGCCTGGAGGCGGCAGCCGGATCAGGCGGGGCCGGTGTGTGGCTCGGGGTCAACAGCCAGAACGCCCGGGCCATCCGGTTCTACGAGAAGTCAGGGTTCCGCAAGGTGGGCACCAAGTCCTTCCGGCTGGGGAACTCCGTGGAACACGACTTCGTGCTGGAGCGTGCCCTTCCGTGACCGGCGGCACCGGGCCTGTCAGGCGTAGTTGGGCGGGTAGGCCAGGGGCGGGCGTGGTTCGGCCACGAGCTTGAGGCCGGGCGGCAGCCCCTCCACGGTGCCGTGGGTCCCGGACGCCCGGATGGTGATCCGGGAGGTGTCCAGGAGCACGTTCTCGGCCTTGAACTCGCCCACGTCCTCCGGCAGGATCGGCGCCAGGTGCACTACTCCGTGCGTGAAAACGGGATCGAAGCGCAGCAGGGCACGCACCAGCTGCACCGGCGCCGCCGCCGCCCACGCCTGCGGCGAGCAGGCGGTGGGGTATGCCACTGGCCCGGAGAATTCGCCGCGGTCAAAACCGCAGAACAGTTCGGGCAGCCTGCCGTCGAAGTGCTCGGCGGCCTCAAAGATACCGGTGGCAACCCTGCGCGCTTCCTCCACGAACCCGTAGCGCATCAACCCGGTGGCCACCAGGGCCGAGTCATGCGGCCACACGGAACCGTTGTGGTAGCTCACCGGGTTGTAGGCGCCCATGTCGGAGCCGAGGGTGCGGATCCCCCAGCCGGTGAACATCTGCGGGGACATGAGGTGCTCCACCACGGACGCAGCCTTGTCCTCGTCCACGATGCCGTTCCACAGGCAGTGCCCCATGTTCGACGTGCATGCATCCACCGGACGCTTGTCCTTGTCCAGTGCCACGGCGAAGTAACCCTTGTCCGGCAACCAGAACTTCTCGTTGAAGGCAGTCTTCAAGTCCGCGGCGCGTTCAGCCCAGTGCTGTTCCAGGGCGCGGTCGCCGCTCCAGCGGGCCAGCAGCGACCGGCCCACGTAGGCGGAGTAGACGTAGGACTGGACTTCGCAGAGGGCAATGGGCGCCTCGGCCATGGTCCCGTCCGCAAAGTTGATGCCGTCCCAGGAGTCCTTCCATCCCTGGTTGACCAGTCCGTGGTCGTTGGGCCGGAGGTACTCCACGAACCCGTCGCCGTCGCGGTCCCCGTATTTCTCGATCCACTCCAGCGCCCGGTCTACGTGTGGCACCAAAGGCTCCACCACATTCCGCGCCAGCCCCCACCTGCTTAGTTCGCCAACAAGGGCGGCAAACAGCGGGGTCGCATCGGCGGTGCCGTAGTAGGCGGTGCCCCCCAGCGCCAGCCCCGCAGTGACGCCCAGCCGCAGTTCATGCGGGATGCGCCCCGGTTCCTCCTCGGAGTCAACGTCCACTTTCGTCCCCTGGAGGCCCGCCAAAGTCTGCAGCGTCCCGGCCGCCAGCTTGGGGTCGACCATCAAGCTCATGTAGGAGGACAGGATGGAGTCCCGGCCGAACAACGCCATGAACCATGGGGCCCCTGCCGCCACGGCCACCCGTTCCGGATGGTGCGGATCAAAGATCCGCAACGACCCCAGGTCGCTTTGGCTGCGATTCAGGAGGGCCTGCAGGTTGGCGTCCGAAACGGTGATCAGCGGGACGTTCTGCTCCCAGTGCCGGAGCCGGCGGGCCCCTTCCCGATGGTGCGGCAGCCCGTCCTCGCTGAAGGCTTCGGCGGGCGCCTCACCGTTGATCAGGGGGACCACAATGATGCTGGTGGCCCACTTGCCGCGCGGCGGAATGGTGGCCCGGAAGCGGAGCCCGTCCGTGCTGACGTCGGCGCCCCGGGCCCGGACAGCCGTTCCCCGCTGTTGGCCGTTGCGGGCGCTTTCGATCACCAGCTGGCCGTCGCGGACCGTCCGGACAGCCTCCGCATGCTTGGAGGTGCGGCCCACCTTGACGTCGAAAAGATCGGCCTGGTCCGCACCCACCAGCAGCTCGATGTCGCAGTCCACGGACTCCCCCGAGTAGTTCTCCAGCGTGATGTCGTCCTGCAGGCCTGGGCCGATGTGGCGGTTCTGCCGGACCACCAGCGGGCTGTCGAACCGGCCGTCCGGCCACTGGGCCCTGCCCACGAAGGTGGCTTCGAAGGGCTTGGGCCGCTGTGCCGCCAGCGGTTCACGCAAGGAGCCGTTAACCCGGAGGATCCAGTGTGAAATGATGCGCGTGTCCTGGTAGAACGCACCGTTCGTACCGGTGTCGGCACTGATGTCCCCGGTCCCGGAAGAAATGCAGAACGAGGATCCTTCCACCACCGTCACCGAACCGGATTCGGATGCGGCGGCCTCGGTGTCGGCGTTCCATGCAGTCAAGGAAGGACTCCTTAGGTTAGCGGCGGGATCCTGCGGGGATCGGGAGACCGCCCGCCCCCTTAAAGATTCTGGTGCAAGCCGGGCGCATCCGGAACCCCTGCAGGCACACTGCCTTCAAGAAGCTCGGCATACAGCCGGAGGTGGTCGTCCACCATGCGTTCCTCACTGAACCGTTCTTCCACTGTCTTTCGGCACACGCTCCGGTCCAGGCCTGCTGCTGCCTGCACGAAGCCGGCCAGCTGCCCCGTGTCCCCAAGGTATCCCGTCCGCCCGTGGTCGATAATCTCGCGCGCTGAGCCTATGGACGTCCCGATCACCGGCGTGCCTGTGGCAAGGGCCTCGATCATGACCAGGCCGAATGGTTCCGGCCATTGGATGGGGTTCAGGAACGCCAGCGCTTCGCCCATCAGCTTGTATTTGGCGGCATCGTCCACCTCCCCCACAAAGTCCTCGTTGGGTCCCAGGATTGGTTCGATGACCTCACGGAAATAGCGGATTTCTTCCTGCTCGCGCATCTTGACGGCAATCCTCAGCGGCATTCCTGCCCCGCGGGCTACATGGACGGCCTCCAACAGGCCCTTGTCAGGGCAGGACCTCCCCACGAAGCACAGGTAGCCCCCACTTCCGGAGCCCACCGGCACGGAGGAAAGGGCCATTCCGTGATGGATGACGCGCGTGACAGGCACCTCGGGGGCACGCGAACACTGGTCACGGGAGATGGCGACAATAGCGGCCCTCCGGGCTATGGCGGCGTAAACGTCCTTCGCTTCCGCATTGAGCGGACCGTGGACTGTGGTCACCACGGGGATACGCTCCGGCCGCTCCGAATACAGCGGGCCGGCCAAAGTGTGGTCATGGATGATGTCCACGTCAGCCAGGCCGGCATACGAACGGGCCACGTGGCTCAGTTCGGAAAGCGTAAGGCTCAACTCCCCCGGAACCGATGGCCGCATGCCCGGGACTATGGGTACGGGACAGGTGCTGTCAGACGGCGCCGCCAACAACACCTCATGCCCGGCAGCAGCGAAGCCCCTGGCAAGGCTGTCCACTACTCTTTCTGTTCCGCCGTACGTTTTGGGCGGGACCGTGATCCACGGTCCTGCAACCAGTCCTATCCTCATCCCTGTCCTCCAGGAAAATGACAGGCCAGGCTCCCCCAGTGGGCCGGGCACCTTACCCAGCGGACCAGCTTCGGTCCGCGCGCTTCGGAGCGTGCTGCCCCAAGGGCATTTGCTTAGCCCACCATCTGACTATTGCCCAGATACCCGTCCGGGACAAGACCCACTGTGGGGCATCTCATAACGGGCGCCCGGAATGGCAGCGAGTGTCCCGCTGTTCCCAACAGCATGAAGATTGAGATCTGGTCCGACGTCGCCTGCCCGTGGTGCTTCATTGGCAAGCGGCGCTTCGAAGCTGCACTGGCCGCTTTCCCGCACCGTGAGTCCGTGGATGTGACCTGGCGCAGCTACCAGCTGGACCCCACCCTTCCCGAGCACTACGACGGCACTGAACTGGAGTACCTGAGCTCCCGCAAGGGCATCCCCGCGGAGCAGGTATCGCAGATGTTCGGCCACGTTGCCGAACAGGCGAAGGCGGAAGGCTTGAATTACCGGTTCGACGCGGTGGTGGTGGCCAACAGCTTCACCGCTCACCGCCTGATCCAACTTGCCGCTGCCCACGGCAAGCAGGACGAGGCCAAGGAACGCCTGCTCAGTGACCATTTCGAACATGGCAAGGACATCGGCAGCCGGCAGTACCTGGCGTCGCTCGGCGTCGAGCTCGGCATCGACCCCGCTGAAGTGGATGAGCTCTTCACCACCGACAAATACGCGGACGCGGTCCGTTTCGATTTCGAGGAGGGGAGGTCCCTGGGCATCAGCGGCGTCCCGTTCTTCGTCATCGACCGGAAGTACGGACTCTCTGGGGCCCAACCCGCGGAAACTTTCACAGCCGCCCTCAACCAGGCATGGCAGGAAGCCAATCCCCTGGTCCTGGTCAACTCCGGTGACGGGGAGGCCTGCGGACCGGACGGCTGCCCGGTCTAGGAAAGCGCGCGAGGAACGGGCAGGACGTTTACTGACACATAGCGGTAAAGTGTCTGTATGCCCAGGATTTCAGCGGCCAGCAACGCCGAGCAGCGAGCGGACACCCAGCGCCGCATCCTCACGGCCTTCGGCGAACTCCTTTTTTCCCATGGCCTGCCGGGCCTGACCATGACGGATGTGGCACGGCACGCGGGCGTGGGCCGGACCGCGGTCTACAACTACTACGCGGACATCGAAGAGCTGCTGATTTCCTACGCCCTGGATGAGACTGAAAAGTTCCTCGCCGAACTGCGGGACTCGCTGGGCCAGCTGGACAACCCCGTGGACAGGCTCGCGCTGTACGTCCGCGCCCAGGTGGTGGACCTTAGCCGCCGCCACCTCCCGCCGGGACCCGCCATGGGAGCTGTGCTCTCGCCGTCGTCCTTTGCCAAACTCGCCAACCACGTGGGCGAACTGAGCATCATGCTGCAGGGGATCCTGCGGGACGGAATGGAGCAGGGCTACCTGCCCGCGGCGGATGTCAACCAGCAGGCCCAGCTGATCCTGGGCACCCTGTCCTCCAGCGCGGCCCGGGGCAGCGACGAGCCCGCCGAGCTGGAGGCGCGGGTGGCCCGGACGGTGCGCTTCATCCAGCTGGGTGCGGGGGCAAGGTTCGACGACGACGGCTGCCCCGTCCGGCTGGCACCGCTTCCCGCGGTGGCCGGCTGAGTTGCCCTACCACTGACGGGCCCCATCCGGCCGGTCCAAGGGCAGAATCTGACAGCGCAACGGCGCCTTAAGGCGTTGGTGCGGCCGACGGGATGACGGGCCATTTGTCGTCGTCGGCAATGCGGCGGCTTTCGCGTGGACAGGCCAGCTTCCCGGGCGTCTGGTCAACGAGCTCGGGCGGGGCCAGCGCCTTGTAGTCCTGGGAGAGGATCACGTCCACGCTTCCGTCTGTCCTGCTGTCCTGGAAGTAGTCCGAACCCGGCAGGTTGCGCTGGACACTGAAGGCGGCGGCCTGCCCGGCTGCCCCGGAAACCACGGCAGCAATGCCACGGTAGCCGGCATCGATGTTGGACACCGCGCCCACCACGAACTTCCGGGCCAGGAACTCATCCGCCACTGCGCGGGCAAGCCCGGGCCTGCTGGTGGAGTTGTAGACGTTGAGGTTGATCTGCTCGTGGGGGGTGTAGTCAAAGGTGGCGGCCGGGCAGGTGGAGATGGCTTGTTCGGCCGGCGCTGTGGCGGGAAACTTCAGCCGTCCGTCGATGATGGCCACCGCGGTAATGATGGCCGCCACGATCAGGCCGATAAGGAGGACCAGGACCACCCCGTGCAGCGCCCGGCGCCGCACGCGGGCGGTGTCGTCGGCGTCGCGGGCCGCCTCAAAGGTGGCCCGCAGCTCGGGGCCGGTGACAACGCGGTGGCCGTGGAGGATGCTGGAGTCCTGCTGCTGCTTCCTAGCCATCGAGCACCAGGACGCGGGCGTGGATTGCAGTGCGCTGGTGCAGGGCCGTGCGGACGGCGCGGTGCAGCCCGTCCTCCAGGTACAGGGTCCCCTGGTACTGCACCACGTGCGGGAACAGGTCACCGAAAAAGGTGGAGTCCTCGGCCAGCAGGGCTTCCAGGTCAAGGGTGCGCTTGGTGGTCACCAGCTCGTCCAGCCGGACCGGCCGGGGCGGAAGCGATGCCCAGTCCTTGGGCGTGGTGTAACCATGGTCGGGGTAAGGGCGGCCCTCGCCCACAGCTTTGAATATCACCTTGCCACACTAGGCATCCTGCACGCCCAGCGAAAGTACCCGGCCGTGCCTCCTGCAGGTTGTGGCCAAACAGTGACCATGTGTCACACGCGGAGCCCGATGGCCGCCGGACAGCCCGCCCCGGGCGCTGCTGACAGAATAGAAGCATGACAGCATCCGAGTCCCCCGCCGTGTCCGCACCAGGAGTCCACGCACGCGCTACGCCGCCGCTGGCACTCCTGCTCGACGTCGATGGCCCGGTGGCGAGTCCGGTCACGCGTGATGTGAAGCGGGACATCATCGATGACCTGGTGGCCCTCGCCGCCGCCGGGATACCTGTAGTTTTCAACACCGGGCGCTCGGACGCCTTCATCCGGGAACAGGTGATGGAACCCATGATCGCCGCGGGGATTCCGTCAGGCACCATCATCCACGCCGTCTGCGAGAAGGGCGCCGTCTGGTTCAGCTACACCGCAGCGGGTCCGGGCCCCATCCACGTGGACCGCGAACTCGCCGTGCCGGCAGCCTACGGGGACGACATCCGGCGGATGGTGGCGGAGGACTACGCCGCACACATGTTCTTTGACGAAACCAAGCGGGCCATGGTGTCCGTGGAGCAGCACATCGAGGTGCCCAGCGCCGAGTACCTGGCCGAGCAGAAGCTTTTCGACGCCGACGCCATGGACCTGATGGCCCGCCACGGCATGGGAGTGGTGCGGTTGGACCACCACGCCCCCAATTCCGACGACGAGGTGGACTACCGCGTGGACCCCACCATCATTTCCACGGACATCGAGTCCGTGCGGCTCGGGAAGGACCTGGGGGCCAGCCGGGCAGTGGAACTGCTCGCGGCACAGGGCATTACCCCGGAGGCCTGGCGGACCGTTGGCGATTCGCGCACGGACTACGCCATGGCCGACTGGCTCCACCACAACGACCATCCGGTCAAGCACGTGGATGTCCGGCCCGCGGACGGCATCCCGGAAAAACCCTACGCAGTCCTCACGGCCCAGGACCTGGGGCTGGCCCCGTCAGTAATCCACGACGACGCCGGCGGTGCTTTCCTGCGCAGCTGGCGGGAGGCGCTGGGCGCCTGAGCCCCTTCCGGGCATTGGCTGCCCGCAACCTGCCGTTTCACGGGCGGGGCTATCATGCACATAGGAACGCTAACTATTACGCAGCACGGAGACCACCATTACAGAAGCACCGGTACAAGACGAGGTCTACTACGGCGGCCAGGCATCCGTAGAGGAACAATTCCACGCCGAGATCACCTCGGCGGAAGCTGAGCAGCGCCTCAACCCGCGCCCTGACGTGATCACGCACAAGGGCCGCATCGCGCTGATCAACTACAACAGGACTCCCTACCAGGCCATGGTGGAGGACCTGCTGTTCGTCAGGAATGTGCTGGCCAACGCGGGCCTGGCATACCTGCTGGTCAGGGGCAACAATGACCGCCCCGTCGTTGCCCTGGACTGGAAGGACAGGAAGAAGCTCCGGGCTGCCCTGGTGGAAGCGTGCCAGGACGAACCTTTCTATTCCATGACCGTGGACGCCAAGAAGAAGACCTCCCTGCTGGTTGCGGACGGCGAACTCTCCTCCAACCGGCAGGCACGCATCTTCCGCCTCTACCGGCCGCGGGTGGAGCCCGCCGGCGGCTTTGAGTTCGGAGCCTCCGCCGGTGTCCAGATTGAGCTGTGGTCCTTCAAGGGCGACGAGATCATCCTGCCGATCGAGAACTCCCTCACACGCAGGACCCTGCTCCGGCAGGACGCCGTCCGCGGCACCGTTGAACGTTACGGCCACACCTGGCCCACCATTGAGAACATGTTCGCGGACCACGCCAGCGACATCAGCTTCGACATCGACTTGGTGTTCTCCTGGGTGGACGGCAGTTCCCCTGAATACATTGCCGCCCGCCGCGCCCAGCAGAAGGACGTTGTCCTGGGCGAAGGCGATGACCACGAGGCCCGCTTCCGGCAGATCAACGAGCTCAAGTACGCGCTGCGGTCCGTCTACATGTTTGCGCCCTGGATCCGCCGCATCTTTATTGCCACGGATTCACCGGCACCCGGGTGGCTGGCGGAACACCCGTCGGTGACCATCGTCCGCAGTGAGGAGTTCTTCTCGGACCCCTCCGTGCTGCCCACGCACAACTCGCAGGCGGTGGAGTGCCAGCTCCACAACATCGAAGGCCTGTCCGAGCACTTCCTGTACTCCAATGACGACATGTTTTTCGGCCGGCCGGTCAGCCCGGACCTGTTCTTCACGCCGGGCGGCATCACCAAGTTCATCGAGGCGGAAACCCGGATCGGCCTGGGCGAGAACGCGGCGGAGCGCAGCGGGTTCGAGAATGCGGCCCGGGTCAACCGCAAGCTGTTGTGGAACAGGTTCGGGCGCATCACCACCCGGCACCTGGAGCACACCGCTGCGCCGTTGCGGCGCAGCGTGGTGGCGAAGATGGAACGCGAGTTCCCGGAGGAATTCCGGAAGACGGCCGCCAGCCGCTTCAGGGCGGCGGACAACATCTCCGTGACCAACTCCTTCTACCACTACTACGCCCTGCTCACCGGCCGGGCCGTGACCCAGACCGCGGCCAAGGTCCGTTACGTGGACACCACCATGCGGACGGGACTGAACTACCTGCCCAAGCTGCTCGCCAAGCGGAACATGGACTTCTTCTGCCTGAACGACGGCAGCTTCCCCGAGGTGGACGCCGACGAGCGCGCCAAACTGGTCACCGACTTCCTGGAGAAGTACTTCCCCATCAAGGCGCCCTGGGAAAAGTAGGACGTCGGGCTAGCGGCTTGTAGGGAGGCCGAGCTTCGCGCTGTTCCGCTGCTTCGCGGTTTCCGGCCTCCGGATCCCTGCAGCGGCCAGCCGAAACTCGGTCTCTTCCGGGGAGACGTACTCCCCCACCGTCGTCGACGTGCCAAGCGGAACCACCGAGTGGACGATCGTGTGCTCGTATACGTGGACCAGGTTGAAGGATTGCCCGCTGTCTTGGCCACGGGTGCCGCCGACGGGAACGTTGAGGTCCTGCGTGTAACAGCTGGCTGAGGCCACGGACACAGGAATGCCTGCGAAGCTCGCCGTCGTCGAGTAATGCAGGTGACCAGCGAGGATGGTGCGGACATCCGAGTTCCGGACTACTGCCTCGAGCGATGCCTGGTCCCGCAGCTCCACCAGGACCGAGAGATCCAGGATGGAGGGTATGGGCGGGTGGTGCAGCGCCAGGATGGTGCCGTCCGGGGCAGGGGTATCCAGTTGCCGCGTCAGCCAGTCCAGCTGCGAGGGGCTCAGCTCGCCGTGGTGGTAGCCAGGGACGGAAGTATCCATGGTGATAACGCGCAGCCCGTTGACGAAGTAGCTCTTGTCCACAGGGGCGTCATTCGGGGCTTCGTCCAGCAGGCCAGTCCGGAAGTTGGCCCGGTTGTCGTGGTTGCCCATCGCCCAGATCACTTGGGCGCCCAGTTCTTCGCACGCAGGCTCAACGATGGCCCGGAGTTTCACGTAGGCTTCGGGATCGCCCTTGTCGGCGAGGTCGCCGGTGAAGATCACCGCCTCCGGCCGGGCCCCGGATGCCTTCACCTCTTCGAAGAGCTGGATGAGGCGCGCTTCGCTGTCAACAACGCCGTAAAGGGGGTCCGGACCTCCCATCAGGTGGGGATCGCTCAGGTGGAGTAGGAAGTGGCGTGGCCGGGGGTGTTCGGCCTCGATGTGCTCCATTGCTGCCTCTGTGGTCGGTGGGAAACGGCGCTTCCCTTGTACCCTTCAGTAATGTTTATCCAATCAGACATTTGGCAAACTTTGGGTAAATCGCCGTAGCTGATGTGGAAAAAAATGAAAGAACTGCGCTTTTCTGCCGCGCGGTTCGGCGAAGCGGCCCTTTTTCAACAGAGGGCCTCTTCGACGGCGTCGATAACTTGGGCCGAATCGGGCTCCACTGTTGGCGCGAAGCGGTTCACGACGAGGCCGTCCCTGTTGACCAGGAACTTCTCAAAGTTCCATTTCACCAATCCGGGCAGCAGCCCGCCCTTGAACTTGGTCAACTCCGTGAACAGCGGGTGCTGGTTCTTGCCGCGTACGTCAGCCTTGGCGGTGAGGGGGAACGTTACGCCGAAGTTGCGCTGGCAGAACTCGGCGATTTCGCTGTCGCTGCCGGGTTCCTGGCCTGCGAATTGGTTGCACGGGACGCCGAGCACCTCAAACCCACGCTCCCGGAACTTTTCATAGAGCGTCTCCAGCCCCGCGTATTGGGGCGTAAACCCGCAGTTGGAGGCAACGTTGACCACAAGCACCACCTTGCCCCTGAACCTGCCGAAATCGGTCAAGGTGCCGTCGTTCAGGGCCAGCGGGATCCGGTACAGGTCAGTGGTCACAGGCTGCTTCCCCAAAAAGTTGTCCATGCATGGAATTCGTTACCAGCGGACCACTGTATTGGTCCTGGCTTGGAGTTTCCTGCAAGGGAATCCCGGCGGACCTAGGGGGCCAGTGACGCGGAGGTGTCGGTTACCGATGGCGCAGGGTCGGTGGGGGAAGGCTCGGTCGGCGCAGGTTCAACCGGCGCAGGCATCGGCTCGGTCGGTGCAGGCGCGATCGGGGCCGGCTCAGTTGGTGCAGGTTCGACCGGGGCGGGCTCGACCGGCGTCGGGGCAGGCTCGACCGGGGCGGGCTCGACCGGCGCCGGAGCAGGCTCAACCGGGGCGGGCTCGACCGGCGCCGGAGCAGGCTCAACCGGGGCAGGCTCGACCGGCGCCGGAGCAGGCTCAACCGGGGCAGGCTCGACCGGCGCCGGCACAGGCTCCGTCGGGGCCGGCTCGGCTGGAATCGGCTCCGTTGGCGACGGCGATACCGTGCCGGGCTCCGATGGCGACGGCGATACCGTGCCCGGCTCCGACGGCGACGGCGACGCTGTGCCCGGCTCCGACGGCGACGGCGACGCTGTGCCCGGCTCCGACGGCGACGGCGACGCTGTGCCCGGCTCCGACGGCGACGCTGTGCCCGGCTCCGACGGCGACGGCGACGCTGTGCCCGGCTCCGACGGCGACGGCGATACCGTGCCCGGCTCCGACGGCGACGTTGTCGGTGTGCCAGGCCCCGTGTCACCTGCCGCAATCAGCAACGGCGACATCGGGGAAGAGGAAGCAGCCGCCCTCGTCGGCAAATTTGCCCAGGGCGCGGCCGAAGGAGCCTCGCTGCCCAGACCCACCGGGATGGTCCAGCGTAGGGGTCCGATGGACGGCGCACCGATGCCCGGCAGGTAGGTCAGCGACTCAGCAGGTCCGGCGACGAATGCATGTACCGCCATCAGGCGCCACTTCAACGGGCTGGTGTGGCGGCCGTTCAGGATCGTTTCGAAGTGCAGGTGGCATCCTGTCGACCAGCCGGTTGTCCCAACCCGCGCAATGGCTTGGCCAACCTTCACGGAGTCACCACTGCGGACGGCTATGGACTCGAGGTGGTTGTAGGTGGTGATAAGTCCGTTGCCGTGGTCGATTTCAACCCGGTTGCCACCGCCCCACGGATGCCACCCCGCTGCACGGACCACCCCTGAATCTGCCGCGTAAACTGCGGTGCCGCAGGGAGCCGAATAGTCCTGGCCCAGATGGAAATCCCCCGCCAACCCGGACAGCGGGCTTACCCGGAACCCGAACGGCGACGTGGGGACCAGTAGTTTAAGGGGAGCCATGAGGTAACCTGCCGGCGGCCTTCCCATCCCCGTCAACTCTACGGTCACCGGCGCCGGACCACCCTCAGCGGAACCCCCTACGAGCGGACGCGGAAAAGCAACGTGTGCTTGGGGAGCGGCCAGGATGGCAGCAGTCTGGGGGCCCGCCACAAGATTGTCCGACGGCGGCTCCGCGGCCCCAGTGCCAGTGGCCCCAGTCCCAGCGCCAGTGCTGGTACCGACGCCAGTCGAGTTCCCTGCAGCACCGGCACCCGCGGCGGGGCGGGCGACGGATGCCACTGCCGTACCCGGTTCAGGGGCGCTGCCGGAGGCGTTGAAGGCGCAGACGGAGATGGCGAGTACACCGGTGGCGGCCAAGGCACGAGCAACAGGCAGGCAAAAGCCCTTGGGGTTCTCATTGTCCTTCGCGGAAACGGCATGATTGTCCACAAAACTGACTCCAGGACGTGGTCACCGCACGCTGTCTTGACGGTACCTCCTATATGAACATACGGCCGCCGCCCATGTGAACCCCACAGTAGGGATACTTTGGGGTTTTTGTGGAGAGAAATCGTCCACAGCGCCGCCCGGTGGTACCAGGCCACACACTGCGGCGGTCGCTGAATCGTGCTTACCATAAGCTCATCAGCCGGTTCTCCACAGGAGGGCGTGCACCATCAAGAACATCCTCAGTCCCATTAAAAAGCGGCTGGTCCGCACCTTCAGCAACGGCTCAGAAGGAGTTCAGCAGTGGCAACTCGATCTTGCCGAAGGTGATGACCCGGGGCACCACCTTCCGGGGTCCGCCGTATGGGCAGTGCACGGTTCAATGTCGCCCATCGTTGCCGGAATCCGCACCCTGATGATGCAGTCCCTGCACCCCGGCGCTCTTGCCGGCGTCCACGAACATTCAAACTTCCGCGAGGATCCCCTGCGCCGGCTGGCCAACACCATTCGCTGGATCTTCACTGTCACCTACGGCTCCAGGGAGGCCGCGGAGAACGCCTCATGGAGGGTGCGCCGCCTGCACGAGGCCGTCCAGGGCAGCTATAGCGACAACCACGGGGCGCCGCGCGCTTACAGCGCCAACGATCCGGAATTGGCCAACTGGATCCATCTGGCCTTCACGGACGCCTTCCTCACCGCCCACAAGCTGTGGGGAGGCACGATTCCCGGAGGGGCGGACGCGTACGTCCGGGAGTGGGCCCAGGCGGGCAGGCTGATGGGAGTGGAGGACCCGCCGCTCAGCGAGGCGGACATGCACGGGCAGCTTGACCGCTGGTACGAAAGCGGTGAACTCCGCGTTGACGCCCGCGTGGCAGAGACGGTGGGATTCATCCGCAACCCGCCCCTGAACCGGATGCTCCGGCCGGGTTACCGGGTCCTGTTCGCAGGCGCGGTGTACAGCCTGGAGCCGCGGTACCGCCAGATGCTCGGGCTGGAAGTTCCGCGGCTGGGTCCCGTGCCGCTGCCGGTGAGACTCAGCACGAAGGTGGTTCTCGGCGTCGTACGCCTGGCCTTGGGACGGCGGGGTCCAAGCGAGCTCGCCGCCAGGGAACGGCTCCGCCGGCTGGGCGTGCCGGCCGCTGAGGCGGGATAACCGCTGCCGCAAATGAAAAGACCCGGCCCCCGCTTGTACGGGAGCCGGGTCCTTACCGGCGGAGAATGGGGGATTTGAACCCCCGAGGGCGTTAACCCAACACGCGTTCCAGGCGTGCGCCATAGGCCGCTAGGCGAATTCTCCAGCTGCTTCTGAAACAAAAGCAGATACTAGGTTACCTGATGTTTTCCGCATCGCCCAATTGGCCGGAACCGGCCACGCTCCGCAAGCCCCGAGGACACGTGCCCTACTCCTTAAACCACGAAATGGACGCCCCCAACGCGTCCATTCCCCGGACCACCGTTGAGCTGCCGGGTCCGGCCCCGTTCAGCCAGGCCACGCAGCTCACAATCTGGAGATTGCCCCAATCGGTGTATGTACCCATAATCAGGGGAGCCGCCGGGATAAGCAACGAGTTTGGCCCGCTTTCCGGCTGCTGCCAGGCAGCTTTCCGGCAGCTTTCGGGGACGATGGACACTATGAATGAGCTGCATGCACTGGTGGTCTACGTCCCCCGCTCCCACACGGACCGCCTCCTCAAGGCCATCGGTGACGCCGGGGCCGGCAGGATCGGCAACTACTCGCACTGTTCGTTCGTCACGCCCGGGACGGGCCGCTTTACTCCCCGGGAGGGCTCCGAACCGTACCTTGGGCACGTGGGAAAGCCTGAAGAGGTGGCAGAGGACAAGATCGAATGCGTGGTTGGGCAGCCAATGCTGGGCGCCGTGGTTGAAGCGCTGCGGGCGGCGCATCCCTACGAGGAACCGGCCTTTATGAGCTGGCCGGTGGAGGGCTGGCGCTGATCAGGGGCCGATTCGAGTCAGGCCGGAAGTTCGGGTAAAGTATCTGACGGCCCCTCATGTGGCGTCATCCTGTTGAACTCCCCCAGGACCGGAAGGTAGCAAGGGTAAATGGGCTCTGGCGGGTGCATGGGGGGTCTTTACTATTCCCCCACAGGGCGGCAGGATGTCGGCCCGGATTGGTAGGGTTTTCTCTGTGACAGTTACTACCGCCCTCTACCGCAGGTACCGTCCGGATTCGTTTGCTGACGTTATCGGGCAGGAGCATGTCACCGAGCCGTTGATGACCGCTTTACGGAAAAACCGGGTCAACCACGCCTACCTCTTCTCCGGTCCCAGGGGCTGCGGCAAGACCACGTCCGCCCGCATCCTTGCGCGCTGCCTCAACTGCGCACAGGGCCCCACGGATACCCCCTGCGGAACCTGCTCCAGCTGCGTCGAGCTTGCCCGCGGCGGCTCCGGCTCGCTGGACGTCATAGAGATTGACGCCGCCAGCCACGGCGGCGTGGACGATGCGCGGGACCTCCGCGAGCGGGCCACCTACGCACCGGTGCGGGACCGCTACAAGATCTTCATCATTGACGAGGCCCACATGGTCACGTCCGCCGGTTTCAACGCCCTGCTGAAGATCGTGGAAGAACCGCCGGAACACATCAAATTCATCTTCGCCACCACGGAGCCGGACAAGGTCATCGGGACCATCCGTTCCCGCACCCACCACTACCCGTTCCGGCTGGTGCCGCCGGAACCCCTGATGGCCTATCTGGAGCTCCTGTGTAACCAGGAGAACGTCCCGGTTGCCCCCGGCGTACTGTCGCTGGTAATCCGTGCCGGCGGCGGCTCTGTCCGTGATTCCCTCTCCGTCCTGGACCAGCTGATGGCCGGCGCCGGGCCGAACGGCCTGGACTACGAGCTTGCCGTGGCGCTGCTCGGATACACTCACGCTTCGCTGCTGGATGACGTGGTTGAGGCTGTTGCCGCTTCTGACGCCGCTACCGTTTTCCGTGCCGTGGACCGCGTGATCCAAACCGGCCACGATCCCCGCCGCTTCGTTGAGGACCTGCTGGAGCGGTTCCGGGACCTCATCATCGTCCAGGCCATGCCGGAAAGCGCCCAGACCATTCTCCGCGGCATGCCTGCGGACCAGATTGCCCGCCTGAAGAACCAGGCCCATAACCTGGGGGCGGCCGAGCTGTCACGCGCCGCCGACGTCACCAACACGGCCCTGACCGAGATGACCGGCGCCACGTCCCCGCGGCTGCACCTCGAGCTGCTGTGCGCCCGGATCCTTTTGCCCAGCTCGGAGCAGAACGAGCGCGGCATGGCGGCGCGGATAGACCGCGTGGAGCGCAGGCTGAACTACGCCGGCAACGACGTCGGTGCTCCGGCCGGGGCGGGTGCCGACGCCGCCACACTTCCCGCTCCCCCAGCACCCCAACCCGCCGCAGTTAAGGCCCCTGCCCGGGAAGCAAGGCCCTCGGCTCCGGTGCCTTCAGCTGGCGCCGCCGAGGCCATTGTTCCGGCCCTGGATACCGCCAGGCCAGCGCCTGCCGCTCCGGCGGATGCGGGCGCGGCAGCCAGCAGCCCGGTGTTGCCGGCAGCCACCAAAGCGCCCGGGGGCCAGGCACCTGATGGCCAGTCAGCTGATGGCCCGGCAGCTGCCGCCCCGGCCTCCGCCGGTGCGGGCTCCGCCGGGGATTCCGTCCCCGCGGTGGGCGAACCCCGCGCTCCCCTGACCGCTCCGCGCGTCAGCACCAGTGACTGGCCGGTGGAGGAACGGGCTGGAAACCGTCCGTCGTCGGCCCCTACGGATCGTTCGGCCCCGTCCGCCGGTTCAGCCCCTTCGAACGGTTCAGCCCCTTCGAACGGTTCAGCCACTTCGAACGGTTCAGCCCCTTCGGACCGTTCAGCCGGCCGCGGCCCCGGCTTTGGCTCAACGGAGGCCCAGGTGGGGCCGGATGCTGCCGGTGCGCCTGCTTCGGCGCGAGGTGCCATGCAGACGCCGGGTTCCGGCCGGGCCGAGGGCGCCGACCAAACGCCGGGTCCCGCCGCCCCCCAGCGTCCCGGCCCGGCGGCCGCCGCCGAGCCCCAAGCAGCTCCCCCTGCCGGCCAGGCGGAGAAGTCGCCTGCCCCGGCGGCACCCGCCGCGGCGGCGCCTGCCGCTGCTCCGGGACCGATGGGAGACGTGGAGGTCCTGCGCCGCGCCTGGCCCGACGTCCTGCAGACCCTGTCCAAAATCAAACGCAGTACGTGGGCCCTCGTTGAACCCAACGCCCAGGTCGCCGCCTTCGACGGCCACAGCCTCACCCTGGCATTCACCACGTCCGGACTTGCCGGTGCCTTCGGCCGGGCAGACCATTCGGAGAATCTGCGCCAGGCCATCCACAAGACCGTAGGCATCGACTGCCAAATCACTGCGTCAGCCGGTGGCGGCACGCAGGCGAGCTCTGACCCAAACCCAAAAGTGCCAGCCAGCCGGGTGGCCCCGGCAACTTCGGCTGACGTCGCCTGGGGGCTGGCGCCGGCTCCGGCACCCGCTCCTTCTCCTGCTCCTAGTCCTGCTCCGACGGGAAGCGATGCCGCCCACCAGGCGGGCGTGGCAAGCGGGT
Organism: Pseudarthrobacter sp. L1SW; assembly: GCF_020809045.1. Taxonomy (NCBI): domain Bacteria; kingdom Bacillati; phylum Actinomycetota; class Actinomycetes; order Micrococcales; family Micrococcaceae; genus Pseudarthrobacter; species Pseudarthrobacter sp. L1SW. The sequence continues at coordinate 582,490 of NZ_CP078079.1, read as the reverse complement.
TCCTCCCCGCGAACCAGCAGAACCCTGTGCCGGACGCAAACCACCAGCAACCCGCACGTCCCGGGCTGGGACAGGATGATGCCGGCCGGGCCCACGGCGTTGCCCCGGACGGGGTGGCCCAGGCAGCAGCCACGGCACCTCAAGCCCCGCTTTCCGGGAGCGGTGCCGGGCTGCCCGCGTCCGGACAGCCTGCGGTGCAGGTTCCTGCCCAGGCGGACTCCGCCCCCGTTCCGGCGACTTACGCCGCCCCGGCGGGAGATTACTCATACTCCGACGACGATTGGGGTCCGGCCAGGGACGAAGACGCTCCCCCTCTGGACGAAGAGCCTCCCCTGGACTGGGCGCCGTCCAACAGGTCCCAGTCCTCAGCAACGCCGGCTGGTTCAAGCCCATCGGGCACCCCCCGCAGGGGTGCCGCGACGAAGGTATCTTCGCTGGCCGGTTCGGCCCCGGTTAACACCGAGGGCGCTAACCCACCGGGCGCTCAACTTCACGGGCAGCCCGGCGCTGCCACCAAAGCTGTTGCACCACCCCATGACCCCTGGACCCGGGCCGTGGAACAGGCGCCTGGAATTTGGGTAGTGGGCGAGGAAAGCAATGTGGGCAGGGCAGCCGCCGCTGCAGTGCCGGAGGGCGCACCTGCCGGGCCCGCTGCTCCCCCGCGCTACGAACCGGCCACAGCCCAGGTCCCGCCTTCAATCCCGGTCACGAAGGCCGGCACCAGCCCGGAGCCGGACTGGGGCCTGGACCCGTCTGCATCAGCTCCGGGTGCGGGACGGTTTGGCGCGGAGGAAGCGGGCGGGGGCAATTCCGTGGCGGATAACGCGCGGGAACCTGAGTACGCCATGGCGTCAGCCTCGTCTGCTCCCGCAGCGGTTCCCTCTCACGTTGCCCCCGCTCCTCAGTCATCCGCCGCTGCCGCAGCCGAGGCCCGGCAAAGCCTTTACCAGCGCCTCTCCAACAGTCCTGAAGCGGAAGCCGGGCGCGCCAAGGCCCCTGCACGCGCGGTGGCGGCTGCTGCCACCTATGTCCAGGACATACCGAGCGCCGATGATGAGACCATCGAGGAGTCCGGCGTGTTCGGCCGTGCCGCGGTAGAGCGTATTCTGGGCGGAAAGCTGATTGAGGAGCGCTCGCCCGACGGAAGCCCCATCACACCGCGGTATTGACGGTTACCCGGGTCCAACCGGGGAAACCGTTGATAAGCCTTTGACCTGCCCGCAATCCATCCCAAGCTAAGGGGAAATAGTGTACGAAGGTGCTGTCCAGGAGCTGATCGATGAGCTCGGACGCCTTCCCGGAGTGGGCCCCAAGTCGGCCCAGCGGCTGGCATTCCACATCCTCGAAGCTGATCCGCAGGACATGAAGCGCTTGGTTGAGGCGATCACCACCGTCAAGGAACGGGTCAAGTTCTGCACTGTCTGCGGGAACGTCACCGAGCAGGAACTGTGCAACATCTGCCGTGACCCGCGCCGGGATCCAGCGGTCATCTGCGTGGTGGAGGAATCAAAGGATGTCCTGGCCGTGGAACGAACGCGCTCATTCCGGGGCCGTTACCACGTGCTGGGCGGCGCCATCAACCCGATTGCGGGCATCGGACCGGAGCAGCTCCGCATCCGTGAGCTCCTGACCCGGCTCAATGACGGCGCCATCCAGGAAGTCATCATCGCCACGGACCCCAACCTCGAGGGTGAAGCCACCGCCACCTACCTCGCGCGCATGCTCAAGACAATCGGCATCACCGTGACCCGCCTTGCCTCCGGCCTGCCGGTGGGCGGCGACCTGGAATACGCGGATGAGGTCACGCTGGGCCGGGCGTTCGAGGGCCGCCGGAACGCCCTCACCTGATCGGGCGGGGGTAGTGTCAGGGCAGCGAACGCCGGCGCGACGAAACCTTGTTTCCGGCGGCCAGCAGCGCTCCGGCCACCAGGGCCTGGCCGGCAATTCCCACTACAGGCAGCGGCATGCGCGCCGAATCCCTGGCCCGCGGTTCCCCGTTCACACAGGGGACCTGGGTGCCGTCCCCCGCTTCCTGCAGGGCCGCCGGCACCCATCCCAGGACTCTTCCGGCCGGATCGGCATCAGCCCCCACGGCCAGGAAAACCACTGAAGGGCTGATGGCGGCCAGCCACATGATGCGCTCGGTATGGTAGACCTCGGCTACCCCGGCCGGGACTTCCGAACACTCGTACGCCACCGGGGTGCCGGCCGGGCCCCATTGCACATTCACGGCCACGGTCACCGGTTCCACCACCCGGACCAAGGGGACCAGGGCGGCAGCTGCCCCGGCCGAGCCAGCCACCAGGATTGCCGCGAGCGCCCAGCCCGCCACACGGGCCGGTCCCGACTTCCCCGCCGCGGCCGCCACCCCAACGGCGCCGAAAAGGGCGCCCTCGACAGCGGTGACCCCTGCCGCGGCTGCCGCCACAGCACCCGCTTCACCGGCAACCAGCGCCTGGAACATCAGCACGCAGAGCGTTAGGACAGCCAGGACCAACCCACGGAATGTTGTGGCCAGCAATGCCGGGAGGATTCCGCCGCCCGCGGCAGGCTCCCCGGCTGCGGCCATCTGCTTGTAGCCCTGCATGCCCCAGGCCACCGCAACAAAGGCCCCCACGGACGGCATCAGGGTTGCGGCGAGCGCGTACGCCAGCAGTGGGGCGTTGTACCCGCCACTTCCCTGCCCCAGCGACACAAACATCAGCACGGCGGCGCCGGAAGCAGCCCACGTTCCCAGGACAGCGCCGCCCGCCAGTGCCCAGAACCTGGCGGTACGGACGGTGCGGACCACATCAGCCAACGCCAGCTGCAGGCCCATCCCGCGGCCGCGCACCTGGTCCAGGCCGCCGTCGTCATCATCCCGGCTGGAACCGCCGGAACCGTGGGAGTTCCCGCCGATGGGTTCGTAGAAGGGTTCGGCGACTGGTTGTGCAGCAGGCTGCTCGTCGTCGGCCATGGGGAAGCCCCGCCTTTCCACGGACAGGCCCCAGCCCCAGCTAAGACCGGCAAGCGCGCCGGCTGGTCCTATCGTTGCCCAACACGGCGGAGCTGTCCAGAGCCAGGCCTACGCGATGCGCACACCCCTGGCCAGCTTGTGCGCGGGTGTCCGGAGCGCCCGCCAGCCCAGCCACATCAGCAGCGCGGACAGCACCAGCTGGAGCCCCAGGCCGAGCGGCCACAGCGGTGTTTTCTGCCCCAGGTACGCCGGCTGGACCACGCCGTTGGCGCAGGGGATGGTGCCGTCCGGACCGGCCATGGCCTGGCGGGCGCCCTGGCTGATTCCCTCGATGGCCCCCACGGAGGCGAAGCCCGTCTGCGCCGTGCGATCGCGGTAAGGGATGGCATCGGCCACCACCACAAAGGGGTTCATGCCCAGCAGCCACGCGACCCGCTCGGTGCGGAGGGCAGGCTGTTCCCGGAGCGGACCGGAGCAGGTGTATTCCGGCCCAAAGGGGCCGGACTCCAGCGGCGCGTACTGGCGGTACTGCGGGTTGTTGGCCATGACGCTGCCCTGGGCCAGGCCTGTGCCAAGCATGAACGAAATCAGCGTCCCGAAGACGAGCCCGGCCACGGCAAGGTAGGTCACCACGATGGAGAACAGGGGCCGTCCGGCCAGGGCCGAAATCCCCACGCCCACGGCGCACACCACTCCCACTTCAACAGCCAGCATCAGCAGTGCCACCAGCACGTGCCCAGGGGTCATTCCCCCAAGGGCCACCCCAATGACCAGGAATGGCGCGCTGGCCACCAGGAACGCGAGGGCGGCGAGCCAGGCCGCAAAGAACTTCCCCCAGAGGATCTGGCCGGGTTCGAGCAGGGTGACCTGCAGGATGGCCAGCGTGCCGCCTGCCCGGTCCCCGGTGATGGCATTGGCGGACAAGGCGGGCGCCACCAGGAGGGCAAACAACAGGACGAACGCCAGCACCACTTCAAAAATTATGGAACCGGGGCCAGCGGGCTCCGGTGGAACATAGCCTCCATAGGCCCGCTGGGCAGCCTGAGAAGCGTTCCAGCTGGCCCACGTCAGCAGGGTGACCACACCGGTCAGGACGAACCAGATGGCCAGCATGATGTACCAGCCGCGTGAACGCAGGCGCTGCTTCAGCTCCAGGACCACCACATTCCTGATTCCCGCCAGATAGGCGGCTGACGCTCCGGTTCCGGGCGTGTCCTGCCTGTTGTCGGTTGCCTGGCTCACTGCCGCTCCCCCTCAAGGTTCATGTAGGTTTCTTCAAGGGCCCCGCTGGCGGGGGCAAAGGAAGTGATTCCGACGCCGGCCAGCACCAGGTCCCGCAGGAGGCGCTCCGCATCGCCGTCGCTGTTCAGCACCAGGCTCACGCCGGGACGGCGGCCGTCCTCGACGCGGAACGCCATCCCCAGCCCGGTAAGCTTTGCAGCCAGCGCCGCCGGATCCGGGCCGAAGATCGCGTACCTTCGTCCTGCAGCGGCCGCTTCGGCCGTAGTCTGCTGGCGGACAGTGCGGCCCTTATTGACGAACACAGCGCCGTCGGCGATTTCGTCAAGTTCGCTGAGGACGTGGGATGAGACCACCACGGCCTTGCCCTCCGCCGCCAACTGCCTCAGCATGGTGCGGAGCTCCACCCGCGAGCCCGGATCCAGGCCCGAGGCGGGTTCATCAAGGAGCAGGACGGAAGGGTCGTGGATCAGTGCCCGGGCGAGGCTCAGCCGCTGCTGCTGCCCGCGGGACAACACCCGTGCCGGCTGGTCCGCAAGATCGTCCAGCCGGACCCTTTCCAGCATGGCGGCCACCCTTTGGCCGAGGCCTTCGGCCGGCAGCCGGTAGAAGCGGGCCATCTGCGTCAGGATCTCCCGGGCAGTCAATGACTCCCACACACCCAACGTATCGGGCATCCAACCCAGGCGCCTTCTGACCTCGGCGCGGTGGCGGAGCGGATCCAGGCCCGCCACGCTGATCGTGCCCTCGTCCGGCGCCAACAGCGATGCAAGCATCAGCAGGAGCGTCGTTTTGCCGGCGCCGTTGGGTCCGATCAGGGCCGTCACCTTCCCTGCCGGAGCATGGAAGTCCATGTGTTCGACGGCGCGCACCGCGCCGAAGCTTCGGCTGACGCCCCGCGCCGATATACCGTCGCCGGACACCTGCCCGACCGGATCCCCCGGTACCTCAGAAATCATTGCCATCTATCTGCACCTGTCCCCCACAGTCATTGCATTCCGACGCTCTGAGCCTACGCCTCCCGGGGCTGCCTATCCGGCCGGAAAATGGTCACAATTCAACCCGCGGCAGCGGGCGGCGATAAACTGTGGGGAAGAAGTCGCGCCGACCAGGCGCCAGGCTGCCTGGCCTCAAACTCCTACCGATCCAGTGAAGGTACGCGCATGAGTACGCCCACTACCGAAGTGCACAACGCAACGCAGCCGCAGGAGCTGCCCGCCGGCCGTGCGGTGACAAAGCAGCTCATCGTGCAGAAGTTCGGCGGTTCCTCCGTAGCGGACGCGGACGGCATCAAGCGGGTTGCCAAACGCGTGGTGGACGCACAGGCCGCCGGCAACGAGGTGGTTGTTGTCGTCTCGGCCATGGGTGACACCACGGACGAACTCCTGGACCTTGCCGCCCAGGTGACAGACTCCGCCCCCGCCCGCGAAATGGACATGCTGCTGTCCGCGGGCGAGCGCATCTCCATGGCGCTGCTGGCCATGGCCATCAACAAGCTGGGCGCCTCCGCCCAGTCATTCACCGGTTCCCAGGCCGGCATGATCACTGACGGCATCCACGGCAAAGCCCGGATCATCGACGTCGATCCCCACCGGATCCGCACCGCGCTGGACAAGGGCAATATCGCCATCGTGGCCGGTTTCCAGGGCATGAGCCGGGCCACCAACGAGATCACCACCCTTGGCCGGGGCGGCTCGGACACCACCGCGGTGGCGCTGGCAGCGGCCCTGGAGGCGGACGTCTGCGAGATCTACACAGACGTGGACGGCATCTACACCGCCGATCCCCGCGTAGTTCCTTCCGCCCAGAAGATCGAGCGGATTTCCAGCGAGGAAATGCTGGAGCTCGCGGCGTCCGGCGCCAAGATCCTCCACCTGCGCTGCGTAGAGTATGCCCGCAGGTTCGGCGTGCCCCTGCATGTCCGTTCCTCATTCAGCCAGCACGAAGGCACCTGGGTCATCCCCAGCGCCGAAGACAAGATCACCACACAAGAGGGAGTTGCCTTGGAGCAGCCAATCATCTCCGGCGTTGCGCACGACCGTTCCGAAGCCAAGGTCACCGTTGTTGGCGTTCCGGACATTCCGGGCAAGGCCGCAGCGATCTTCCAGGTCATCGCCGACGCCCACTCGAACATCGACATGATCGTGCAGAACGTTTCCACCCACGGCACTGGCCGGACGGACATCTCGTTCACGCTGCCCATCGTGGAAGGCGCCGACGCACTCGCCGCCCTCCACGCGGCGCAGGACCAGATCGGTTTCGAGACCATCGAGTACAACGAGCAGATCGGCAAGCTGTCGCTGATCGGTGCCGGCATGCGCTCCCATCCCGGCGTTTCTGCAACCTTCTTCAAGGCGCTCTCCGACGCCGGGATCAACATCAACATGATCTCCACCTCCGAGATCCGCATTTCTGTTGTGACGCACGCGGATCTGCTGGACGAGGCTGTCCGCGTCATCCACAAGGCCTTTGACCTGGACAGCGAAAACGAAGCCACGGTGTACGGCGGTACCGGCCGCTAGGCCTCCTGCCCAGCCGGCCCCACTGGGAAGCCGGACGCAGAAACAGCCGGGCTCCCTTCCGATAATTCGGAAGGGAGCCCGGCTGTTTCTGCGTTTGGGATGCGCCAGCCTGGGGTGGCCGGTTCAGCGTTCCTTCTCGAGGTCTTCGCGGCGCACAGCGTAGTGATGGCCGGTCGAATCGGTTTCCACGACGAAGTGCGAGAGGTCCTCCTCCGAGGCCTGTTCGAAAGCGTCATGCTTGTGAACCACAGGCGTATCCGGGTCCAGCCGCGTGGCCGGGCCGAAGATGAACCGCAGCCTTTCGGTGAGATTCATGAAACCGCTGAGTACATGTGCCACTGTTTCCACCCCCTTCCCGGATATCGGGGGAAAGGGCTCCTGCCGCCAGGAGCCAGTGCCCTTATTTTATGCCCGCGGACGGGAAAAGGCTCTTGGCCAGGACAGCATTGCCGGGCTTAGCGGAGGGACTTGTCCTCTGGATTCCTGGGGACCACGTAGGTGCTGCCGTCCGGCCGCGTTACGGTCTCCCACTGCTGGGTCTCCGCCTCACGCTGGGCCAGCAGCCTGCGGTTTTCCTCCGTCATGTCATGGCCCAGGGATGAGCGGTTTGCGGGGCCGAAGATGGCCCGGAGCTTGCCGGTGGCCCGCATAAAGCGCTGCGAAGCGTTGTCCTTGCCTGCTGAGTTGCCCTTACCCATGAAACTGGCTCCTTACCTGACATGCCTACTGCTGAAAGTGTACGCTAATGATTAGTGCACTAACAATTGGAGGAGCCATGACGGCAACCGGCAGTGAGCAGGGGCAGGACGAGGACCTGCTTTTGGAACACCAGCTGTGCTTCGCCCTCACGGTGGCGGCCCGAAGCGTTGTGGGCGCCTACAAGCCCGTGCTGGAGAAGCTGAACCTGACCCACCCGCAGTACCTGGTAATGCTCTGCCTGTGGGAGGCGAGCCCGCGGACTGTCCGGAACATCAGCGAGGCGCTCGCCCAGGAACCGGCAACCATCTCGCCACTCCTCCGCAGGCTGGAGGCCGCCGGCCTGATTACACGACGGCGGGCGGACGGCAATGAGCGGGCCCTCGCCGTCGAACTGACTCCGGAAGGCGCCGCGCTCCGGCAGGAGGCGCTCAACGTTCCAGGAACCATGATGGAGCGGCTGGGGCTGGGCCGGACCCAGGTGGGCGAACTGCACGCGGCCATGATGGGCCTCATTGCGGCCACCTCCAGCACCAGCCCGCTACACGACCGGCAGTAGAATAGGGAGCATGAAGGGCAGGCTGCGATCCACGGGCGAAACGCCCTCGAGCAAGATGTCCAACACGATCTCCACAGGGGCGAGGCGCGCAGGGATGTTGTCCACCCGCAGAACGCAGATCCGGGCGGTTGCCCTGCTCATGGCAGCGGTGCTCCTCCCGGCATGTTCCCCGGGCCAGGGCGGAGGCACCCCGTCCGCCGGAACGTCGGCATCTCCCACGGCCTCCGCCACGGGTTCCCCGGAGCCTGCCGCCAGCCCGTCAGCCGACGCCGAGACCTCCGTCCCCGCCCCGGCTCCTGAATCGCCGGCAGCGCCATCGGGGCCGGGCAGGGGGAACGCCGAACTGGCCATCATCATCGTTCCCGCCGAGGGCGAACCGGAGATCAGCTACACCCTGGTCTGCACCGAAGGTGTCCCTGCTGCCGAAAGCGTGCATCCGGCCGCGGAAACAGCCTGCGCGGCGCTGAAGGAGAACGCCGGGCTGCTCAGCCCGTCCGCCCCGGCAACGGACCAGGCCTGCACCCAGCAGTACGGCGGCCCGCAGAAGGCCACCGTGACAGGTGTTGTGGACGGCGTGCCCGTAGACGCCGCCTTCTCCCGCACCAACGGATGCGAAATCAGCGCCTGGGAGGCTGCGAAGGATGTCCTGGGTGCCGCGGGTGGAGCTTAAGCTTCTGGCGGCGGATGATTGGCAGTCGCGGGAGGAAGCCCACCACCTGCGCGTCAGCCGCTACGCCGACCCCTACCTTGCCCGCAGGTCCGCAGGCAGGAAGCATCCAGTGGAAGACTTCCTGTTCACCTACTACACCCAGAAACCGGGCCAGCTGCGACGCTGGCACCCGGGTGCAGGGTACGTCCTGCTGGGCAGGGCAGCTGCCGCACGGACGGGCTGGAAGCACTACAGGAGGCTCGACGACGGCGAGCTTGCCTTCCTGGGGCTGCCGGAAGGAAGCACCGCGGTCACCTTTGACCGGGACGCCTTCCTTGCCGACCGCAGCGAGGCCGTCGCCTTTGCCGGCATCATCCTGCGCGGGACCGCCGCGCGCCCGGCGCAGTTCGGCTGCTTTGGCCTGCATGAATGGGCCATGGTGTACCACCAGGACAGGTTCGACCTCCGCCATGAATATCTCCGGCTGCGGCTGGGGGCGGCCGGTACGGACAAGGTGGTGGAGGACAACAGGATCCGCTGCACGCACTTCGACGCATTCCGCTTTTATACGCCGGACGCCGTGCCGCTGAATGAGTTTTCGCCCAGCCGGGACAGCCAGCGCCACCAGGAACAGCCCGGCTGCCTCCATGCCAACATGGACCTGTACAAGTGGGCCTACAAGCTGCTGCCGGCCCTGCCCAGTGAACTGGTGATGGACTGCTTCGAGCTGTCCTGGCGGATCCGTGCCATGGACATGCAGGCTTCTCCGTACGACCTGGCGGAATGGGGCTATCCCGCGATCCCCATCGAGACACCCCAGGGGAAAGCCGCCTATGTGGAGTACCAGCGCTCCTTCGCCGCCGAGGCAGCCGCACTCCGGGAGAGGCTGGCCGCGGAACTGGACGCCGTCTCGACCATTCCCGGCATGAGCGCATGATTGACCTCACCGTCAGGCTCCGGGAGGACCCGGCCGCCGTCGAACACGTTTTTCGGCTCATGGCGGACGACGGGCAGGCCCAGCCCGGGAGCACGCTGCCGGACCCCGAAGCCGCCCTCGCGGCTGTGGAGAAGTACGGTGAGGACATCTTCTTTCCCAAGCCCGGACCGCCGCGCCTGTGCACCCAGCAGTATGGCGGGCCGCAGGTGGCCGTGGTCACCGGAGTCTTCCACGGCCGCCCGGTTGATTCCGTTTTCATGCGCACGGACGGCTGCGAAATCGCCCGCTGGAATGCGATGGCACCGCTGCTGGGCAGCGCAGGCGGAGCCTGGGGCAGCACCTAGGACGCCCGGCTGTGGCGGTTCGCCAGGCAAAAAGCAGGATCCCGGGCGGTTTACCGTCCGGGATCCTGCTTTTTTCTTTAGGGAGTGCTTTTCCGCCAGGACATCAGGCTGCTAGGACGCGGGTACCGCGTCCGCCAGCGCCACCTGCGGAGCGCCGGCGGGGGCGACCGGCGCGGCGCCCACCTGCACATTGACCCAGGTCCTGATGCCGTTCCCGCCCAGGCTGAGCCGCGAAAGGTAGGCACCTTCGGACAGGCCTGTCCAGGACACCGCGGCAGAGGTGGCGGTGCCGTTCGGGGCCACGATCGGATTCGGTTCCACCGTGAGGTTGCCGGCGTCCCCTGCGAAGGTGACCGCCTGCACCGACGCGCTGGCTGCGCCGTTGTCCGGCGTGGAATACAGGTTGACCGCGATGTAGTACGTCCCAGCCCGGGGGGATTCCAGGTTCAGGAACTCACTGGCGGAGGCCGTCGCCACCTGGGTGGCAGTCAGTCCGCCCGAAGCATTAGGCGCGTAGACCACCATGTCCCAGTCGACGTCGTCCGACTGCGCCTGGACGCCCAGGCGGGCGAACGAGGCTCCCTGCGGAACCGTCACCTGAAGCAGTGCATTGTGGGCGTCGTTCCGGGGGGCGTACGCGCCGGGAGTCTTGGTAATGGCCGTCTGGCTCAGCGGAGCCAGCCCCTCCACCCCTACGTTGATCGGGCTGTCCGAACCGGACACCAGTTCCATCGTGCCGCTGCCGCTGCCGGTGGCGGAGCTGAACGAGACGGACGGGGCGATCTGCGCATCAACAGGCCGGATGGCGATAGGAGAGCTCACAGTGCGCGGGCCCTTCCAGGTGAGGGTGCCGCTGCTGAACTTGCCCACCGGAGCGCTGACGTTCCGGATGGTCAGCGTGACCTCGCGGGTCTGGCCGGCCTTGGCGAAGTTCAGTGCGTTCGGCTCCACCTGGACATTGAATCCCGGCATGCTGACTTCCGGACGGTAGATTCCGGGAACCAGGGCAGTGAGCTGCCGCTTGACCTGCACTTCCCCAACCAGGCTGCCGAGTGCGATCGACGGCACGTTCAGGTCGCGGGCCGCGATGGAGCCGGCCTGCGGAGCACCGGTGTCCATGCCCTGGCCGTTGAGGAAGCCGAGCCAGTCCTTGATGCCTGAGTTGTAGACCAGGCCCGGATCCAGGACCCGGGTGGAGTCGATGTGGCCTGCGCCGCCCTGGAACGGATCCGTATTGGGCGTACCGTCGGCATTCACCAGCGGGTAAGCGGTGGTCATCATGGCAGATTTGACCATCGCGGGCGTCCATTTGGGCTGCTTGCTGAGCACCAGGGCGCCGAAGCCGGCGATGTGCGGTGCGGCCATGGAGGTTCCGGACATAAAGCCGAACTGGTCACCGTTGTTGCCGATGGTGGAGACGCCGGCAAGGACGTTCACACCGGGAGCCGCGATGTCCGGCTTCAGCAGGTCGCCGCCGGCGGCAAGGGTAGGTCCGCGGGAGGAGAAGCCGGCGATCTGGGGTGCGGGTGCCGGCGGCAGGCCCGTGAGGTCGCCCTTGGCCAGGCTGACTGTCAGGGCCGGGTTCGCTTCCAGCTTCGACTTCAGTTCCAGGCTCTTGGGGGCGTTGACGTGGACGGTGGGCAGCACGTGGTTATCGGCGTCCTCTGAGCTGCTGGTGAGGTTCACCAGGATCATGCCGAGCCCGCCCTTGTCCTGGACTTCCTGGCTCTTGGCCGTCCGGTCCACGACGCCGCGGTCGCAGACAACCACTTTGCCTGTGACCTTGGCCGCGTCGAGGGAGCCCGGCGCGCAGAGGTTGGCATTGGTGGCTCCGGCTGCTGCCGCAGCCGAGGCGACGACAACCGGCTTGTCCGCCACTTCGGATTTCATGATCGAAGCTCCGCGGTAAAGGGAGCCGTCCGAGACCTTGACGGTGCCCAGCAGGTCACTGGGGAACGTGGATGCGGCAACCGTGGTCAGCCAGGGTGAAGCGTGGTTGACGGTGGACACCGTGGGCCCGGAGTTGCCGGCAGATGCGGACACGAAGACGCCTGCAGCGGCAGCATTGAGGAACGCCAACGCCACGGGATCGGTGGTGTTGTTGTTGTTCCCGGAGATGGAGTAGTTCAGGATATCCACGCCGTCTTTGATTGCGGCCTCCACCGCTTCCACCGAGGCGGAGGAGTAGCAGCCGCCGGTGTCCGGGTTGGTGTCCTCCCAGCAGACTTTGTAGACCGAGACCTTCGCGGCGGGGGCAACGCCGGAGCTGTTGCCGAAGTTTGCGCCGTCGATCACCTGCTCCACGTTCGCGTTACCCGCGGCAGTGGTGGCCGTGTGGGTCCCGTGGCTTCCGACGTCGACCGGGGAGATGAGTTCTTCCGGGGCCCGGTTTTGCGGGGCTACGTATTGCAGGAAGGAATCGGCGAAGTACCTCGCGCCAATGACCTTGGTGTTGCACAGGGAACCGTCGAACGACGCTCCGGTGCCTTGGCCCTTTTGGCATTCGCCCTCGAAGGTGGTGCCGTCAGCCTTGAGCATGGCGATCCGGCCTTCCGCGGTGCGGTAGGGCACGCCCACCTGTGCCTGCCCGCTCAAGGGCTGGACCGGCTCGCCCTGGAGGAAGGGGTTGTCCGGCGCGTAACCGGAGTCGATGACGCCCACAACCACGCCCTTGCCGGCATTCGCTTCGCCGCCGAACTGCTTGGCCCAGACCCCGTCCGGGCCGGTCAGCTTAAGGAAATCCGTGGTGGTGTAGTCAGGAGCGTTCTCCACGTCGGGTGCAACCACCATGACGCGCTCATCCTTGGAGAGTTCCATAGCCTGGGCGGCAGTCAGCTCTGCAGTGAAGCCGTTCAGGGCGGCCGTGTACTGCTTTCCCGGGGTAACCCCCTGGCTTGCCGCCACTTCCCGTTGCTGCTGGCGGAGGTGTGCGTCATAGGCCCTGTAGTTGGCGCTGCCGGCGTCCAGCTTCCTCCCGTTTTCCGGCTTGGTTGCGCCAAACCCGGGGGTGCCGCCCTCATAGGCGGCGGCCGCTGCTTCCGCCAGGACCACAATGTAGCGTCCGTCCTTGAATTCTGCGGGTGCGGTTTCCTTGGCGGCGACTGCCTGATCCTGCCCGGCAGGCGCCGCGGTGGCGGGAGTGATGGCCATCGAGGTGAGGAGAAGCGGCAAGCCCACGGCAAGCGCCGCTGCCTTCCGGAATCCCCCGCCCCGCATGGGGCTCTTTCCAGTAGATCTCACGTGCAAACCTTTCACGATGTACCGGCCCAGCCACGGTTGGGGGCCCGAAACGACTGACCTTGCACAGGGAATTACAGATCTTGTCATTCCGTAAGACCAGTCGAAACAAAGAGTACAGAGTGGTAGCCGAATATGACATAGGACACAAAACCAATATTTTCGCCAGTCACATAAGAGGACGGAAGCTGCATCGGAGCACCAAAAAAGGGCGCCCCGCAGGACGCCCTCACAAACCCTCAGATGTCAAACACCTCCCGCTACTGGCGCGGCGTGCGGACCACCTCGCTGATCCACTGCCTGGTCTTTTCATCCACCGGACCCGCCACCCTGTTCTCACGGGCGAAGCGGTCAGCCTTGATCTTTTGGAGCACCATCCGGCCCAGCCCCGCGAACACTGCTGCGGCAACCACTGGCAACAGCACGGATTTCGATTTCTCAGCCATCCAGCAATCCTAGTGACGCAGGACGCACAACTCCAGAACCCCGACAGTCCCCTCTATTCGCCTTGTTCCCATGCCGCCGGCCGCCGCCAAACAGCCGTTTACAGGGTGGGGCGCTCCGGCCGGTAGAATGGGCTAGCAAGCTCGCGGAGCGCCCGTCCACAATGTCTAAAAAACAAGTGTCCAAGAAACAGTGTGCAACACACACTGTGTCCCAGGCACCCCGGTACGGCGTGAGACGGCACCACTCCGCTGCGCCCTTACCCAAGCTCACGCACAGGAGTTACCGGATGCCCCGGATCGTTGTTGACGTCATGCCCAAGCCCGAGATTCTGGACCCGCAGGGGAAGGCGATCGTCGGCGCTCTCCCCCGCCTGGGCTTCACCAGCTTCAGCTCTGTCCGCCAGGGCAAGCGCTTCGAACTGACCGTCGACGGTGAGGTGACCGAGGAAATCCTGGCACAGGCACGCGATGCAGCGGAGACCCTCCTGTCCAACCCCGTGATCGAGGACGTCGTCAACGTCGAGGTCGTCGAGGCCTGACATGACTGAACTTCCCCTGATCGGAGAAGCCCCCGGCAACGCTTCCGTCGCCAGCAGGCTCGCTGGCGCCCGGATCGGCGTCGTCACGTTCCCCGGCACCCTTGATGACCGCGACGCCGCCCGCGCCGTCCGCCTCGCCGGCGGCACCGCCGTCGAACTCTGGCACGGCGACTCCCACCTTGGCGACGTGGACGCCGTCATCATTCCCGGCGGTTTCTCCTACGGCGACTACCTGCGGGCCGGCGCGATCGCCCGTTTCGCTCCGCTCATGTCCAAGATCATCGATGCGGCCAACAGCGACGCCAAGCTGCCCGTGCTGGGAATCTGCAACGGCTTCCAGATCCTCACGGAGTCGCACCTGTTGCCCGGTTCGATGATCAAGAACGACCACCTGAAGTTCCTGTGCCGCGACCAGGTGCTCCGCGTCGAAAACAGCAACACGGCGTGGACGCTGGACTACGAGGCGGGCCAGGAGATCACCATTCCGCTGAAGAACCAGGACGGCCAGTACATCGCCGACGACAAGACCCTGGACGCCCTTGAGGCCGAGGGCCGGGTGGTGTTCCGCTACGTTGGCTTCAACCCGAACGGCTCCCGCAGGGACATCGCAGGCATTTCCAACGCAGCCGGCAACGTGGTGGGCCTCATGCCGCACCCCGAGCACGCGGTGGAAGTTGGCTTCGGTCCCGAATCCCTCGATGGCATCGGCGGGTCCGACACCGACGGCCTCGGATTCTTCACCTCCGTCCTGAACAAGATTGTGGGAGGCGCCAAGTGACCACGGAAACCACCAAGAAGTTCAACATCGACACCGTTGAGCACGCCGCGAAGACTCCGGACACCGAGCTGCCCTGGGCCAAACTCGGCCTGAAGCAGAACGAGTTCGACGAGATCGTCAAGGTCCTGGGGCGCCGCCCTACCGGCGCCGAACTGGCCATGTACTCCGTCATGTGGAGCGAGCACTGCTCCTACAAGTCCTCCAAGAACCACCTGCGCCAGTTCGGCCAGAAGGTCACCGAGGAAATGAAGAAGGACATGCTGGTGGGTATCGGCGAAAACGCCGGTGTGACCAACCTGGGGGACGGCTGGGCCGTGACCTTCAAGATCGAATCGCACAACTCGCCGTCGTTCGTTGAGCCTTACCAGGGCGCCGCTACCGGCATCGGCGGCATTGTCCGCGACATCATCTCCATGGGTGCCCGCCCGGTGGCCGTGATGGACCCGCTGCGCTTCGGTGCCATCGACCACCCGGACACCGCGCGCGTCATGCACGGTGCAGTGGCCGGCATCGGCGGTTACGGCAACTCCCTGGGCCTGCCCAACATCGGCGGCGAAATGGTGTTCGACTCCGTGTACCAGGGCAACCCGCTGGTCAACGCCCTCGCCGTGGGCGTCATGCGCCATGAGGACATCCGCCTGGCCAACGCTTCCGGCAAGGGCAACAAGGTGGTCCTGTTCGGCGCGCGCACCGGCGGTGACGGCATTGGCGGCGCGTCCGTGCTGGCCTCGGAGTCCTTCGACGACACCAAGCCCTCCAAGCGCCCCGCCGTCCAGGTGGGTGACCCGTTCGCCGAGAAGGTCCTGATCGAGTGCTGCCTGGAGCTGTTCAAGGGCTCCCTGGTGGAAGGCATCCAGGACCTGGGCGCAGCGGGCATCTCCTGCGCCACGTCCGAACTTGCCTCCAACGGTGACGGCGGCATGCAGGTTGAGCTGACCTCCGTCCTGCTGCGCGACCCCACGTTGACCCCGGGCGAGATCCTGATGTCCGAGTCCCAGGAACGCATGATGGCCGTTGTCACGCCGGAGAACGTGGAAGCGTTCGAGGCCGTCATGGACAAGTGGGCCGTGGAGTACTCCTGGCTGGGCGAGGTGACCGATACCGGCCGCCTCATCATCACTTGGGAAGGCGACGTGATTGTCGACGTCGATCCCCGCACCGTGGCGCACGACGGCCCGGTTTACGACCGCCCGTATGCCCGGCCCGAGTGGCAGGACGCCGTCCAGGCTGACACCTTCACCGGTTCCGTGCAGGACGCCGGCCGCCCGGCCGCTCCGGCTGAGCTCGCGGCCGCTGTCACCGAACTCGTGGCATCGCCGAACATGTGCTCCAAGTCCTGGATCACCGACCAGTACGACCGCTACGTGGGCGGCAACACCTCCATGGCGTTCCCCGACGACGCCGGCGTGGTCCGCGTGGATGAGGAATCCGGCCTGGGCGTTGCCCTGGCCACCGATGCCAACGGCCGCTACACCTACCTGGACCCGTACCACGGCGCCCAGCTGGCACTGGCCGAGGCGTACCGGAACGTTGCCACCGCCGGTGCCATCCCGATGGCCGTCAGCGACTGCCTGAACTTCGGTTCCCCCGAGGATCCGGACGTCATGTGGCAGCTCGCCGAAGCCATCCGCGGCCTGTCCGACGCCTGCATGGTATTGGGCATCCCCGTGACCGGCGGCAACGTCTCGCTCTACAACCAGACGGGCACCACCCCGATCCACCCCTCCCCCGTGGTGGCTGTGCTCGGCAAGCTCGACGACGTTGCCCGGCGGACGCCGTCGGGCTGGCGCGAGGACGGCCAGGCGATCTACCTGCTGGGCACCACGGCCGCCGAGCTGGACGGTTCCGAATGGGCCAACATGCGCGGACACCTCGGCGGGCAGCCGCCGAAGGTTGACCTCGAGGCCGAGCGCGCACTGGGCGAGATCCTGATCAACGCCTCGCGCGACGGCATGGTCGACTCCGCCCACGACCTCTCCGAAGGCGGCCTCGCGGCTGCCCTCGTGGAGTCCTCGCTGCGCTACGGCGTGGGGGCCCGGATCGCCCTGCAGGACGTCCTGGACCGGGACGGCGTGGACCTGTTCACGGCGCTCTTCTCCGAGTCCCAGGGACGTGCCATTGTGGGCGTCCCGCGCTCCGAGGAAGTCCGCTTCACCGACATGTGCACCGCCCGCGGCTTCGCCCACACCCGCATCGGCGTGGTGGACGCAGCGAGCGGCAAGCTGGAAATCAACGGCGTGGAGGGCCTGTCCCTGGACGCCCTCCGCGAAGCCCACGAGGGGACCTTGCCGAAGTACTTCGGCTGACCCTCCCCACCGCCACCCTCGCCTCGCAAGCTCGGCCGGGGAACCCTGGCGGCGTGGGCCCAACCACCACATCGATTGCTCCGTACCTGCCCTTTTGAGCCTTCAAAACGGCCGCTGCGGAGCAATCGATTTTTAATCACGCCGCCGCCAGCCTGCTTGGATCAATGCCGTCCGGATTTTGGCAGCCGCAGGCTTGGCGTCGCTGAGCATATGGCGCTTCGAGATCCGGACTTCGGTCCACCCCAGGGCGGCACAGCGCTCGGAGCGGTCAATGTCCCGCACGATCTGCCCCTCCCCGCCGTGGTGTTCGCCCTCGATCCCGATCCGGTACTTCCGGTAGGAGAGGTCCGGCTCATGGTGCCGTGTCCCGTCCTCCGAAATGATGGGAACGTTCAGCTCGGGTTCCGGCAACCCAGCCCGCACCATGGCCAGCCGGAGCAGCGTTTCCTGCGGTGAGTCGGAGCCGACGCGGACCAGCTTGATGGCTTCCTTGGCTCGCCGCAGTCCGCGCTTTCCCTTGTGCCTGTCGATCATGCGCTGAAGGTCAGCAATGCTGCACAGCGGCATGTCCCTTTCCTCGAAAGCCTCCCGCGGCACCCGGACGCAGCTGTCCCCCATGACCACGAGCCCGTCCAGCGTCAGCATCTCCGCCATATCCAGCCATGTGCGCTCCGGGGTGGTCACAGGAATCCCATCGACCGTGGTGACCTCGTCGCTGTAGAGCTTCATTCTGTGCACGATGACATGGGGCCTGTTGAGGTGGGCCGCGCCCTCGGGCCTGATGAGACTCCGGCGAACGCCGCATCTGCAAGGGTGAAGGGGCGGGCGCGGAGTTCCTCCGGCAACGGGCGGGGCGTCTTCATCGGTCCATAAGACCAGAATCGGGCAAAGGCCGCAGAAGTTATCCACAACCTCGATCGAGTGCTCCGTACTTGTCGTTCTCGCGCGTGAAACGACAAGTACGCAGCTATCGATGGAGTCAGTCCTCGCTGTGGAGGTCCCGCCGGCGGGCGCTGAGCAGTTCAAACTCGGGCCGGGCGGCAACGAAACGTTCGACGGCGGCAAGCACCTCAACGAGGTGCGCGCGGTCCGCTGCCACGAGGCCGACGCCCAGCTGGGTGCGCCGGTACTGGCTGTGGTCCCCCACCTCGGCGACGGAGACATCGAAGCGGCGCTTGACTTCCGCGATGAGCGGCCTGATGACTGAGCGTTTTTCCTTAAGGCTCTGGACGTCGCCCAGGAGGATGTCGAATTCGATCCAGCCGATCCACATGGCTCCGGACCTTCCCTAGTCGATGGTGAGCTCGCCCATCTGATCCCAGCCGTCGCCGTCGAGCTGGCGGCTGATGATCCTGGGAGTCTCGGCGAGCGCCTGGGGCATGTCCGCCATGGCCTGCTTGAAGTGGGCGCTGTTGACGTGGTCCCCGGCGGCGTCGTCCTTGAAGGCTTCCACCAGGACAAACTCGTTGGGGTCGTCCACGCTGCGGGACCAGTCGAACCACAGGTTGCCCGGCTCCTCCCGGGTGGCTTGGGTGAAGTCGGCCACCAGGCTGAGCCAGCGCTCGGACCATTCAGGCTTGACCTTGAACTTGACGACAATAAAAATCACGTGGGGATTCCTTCCGCGGCGAGGGTGCGTGCCCCTTCAATGTACCGGGACGTCACGTAGCGTTGTGCCGCGCGCGTGACAAGGCCGCCGGCGGCGTAGAACCAGTTGGCAGGTTTGCTGAACGCGCGGATCCGCAATAACACCTCCCCGCGAGCGTTGATTTCCACCTCGAAGGATTCCTCGCCCCTCGCCGGATGCCCGGGCAGCGTCCCATAGCCGAATCCTGCCGTCTGCGGCACCGCCTCGGAAGCGGGTTCCCGGACCCACACCACCTCGCACGGGGCGTTCAGCCGGAAGGGCCCAATGCCGAAGCCGCTCACCACCCTTGCCCCCGGTACCGCCACGGGGGAATCGGCCCGGACGCGCAGCCCTGCCCTTCGCTGCAGCTCCCAGCCGAGGATGCCCTCCGCAACCCGCCGGTACACGGGCAGGCCAGCGCCTATCCGGACCTCCTTCAGCACGGCGACGTACCCGGCAGGTGCGGTGCCCTGTTCCGTGTTTCCGATACCGGGATAGTTCAGTGCTCCTGGTGCCCCTCCCCTAGTGCCCACGTGCGCCGCCCAGGCGGGCCCAGCCCAGCTGCTCCCGCTGCTTCCTGTTGAGGCCTGCCACCACCAGGTCATAGGAGTCCTCCACCATGTCCCTGATCATGCCGTCCGGCAATGTCCCGTCCAGCTGCACACCGTTCCAGTGGGTCTTGTTCATGTGCCAGGCACCCGTGATTTCAGGGTGCGCGGCGCGGAGCTGGACTGCCAGGCCCGGCTCGCATTTGAGGTTCACGTATCCGTCCTTGGTGGTCATCGAGGAGAGCGCAAAGACCTTACCTTCATTCCGGCCGCCGCCGGCAACCTGGGCGCGGACCTTGAAGACGGCGGTTTCAGGTCCAAAGGGATAATCCTCGTACGCGCCGGGGAAGGAGAGGCAGATTTTCCTCAGGGCATCGGGGTCCATGCTGGAAGCCTATAAAGCCGCCGCCTCCGGTGCTAGTCTGCGAAGATGTCACACGATCAGGGAGCCATACCTGTTCTGGACCTGGATACGGCGCGGCTGGCAGACGGGTCATTCAGCCCGGACTTCATTGAGCAGCTGCGGCACGCCACCCACAACGTGGGCTTCTTCCAGGTCACCGGCTATGGTGCGGCCACCGGGCAGGCCGAACACCTGCTGGACGTCATCGGGCGCTTCTTCGACTTGCCGCTGGAGGAGCGCATGAAGCTGGACAACCGGCTGTCACCGCATTTTCGCGGCTACACCCGGATGGGCACCGAGGTGACCCAGGGAAGGGCTGACGCCCGGGAACAGATCGACTACTCGCCCGAACGGGAGCCCGTTACCGATTATCCGGAGGACCAACCGTACTGGCTGCTGCAGGGCCCCAATCTCTGGCCTGACGATTCCTTTCCCGAGCTGCGGCCCGCCGCGATGGCATGGGCGGAGTTAATGTCCAAAGTGGGGATGGAACTTCTCAGGGCGATCGCCGTTTCCCTGCAGCTTCCGGAGGACTACTTTGACGAACCGTTCCAGGGGACGCCGGCCTGGATGGGTAAGCTGGTGCACTACGTGGGAGGAGTCGTGGAGGCCGCTGGTGACCAGGGCGTTGGCTCGCACGCCGACTACGGATTCGTCACCCTGCTGCTCCAGGACGGCGTGGGCGGATTGGAGGTCCTGCCGCCAGGGGCCAGCGACTGGGTTCCGGTGGAACCGATTCCGGGCGCGTTGGTGGTGAACCTGGGCGAGATGCTGGAGGTGGCCACGGAGGGCTACCTTGCGGCCACCATCCACCGTGTACAGGCTCCCCCGCCAGGCGTGGACAGGTATTCCGTTCCCTTTTTCTGGTCGCCGCGGCTTGATGCCGTGATCGATCCTGTGCCGCTGCCACCCGAGCTGAAGGCCGCCGCGAGGGGAATTACCGATGATCCGGCCAATCCCCTTCTTTCGTCATTCGGCCTGAACATGCTCAAGGGCAGGATGCGCGCGCACCCGGACGTCACTGAGCGGCACTATCCGGAGTTCGTGAAGCGCTGAAGCCACCCGCCAGTCAGAGGCTGAACTTCCACGCCTGCTGGGCCGGGCAGCTGTCCATCACGACGTCCAGCCCCGCTGCCTTGGCCCGCTCCGCCGTAGCCTCGTCAATGACGCCCAGCTGCATCCACACCGCTTTTGCGCCCACTGCGATCGCCTGGTCCACCACGGCCCCCACCTTTTGGGAATTGACAAAGCAGTCCACGACGTCGATGGGCTGCTTTGAGGGCGGGATGTCCAGGAGGCTGCGGTACCCGGTTTCGCCGTGGACAGGGTCGCCGGGCAGGTTCACCGGAATGATTTCCATGCCCAGGCGGTCCCTGATGAACAGCGAGGTATCGAAGGCGGCCCGCCATTCGTTGGTGCTCAAGCCAACAATGGCCCACCGCCCCTTGGTACGCATCAGGCGTTCAATGACTGCGGGATCGTTCGTGTGGCCCATGGGCCCAGCCTACGCGGAGAAACAGTCAGCAGGGCCAAACACCCCCGCCTGCCCGCCGGCGCCTAACGGATGAACTTTTCCAGCCACTTGGTCCCGGGCATGGTCTTTGCGGCTGCGGAACCAGCGCCATCCTTCTCTGCCGCCGGCTGTCCCGGTTCCGAAAGAATGCCAGGACCAGCGCCGGCCCCCTGCCCGGATTCGCCGTCCGCTGCATCAGGTGCGCTGCCAGCGCCGGCCCCTTGGTCCGCCCTGTCGCCGTGAACAGTACGGGGCCCGCCGTCTTGCCCGGCGGCGCCGCCATTCTTCTCCGATTCCTTCGCCCCGGCCTGTCCACTGGCGACTGAAAGCTCCCCCGGACCGTTCCGGACCTGACCGGGCGACTGGGGCAAGGGAGCTTGCCCGGCCGGCGGCGACTGCAGGGTCAACGGGGAGTCTTCGGCAAGGGAGGCTTCACTGCCGGCCGGGCCGGCGTCGCGCCGGGCAGGGAGGTCAGTGCCGTCGTCGTGATTGGCCTGCTGATGGAACCCCGGGCCGGCGGCCTGGGGCGTGCGGATGGTCCAGGACGGCGCCCAGTCCTCCAGCATCTGCTGGATCGAGAGGCTGCCGGCAGGGGCGGAACCTGCCGGGCTGGCCGCAACGGTACCCACACCCATGCCCATTCCAGCCACCAGGGCCAGCCCGACGACGGTGGGGCGGTGTGAACGGAGCCGGCGGCGCCTGCCGAGCTCGTCGCCCGGGCCGGGCCTGGTGCCATCGCGGTGCTGGGCGGGAAGATCTTCCGGTGCAGCATCAACGGGCTCGCCCAGCAGCGCTGCCAGCCGTCCCGAGGGAACCGGCACAGGCAAGTTCGCCAGTTGGCCTACGGCGAGGAGGGCGCGGCGAAGTTCCACGTCCTGCGCCAGGCCGGCGTCGAGGAGCATCTCCTCCGCTACGGCGGCGATGTGCTGCGCTTGTGGTGTCATTGCTTCAGGTACTCCTTCACTTCCGCAAGGTCCCGGAGCTTGAGGAGCGCCCGGCGCTGAAGCTGCTTCACGGAACCCTCGCTCCTGCCCATCGCATCCGCTGCCTGCTCTACGGTGAGTCCGGCCACGAGGCGAAGGGACAGTACCTCGCGCTGGTCCTGCGGCAAAGAGTCAAGCAGCCCAAGGACTTCCTGCGGTGAAATACGCTCAAGGGCCTGGGACTCGGCCGACGAATCTTCCCGCTGGTCCAGCTCGGGCTCAAAGGGCAGTCTGGCGGGGGTGCGACTTTGGCGCCGGTGGTCATCCACCATCCTGGCGTGGGCAACAGAAAAGATGAAGGTGCGGAGTCCTGCGGCTCCCCCATGTACGGAGTCAAGGCGCGGCAGGATGGAAAGGAACACTTCCTGCATGGCCGCCTCCGGATCCTCGACTCCCCGGGCTGTCAGGTAGCCCAGGACCTGTGCTGCATACGTCCGGTAGACAAGGCTGAAGACGGCTGCCCCAGCGGGCCCGTCCCGCAGGGCCTCGTCTGTCAGGGCATCAGTCACGGACGTAGTGCTTTCAGTCAAAAGGGGTTCGTTTGAGCGGAGAAGCTGCCCGGCGTGCGTAAGGCCGGTTTCCCCGCACCACTTTACCCCTCAGTAATCACCAACCCCGACTGCACCGTATGCCCCGCCGGTCCCATTGGACAGCTGCCCCTGCCCCCGGAAAGTGAAAGAGCCGGCCTGGAACGTGATGGGGGACAAGTTCCAGACCGGCGCTACATAGGGGTAATCGCCGCAGGTACGCCAGGGGTTACGCGTTCGGGGAGAAAACTTTGAAAATCTTTTTTCCGGGAAGTCAGCGGGCGGCCGCGGCAGTCCAGCGGGGCCTGCTTCCCTGCCGCCGCGGCACCTTGGCGAGGACGAACGTGTGCCCATTCGCCGGGACCCGCGGGTCATCACAGTCCGCCCCTCCGGGCACCGGCGCTCGGCCCTGCACCTCGGCAGGTGAGTCGGCAGGTGACCGGCGCACGGCGACGCCGGCCGGGCAGAGATCGGTGACTAGCCCTGTGCCTGCGCATTCGCGGACGGCAGCGATGCCGGCTGCGAGGGCATGCTTGTCCTCATACGGCCCGGAGACAGCCACCACTGCGCCATCAGGTGCCAGGAGCCGGAACCTGAAATACGCATCAGAGTCGACGAATGCCTCGAACTTTCCGGCCATGACAATCCTTCCTCGGGTCACACGGTGTACAGACGAGTCTCGCGGCCGCGCCTGCAGCCTTACAAGACCACCCGCGTTAATCCTGTGTAAATTGCCGCAAGGCCTACACCCCCGGACCTGACAACGACGGCGGCGGGCCATCTCCGGAAGGTGGCCCGCCGCCGTCGTGAGTGCCAAGAAAGTCAGTCGTTGATGAGGTCGTTCACCACGATGGTCTGGTCCCGGTCCGGTCCCACGCCGATCGCGGAGAAGCGCGTGCCGGACAGCTTCTCCAGGGCAAGCACGTAGTTGCGGGCGTTCTCCGGCAGGTCCGCCAGGGTACGGGCGCCGGTGATGTCCTCGGTCCAGCCCTCGAAGTACTCGAAGATGGGCTTGGCGTGGTGGAATTCGGTCTGCGTCATGGGCATCTCATCGTGCCGGACACCGTCCACGTCATAAGCAACGCACACAGGGATCTGCTCGATGCCGGTGAGGACGTCCAGTTTGGTGACAAAGTAGTCCGTGAAGCCGTTGACGCGGGAGGCGTGGCGGGCCAGGACGGCGTCGTACCAGCCGCAGCGGCGCGGACGGCCTGTGTTGACGCCGAACTCCCCGCCCGTCTTCTGCAGGTACATGCCCATCTCGTCGAACAGTTCCGTGGGGAACGGGCCGGCGCCAACGCGGGTGGTGTACGCCTTGATGATGCCGATGGAGCGGGAGATGCGGGTGGGCCCGATGCCCGAACCGACGGAGGCGCCGCCTGCGGTGGGGTTGGAGGAAGTGACGAACGGGTAGGTGCCGTGGTCCACGTCCAGGAACGTTGCCTGGCCGCCTTCCATCAGGACAACCTTGCCCTCGTCCAAAGCCGAGTTCAGGACCAGCGTGCTGTCGATGACCAGGGGGCGGAGCCGCTCGGCGAAGGAGAGGAAGTACTCCACGATCTCCTCCACCAGGACGCCGCGGCGGTTGTAGACCTTCACCAGGAGTTCGTTCTTCTGGCGCAGGGACCCTTCCACCTTCTGGCGGAGGATGGATTCGTCAAAGACGTCCTGCACGCGGATGCCCAGGCGGGCCACCTTGTCCATGTAGGCCGGACCGATGCCGCGGCCGGTGGTGCCGATGGCGCGGCTGCCCAGGAAGCGCTCGGTGACCTTGTCCAGCACCTGGTGGTAGGGGGCAACCAGGTGGGCGTTGGCCGAGACGCGGAGCTTCGAGGTGTCTGCACCGCGGGCCTGCAGGCCGTCAATTTCCTGGAAGAGGGCCTCGAGGTTGACCACGCAGCCGTTGCCGATGATGGGGACTGCGTTGGGGCTGAGAATACCTGCCGGCAGCAGCTTGAGTTCGTACTTTTCACCGCCTACGACGACGGTGTGCCCGGCGTTGTTGCCGCCGTTCGGCTTGACGACGTAGTCAACACGGCCGCCCAGAAGGTCGGTGGCCTTGCCTTTTCCTTCGTCGCCCCACTGGGCTCCTACGATCACAATTGCTGGCATGGGATCCTCCCCCATTCGTTCGGGCTGTCCGGTTGGCCACTGGGTGGCGGTCCTGCACAGCGCCGTTCATGAGAATGCCCCGAACGTACCGGCTGTCGCTGGTCCGCGGGCGGCGCAGCGACGCAAGAGTTCCGGGGCTCTTACCACCCAAGTTTAGCCGATGAGGCACTTGGTCCACTCGTTGGCCGCCGCGGTCCTCCCTGCACGGCAAAGGGCTCGTGCGGGAGGACCGCGGCGGACTGTCAGTGTGTGTTGCTACTCGTCGTCGGCTTCCTCTCCCGGGCGGGAGGTCTGGGTGGCGAGGCTGTCCCAGAAGGAGGTGTCGGCGTCGGCAATAGAACCGTCAGCGATGGCGGCGGCGGTGGCCGTCAGCGTGGTCACCGTCTGCTTGATCAGGTAGCCGTTGCTCCGGAGCCCCAGGGCGTAGCCGTCCAGGTAGTGGTCAGACATGCCGCGCATCTCGAACAGGAGCGTTGCGATGCCGTATTCCACTGCGATGCCGTTGCGGCTGATGGTTTCGGCGCTTCCGCCCACGTACTTGCCCAGGTGGCCCCAGCCGGTGGAATCGACGTTGTGGAACACCACGGCGCCCAGCTGCTTGGACTTTTCCACCAATGCCGGATCGGCGTTGGGGGTGGTGGGGTACAGGATGGAGCCGGACACCAGTTCGCCGTCACGCTGGCTGCGGGTGCCCTGGTGGTGCAGGTCGATCATGTAGTCCACGTTGTACTTGCGCATCACGTTGTTGTGCAGCGCTTGGGTCTCGGGCTGGATCTTGGCCACATGGTCGCGGTTGAGGTCCACTTCGTTCGCGTTGTGGCGCGTCATGTTCCGGTCGCCCTTGGCCAGGTAGTCATCCAGGGAAAAGTTCACGTCACCCATGGCACCGTCCGCGTTGAGCATGGGCACGATGAGGATGTTCACGCCGTCCAGGACATCCTGCGATTTGCCGGTGCCAAGGTGCTTGACGAATTCCAGCGCACCTTCCGTGGTGAGCTGTTCGTTGCCGTGCTGCTGCGTCAGGTAGAGGATGGTGGGCTTGGCCGGGTCCGAGATGTACTTGACCAGGTGGATGTCCCGGCCCTTCACCGTTTGGCCGATGACTTCCAGTTCCATGGCGGACTGGCGGGCGTCCTGGTCTTTGAGGAACGAGACCATCTGGTCGTAGGTGGCAAGCTTCGACGTGGTGATCTGGCCGTTGCCGTCATAGTTGGGGCCTTCGCCCACGGCCATCGCGGGTGCGGGCGCAGCGATTGCCGCAAGGGCCAGGGCTCCCGATACGGCCAGGGTCCTGAAGGTTGCCAGGGTAGTTCTCACGGTACGGTACCTCTTCCAGTGCATGTGGGGGCGACCAGCCCGCCATGTCCCCCATCACGGGCTGTGACAGAAGCAAACCAACCTGGACGAATCCTGTCAATCGATATGACTGAATGCCGCAGGCAGTTATTACGTTCTGAAAGAGCACATCCGTTGCAGGCGACCGGCGTTTCGTTTCGCCGGGCTTGCTAAACTGGGAAAGGCCGACCAGGAATCGGCCCACCCCAACTAACCGCCGTTGATGAGGCCGTGCCGTCGTGCGCCCATTTTCACCGTCGGAAGCAACATCAATCCCCGCAGGAGATCAAGCACTTCATGACAGCCCTGGCACCCGAATCTTTCCATGAGCAGCTCCTGAGCCGCCGTTACGAACCCAACGTTGCCGCCGTCAACGAACTGTGCGATTCCCTGCAGGACGCCAAGCCCGGCACAGTGGTGCCCTACGTCGATCCCATGCACGACGTGGACGAGTGCCGCATCATCAGCCTGTACTCGAACATCGGCGCGGCGGACAAGTCCGGCTTTATCACTCCCGGGGACGATGACGCCGCCACCCGGATGCTGGGCATCCAGTGGAAGCTGGGCCTGCGTCCCGAGTTCGTGATGCCGTGGAATGTCCACCCGTGGCACATCCCAGGGGAAGCGAACGGCAAGTTCACCCCGGACCAGATCTCGGCCGGCCTCAAGCCGCTGCTCAAGTTCCTGGCCCTCGTCCCCCGCGCGTCGGTCATCGTTGCCCACGGCACGGAAGCCAACCGCCTGGCCAACCTGCTGCTGAAGACCGAAGTGCCGCTGCTCTGGCGCCGTGGCCTGAAGACCTACAAGGTGCGCTCCCTCAGCGGCCGCGCCTTCGCCGGCTCACCCGCCCGCCAGGAGGAGTACCTCGAGGACATGCGCGTGGCCTACGCGGACGCGATGGCCCGGACAGGGCTGCAGAAAGCCAGCTGACTCCCGACTTCCAGGCATTACGACGACGGCCGGCACCTTTTCGAGAAAGGTGCCGGCCGTCGTCGTCATACAAAGGGGCCTCCGCCGCCCAGGATTTCCCTGGCTGAGCGAAGCGAGGGAGGCTGTGGGGACCTACTTCGCCTCTATGGCTGCCTTGGCCGCGGGGTCGGAGTCGTTGAGGAACTTCTCGATCCGTTCCGGCTCCTCCGCCTCGCCGATCGCAGCTGACGCCCGGCCAAGCGAGTACAGCGCGCGCAGGAAGCCTTGGTTGGGTTCGTGCTCCCAGGGAATGGGACCAACGCCCCGCCACCCGTTGCGGCGCAGCGAGTCAAGGCCGCGGTGGTAGCCCACGCGCGAGTAGGCGTAGGAATCGATGGTGCGCCCTTCAGCCCAGGCCTCTTCAGCCAGCACTGCCCACAACAGCGAGGACGTGGGGTGTCTGGCCACCAGGTCCAGGGCTTCCTGGCCCGCTTCCAGCTGCTGGTAGACCTCAGTCTCGGCAGGGAGGAGCGTGGGCTCGGGGCCCATCAGGTTCCTCCGGAACTCGTCGGACATTCCTAGAAGGTCTTTCCGGCCGAACCGAGCTGCTTGGTGGCTTCGACAACGCGGGCTGCCAGGCCGGCTTCGGCGGCTGCACCCCAGACGCGGGGATCGTACGTCTTCTTGTTGCCAACCTCGCCGTCGACCTTCAGGACGCCGTCGTAGTTCTTGAACATGTGGTCCGCCACGGGGCGCGTGTAGGCGTACTGGGTGTCGGTGTCGATGTTCATCTTGATGGTGCCGTAGGAGACTGCGTCCGCGATTTCCTGGTCCGAGGAGCCGGAACCGCCGTGGAACACGAGGTCGAACGGGCTGTCCTTGCCGATCTTGGCGCCAACCTGGGCCTGGATGTCCTTCAGGATCTCCGGGCGCAGCTTCACTCCGCCGGGCTTGTAGACGCCGTGGACGTTGCCGAAGGTCAGGGCGGTGATGTAGCGGCCGTTCTCGCCGGCGCCCAGCGCTTCGATGGTGGCGAGGGCGTCTTCCACGGTGGTGTAGAGCTTCTCGTTGATCTCGTTTTCGACGCCGTCCTCTTCGCCGCCCACGGTGCCGATCTCCACCTCGAGGATCATCTTTGCGGCGGCGGTGCGCTCGAGCAGTTCGCGGGCGATGCGCAGGTTCTCCTGCAGGGTCTCCGCGGAGCCGTCCCACATGTGGGAGTTGAACAGCGGGTTGCGGCCGGCCTTGACCTCGGCCTCGGACGCTGCGAGCAGGGGCAGGACGAAGCCGTCCAGCTTGTCCTTGGGGCAGTGGTCCGTGTGCAGCGCGATGTTGACGTTGTAGTTCTTCGCCACTTCGCGGGCGAAGGCCGCGAAGCCCAGCGAACCGGCAACCATGTCCTTGGTGGACGCGCCGGACCAGTATGCGGCGCCGCCGGTGGAGACCTGGACGATGCCGTCGGACTCAGCTTCGGCGAAGCCGCGGAGGGCGGCGTTCAGCGTCTGTGAGGATGTTACGTTCACGGCCGGGAATGCGAAGCCGCCCGCCTTTGCGCGGTCGATCATCTCGGAGTAGATCTCTGGGGTTGCAATGGGCATGCTGACTCCTATGCTGAGGTTCGTCTGTGGGCTGGTAACCCTGGAGTACCGCTTACGGCTAGCACCATCCTAGCCATTTCCGTGCAGCATGTGCTCCCGGTTACGCCCCGCCGCCACCCGGGACGGCAGTTCAGGACACGGCGGGCTACACGTGCTGGTTGAACACGTGCCGGCGCACCCAGGCGTGCATGGCGATGGCCGCTGCCGAGGCTGCGTTGATGGACCGGGTGGAGCCGAACTGTTCGATGGACAGGGTGGCCACGGCCGCTTCATGGACCTCCGGCGTCAAGCCGGGTCCTTCCTGGCCGAACACCAGCACGCAGTCCCTGGGCAGTTCATAGGTCTCGAGCGGCACGGAGTCCGGGAAGATGTCGATCCCGATGATCGCCAGTCCCTCCCCCTGCGCCCAGGCCACGAAGTCCTCCACGGTGGGGTGGTGCCGGACATGCTGGTAGCGGTCGGTGACCATGGCACCCCGCCGGTTCCACCGCCGTCGTCCGATGATGTGCACTTCCTTGGCCAGGAACGCATTGGCCGTGCGCACCACGGTGCCGATGTTCAGGTCGTGCTGCCAGTTCTCGATGGCGACGTGGAAGTTGTGGCGCCGGGAGTCGAGTTCCGCAACAATCGCTTCGTGCTTCCAGTAGCGGTACTTGTCCAGCACATTGCGGCGGTCGCCGTCGGCAAGGAGGTCGGGGTCCCAGTGGTCCCCTTCCGGCAGCTCGCCTTCCCAGGGCCCGACGCCGACCTCCGCCTTTTCAGGGGCGGCCTCCTCAGGCTGCGGGTTGAGTTCGTCTGGCAGGCCGGGCGTCTGGTTCACCCCTCAACACTAGACTGGACCACTGGAGCATTCATCACCGTGGAGGCAGACGTGGCAGAAGCAGACCAGGTAGCAGGGAACCCGGCGGTATACCGCAGCGGCCAGGAGATTGAATGCTGGCTGACGGACATGGACGGCGTCCTGGTCCACGAAAACCAGCCCATCCCCGGCGCGGCCGAGCTCATCCAGCGGTGGGTGGACACCTCCAGGCGCTTCCTGGTGCTGACCAACAATTCCATCTATACCCCGCGCGACCTGGCTGCGCGCCTGCGCTCCTCCGGCCTGGAGATCCCCGAAGAGAACATCTGGACCTCTGCGCTGGCCACGGCGCAGTTCCTCAAGGACCAGGTGCGGGGCTCGGAATCCGGAAACCGCGCCTACACCATCGGTGAGGCGGGCCTGACGACGGCACTGCACGAGGCAGGCTTCATCCTCACCGACCAGAATCCGGACTTCGTGGTGCTTGGCGAGACGCGCACCTACTCCTTCGAGGCCATCACCATGGCCATCCGGCTGATCCTTGCCGGCGCGCGGTTCATTGCCACGAACCCGGACGCCACCGGCCCATCCAAGGACGGCCCCATGCCGGCCACGGGAGCGATCGCGGCGCTGATTACGAAGGCCACCGGCCGTGAGCCGTACATTGTGGGCAAGCCGAACCCCATGATGTTCCGCTCTGCCATGAACCAGATCGATGCCCACTCCGAGACCACTGCCATGATCGGGGACCGGATGGACACGGACATCATCGCCGGCATGGAGGCGGGGCTGCACACCGTCCTGGTCCTCAGCGGCATCACCCACAAGGACGACATCGCTGCGTACCCCTTCCGGCCCAACCAGGTCCTGAACTCCGTGGCGGACCTGAAGAACCAGATCTAGAACACCGTCACCCGGGAACCGCCGCGGGGGAGCGGGAAGTGCTCATCCAGCAGTTCTTCCAGAATGGGCCGGTAGACGTTCGGGTTCCAGCCCGGACTCGCGTGGGCGGGCCTGGCACCGACGGTCTGCAGGGAGCTCGACACCATGTTCGCCTTGAAGGCTACGGCCCACGCCTCCACCGCCGTCTGGTAGCGGACGGTGCGGTCACTGGGGTTGCCGATGTAGGCCATCTTGGCGCCCCCGATCTTGTCCGCGAACCGGCTGCCCTCGAAGTGGTAGATGTATGCCGACTCGGACTGGATGAGCACGCTGGACGGGGCGATCGGTGACAGCTGCTCCAGCGTCTGGTCAAGGATCTGGCGCCAGCTCCGCTCGTCCTTGTGGATGACCCGCTCCCCCAGCTCGTAGCCGCCGCGGAGGGTGGACGGGAACCGGAACCCACGCTCATAAAGGAACACCACGCCGTCGAACCAGCTCTGGTCCAGGACGTCGTGCTTGCTGTAGGGACTGGAATCGAGAACGATGAACTCCACTTCCACGCCGTGGATTTCCAGCAGGCGCGCGGCAACCTGGGTAGCCACCATCCCGCCGAAGCTGTGGCCGTAGAAAAACAGCTTGGTGAGCTTCTGTGCCCGGACGTATTCGATGACCGCAATCACCACCTCGTCGATGTCCAGGCCCTGGTTTGAATATCCGACGGCGGCAAGGCGGGCGCGCTTGTTCAACGCCCCCCGGAGGGAGTTGAGGATCCACTGGGATTCCTCCCAGCTCGTCTTGTAGCCGGGGAACAGGAACCAGCTGGCGTCGGGGTAGTAGGCATCGGCGAAGCCGTCATCGACGGGAAGGATCCGGTTGCTCCGGCGCTGCGACTGCACCTGGCGGGTCAGCAGCATGTCCGCCGCAAGCAGGCCCGAAGCACCGGCTCCGGACAGGAACCCACGCCGGGAAAATTGTTTAAGGGCAGCACCTTCGGCCAGCAGCCGGGCCCCCGGGACCCCGGGCCGGTCCTGCGGACTTACCTCCCCCTCATACGGCACACCCCTACCGTAGGCACACCTGAAGACGCCGCCGCAAGAAGGCGGCTGTAACCATTCAGTGACGCCCGGTCAGGCAGCGGCGCTCAGCTGGCCGCCTGACCCTCCGAGGCAGGCAGGGATGCAGCGGACTCCTGCTGCCGGCGCCGCAACTCTTCGCCAATGTCGTTGTAGCGGCCCAGCAGGTCCGAGCCCGCGAACGCTTTGGGACTGTCCAACAGGGCAAAAATCGAGTCGCTCGCCGTCAGCAGTTCCGCGTCCGAATACTCCTCCAGGGGCCGGCCGCACAAGTCGTCCAGGCGGCCGGCAGGCACCAGCGGAAACCCCTCGGCGAGGTCCCCCACGCCGTCGCAGCCGTCGGCAAGCCCTTCGATGAGTGCCAGCTCCCGTCCGCTTGGCTCCTGACCCGCGGCCCATTCAGCAGTGCCAAGGGTGAGGTCCAGGGAAACGCCGCTGCCATAGATTCCCGGCAACGTGCCGGTGTCAATGGCATTCAGGTCGCTCCGCAGGCCGGCGAGGGCGGAAGACTCCACGAGTACAGCCCCGGAGAGGTAAACGCGGATATGGGAGCGGATGCCCATTCGCCGGATCCGCCGGATGATGTGGGCGAGTTCGGGCCGGGAGCCCTGGGTCAGGCTTCCCCGGACATCGATACGGACAATGTCCGCGGGGACATCGAGGTTAACAAGGGCATTTAAGGCGCGGTCCATAGGTACTCCAAAAGAGGTGTCTATGGCCGACGGCTCAACCTCGGTAAGCGTAACCTCCCTCGAAGCCCCGCACAACCCGCCAGTAACAAGGAAGGAAGCTTGCTAAGCGCTCTGGTCCGCCTGGACTTTGCCCGGTTCCTGGAAATGGGTCCGGGTGCCGACACCGCCAACGGAATCAACCAGGGACTTGGCGATGTCCCTCAGCTTGGTGTTCGTGTTGGAGGAGGCTTCCGTCAGGATGGCGACTGCCGCCTCCTGGCTGCACCTGTTCTGCGCCATCACAATGCCGATGGCGATGTCGATGATGGTGCGGGATTCCAGGGTGGCCCGGAGGTTAGCCGCGCTGTCCGTGTGGAGCGAGAACCGTACGGCAAGCCGCAGCGCCTGGGAGATCTCGCGGGTGAATTGCCGGGCCCTGGCAGTGGCGCGCTCATCAAACTTGTGCGGGGCGTCCGAGTACAGGTTCAGGGCCGCCTTCGCTTCGCCCTGCAGGTTGAAGGGCAGGGACAGCACGGACCGCAGTCCATGGGACGCCACGGCGGAGGCATAGTCCGGGCCCCAGCGGTTCTCCTCGAACAGGTCAGGAACGTGGACTTCGCGTTCCTCCTGGGCGGCGGTGAGGCACGGGCCCTGGGAGAGTGAATACTGGATCTGGTCCACTTCCCGGGCCGAATCGCTGCTCCAGCCGATGGTGGCAGCCTTGCGGTCGCGGAGCAGCGTGATGCCGCAGAGCGCGTCGTCGCCGTCGCCCGCCATCTGGTGCGCGGAGAACCGGGCGAGCTCATTGAGGAAGTCCTCAAAGTCGGCACTCTCCAGGATGAGGTTCTGGACCTGATCGGTGGTGCTCAAAGGCTGTTCAGGGGGGAGCATGGTGCACGTTCTCCGTACGGGGAATGAAGGGGTTACCGCAAATGATAGAACAGCCTCACGGTGCGGTCCACATCGGCGGCGGGCACCGCAGGCGGCCCAAGGCCGGCCCGCGGTGGCGCATGGAGCGGGAAGGCTAGGAAAGCCCCAGTTCGTCCTTGCCGAATGCGAACAGGTAGGGCACCCCGGTTTCCGCTTCGATCTTTTCCTTCGCGCCGGTATCGCGGTCCACGATGACGGCAACGGCCACCACATTGCCTCCGGCCCTCCGGACGCCCTCCACGGCCGTCAGCGCCGAGCCGCCGGTAGTGGACGTGTCCTCCAAAACCAGGACTTTCCGTCCTTCGACCGACGGGCCTTCCACCTGGCGGCCCATGCCATAGGACTTCTGCGCCTTGCGGACCACAAACGCGTCCACAGTGCGTCCGGCGTCCACTGCCGCATGCATGACCGCGGTACCCACGGGGTCAGCACCCATGGTGAGTCCGCCCGCGCACTCAAAATCGATTCCGGCGTCGTCCGCCAGCGCCAGCATCACCTGGCCCACCAGCTTGGATGCCTCGTGGTGCAGCGTGATGCGGCGAAGGTCGATGTAGTAGTCAGCCTCGGCTCCGCTGGAGAGGATCACCTTGCCGCGGACCACGGCGAGTTCCTTGATCAGTTCCAGCAGTCGGGCGCGGGCGGCTGCAGTATCCACTGCAGTGTCACTGGGGGAAGTCATGGACTCCAGTTTAGTGGGGGCGGCCCGGTGTGGATGCTTGAGCGTTGTTGACACCGCTGGCTAGGCTGTTCCACATGCGCGAACTCCAGGCCAGCATCATCAAGGAAATGGGCGTACAGCCCCGGATCGATCCCGCCGGGGAGGTGCGCAAGCGCGTCACATTCCTCAAGGACTACCTGAAGGCCACCCATACCAAGGGTTTCGTCCTGGGCATTTCCGGCGGCCTCGATTCGTCGCTCGCCGGAAAGCTGGCCCAGCTTGCGGTCGAAGAACTTGAAGCAGAGGGCGTGGAGGCCAACTTCGTGGCGGTGCGGCTGCCCTATGGCGTCCAGCATGACGAGGAAGACGCCCAGGCCGCCCTGGACTTCATCAAGCCCAAGACGGAATGGACCTTCAACATCTCCGCGGCCGTGGACGGCTTCGAGGATGAGTTCGAGAAAACCGTAGGCACGGAGATCTCCGACTTCCACAAGGGCAACACCAAGGCCCGCACCCGCATGATTGCCCAGTACGCCCTGGCGGGCGAACACAACTACCTGGTGGTCGGCACGGACCACGGCGCCGAGTCCGTGACCGGCTTTTTCACCAAGTACGGCGACGGCGGCGCGGACATCCTGCCGCTGTTCGGCCTGAACAAGCGGCAAAACAGGGCCCTGCTGGCCGAACTTGGAGCGCCGGCACGGGTCTGGGAGAAGGTGCCCACGGCGGACCTCCTGGACGACAAACCGGGCCGCACCGATGAGGACGAGCTGGGCCTGAGCTACGACCAGATCGACGATTACCTGGAAGGCCGGGATGTTCCGGAGTCCGTGGCCGACTCGATCGAACAGAAGTACCTGCGCACGCGGCACAAGCGCACGGTCCCCGTCACCATCTTTGACACCTGGTGGAAGACCGAGGGCCCGGAGGAGCCGCGCGCAGGGCTGTAGGAATTCAGCGCGCCCGGTTCGCCTTTCCGTCCCCGCCCAGCTGCTGGGTGATGCGGTGGGCCTCCGCCATCAACAGGTTCCCCAGCTCTTCCTGGCGTTCCGCCCGGAAGCGCGGCTCGATCCCGGTGAGTGAGAGGGCCCACGCCGGCCGGCCGGACGGGTCGAACACAGCGGCGCCCATGCCCCAACTGCCTTCCAGGACCAGCCCGGGATTAACCGAGTAGCCCGCCTGCCGGGTCCGGGCAAGGTTGGCCCGGACTACCTCCTCGGAGTGCCCCGCCGCGAATGCGCCGGCATGCTTCCGCCAACTGCCCAGCAGCTCCTCCTGCTCGGCCTCCGGCAGGAAAGCCATGATGGCGGTGCCCGCGGAGGCCACCCCGAGCGGGAAGCGCACGCCCTCGTGCAGCACGAAGGACCGGACCGGGAAACTGCCCTCCTCACGCAGCAGGCACACCGTCTCGGAACCGCGGCGGATGGAGAAGAAGGCACTTTCGCCAGTGGCCTCGGCAAGCCGGCGGAGGCTGGGCCTGGCGATGTCCTCCAGCGGAAACCGCGCCGACGCCACCGATCCCATCAGGAGGATCTCCGGGCCCAGGACCCAGTTGCCGCTCCCGGCATCGTGGTCCAGCAGCCCCTCGGAAGCCAGGGAGGAGAGGAGCCGGTGGACGGTGGGCCGCGTCAGGCCTGATTCCTGTACCAGGGCGGCCAGGCCCATTCCCTCCGCGCTGCGGCCCACCAGCCGTAACAATCCGGCGATGCGGCTCACCACCTGGGCTCCCTGCACGGGCACTTGGCTCATTCCACTCCTTCAATGTCCATAATGTGGATCAGGTTCAGCATACCGTCCACAGTGTAAAACGCAGCGTTTTACGCTAATCCGCGCTTCTTGACACCCCTAAAAACTCCCCGTACTGTCCCTTTGCAGACCTGTTGTCCACAACGTGGATAACTCCCGGAGACTCAACGAGGAGACGCCATGACCAAACTCCAGCCAACCGCCGTTGCCGCCCTGGAAGGGGCCCTGCGGGACGGCATCACCCTGGCCGTAGGCGGGTTCGGCCTCAGCGGCATCCCCGCGGACCTGATCGAGGCGGTGCGCAACTCAGGGGTCAAGGACCTGACCGTGGTGTCCAACAACATGGGCGTGGACGGCAAGGGCCTGGGCATCCTCATCGAGGCAGGCCAGGTCCGCAAGGTGATCGCAAGCTATGTGGGCGAAAACAAGCTGTTCGCGGAGCAGTACCTCGCCGGACGGCTCGAGGTTGAGTTCACGCCGCAGGGAACCCTTGCCGAACGCCTCCGGGCCGGCGGCGCCGGGATCCCTGCTTTCTACACCAGGACCGGCGTGGGCACCCTGGTTGCCGAAGGCAAGCCCCACGAGGTGTTCGACGGCGAAACGTACGTCCAGGAGCGCGCCATCCGCGCCGACGTCGCTCTTGTCCACGCCCACACCGCGGACACGGACGGAAACCTCACCTACCGCTACACAGCCCGCAACTTCAACCCCGTCATTGCAACGGCCGGGCTGCTGACCATCGCGGAGGCGGAAGTCATCGTGGAACCGGGCGAACTGGACCCCAACCACATCGTCACGCCCGGCGTGTACGTCCAGCGCCTGGTCAAGGCCAGCACGCGCCTGAAGGACATCGAGCAGCGGACCGTCCGTCCGCGCCCCCTGTCCATGGATGCCGAAGCGCTGGCCGTCTGAAAAACCGAACCCACGGAGGAGTACCCATCATGGCTTGGACCAGGGATGAAATGGCTGCCATCGCAGCCGAAGAACTGAACGACGGCGACTACGTCAACCTGGGCATCGGCATCCCCACGCTGGTGGCCAACAACCTGCCCGACGGCGTCCGGGTTGTGCTGCAGAGCGAAAACGGACTGCTCGGCATGGGACCGTTCCCCTACGAAGGCGAGGAGGATGCGGACCTCATCAACGCCGGAAAGCAGACCGTCACGGTGTTGCCCGGTGGAAGCATCTTTGACTCGGCCACGTCTTTCGGGATGATCCGCGGCGGCCACGTCAAGGTCGCGATCCTGGGCGCCATGCAGGTATCCGGCAGCGGCGACCTGGCCAACTGGACCATCCCGGGAAAGATGGTCAAGGGCATGGGCGGGGCCATGGATTTGGTGGCCGGGACCCCGCGGGTGGTGGTCCTCACGGAACACACCGCCAAGGACGGCACCGCGAAGATCGTCCGCGAGTGCACGCTGCCGCTGACCGGGTTGAGCTGCGTGGACCGGATCGTCAGCGACCTTGCGGTCTTCGATCTTTACCCAACGGACGACGGCGGGCGGCAGCTTACGCTGACCCGGCTGGCACCGGGGATCACCGTTGAGGAGATCCGCGAAAAGACGGAGGCTGCGTTCACTGTCGCGCTGGAAGAGCCGGCCGCCGCAGAATCCGCCATGGAAGGAGCTTCGGCATGAGCCTCAAGGAACAGTTCGGCAAGGATGTCCTGCTCACGGGCTGGGGCCACAGCCGGTTTGGGAAGCTGGCGGACGAGACCCTGGAATCCCTGATCGTCCAGGTGTCCACCGAGGCCATCAGCAATGCGGGCATCGAGGCCGGCCAGATCGACGAGATCTACCTGGGCCAGTTCAACTCCGGCATGATGCCGCTGGCATTCCCGTCGTCGCTGGCCCTGCAGGTCTCGGACCAACTCGCCAACGTTCCCGCCACACGGGTGGAGAACGCCTGCGCCTCAGGTTCCGCCGCGTTCCAGCAGGGCACCAAGTCCCTCCTGGCCGGCACGGCAAAGACCGTGCTGGTGATCGGCGCCGAGAAGATGACCCACGCGGGAGCCGATGTTGTGGGGGCAGGCCTGCTGGGCGCCGACTATGATATGGCCGGCAAGGCGTCCACCACCGGTTTCACCGGCCTCTTTGCCGAGGTGGCCAAGCACTACGGAAAGCGGTACGGCGACGGGGACCTGGGCGACGTCCTGGGCAGCATCGCCGCCAAGAACCACCGCAACGGCGTGGACAACCCCTATGCCCAGCTCCGCAAGGACCTCGGCGAGGACTTCTGCCGCACCGTGTCGGACAAGAATCCCATGGTGGCTGATCCCCTGCGCCGGACGGACTGCTCCCCGGTCTCAGACGGTGCCGCCGCCGTCGTGCTGTCAACCTCACCAACGGGCGGTGCCGTTGCGCCCGTGCGGCTCGCCGGCTTCGGCCACGCAAACGACTTCTTCCCCGCGGCCCGCCGCGACCCCGTGGCCTTCGAGGCCACGCGGGTGTCCTGGCAGCGCGCCCTGGCGATGGCCGGCGTCGGACTCCAAGACCTGGACTTCGCGGAGGTGCACGACTGCTTCACCATCGCCGAACTGCTGATGTACGAAGCCATGGGACTCACCGATCGCGGCCAGGGGGTCCGCGCCTTGGCCGAAGGCTGGGTGTACAAGGACGGCAAGCTGCCCGTCAACGTCTCGGGGGGCCTTAAGGCGAAGGGCCACCCGGTGGGCGCAACCGGGGTCTCCCAGCACGTCATCGCAGCCATGCAGCTCAGCGGCACCGCCGGGGACATGCAGCTCGCCGGCCCCCGCCGGGCCGCCGTCCAGAACATGGGCGGCGTTGGCATTGCCAACTACGTCAGCGTGCTCGAGGCCCTCTAAGCCCTTGGAGTTTTTGTCCGGATATGCCCACGTCGCAGGCCCGTAGCCCTGCATATCTGGACAAAAACTCCATTCCCTGACGCACCTGGCCCACACTTGCGCCGAGCTCGGGTTGGCACCGGGGCGGCCGCAATTGCCACCGCCACTAGGCGTGAAGGCATGCCCTGACCTCGCCAAATGTTGCCCAACCCTTGCAAGAGGGGCTTCCGCCCCGTACGTTGGGGACTGCGGGGGACGTTCTCCGCGCACTTCGGGCCGACTGCCCGGGGAGAGAATCAGAGTCACACGAAGGAATGCAGCCATGGCAACAGGCACAGTTAAATGGTTCAACGCCGAAAAGGGTTTTGGCTTCATTGCCCCCGATGACGGGTCCGCTGACGTTTTCGCCCACTACTCGGCAATCGCCAGCAGCGGATACCGCTCACTCGATGAGAACCAGAAGGTTGAATTCGATGTGACCCAGGGTCCCAAGGGCCCGCAGGCAGAGAACATCCGCCCGCTCTAAGGCTTAGGCGACCTCCGGCTCCTGCCGGGGAACCTGTACCAGGCAGCGGCCCCTCCAGCATCATGCTGGAGGGGCCGCTGTTTTGCTTTTCCGCTTCAGCTCCGCCCCTCCCCCCATTCCTGTTCCGGGTTTGGGACAATTGGAGGGTGATGGGACAGGACCAGGGCCAAGACCCCTGGGAGGAGTTCGACAGGCTGGGACCGGCGGCGCCTGACCGCGTTCCCGGGCACCCCGGCGGGGAACCTCTCGGCTTTGGTTTCCGCACCGGCGTGCGCAGCGCGCGTGTCGCCATCGGATTTGCCGTGTACGCCCTCGCGCTGGGGACCGTCCTGGCACTGACCGGATGCATATTTTTCGCTGCCCGCGGGCAATGGCTGCTCGTGGGGCTGATGCTGGCCATCGAGGCAGTCTTCATTTTCGCGTTCAGCCGCCTGGTGGCCCAGGCCCGGAACCGGTCAGCCCGGCGCCATCCCCGCGGCCACGGTTTTCCCGAAAAGCCCGCTTGACCTTGACGCTGCGTCAACCCCTACGCTCAAAGCATGGATGCGGCGGAAGGCACAAGGGGCCCGGACTGGGCCATCCAGGACATCGCGCGGATGGCCGGGACCACCAGCCGCACGCTGCGGCATTATGACGACATTGGGCTTTTGAAGCCCAGCCGGATCGGCGGCAACGGCTACCGGTACTACGACGCCGCCGCCCTCCTGCAGCTGCAGCGGATCCTCCTCCTGCGGGAGCTTGGGCTGGGCCTGCCGGCCATTGCCGAGGTCTTTCGCCAGCAGACGGACGCCGTCAAGGCGCTCAGCCACCACCTGGAGTGGCTGGGCCAGGAACAGGAACGGCTTTCGCGGCAGATGGCGTCTGTCCGGCAAACGATCGAAACAATGAAAGGAGGAGGCGAGATGGTGGCGGAAAAGATGTTCGACGGCTTCGACCACACGCAGTACAAGGACGAGGTGGAAGAACGTTGGGGCAAGGATGCCTACGCAAAGGGCGACGCCTGGTGGCGGGGTATGGATGCAGCGGAAAAACAGGCGTGGAAGTCCGGCGCTGGAAGGCTCGGCAGAGACTGGATCGCTGCCGCAGGTTCCGGGGCTGCCCCGGATGGGGCTGAGGCCCAGGACCTGGCCCGGCGGCATGTGGAATGGCTGTCATCAATTCCGGGGACACCCGCCGCCGAGCAGGGCGGGGACATCAAGGGGTACGTGACCGGGCTGGCGGAAATGTACGTGGCCGATGCCAGGTTCGCCGCCAACTACGGGGGCGAAGCGGGGGCGGAGTTTGTTCGTGATGCACTGCTGGTTTACGCGGGCCGGAACCTCTAGGTTCCGGCCGAAGCAGGGCGGCCCGGCTAGACGAAGGCCGACTTGCCGGTGACGGCACGTCCCACGATGAGGGAATTGATCTCATAGCTGCCCTCGTAGGTGTAGAGGATTTCAGCGTCTCCGAAGAGCTTGCCCATCTCGTAGTCGGCGCTGATGCCATTGCCGCCCAGCAAGGACCGCCCCATGGCCACCGATGCGCGGGCAAGCCGGGTGGTGGTGGCCTTCGCCATGGCGGCCTGGGCCATCTCCAGCTTCCCCTCCTCCTGGATGCGTGCCAGCTGCACCATGAGCGCCAGGGAGGCAGTGGCGTTGCCCAAAATGTCCGCGAGCTGTTGCTGGACCAGCTGGAACCGCGCCAGTTCCCTGCCGAACTGGCGGCGGCTCAACGAGTAGGCGCGGGCAACGTCGAACGCGGCCAGCTGGATCCCGGCGGCCTGCCAGCCCACCCATGCCCGGGAGTCCCGCAGCAGGTGGTTCGCCTTGGTGAAGTCGGTGGCTCCGGGAAGCAGGTTGGCGGCCGGAATACGGACGTCGTGTAGGGTGATGTCCGCATTCTGCATGATCCGCAGGCCTATCTTGTTGCAGATCTTGGTGGCTGCATAGCCGGGCCGGCCCGTCTCCACAAGGAAGGCCTTGACCTGCCGGTCAGCCACGTCCCGCGCCCAGACCAGGGCAAAGTCGGCGATGGTTCCCGCGCCGATCCAGCGCTTGGCGCCGTTCAGGATCCACTCGTCGCCGTCCAGCCTGGCGGACGTCTCCAGCCCTCCGGAAATGTCGGACCCATGGCCGGGTTCCGTCAGCGCAAAGGCCCCCAGGCTGGTGAAGGCTTCCAGCCCCGGCAGCCAGCGGACCTTCTGCTCCTCGGACCCCAGCTCGGTGAGGGTGCCCACGATCAGTTCGTTGTGGATCCCGGCCAGGGCCGAGAGGGACACATCCGCCCGGGCCAACTCCACATACATGAGCCCTTTGAACAGAAGGGAACTGCCGTCCACCTGGAGCGCCCCAAGGCCATGCCGGCCCAACTCCGCCAACAGTTCGAAGGGGAACTCTTCGCGGTTCCAGTACGGGATGGATGCCTGGCGCACCCTTGCCTGCAGGAATTCGCGGACACTGAGGTACCGCTGGCGTTCGCGCACAGGCAGGAGGTCCGCCACATACATCAGGTCCGCGTCAGGAAAAGGGAGTGCGTCGGCGGGACGTTGCGGCTGCAGGGGCTCCACGGGCTGCACGGGTATAAGTCCCTTCCGCTTCACCTAACCATTGGATGTCCTAGTATATTCACAAGGCTAGGAAAAGTGAGCCACGTCACCACAAGGAAAGGTGTGCCATGGCCGCCCCGCTGTCCCGCGATCCCATTGCTGAAGCCCAGCGGAACTGGGAAGAACACGGCTGGGGGGATGTGGCCGCTCCGATGGCGGCCATAACGGCCATTATGCGCACCCAGCAGATCCTGCTCGCCAGGATCGAGTCCATCCTCAAACCGTTCGGCCTCACCTTTGCCCGCTATGAACTCCTGGCGCTGTTGAGCTTCGCCAGGAAGGGCTCGCTTCCCATGAACAAGGCGAGCGCCCTGCTCCAGGTCCACCCCACGTCCATCACCAATGCAGTGGACCGGCTGGAACGCGCCGGCCTGGTGGCCCGCTTCCGGCACCCTACGGACGGCAGGACCACGCTGATTGAACTCACCACCGAGGGGCGCACTATTGCCAAGCGTTCGACGGCGGCACTCAACGCCGAGGTGTTCAGCGCACCTGGGTTTGATCCCGGCGACGTGGAACACCTGATCCGGATCCTCCACGCCTTCCGCCGGAACGCCGGCGATTTTGAGGAGTGAAGGGGATTGTTTGGATTGGTGATGCGGCTGGTCAGCGCCGGAACTTTGCCCGCTTGAACCGCCTGACCACGAGTGCGATCACCGCAACCCCCAAGGCAGCGTAGACAGCGTAGTTCAGGAATCTGGAGTACTGCTCGATCAGCTGGTACTGGGTGCCCAGGAGGTACCCCAGGCCAATCAGTGCTCCGTTCCAGAGGCCGCTGCCGGCCAGGGTGAACAGGCT
The DNA here is from genome assembly GCF_020809045.1 of Pseudarthrobacter sp. L1SW. Lineage (NCBI taxonomy): Bacteria > Bacillati > Actinomycetota > Actinomycetes > Micrococcales > Micrococcaceae > Pseudarthrobacter > Pseudarthrobacter sp. L1SW. The sequence continues at coordinate 540,257 of NZ_CP078079.1, read as the reverse complement.
GAAGGTGCCCACCGGCATGCGGGACGCCCCCGCCGGGAGCGAGATCAGGCTGCGGATCCCGGGGAGCAGCCGGCCGAAAAAGATCGATGACCTGCCGTGGCGGCGGAACCAGCCTGCCGCATGTTCAAAATCCTCCCGGTCCACCAGCGGAAGCCTGGACAACCCCCGGATGGAACGCTCCAGGCCCAGTTTGGCGCCAAGCCAGTAGAGGAACAGTGCACCAAGGTATGCCCCGAGGGTGCTGGTGACGAACACGAGCAACAGGTTCAGGGCTCCCTGCTTGGCGAGGTAGCCGGCCAACGGCAGGATCACCTCGCTGGGGATAGGCGGCACCACGGTTTCGGCCAGGGTGAACGCACCTACACCCCACTCGCCCAGCCGCTCTATGGCGCGGGCAGCCACACCTACCAAACCGGTGAGATTGCCTGTCGAGCCACCAGCATCCGCCGCCATCGCCCACATACAATTCCCCCATCCGGTTCAAGGTTGCCCTGCCCTGTCTACCTTACGCACCTGTAGACAGGCTGGGCCCATCCTTACCGGTGCCTGAATTCCGGCTGGCGCTTCTCAGTGAACGCCGCCATGCCTTCCTTCTGGTCCTCGGTGGCGAAGAGGGAGTGGAACAGCCGGCGCTCGAACAGGACCCCCTGGGCCAGCCCGGTTTCGAAGGCGGCGTTCACGGCTTCCTTCGCCACCATGGCGGCGGGCTTGGACTTGGACGCGATCACCTCGGCAGCCTTGAGGGCTTCCTCCAAAACATCCTCGGCAGGCACCACCCGGGACACCAGGCCGCAGCGGTCAGCCTCCTCCGCTCCAATGAACCGCCCCGTGAGGATCAGGTCCATGGCCTTGGCCTTGCCCACAGCGCGGGTCAGCCGTTGCGAGCCGCCCATGCCCGGCAGGACGCCCAGGTTGATCTCCGGCTGCCCGAACTTGGCGTTGTCCCCCGCGATGATGAGATCGCACATCATGGCCAGTTCGCACCCGCCCCCCAGGGCGAATCCGGACACGGCGGCAATGGTGGGAATGCGGAGCCGGGTGAAATCCTCCCAGCCGCGGAACCAGTCGGCGGCGTACATATCGATGTAGCCCTGGGCCGCCATCTCCTTGATGTCAGCCCCGGCAGCAAAAGCTTTGCCAGAGCCCGTGATGACCACCGCCCCGACGCCCGGATCGGCATCCATGATCCTCACGGCGGACACGAGTTCCTCCATGGTGGCCTTGTTGAGGGCATTAAGCGCCTGTGGCCGGTTCAGCGTCACCAGGCCTACCCGGCCCCGCTGTTCCACGAGGATGTTCGCGTATTCCGTCACTCCGGGCTCCCGTCGTCCTGCGCTGCATTGCGTGCTGCGCTTGGTAGTGCACCGCCTGATGCGTCGTGCGGTGCACTGCTTCTTGAAATGTCTGGTTCGGTGCCGGCCCGGTGCCCGGACATGGCGCGGATGTCCGTGATGATGCCCGAGAAGTCCCTGCCGGCGCCCTCCCCCGCGGCAAACGTATCGTAGATTTCGGCAGCCAGCGGGCCCATCCGCGCCGCCACCCCCGTACTTTCCAGCGCGTTGAGGGCAAGGTTGAGGTCCTTTGCCATCAGGGCTCCGGCGAAACCGGGCTGGTAGTCCCGGTTGGCAGGGCTCGTGGGAACGGGCCCGGGTACCGGGCAGTTGGTGGTGAGCGCCCAGCATTGCCCGGACGCCGCCGACGCTACGTCGAACAGTGCCTGGTGGCTCAGCCCCAGCTTCTCCCCCAGCACAAAAGCCTCGCTGACGGCGATCATGGAGACTCCGAGGATCAGGTTGTTGCAGATCTTGGCAGCCTGGCCCGCGCCGTGCGCTCCGCAGTGGACCACGCGCTTGCCCATGACCTCGAGCAGCGGACGGACGTATTCGAAGTCCTTGTCCTCCCCGCCAACCATGAAGGTCAGGGTGCCGGCTTCTGCACCCACCACGCCGCCGGAAACCGGAGCGTCCACGGAGCGGTGGCCGGCGCCAACGGCGAGGGCTGCCGCTTCCCGGGCCTCATCGACATTGATGGTGGAGCAGTCCAGGAACATGGTTCCGGGCTTCGCCGCCGCCAGCAGCCCCCGTCGTCCGCCGTTCCCGCGGTAGGCGTCCAAGACATGCCGGCCGCTGGGGAACATCGTGAGGACCACGTCCGCGCCGGATACTGCGTCCTCCGCGCCGGCCGCGGTGGGGACGCCGGCGGCCCCGGCGGCTTCAAGGGCTGCCGGTACCACGTCGAAGCCCGCCACGGGGTAGCCGGCCCTGACCAGGTTCACTGCCATCGGGCCGCCCATGTGGCCAAGGCCCAGGAACGCGACGGTGTACTTTTCAGGCATGGTCAGGCTCCTTCAGCTGCAGGTCCACGCTGTTGAGGTCCAGTTCCCGGCTGCCCAGCGGCTCAAAGAAGCGGTCCACTTGGGCAGGCTCCACCCCGGCCAGGGTGGGCGGGTTCCAGCGCGGGTTCCGGTCCTTGTCCACCACCTGCGCCCGGATTCCCTCGCGGAAGTCCGGCGCGGACAGGAACCGGAGGCCAACGCGGTACTCCTGGGCCAGGGCCTCGTCCAGGGTCCGGCCCTTGACCCTGCGCAAGGAGGCCAACGTGACTTTGACCGACGTCGGCGACTTTGCCTCGATGGTGTCCGCGGCCTGCAGGGCCTCGGCGCTCTTCCCGCCCTGGTAGCCTCGCAGGCGCCGCACGATCTCCTCGGCGTCGTCCGAGGCGTAGCAACTGTCGATCCAGCCCCGCTGCCCCTCCAGCACGGAAGGCGGGGCCTCCTCCCGGTAGCGCCCGATGGCGGCGTCCGGCGTTTCGTCCTCCAGCGCCGCCACCAGGTCGGGCAGCTTTTCGGACCGGACGAAGTGGCTGGCCAGGCCAAGGAACAGGGCGTCCGCTGCGGTCAGGTGGGCGCCAGTCAGGGCGGCGTGGGTTCCGGTTTCCCCGGGGGCGCGGGCCAGGAGGAAGGTCCCGCCAACGTCGGGGGCGAAGCCGATGGTTGTTTCCGGCATTCCGGTCCGGGTGCGTTCCGTGACCACCCGGAGGGACCCGTGCGCGGAAATCCCGACGCCGCCGCCCAGCACCAGCCCGTCCATCAGTGCCACGTAGGGCTTGGGGTACCGGGCGATGAGGGAGTTGACTTGGTACTCCGTCTCCCAGAATTGCGCCGTCCGGCCACCGCCCGCCACCATGTCCTCGTAGATCGCCACAATGTCACCGCCGGCACAGAGGCCCCGGTCGCCCGCCCCCTGCACCAGTACCGTGGCAACGCCGTCGTCGTCCGCCCATAGGGTGAGCTGCTCCAACAGCGCCCCAACCATCCCCGCCGTCAGCGCATTCACCGCCTTGGGCCGGTTGAGCGTCACCACCCCCAGCCTGCCGCGGCGCTCGAACAGCACCTCTGCGCTGCTGCCTGCAGGTCCGTCCGGGTTCCCCGCGCGGTTCGCTGCGCCCTTTGCCATGCTTGCAGTCATCAGCTTCCTTCCGGCATCACGAAGCTGGCTCCGTGCCGTATTCCTGAGGGCCACCGTGTGGTGACCGTCTTGGTCTTCGTATAGAAACGGAACGCGTCCGCGCCGTGCTGGTTCAGGTCGCCGAACCCTGAGGCCTTCCAGCCCCCGAACGTGTAATAGGCGATGGGCACGGGGATGGGGACGTTGATGCCCACCATGCCCACGTCCACCCGGGTGGCGAAATCCCTTGCGGCATCGCCATCGCGGGTGAAGATCGCCACGCCGTTCCCGAACTCGTTTTCTGTGCACAGCCGCAGGGCATCGTCGTAATCAGCCGCCCTGACGACACTCAGGACGGGACCAAAAATCTCGTTGCGGTAGATGGCCATGTCCTTGGTGACGTGGTCAAAGAGGGTTGGCCCTACCCAGAAGCCGTCTTTATGCCCCTTTACGCTGAATCCCCGGCCGTCGGCCAGCAGAGTGGCGCCTTCGTCCACCCCTGCCTGGATGTAGCCCTCGATGCGTTCCTTGGCGGCAGCGGTGACAACCGGACCAAAGTCAGTGTCCTTGTCCAGGCTGGGGCCCACCTTGAGCGCCTTGACCCGGTCCTGGAGCCTTGCCACCAGCCGGTTGGCCGTTTCCTCCCCCACCGGCACTGCCACTGAAACAGCCATGCATCGCTCGCCCGCGGAGCCGTAGCCCGCACCGACCAGGGCGTCGGCTGCCTGGTCCAGGTCCGCGTCGGGCATGACCACCATGTGGTTCTTGGCGCCGCCAAAGCACTGCGCCCGCTTTCCGTGGGCCGCGGCCGTGGCGTAAATGTACTGTGCGATGGGGGTGGAGCCCACGAACCCGACTGCTTTTACCCGGGGATCCTCCAGCAGCGCGTCCACTGCCTCCTTGTCTCCGTTCACCACGTTGAACACCCCGTCCGGAACACCTGCCTCGGTGTACAGCTCGGCCAGGCGGAGGGGCACGGAGGGATCGCGTTCGGAGGGCTTCAGGATGAAGGCGTTGCCGGCGGCCAGGGCGGGGCCGGATTTCCACAGCGGAATCATGGCGGGAAAGTTGAACGGCGTGATGCCGGCAACCACGCCAAGGGGCTGGCGCAGCGAGTGGATGTCGATCCCCGGGCCCGCGTCGCTGGAGAACTCGCCCTTGAGCAGGTGCGGCGCGGCGGCAGCGAATTCCACCACTTCAAGGCCGCGCTGGATATCGCCTTTCGAATCGGCGAGGGTCTTGCCGTGCTCCGAGGAGAGCAGCCTGGCGAGCCCATCGATGTCCCGGTTGGCCAGGTCCACGAACCGCAGCATGATCCTGCCGCGCCGCTGCGGGTTCATGGCTGCCCATTCCCCCTGCGCCTTCTCAGCAACAGCGACGGCGTTCCGTACCTCGTCCCGGCCGGCGAGCGGTACCCGGGCCTGGACCTGGCCGGTGCACGGATCAAAGACGTCGCCAAAGCGGCCCGACAGGCCGGCAACATGCTGGCCGCCGACAAAATGGGACAGTTCGCGGACCATGGCTGCAGGCTCCTTCGCATGTGATCCAGGTCATTCCTGGTTGCGAATATACTCGGACTTCCTACTAACTTCCATACGGGCTGCCCTGCCCTGGGGCACTGGGGCGGGCGCCGCCGTCGTGCCCACATTGGTGCCCGGTTTCGCCTGGCTCGGCCCCACGCGTGCGCGGGTCCGCGCCGTTGTGCCCCGTTTCGGAGCCCTGCCCGGTCCGCATTTCCAGCGCTCAAGGTAGGTTAGGAACTGTGAAGATTGCTACCTGGAATGTGAACTCCCTCCGTGCCCGCGCCGACCGCGTGGAAGCCTGGCTTCAGCGCAGCGACTGCGATGTCCTGGCCATCCAGGAGACAAAGTGCAAGGACGACAACTTCCCGTGGGAACTCTTTGAGCGGATGGGCTACGAGGTTGCCCACTTCGGCGTCAACCAGTGGAACGGCGTGGCCATCGCCTCCCGGGTGGGGCTGGAGGACGTGGAACGCACCTTCCTGGACCAGCCCTCGTTCGGCAAGGCCGGCAAGGATCCTGTACAGGAAGCCCGCGCCATGGCTGCCACCTGCGCCGGCATCCGCATCTGGAGCCTGTACGTCCCCAACGGCCGTTCCCTGGACGACGAACACATGCCGTACAAGCTCAAATGGCTCGAGAGCCTGAAGACGCACGCGCAGGAACTCGTCACGCAGGACCCCGGGGCCCAGGTGGCCCTGATGGGCGACTGGAACATCGCACCGTTCGATGACGACGTCTGGGACATCGATCTGTTCGTCAACAACCGCTACACCCACGTCAGCCCGCCCGAGCGTGCCGCCTTCCACGCCTTCGAGTCAGCCGGCTTTACCGACGTTGTGCGCCCGTACACCCCGGGCCCGGGCGTGTACACCTACTGGGACTACACGCAGCTGCGCTTCCCCAAGAAGGAGGGCATGCGGATCGACTTCGTGCTGGCCAGCCCGGCCCTGGCGGCACGCGTCACCGGCGCTTCGATCGACCGCGAGGAGCGCAAGGGCAAGGGCGCCTCGGACCACGCCCCCGTGCTGGTGGAACTGGCGGACTGATGGCAGCATCCTGGACCCACATTAGGAGGCCCTGATGACCGGAAACCTCTACCGGGGCCAGGCCGGCCTGCCGTTCTCGTCCACCCTCCGGGTCTACGAGCCGCTGGAGGCCTTCCCCGAGGAGCAGCGCCAAGCAATCCAGGCGGAGGGGGCGCGCTCGGCTTCCCGCGCCGCCGTCGAAAATGCTGAACTGCTGGCCTCGCTGGGACGCATCACGCGCTCCGGCGGTGATCCCTTCCCCACGGGACGCACGGACCTGGTGCGCGTCACCACTGCTCCGGCACCAACCAGCGGAACCGCCGGTGAAGCATCCGACGACGGTGCTGACGAGGAGCCTGTGCTGCTCTACTGCCCCAGCCAGCTGGTGCTCCGGGCCGGTTTGGCGGCCAACGCCCTGATGGAAGGCATCCACGGTCCGCTGGCCGAGCTGCTGATCCCCGAGGAGCAGCGGGACAAGCATCAGGAACGGATAGACCAAGTCAAGGCCCGCGACGGATCCGTCCGGGTGCACACCCGCGCCTCCACCTGGGGGATCCCTTTCAGCTGGTTTTCCCTGTTCATGGAATCAGACCACAAGGACGTGGTGGAGGCCGGTGGCCGGATCGTCACCGTACGGGTGTGGGCGCCCATAACGGACGCCTTGGAGCGCGCACGCTACGCCGTGGCGAACCTGGCCCTCGCCGCACCGGACCTGGACATGCTGGACGACCTCGCCCAGCTCACGGAATGGCTGGAACTGTTCCACGTCAATTCGATGGTGGAGCTCGATTACGGGGCTGTTGCCGACAAGGTGTACCCGGACGATTCGCCCATGGACATCCGGCTGGGCATTGAATGCCTTGCTGAGGGGGACATGACCGGCGCCGCTGCAGCCTACCGGCGCCTGGCATCCCGGTGGATCCCTATCCGCCAGCTGGCGCGCGCCTCCTGACGCTGGCCGCGCAGGCCAGGCGTTCAAGCCTGGGGCGGCGCCGTTGTCCTTCGGACGATCAGTTCATGGGGCGCGACGGCGGACCGGACGGCGCCGATCTCGCCGTCCAGTTCGTCCAGGAGCATCTTGGTAGCCAGTTCGGCCTGCTCATCGGGCCGCTGGCCAACAGTGGTCAGTCCCATGGCGTCGGCGAAATCGTGGTTATCGATGCCCACCACGGAAAGTTCCTCGGGAACCCGGATGCCAAGGCGGGCCGCTTCAAAGATGACGCCCATGGCCATTTCGTCCGAGGCGCAGAAGATGGCAGTCGGCTTCTTCCCCGGCTTGGACCAGAGACGCCGCAAGGCTTCCTGGCCGCTGCGGACGGTGAAGTCACCCCATTCATCCCACTCCGGGCGCGTGGGGAGGCCGGCTGCCGTCATGACATCCTTGAATGCAAGGATGCGGACCCGGGGAACGTCGAAGTTCAGGTCCGTCTCGTCATCTCCGTGCAGCAGGGCAATGTCCCGGTGGCCAAGGTCGATCAGGTGGCGGACGGCAGCGGAGGCAGCGGCATAGTCGTCGATGCCGATGTAGGCACACTCTTCGACGTGGCCCCCCACCACCACCAGGGGGATGTCGATTTTCTGCAGGTGGTCCAGCTCTTCATGGGTCAGCGCCATACACAGCACCAGCAGGGCATCGATCTGCTTGTAGACCATGGTCTTGCTGAAAAGCCGCTCCCGGTTGCTCCCGTGGCCGCCCAGGTTGAAGAGCGAAAGATTGTAGTTGCGGGCATGCAGCTCGCGGTCCGCGCCCTCGATCGCCTTGGAGAAGAACCAGCGGCTCACGAACGGGGCAAGGACCCCGATGGTCCTGGTGCGCCCAGTAGCCAGGCCGGACGCGGAGGAGGAAGCAACGTAGCCCAGGTTCCCGGCGACCTCCAGGATCTTCTCCCGGGTGGCAGGCGATACCCGGGGCAGCCCCCGTACCGCCCGCGAAACCGTGGCAGTGGAAACTCCTGCTGCTGCGGCCACATCCTCGATGCTGACACCGCTGTGGCCTCCCCGTTGAGACCTTTCAGTTGTGCGTGCCACGGTGTCCCCTCATGTACTCCCTGCAGGTACCCGCCCTGCTTAATGCGATACGCCTGTGCCAATCGTATTTTGGACACAGGCCTGCCTCGCAGTGTTACCGCGCCGGGTGGACGCCGGCAGCGGGTAAGCCGTGCTACTTCCGGTCCGGCAGCCGCCGCCGCAGCCGCACCATTCCGTACAGTGCCAAAAGCATTGCCAGCAGGCCCAGGGCCCAGCCGAGGGCGGGCTGCGCAGTCACCTCCATCCAGACGGTGACCACCAGCAGGACCAGGGCCCAGAAGCCGAGGAACCCGATGATGATGTCAAAATCCTCGCCGGACCTCAGGAGCCGGCGGCTGCCTCCCGCCCCCGGAGTGCGGGAACGGGAAGCGTCGCGTGTCACTTGACCGCACCCGCCGTCAGGCCGGCAACGATCTTGCGCTGGAAGACCAGCACCAGGATCACCAAAGGAATGGTGACGATGGTGCCTGCCGCCATGATGGCGGTGTACGGAATCTGGTTGGGCTGCGCGCCGGCAAAGCTGGCGATGGCGACCGTGACCGGCTTCGTTGCCTCATTGGACAGCTGGCTGGCGATCAGGAATTCATTCCAGGAGGAGATGAAGGCCAGGATCGCCGTGGTGAAGATGGCCGGGGCTGCCAGGGGCATGATCACTTTCCGGAACGCCTGGCCCTGCGTGCAACCGTCAACACGGGCTGATTCCTCAAGCTCCCACGGCATCTCGCGGAAGAAGGAGGTCAGTGTGTAGACGGTGAGCGGCAGGACGAAGGAGATGTTCGGGATGATCAGGGCCTGGTAGGTGCCCATCCAGCCGATGTTGGTGAACAGCTGGAACAGCGGCGTGATCAGGGCAACGCCGGGGAACATGGAAGCGCCCAGGATGAACCCCAGCACAAGGTACTTGAACCGGAAGTTCAGGCGCGCCAACGCATAGGCGGCGAAGACGCCGATCACCAGCGAGACCACCGTGACAGTCACGCCGATGATGATGCTGTTGATGAGCGCCTGGCCGAACTTGTTGCCGAACGACGTATCGAAGGCAGTGATGAAGTTGTCCATGGTCACGTGCGTGGGCCAAGGCGTGGTGTCGTAGGTGAAGCCCACCTCGCGGAACGCCGTCACCACCATCCAGTAAGCCGGTGCAAGGCACCAGATCAGGATCACGACGGCGCTGATATAGGTGCGGGCGCTGGCCCACTTTTCCCGGGTCTGGGCGGCCTTGCGGCCCTTGTCCTGCTGCGCCCGCAATGCCGTGGCGGCAGTTGTGGTTGTCATTTCTTCCCCTTACCGGTGGCTCCGCTTTGTTCCACGACGTTCGCACCGAGGAACCGGACGAAGATGAATGCGACCAGGAAAATGATGATGAACGTGATGGTGGACAAGGCAGCTGCCGAGTTGAACCCTTGCCTGATCTGGTTGATCACCAGGATGGAAAGCGTGGTGGTGTTGTTGGCACCGCCGGTCAGGATGTAGGGAAGGTCGAACATGCGCAGGGCGTCCAGGGTACGGAACAGGATGGCCACCATCAGCGCGGGCTTCACCAGCGGAAGCGTGATGAGGCGGAAGCGCTGCCAGGCAGTGGCGCCGTCGACCTTTGCGGCCTCGTAGACCTCAGCCGGAATCATCTGCAGGCCGGCCAGGATCAGCAGCGCCATGAACGGCGTGGTTTTCCAGGTGTCCGCGATTATCACTGCCCACTTCGCCGGCCATTCGCTGCCGGTCCACAGGATGGACGCATTGAACAGCTTGTTGATGATGCCGTTGAAGTCGAACATGAAGAGCCACAGCTGGGCCGTGACAGCGGTGGGGATGGCCCACGGAACGAGGACGGCTGCGCGGACCAGGCCGCGGCCCTTGAACGTCCGCGCCATGATCATGGCCATCCAGAAGCCAAGCACTGTCTCGAAGGCCACGGTGATGACGGTGAAGAGGAAGGTGGTCCCGGTGGCGGTCCAGAACTGGCCGCCCAGGGTGCCCGGCGGGCAAGCGACGGTACCGCCGTTCGGGGCGGCGCACTGCTGCCCCAGCCAGTTCACGTAGTTTTGGATCCCCGCGGGGCCGCCGGCGGTGAACAGCCCGGTGGCCGGGTCCAGCCCCGCGTCCTTCTGGAAGGACATCACAATGGCGCTGATGATGGGGTAAACAATGACGATGCCCAGGGCAATGATGGTGGGAGCCAACAGCCAGGAGGCCCATTTGCCTTGGCTGAGGATCGCGTTGTCTTCACCTACACCTTTGGGACCGTGGTGTACATCGGGGGCGCCCGACGCCGGCTTTACCGGCGTCGGGCCCAATTCGGTTGCCATGGCTAAGCTACGATCCTGCGCCAGCGGACTCGATGGACTTCTGCATGTCGGACAGCGCGTCCTTCGCAGGCTTCTCACCCTTCAGTGCAGCGTAGGCATTTTCCTGGATCGCCTGCGTGACAGCCGGGTAGAACGGGGTTACCGGACGGGGAACAGCGTTCTCGATGGAAGTCTTCAGCACCGGCAGGTACGGAAGCTTGGCAACCAGTTCTTTGTCTTCATACAGTGCGCCGAAGACCGGAGCCAGGGAGCCCTGGGTTGCGAAGAACTTCTGCTGTTCTTCCTCGATCAGGAACTTCACGAAGTCCAGGGAAGTTGCCTTGTGGTCCGAGTAGACGCTGATGGCTGCGCTGTGGCCGCCGAGGGAGGAGGCGCCGGGGCCGTCCTTGCCCGGCAGGGCAGCCATGCCCAGCACGTCCTTCACCTTGGAGGAACCTTCAGTGGTGGCCAGGTTGTAGACGTAGGGCCAGTTGCGGAGGAAGAGCAGCTTGCCTTCCTGGAACGCGCGGCGGCTTTCCTCTTCCTGGTAGGTGATGGCCTCGGCCGGGATGTTCCCGTTCTTGAAGGCCTCCACCAGGTTGTTCAGGCCCTTTTCTGCCTCGGGGGTGTTCAGGTTCGGCTTGCCCTGGTCATTAAGGACCGATCCGCCGGCCGAGTTGATGGCCTCGGAAGCATTGACCGTGAGGCCTTCATACTGCTTGAACTGTCCCGAGTAGCAGCCCATGTTGTTCTGCTTTGCGATGGAGCACATCCCCATCATCTCGTCCCACGTCTTGGGTGCTTCCGGCACCAGGTCCTTGCGGTAGTACAGAATGCCGCCATCGGAGGACACCGGGGCTGCGTAAAGAGTGCCCTTGTACGAACCGGCTTCGACCGTAGGTTCAAGCATTCCCTTGGTTTCCACTGCCATCTTGTCCTTGAGCGGCTGCAGCCAACCCTTGGCTGCAAACTCGGCAGTCCACACAACGTCCACGCTTGCAACATCGTAATCGGCGTTCTTGGCCTGGAAGTTCTGCACCAGGTCGTCATGCTGCTGGTCGGCCTGGTCGGTCTGCTCCTTGAACGTGACCTTCTCGTCCGGGTGGGCAGCATTCCACTTTTCGATCAGGGGACGCACCACGTTGCTGTTGTCTTTGCCTTGGACGTACGTAATGGGACCGCGGCTGTCCAGGTTCTTTTCGGCGTCGCCGCCGCCACCGCCAGTGGTCCCGCCGCCGCCTCCGCCGCCGCATGCGGTCAGGGACAGGGCCAGGACACCGGCAGTTGCAGCCGGCAGTAGGAATCTAGGGGTTTTCATGGGCTTGAAGCTCCTCGCTGAGTGACAAGTAAGTCGGCAGTGCGCTTGCTAGGTGAGGTTGATGTGGTGACCATCACACTAGTAATGTTGCTCGTGGTTATGCAAGCGTTTACATCAAAAAGTTATCTGAGAGGAACCAAATGTCCAACCCGGCCGTTCCTGCCTCCGACACTTCCCGGGAATGGTGGGCCGATGCCGTCGTCTACCAGATCTACCCCCGGTCCTTCGCGGACGGCAACGGTGATGGCATGGGCGACCTCCGCGGGGTAATGGACCGCCTGCCCTACCTGGAACGGCTGGGAGTGGATGCCATTTGGCTGTCGCCGTTCTACAAATCTCCCCAGGCCGACGGCGGCTACGACGTTGCGGATTACCGGCAGGTCGACCCCCTCTTCGGGTCCCTGGCGGATTTCGATGCGATGTTGCAGGAAAGTCACCGGCGAGGCATGAAGGTCATCGTGGACCTGGTCCCCAACCACACCTCCGACGAACACGAATGGTTCCGGGAAGCCCTTGCGGCCCCGCCGGGTTCCCCTGAACGCGACCGCTACATCTTCCGCCACGGAAAAGACGAGGTGCCCGGATCCGGCGACGGCAACCGGGCACCGAACAACTGGAAATCGATTTTCGGAGGACCGGCGTGGACCCGGATCACCGAGGCGGACGGCTCCCCCGGTGAGTGGTACCTCCACCTGTTCGACACGAAGCAACCGGACCTGAACTGGGAAAACCAGGAAGTGCGGGAGGAAATGCGTTCCGTCCTCCGCTTCTGGCTGGACCGTGGAGCGGATGGCTTCCGGGTGGACGTTGCCCACGGGATGGTCAAGGAGGCCGGCCTGCCGGACTGGGATGGGGTCGCGGCAATGGTTGAAGGTACATCAGCTGAGGGCAAGGCGGCTGAGGGCAAAGTGGAGGTGCACAGGGAACCCTCCCTGCCCGGCGACGCGCCTGGTGCGCACACCGATGCTGAGGAGCCCCACCGCGCCGTATCCCCCGTGTATCCGCCGTCGCCCTTTTTCGACCAGGACGGCGTGCATGAGATTTACCGCGACTGGCACCGCGTCCTGTCGGAGTACGGCAGCGACCGGATGATGGTGGCCGAGGCCTGGGTGGAACCAGCGGAGCGGCTGGCCCTGTATGTCCGGCAGGACGAAATGCAGCAGGCCTTCAACTTCGACTTCCTGATGGCAGGCTGGGATGCAGAACGGATGTCCGAGGCAATTGACGCGTCCTTGAAAGCCGCCGCAGCCGTGGGTGCACCCTGCACCTGGGTCCTGAGCAACCATGACACCGTCCGCCATTCCACCCGCTTCGGCCTCAAGGATCCCACCACCTTTCCCAAGGGCATCGCGGCGGACGATGAGCAGCCGGATGCCGCCCTGGGAGTGGCCCGGGCCCGGGCCGCCACCTTGGTGGAGCTGGCACTTCCGGGTTCCGCCTACCTGTACCAGGGCGAGGAACTGGGACTCCCTGAGCACACCACGCTTCCGGCGGAGGCCCGCCAGGACCCCACCTTTTTCCGGACGCAGGGGGCGGAAACCGGACGGGACGGGTGCCGCGTCCCGCTGCCGTGGGCGGCGGAACAACCCGGTTACGGCTTCTCAGGGTCCTTCCCGGGCGAAGCGGCCCCGCCCTGGCTTCCGCAGCCCGAGAGCTTCGGCCCGCTGGCAGCCGACCAACAGGAAATCGAGGAGGGCTCCACGCTGCAGCTTTACCGGGCCGCACTGGCCTTCCGGTCCGCCCGCAACCTCGGCAAGGGTTCCCTTGAATGGGCCGAGGTCCACGCGCCGGAAAGCGGGCTGCTGGGCTTCCACAATGGAGATGTCCTGGTCCTGGCCAACATGGGCTTTGCCTCCGCCCCCATCCCGGAAGGCTATTCCGTGGAGCTGTCCAGCGGCACGGAGCCTGCCTCGGAATGGGAACAGATGAGTGAGGTGCCGGTGGACTGCGCCGTCTACCTCACCAGGAGCTAGGAGTTCAGCGGACGCGCTCGGCCCTGCCGAAGCGCGTCCGCGCCCCGGCGCCGATGTGGATGAGCACGGGAATCTTCCTGCCCACCACGTCCTCCAGGGAATCCAGCAGCCCGGCGACTTCCGCGGCGAGCAGGTGCGGTGCGACGCCCTGCCGGGGCAGGAGCCGCACCTTCAGGGCCGGGGACCCTTTAACGTCATAGGTAACCACCGTGGCACCGGCAAGGTCCGGCCGGCCGGCGAGGGCCTGCCTGAGGGCTTGCTCCGCCACTCCCCCGCTGATCCGGACATCCCCGGGAACGTCGCCGGGATCGTACTCGGCGGCCAGCAGGTTGAAGCGGCCCTTGCCCTGCTGCGCGATCCAGGCCACCATGAGGCCGATCAGCACCAGCAGGGCGAAGGCCACCACAATCCACAGCCAGCTCTCCGTGCGGCCAGGGAACCGGGTGGCGTTGAAGGCGCTGTTGGCCGTATCCCAAAGTCCCGCGGACCAGGCGTGCCACCACGGCCTGACCGCCGGCACGGCTGCCAGCAACATCAACAGCACGCCTATGGCCAGGAGCTTGATGCCCAGGACGGCGACCAGGATCCGGTTGAGAAGGCTTGGGGTGCTGTTCATGCCCCGATCACCCCGGACGGCGCCACGTTGATGCGGACCTCGGGTGAGGGGTCGAGTCCCATCTCGTCGAGCTCGTCCTGGACGGCGGCGAGCACGCTTTCGCCCTGGACAGGCACGCCGGACGTTGGCCGGACATTCACCACCACCTGCCGCTGGGAGACCACCACCATCACCTGTTCGGGTGTGACGTTGGCGGCGAGCCGGGCCCGCCGGGCCAGCGAGGACGCGATGACCTCGTCATCCACCACCACGGCGGGTCCGTCGCCTCCGCGTCCGCTTGGTGCCAGAAGGTGCCTGGCACGCCGTCCGGGCAGTACCCCGTTGAGGAAGAAGATCAGGCCAACCATCGCCAGCACGGCACCGATGGCGCCCAGCAGCAGCGGCGGGATACCTTCAGGCAACGCCACGATGCGCTGCGCCGCCACTTGGGGATCGATGAGCCATGGTGGTTCGCCGATGGCATGCACAGCAGCTTCCAGGAGGCCGTACGCGGCCAGCACCATGACGACGACTGCGGCAACGGTTGCCACCACCGCACGGGTTGAATGCGTTTCCCGCCGCAGGATCCGCTCCATGTCGGGCCCATTGGCGTTGCGGACCCGCGTCCGGGGAATGGAAACTTCCGCGCTGCTGCCCTGCCGGGTCCTGTTCACTGCACCCGCCCTCCTTGGCTGGTCCTGACGCCGCTGATCCTGATATCCACCCGGCTCAGCTGTGCGCCGCTGAGCTCTGCCACGGTACGAAGGATGTGGGCTTTGGCGCGGACGGCGCGGTCCCAGATGGAGCCGCCGAAAGCCTCCACCCGGTGGGGGTCGCGGGCTGCCGCCTGCAGCGGCGGTGCGCTGATCGGCGCGACGAGGGACAGCGCCAGCAGGCCGTCGTCGTCGGTCCAATCAGCCCTGACGTCCTGTGCATCGACGCCCAGTGCCTGGGCTGCCGCCGCCTTTGCGAGGCTGGTCAGCGCCTGGGTGCTGATGCGGTTGTGGCCGTTGAGCACCTGCGCCCGCACGGCCGGCGCGGACGAACTCATGAGGATGAGCGCCGGCCGATGATGGCATCCAGCACGCCGCGCAGGTCCAGTTTGCCCTCCGCGGCGCGGCCCAGCAGCGCTCCGACCGCCATGAAGAGCAGGGAGATAAGGAAGCCCCACAGGCCGAACTGCAGGGACATGAAGGCGACGAACGCGCCCATCGCCATACCGGCTACGGTGAGGTTCACAGCAGCGCCTCCCTTTCTGCAGTTCCTGGGGTGGTTGGCTTGACGGGAGGCGGCACGTAGACGTCCGTGACCTCCACGTTGACCTCGATGACCTGGAGTCCCACGAGCTCCTCGACCGCACGGTAGACGGCCGCCCGGACCTGGTCGGCGAGGGAGTGGAGTGGAGTTCCGTAGCTGGCCACCAGGCTGATGTCCACGGCAACCTGGGTTTCGCCGACTTCAGCATGCACCCCGGCAGCATGGTCCGAACTGCCGACGGCGTCCCGGATGGCGCCCAGGGCGCGTGACGGTCCTGACCCCAGTGAATAGACCCCGGGGACGGCGCGGGCGGCGATTCCTGCCACCTTGGCAACGGCTGTTTCGGAGATTACGGTGCGGCCCAGGGCGGAAACCGGCGCTGGGACCGGCACGGCGCGGCCCTGGATGGCCGCCTCGGGTTGTGGGTTCTGGTATTCCATCAGGCACTCCCCCTTCTGTTGCTCCCAACCCTATCCCTTGGCTGAGGCTTAACGGCAGAAGCAGGCGCCCGCGCAGGGGAGGTCCGGAACACCGGGGACGGGCGTTAAGCAGAAAAGCACCAGTTCCGAAGAACTGATGCTTCCCAGTGGTGGCTCCGACCGGCGTCGATCCGGTGACCTTTCGATTTTCAGTCGAACGCTCTACCAACTGAGCTACAGAGCCTAGGTGACTAGTCACCATGAGAGCCGGAATTGCTTCCAACAATCAGAGCGACCCTGACGGGACTTGAACCCGCGACCTCCGCCGTGACAGGGCGGCGCGCTAACCAACTGCGCTACAGGGCCTTGCTTTTCTTGCTTCCACAGTATCGCTACTGCTTTTTTCAAGGCCTCCAGCCTACCAGACATTTTCTGCCTGCTTGACCAGTTCCTTGCGTACCCCCAACGGGATTCGAACCCGTGCCGCCGCCGTGAAAGGGCGGTGTCCTAGGCCGCTAGACGATGGGGGCCAGAACCCGTTCGGAACAAAATAAAAGGCGTAAAGCGGGGCTTTCCGTCTTTGTCCTTTGCGTTTCTCCGAACTGGACTCTAAAACTATAGGGCCTAGGCAGGAATTATCCAAAATCGGCCAAAAACACCGCCACGGGGCGGACGGGACGAGTAAAGATGGACGGATGGATGCCGTAGCAGCGCTCAACGAGATCGCCTTCTGGCTGGAGCGCGGACGCGCCGCCACCTTCAAGGTCCAGGCGTTCCGCAAGGCGGCAGCGGCCATCAGCCCGTTGCCGCCGGAGGAAGTGGCCGCACGTGCCCGCAACGGCCGGCTGAAGTCAATGAAGGGCATTGGCGACCGGACGTACCAGGTGATCCGGCAGGCGGTGGAGGGCGAGGTCCCGGATTACCTCACCGACCTCCGCGAGAAGGGCGCCCAGCCGCTGGTTTCCGGCGGAGCTTCCATCCGGGAGGCCCTGCGGGGCGACCTGCACAGCCACAGCGAATGGTCCGACGGCGGCTCCCCCATCGAGCTGATGGTGGCGGCCGCCGGGGTGCTGGGCAGGGACTACCTCGCACTCACGGACCACTCGCCCAACCTCACCATCGCGAACGGCCTCTCGGCCGAACGCCTCCTGCAGCAGCTGGACGTGGTGGAATCCATCAACAGCGGCAATCCCGGCACCCACCCCGGGCTCGACGACGCGCAGGCTGCCGACCCGGTGCGGCTGCTGGCCGGCATCGAGGTGGACATCCTGGAATCCGGGGACCTGGACCAGGAACCTGAGCTGCTGGACCGCCTGGACATCGTGGTGGCCAGCGTTCATTCAAAGCTCCGCGCGGACGGCAGGACCATGACCCGGCGGATGCTCGGCGGAATCCAGGACCCGCACACCAACGTCCTGGGCCACTGCACCGGGCGCCTGGTGGAGGGATCGCGGGGCACGCGCCCGCCGTCGGAATTCGACGCCAAGGAGGTGTTCGCCGCCTGCGCCGAACACAACGTTGCGGTGGAGATCAACTCGCGGCCGGAGCGGCAGGACCCGCCGGACGCCCTGATCCAGCTGGCGCTCGATGCCGGCTGCCTGTTCTCCATCGACAGCGATGCCCACGCGCCGGGCCAACTGGACTTCCTGCAGTACGGAGCCGAGCGTGCCGAGCGGAACGGGGTCCCCGCTGACCGCATCATCACCACCTGGCCGGTGGAACGCCTCCTGGAATGGGCGGGCGCCCGGTAGTCACCGGCGGAACGGGCCTACTTGGCGGCGTCCGCGAGCTTCTGCCGGAAATCCGCCTTGGTGGTCAGCGTGAGCTTTTCGCCGTTGAGGAAAAAGGTGGGGGTTCCGGTCACGCCCAGCGCCTCGCCGTCCGCAATGTCGGCCAGGATGCGCTCCTCCGTCTTGGGGTCGGCCACTGCGGCATCGAACCGGGAAAGGTCCAGTCCCAACTGCTCGGCGTAGGTGCGGAAGAGGGGAGCCTGGGACTGCTGGCTCCCGGCCCATTGCACCTGGGTTTCAAACAGCCGGTTCGCCATCTGCTGGTACTGCCCCTGCTGGCCGGCGGCCTCGGCTGCCAGGGCCGCCTGCCCCGAATTCGGGTGGGCGGACAAGGGGAAGTGCCGGTGGACGAACGTGATCCTGTCTCCGAACTCCGCCTTGAATTCCTCCACCACCGGGTGGATGGAACCGCAGGACGGGCATTCGAAATCGAGGAACTCCACCAACTGTGCCTTCTCCACGGCCGGGCTGGTCAGCCGGTGGCTGTCCGTCCGCACGAGCTGCTCGGCACCTCCCGGCTGGGGCGCCGATTCCGGTGGCTTCCCCAGCGTCAGCACCGAGTACCAGGCAACACAACCGGCCACAATCAGCGCAAGGATGATCCAGATGACCTTCCTGGCAAGGCGTGCAGAATCGCGGGGTGGAGCCGGGTTTGAGACCATAAACCGCATCCTAGCCGAGGAGCCGGTACCCGGGGCTGCGGGGGCGGCCCGCCTTTTGGCAGGAACTTGCCCAGACATGGCTGATTTCCGCCAGCCAGCAACACCGGCACGCCGCTAGATTTGCCTCATGCCTTCAACCAGCCCCGCCAGCCGGACCACCACCGCACCACCCCAGGCCGCCGCCACCCGGGTGAAGGCGCTCGGGGTGGCCTCCATGGTGGTTACCGTGGTCCTCTGGGCATCGGCCTTTGTGGGTATCCGGGCAATCGGCCCGCACTTTTCCCCCGGCTCCCTGACGCTCGGCAGGCTGGCGATTGCCGCCGTCGTCCTGGCCGTGCTGGTCCTCCCCCAACTGCTGAAGAGCCGGCTGCTTCCCCGGGGCCGGGAATGGTGGCCCATCCTGGGCTACGGAGTGATGTGGTTCGGCGGGTACAACGTGGCGCTGAACGCCGCAGAGCATGTGCTTGACGCCGGAACCAGTGCCCTGCTGATCAATGTCAACCCGATCCTGGTGGCCATCATGGCCGGCATTTTCCTCAAGGAAGGCTTCCCGCGCTGGCTGATCATCGGGAGCCTGGTTGCCTTCGCCGGGGTGGCACTCATCGCCTTCGGGTCCGGCCAGGCGTCCATGCCCGGGGGACGCACGACGGCGGACGTCGCAGGCGTGCTGCTATGCCTCCTTGCCGCCGTGCTCGCCGCAGTCAGCGTCATCATCCAGAAGCCTGTGCTGCGGAAGTTTCCCGCCGCACAGGCCACGTGGTTCGGGATCGTTGTGGGCGCGCTGTGTTGCCTGCCCTTTGCCGGCCAGCTGATCAGCGAAGTGCAGGCGGCCCCGCCGCAGGCAACCTGGGGGCTCGCCTACCTGGGCGTCTTCCCAACAGCGATCGCCTTCACCACCTGGGCGTACGCGCTCTCGCTGGTGGACGCCGGGAAGCTGGCGGCCACCACTTATCTGGTACCCGGCACCACCATCCTGATTTCCTGGCTGCTGCTCGGTGAAATTCCCGCCGTCCTGGGCCTGGTTGGCGGGCTGGTGTGCCTGGTGGGCGTGGGGCTGACCCGGCGCAGGAGCCGGAATCCGAGAGGCGCCGGGCCGTCCGCTTCCCGCTAAAATCCATGTATGCCAGCCAGCCTGCCGCCGGGCCTGCCGATCGTTCCTGAGGGCCCCAGCGAGCCCCTTCGCTTCACCATGCCCGAGGACGAGTTCGAGGCGGCGGTCCAGGACGCCCTGGATAGCATTCCGGAAAAGTTGGCGGGCGCCATGGACAACGTGGCGGTCTTCATCGAGGACGACTACGTGCCAAAACCCGGAGAGGACCCGGACACGGTCCTGCTGGGGCTCTATGAGGGCGTGCCGTTGACCGAACGTGATTCCTGGTGGGACGCCGGCTCGCTGCCGGACAGGATCACCATCTACCGCGAACCCATCCTGGAGATCTGCTCCTCCCGGGAGGACGTCATCCATGAAGTTGCGGTGACGGTTGTGCACGAAATCGCGCACCACTTCGGGATCGACGACCATCGGCTGCACGAGCTCGGCTGGGGCTAGCCTTGTAGGCATGGGACACGACCACAGCCACACCCACGGAATCACTGCGACGGGCCGGCACCGGAAACGGCTGGTGGCCGTCCTGGTGATCACGCTCGTGGTGGTCCTGGTCCAGGTGGCGGGCGCCGTCCTTTCCGGATCATTGTCCCTGCTGGCCGATGCCGGCCACATGCTCTCCGACGCCGCGGGGGTGACCATCGCCCTGCTGGCCGCGTGGATAGCGGGACGCCCTGCCAGCGACCAGAGAACCTATGGCTACCAGCGCGCCGAGGTGCTGGCCGCACTGGCCAACGCATTGATCCTGATCGTGATCTCCGTGGTCATCTTCACCGAAGCGGTGCGCCGGATCGGGGCGGCACCCGAGGTGCAGACCGGCATCATGCTGTTCGCCGCCATCCTCGGCGCGGCCGCCAATGTGGCGTCCCTCCTGATCCTGCACGGCGCCCACCAGGAGAGCCTGAACGTGCGGGGCGCCTACCTGGAGGTGCTGGGCGACCTGCTGGGATCGTTTGCCGTGATTGCCGCAGCCGTTGTGATCATGGTGACCGGCTTCCAGGCCGCGGACACCATCGCTTCCGTGGTGATCGCCCTCCTGATCCTGCCCCGGGCCTGGTCGCTGCTCCGCGACGTGGTGGATGTCCTGCTGGAGGCCAGCCCCAAGGGCGTAGAAGTACAGATGATCCGTGAGCACATCCTGTCCGTCGACGGCGTCACGGACGTGCATGACATCCACATCTGGACCATCACCTCCGGCGTTCCAGTCTTCTCCGCGCACGTGGTGGTGGAGGACGGGGTGCTCAACGCCCGCGGCGCGGACCAACTGCTGGACAAGCTGATCACCTGCCTGGGCTCGCACTTCGACACCGACCACTGCACCTTCCAGCTGGAACCTGCCAGCCATTCCGAACACGAGGCCCACCAGCACGCCTAGCAAAAGCGTTCGGCGCCCCGCTGTCCGGAACACGGGAACGACACGCCGACCCTTTGGTGCAATCAAATGACACTCATGTGCTTTATGTTATTGATGTGACTCCTGTTGCCAAAGTGCAATCCGTCACGTAGCCTCGGACTGCTGGCGGGCATCAGGGGGGCAGGTGTGTGCCCCCGGACCTCCAGCCCTACCGCTTCGAGGTTTCCTGCAGATGGTTTCAAACAAATCCCAGCGCACGTCACTGCGCACGTCCTTTCTGGGCACGACCCTGCGCGTTTCCTTCTTAGGCACTTCCTTGCGCAAGTCCGCCGCAGTGTGTGCCGCCGTCGTCATGCTGGGGACTGCGGCAGCGCCCGCAGGCGCCCTGCCCGCGCCACAGCGGCCCTCCATCTCCGTCCCGGCCTCACCCGAGATCCCCTCGGCCGAGGACATCGCCGCAGCGAAATCCAGCGAGGCCGCCGCGGCGGACCAGGTGGCCGCGATCGAACGGATCCTTGGCTCCGCGGCAGAATCCCAGCAGGCCGCCTTTGCCGTGGCGATGCAGGCCAACAATGCCTACAGCGAAGCCCTGGTGGAGTTGCAGCAGCGCAGTTCTGCAGCGGCCGCGGCATCAGCCAGGGCCGCGACGGCCCAGGAGCAGCAGGACAAGACCCGCAGGCAGGTGGGGCAGCTGGCCGGCGACCTCTACCGCAACGGCGGGCTGAACCCCACGCTGGGCACATTCGCCAGCGGGGGCGGCGAAACCCTGGAGCAGGCAGCCACCCTCCAGGCCCTTGCGGCAAGCCGGAGCCGGGCCTTTGAAGCTGCAGATGCCGCCGCGGAAGCGTCACGCTCCCTGACCACGGCAGCGCAGGAAGCCACGAAGGCCGCCGACGAGGCCGCGCGGACAGCCGAAACCCGTAAATCCCAGGCGGACGCGGCCAACACAGCCTCCGCCAAAGCCGTGGCGGACGCCAGGGCACAGCGCACTGTCCTGGTGGACCAGCTCGCCCAACTACGGAACACCACCGTGGCGCTTGAGTCGGCCCGGGTGGACGCCCTGGACCGGCAGCGGGAGGAAGCCCGGCTGGCGGCGCTGACGGCAGCGGCAGAAAAAGCCGCGTCGGAGGCGGAAACCCGGGAGCAGCGCACCACGGCGGACAACCGGCCCGCCGCTGCGGCACCGGCGGCCCCGGCGGTCCCGGCAGTTCCCGCTCCCGCAGCTCCCCCACCCGCGGCTGCTCCCGCACCGGCGGCGCCAGCCCCGCAGGCCCCAGCCCCGGCACCTGCCCCAGCCCCGGCACCAGCTCCGGCGGCTCCGGCACCCGCCCCGGCACCCGCCCCGGCACCCGCACCCGCCCCACCGCTTGGCGGAGGAACCTACGAGGCAGCCATCTCGGCGGCCCTGGGCAAGGTGGGCGCGCCCTACTACTACCAGTGGGGCGGTACCGGTCCCTACGGTTTTGACTGCTCGGGGCTGGTGCAGACGGCGTTCGCGGCCGCCGGGAAGTACCTCCCGCGCACGGCCGCGCAGCAGTACGCCTCCGCCTCCACCCACGTACCCATCTCCCAGGCGCGGCGCGGCGACCTGCTGGTGTGGGGATCGCCGTCGAACTTCTACCATGTGGCCATCTACCTGGGGAACGGGCAGGTGGTCCACGCACTGAACCCGCAGGAGGGCATAGCGGTGACCCAGCTCAGCGCACTGGCCGGGATGCAGCTCCACCCGTACGCCGCACGCTACTAGCGCGGTTCAGCTCAGTACGTCCTTGGTGACAAACCGGCCGTAGGCGAGGGCTCCGAACACGGCGACGTATCCCGCCTGCAGCAGGGCGTTGCTGGCGAACGAGTCCCACAGGACGGGCTGGCGGAGCAGGTCCCCGAAGCCCAGCCAGTAGTGGCTGAACAGCCATGGGTGCAGCCACTCAAGCTGTGGCAACTGGTCGAGGACCTGGGACACCACGGAGAGCACCACCGTGGCGGCCATGGCACCCACCGGAACCACGGTGAGGGTGGACAGGAACAGCCCGATCGCGGACAGCCCGGCCAGGGAGACGGCCAGGTACGCGGCGATCAGGAGGAGGCGGAGCGCGGCCTCCGGCGGCTGGATGACGTCCCCTGACAGCAGTGTCACCGGTCCCACGGGGAAAAGCGCCGTCCCGATGATGGCCCCGGCAAGGGCCACCGTGAGCGGTGCGGCGAGGCAGAAGGCCAGCGCTCCGGCATACTTCACCAGGAGCAGGCGGACACGGCCCGTCGGGGCAACCAGCAGGTACCTCAGTGTTCCCAGGTTTGCCTCGCCCGCGATGGTATCCCCCGCCACCACGCCCACCGTGAGCGGCAGGAACAGCGGGACGGACACCAGCATGGCGGTGAACGCCACGAACAGGCCGTTCTGCGTAATGCGGTCCAGGAAGGCCGGACCACGCCCGGGAGGAACGGCCGAGGAGACCCGGACGGCCACCGCAATCAGGACCGGAATGGCGGCCAGCGCCAGCAGCAGGGCCCAGGTTCTCCTGCGCCGGAACAGTACGGCGATTTCCGAACCCAGAAGGGACCAGCCGGCTCCGCGCGGGAGCGCCGCGGCCTTGACCGCGGATGTTTCCCGGCCCTTGTCCCGGTTCTGGTCCTGCTCCTGGTCCGGCACGCTACTGGGCAACATCGAACCCCTCCCCCGTCAAGGCGACAAACCGGTCCTCCAGGCTCTCCCGTTCCACCGCAAAGCCGCGGACCCGGACACCAGCCCTTACCAGCTCCGCCACCAGGTCCTCCGGGGCAGGCCGTCCCGCCCCGGAGCCCGGGACGGCAAGGGCGGCCGTCACCACGTGCCCGTCCGGCTGGGCCGGTCCCTCCTCCGGCGCCAGGCCCAGCCGGACCAGGACCTCCGATGCCTGGCCAGCGTCCGGCGTCACCAGCCGCATGCGCGAACTCCCGGACCGGCGCAGGTCCGGCAGCGGGCCCTGGGCCACCAGCTTGCCCGCGCTCATGACGGCGGCATGGGTGCAGATCTGTTCCACTTCAGCCAGCAGGTGGCTGGAAACAAAAACGGTGGTCCCGTCTGCTGCCAGGGACCGGACCAGGTTCCGCACTTCCCGGGTCCCTTGCGGGTCCAGGCCGTTGGTGGGCTCATCCAGCACCAGCAGTTCGCGGGGGGACAGCAGGGCGTTGGCGATCCCCAGCCGTTGCTTCATGCCCAGCGAATAGGCATGGACGCGCTTGCCGGCGGCGTGGCTGAGCCCCACGCGTTCCAGCGCCGCCTCCACCCGTGCCTTACGCGTTGCGGGATCGGCGTGCCGGCCCGCGGCGTCCAGCCGGTGGAGGTTCGCCGTTCCCGACAGGAACGGGTAGAAGGCCGGTCCCTCCACAAGCGCCCCGACGCGCGGCAGGACATCCTGGAAGCTGCCCGGCATGTCCCTTCCGAACAGCGTGACCGTTCCGGCGGAAGCGGCCGCGAGGCCCAGCAGCATCCGGATGGTGGTTGTCTTTCCGGATCCGTTGGGCCCCAGGAAGCCGAAGACAGCGCCGGGCGGCACGGCAAGATCCAGGCTGTCCACCGCCACCTGCCGGCCAAAATGCTTTGTCAGCCCGCGTGTTTCGATCGTCAGGCCGTACGCCCAGGGCCCGCGAAGCCCTGCCGCGCCGGTCACGGGGCCGAGGCGGCGGCTTGCAGTGCGTCCGCCGGGACCATGCCCGCAAGGATGCGGCCGTCGTCGGTGAGCAGGACGTTGAAGAGTGCAGTGGAAAGCAGCCGCCCGCCAGGAACAACGACGGCGGCCTGGGCCAGCACCGGATTCTGTGCCAGCGCTTTGCCCAGGGCAGCGGCGGCGTCGGTTCCTGCCGGAAGTTCCGCGATGGTTTCCCATCCTGCCCCTGCCAGGTAGGGCCGGGCCTTTTCCTGGGCATCGGCGGCAAGCTGGTCCGGGGTGATGTGCATTCCGGGATCCCGGGGGTAGCCCGGGCCGTGCGGCAGGCCGTGTGAAGGCGGAAGCTGCAGTTCCTTCACCGTGCTGCCCGGCGGCGGGACGAAGGTGAAGAGGGCGTCATCCGGGGTGTCAAGGGACAGGCTGGTGAATCCGGCGCTGAACGCCGGCTCTGCGGCGCCCCGCGCGGTTACTTGCACGGAGAGCGGCATGCCGTTCCCGCCGTCGACGGCGATGGCCACTTTGCCAACAAGTGTCCCGCCTGTGCGGGGCTCAAGGACGAGGTTGTACGCGGGGCGGCCGGCCACCTGGAGGTCGGGGCCCACCGTTACGGCGGTCGAACTGTCCGCCGCGGCGAGGAACTTCCGAGCCAGTTCCTGGGGCGTCGGCGGCACCGGCATTCCACCCGGGACGGGATCAGCGGGGGAAGTCGTGGGAGGCTGCTGGCCAGGGTCCATCAGCGGCAGGTCGCTGGCGTGGGCCGGCAGGGCCAGGTGCGCCGCCGTGTTGTCCTTGGACGAGTAGAACCAGACGTCATTGCCGTGCCGGATGACGTCCCGTTCCGCGAGCCGGTCCACCACCTGGACGCGCGCCTTGTCCTTGCCGTCCATGAAGATCCGTGCAGTGTGGCGGCCGGTGAGGAACTCAACCGCGGACGCTGCCCCGCCGGCCGACGCCGGACCGGACGCAGGACCGGTTGCCGGCAACTCCGGCAACCCCAGGTCCGAGGACTGTTCCAGGGTGCCTGAGAAGGTGTGCGCGGTGTGGGAGCCGAAGAGGGCGATCACTTCCGCCGGGGTCTTCTCCGGAAGGGGATCGCCGGCCCGCGCGGGGAGGGATCCAACCAGGACGCCAGCCGCTATCACCGCAGGAACAGCCACTGCAGGAATCCATCGCAAATAGGACCGTTTCATGCCGCGGTCCCGCGACGCGGCCATGTTCCGGTAGCTTGCATACCGGCCGCCCATTGTCCGGCCGTCTCCGTCATTGGAGCCCATAATCCAAGGGTACGCCTCAGGACCGCTCGCTTCACCTGCCCGGCGGCCCGCAGGGGGCTAAGCAGGCACTATGGTTCCTGCCCCGCCGTCGACCGTAATTCTTTGTCCCGTGGCAAGCCGGGAGGTGGCCTCCGGAACCCCCACGACGGCGGGAATGCCATACTCCCGGGCCACCACGGCACCGTGCGAATTGGGCCCGCCCATTTCCATCACCAGGCCGCCGGCCGTCAGGAACAAGGGGGTCCAGCCGGGATCGGTGGACGGCGCCACCAGGATCTCCCCGGGTTCAAGGTGGGCACCCACCGGGTCCAGGATTACCCGGGCGGGACCCGTGGCCGAGCCCGCTGATGCGGGGCTGCCGGACAGCGCACCGTTCGCAGCGCCGCCGGCCGCTCCCGCAGCCGCAGCGTGGAGCACCTCGGGCTCGGTGCCGTCCGACAGCAGGACCCTGGGGATGTGCCGCCGGCCAAGTTCGCTGGTGTAGGCGGCGCGCCGCTCCAGGACGAGCTCGCGCAGCCTCCGCGGCTGGCTGGTTCCATTCGCGGCGCCGCTAACCAAGGCCTCCCGGGCCTCCCCGAAATCGAGGAAGAAGATGTCGTCCGCGTGCTCCAGCCAACCGGCGGACTCCAGCACGGCTCCCACCTGGGCCACCTGTTTGCGTACTTCGGCGAGGCCCAGGACCAGCTGGTACTTGGGCAGTTCCCGCAGCCCGGCGAACAACCTGGTGCGGCGCAGTGCAGCGGCAACCAGCAGCGCACGCATCCTGCCGCGGCGCCGGGCCTCGGCAACCAGCCGCTCCACTTCCCCCTCTGCCTCGGCGTTCGCCCTGCTGAACTGCACGTCCGGCGCCAGTGCGGGATCAGTGAGGCGCAGGTAGTTGGCCAAGACACCCAGGATGTGCGTGGGGTCATCGGACCAGCGTGGCAGGCCCACATCGATTTCGGCCACCGCACGTTGCCCGTAGCGGTCAAGGAACCGCACCAGGCCCGCATGCAGGACAGGAGGCAGGTTGCCGGCCTTGAACTCCGCCGCCAGGTCCGCTGGCTGCCCCTCCTCCAGGGCCCTGCGCGACTCGCGGTCATCCTTGACAGCGGATGCCAGCCGCCACAGGTCCAGGTCCATCTCGGTGGTGACGTTCTGCGGCAGGCCCCGGAGAACCTTCTCCAGGTCCTTCCAGCGGTCCCGGCCCCCGAGAAGCTTTCCGGCCATCCACAGCGCCGCAAATCCCAGTGCGGGCAGGGGCAGGATGGCGGGGACCACCGCAAACAGCCGGTTGCCCAGGATCTGCTCTGCATGGTCGAGCCGCTGGACCGGTCCCGCCCCCGCCTCCAGCTCGAGGCCGTCCGCGAATTGCTGCGTGAAGCGGTCCAGCCGGCGCAGCGCTGCCTTGGGCCGGAGCAGTCCCCGGAGCACCGACTCTGGGACCCGGGCACGTACGGCGGCGGGCAGGACATGGCGCAGCAGTCCGAACGGGGTCCTGCGGGTCACCGAAAACCGGGGGTCCGTAAAAACCTGGCGCAGCACCATGGCGGACCTGGCTTCCATAACGTCGAAGATCCGCGGAAGGAGCCGGCGCCCCACACTGCTCCTGACCGGCGTTGTGAGGTCAAAGTAAAGGCGCTGCGCCGCCTCCGCGTACGGGGGTGGACCGAGCCGGGGGTCCGGAACGGCGAAACCTGCCGCCTTGGCCACGGAGGAACCAATGAGCCGCAGCGACGCCAGGCCCATGGGGGTGAGGGGGCGGGTGAGGCCCTGGGCCAGGCTGAAGCACAAGTACACCCTTGTTCCTCCGCCTCCGGACCGGCGTTCCGGCACCGGGAACAGTGTTGTGATGGGCCTGGACTGGGTCAACCAGAGTGCGCCACGGGTGTCGATGGCCCATTCGGTGTCCTGCGGTGCACCAAAATGCCTTTCCGCCCGCATTCCCAACGCTGCAAGCCCAATGGCCTGGCCGTCCGTAAGGCTGGACGCATTCGCCTGGCCCGGCATGTCCCGCACCTCGGTTCCGCCGCCGGGAAGGGGCCGGGCAATGACGCGTTTATCCCCCAGTCTTCGCTCGAGGACCCTCGATTTTTCGGTGTCCACCACAAAGTGGTCCGGATTGACCGCCCCTGAAACCACTGCTTCACCGAGCCCCGGGGCAGCATCGATCACAGCCTCCCGGCGCCTGCCTGTCAGTGGATTGGCCGTGAACATCACCCCGGCCGCCTGGGCGTCAACCATCCGCTGGACTACGACGGCGAGGGCTACTTCGTGCGGTTTGATCCCCAGGGCGGCCCGGTAGGCCACCGCCCGGTCCGTCCAGAGCGAGGCCCAGCAGTCCCGCACGGCCCCAAGGACGGCATCACTGCCGATGACATTCAGGTAGGTGTCCTGCTGGCCGGCGAAGCTCGCGAACGGAAGGTCCTCTGCAGTGGCGGAGGACCGTACCGCCACCGGAGCCGCTGTTCCCAGCGCCGCATATGCCTGCTCCACGGCGGCCACGATCCGCGGCGGAACCGGGATGGCCCGGATGGACTCCCGTGCCCTGCCGGCCAACACAGCGAGTTCGGCGTCCCGGCCGGGGGTTCCCGGGCGCAGGGCGGCCTGGCGGCTGCCCAGTTCTGCGAGCACGCCGTCCTGGACGGTCCTGGTGGCCTCCCTGTAAGCCGCCGTGGTGAGGCAGAACCCTTCCGGCACGGGCAGCCCGGCTGCCATCAGCTCGCCGAGGTTGGCCGCCTTGCCTCCCACCAGCGGAAGCATGCTGCCATCAACCTGGTTGAGGCCCAGGATCAAGGCAGGGGCCGTGTCCCCCGCATGTTGGCGGGTAACCTCCCCGGCCTTTCCTGATGGTTCGGCGGCCATCGCGGCGCTCCCGGCAGCAGGATCTTGTCAGGAGCCGAGAACGGGGCCGAACTTGGCGCGGTCCGCCAACCGGGGGTCTTCACGGTCCGGAACCACCATGACGGGGCCCTTGGCATGGTGGAGTATGCCATCGGACGTGGAGCCCAGGAGCATTCCGGTGAAGCCACCCCGGCCGCGGGTGCCCACCACCACCAGTTCCACATGCCGGCTT
Source organism: Pseudarthrobacter sp. L1SW (assembly GCF_020809045.1). Taxonomy (NCBI): domain Bacteria; kingdom Bacillati; phylum Actinomycetota; class Actinomycetes; order Micrococcales; family Micrococcaceae; genus Pseudarthrobacter; species Pseudarthrobacter sp. L1SW. The sequence goes on along the minus strand of NZ_CP078079.1, from coordinate 511,504 downwards.
TCCTCGACGAGGACGTCCACCGGCGAACCGTCCTTCAGCTCCGATTCGGTGTGAAGATTGGGGAAGTGGCTGCGCAGCCACGCCATGCCGGCGTCCAGGGTCACCTGGATATCGGCGAAAAGGGCTTTGCGGTCCATGGGAGCCGGCACCCACGCCAGGGAGCCGCTGTACTGCGGCACTGCACAGACCACGCGCAGGGTTGCGCCCAGGCGTTCCGCCTGGTCTGCCGCCTCCAGGACGGCCACCCGCGCCTGCTCCGAGCCGTCAACGCCCACCACCACCACATTCTCCACGCGCTGGTGCCCGGCTTTGGCCTGCTCTGCCTTGATGCGCCTGTCCTCGGTGGTTTCGCCCAGCCGGTCCGCGCAGATCAGCGGCACGGTCACGGTGGGGCATTTGGCGTGGGCTGGCAGGGCGCTGCTCACCGAACCGAGGAGCCTGCCCACAAAACCGCCGCGGCCGCGGGTGCCAAACACCAGGAGCTCGGCAGTCTGGGACATCTCCAGAAGTACTCCGGAGGCATCGCCGTTCTCCACGGATGCGGTGACATCGAGGTCGTAGGTGGAGATCTTGTCCAGGGCCTGCTTGACCACCGCCTCGGCGCCCTCACGGATCACCGAGTCGTCCACGGTTGCATAACCGCCGTCGAGGCCCGATGCGGCGAAGATCGGCACCGAGTAGGCGGTGACGATATGCAGCGGACGGCGCCGGCGCTGGGCCTCGCGCGCTGCCCACACAAGCGCGCACTGGCCGTGGTCTGAGCCATCCACGCCAACAACGATCCCCTCGGGAGCAGCAGTGCTGCCGCCGTCCTGCGGGTCCGGATGCAACTCTTGTGCGCCCATGGGGCCGCCTCCTCGCGATACTGCCTGATGTTGCGGCTATTCTGCCAGAAACCGGACCCTTCCCCGTGCACCCGTACCCCGGCCTGAGCTGGGAAGGAAGGCCTGCTTCCGCTTCCCACTATTCTCCGTCGCCGGTGCCATAGCAAGCCTGTCCGGACCGGGAAACGCCGGGTTATCCACAGGCGCTCCAGCGGTCCGGGAAAGCGCCTTCAAGGCGTGGGAAGGTGTTTTCGGTTTGGGCTATCCACCGCCGGAAATGTTCTGTAGTCTTCAGGACATTGTTGGTCCGGGACGCCTACTGCCTCTTTTCGCCAGGGCTGCCCGCCAACGTACTGCGGCCGGACTTTGGGGGTAACGGGACGCATGCGGGCGAGGACGCCTGCACCTGCCGAAACTTCGAAGGAGGGAAACTGTAGTGTCAAGCATGCCTGGGAATGCCGGGACCGAGCAGACCACCACCGTGATCATTGGCACGGGCCTCTCCGGGCTTGCCGTGGCCGCTGAGCTGTGCCGCCGCGGGGTGGACTCGATTGTGGTGGACGGACTGGACATCCTTGGCGCCGCACAGCCGGCCAACACCGCTTCACTGCAACGCTGCGACGCGGCGGATTCCGCCACCCTCCGCGAGCGGAACGAGATCCTGCGGCACCTGCGCAATTACGCCGCCAGCCATGCCGTGGACGTGCGGCACACCACCCGCGCTGTCCAGTTGACCATGCTGGATGGTCCTGGAACCGCCGCTCCGCAGTGGGAAGTCCACACCCCTACCGGCATTCTGGTGGCCGACCATATTGTCCTGACCCGCTGCGCCCACAGCCAGTTGCGGCGCATGATCAACGACTTCGGGATCGCCGTGGGCCGGAACCTCGCCGCTGCCATGCGGGCAATCGGCATCTACCTGGTGGGCGTGGGCGAGCTCATCACCCCATCACCCAAAGAGGTCCTGCGCCAGGCCAAGACCGTGGGCCAGGCGATTTCCGCAAAAGTCCATCCGGACAGCGTCGCCTTCCCGGGCACCGGAAGCTTCGCGGCCCTGCCCTGCTAGCGTCAGCGAAGGCGCCCGCCGGTGCCCGTCAGCCCTCCTCGTCCGTGCCGGCCGTGAGCCTGCGCCTGGCGAGGACGGCAAGGGTAGCCAGCAGCCCTGCCGCGACGGCGGCGAAAATGACGATGCTCCACTGGAACGGCTGCCCGGCGTCCGCCGGGTCCGCGGGTTCAGCGGTGGTTCCGGGCTGCGCCGTCCCCATGGCCGGAGCGGTGCCAGGAACCGTACCGGCCGCCGTCGGACTTCCTGCCGGTGATGCGCCCGGCGCGGCGGAAGCGGCCGTAAAAACAAACGTCCCCTCGATGGGGTGCGAGTCCGAACTGACCACGCGCCAGGCGACGGTGTACTGCCCGGCCGGGCCTCCCGCCCTGACCTTCTGTGACGCCACGTTGTCCACGATCTCCACGGGACCGTCCGCCCACTCGGCGCCGGCGGCGTCCTTGACGGAGATGGAGGCACCAATCCCCAGCGGATTCTTGTTGAACGTGACCGAAACCTGTTCCGGGGGCGCGGTAACCGAGGCGCCCTGTGCGGGGCTGGTGGACTCGGCGGCGTCATGCGCGGCTGCGGGCCCGGCAAGGCCCAGCACGGCAGCGGCGAAAACGAGGATTCCAAGCCCAAGGGCCAGGATCCGGCGGCGGATGGGACGCATGCTGTGGGGGCTCCTTGTGTTGGCTTCCTTACAGACTAGGCGAAATTGCCTGCCGCCCAGCCGCCGTCCCCATAGGATTCAGGTATCCCCACAGACTTCCCCGGAGGACTAATGCTTAAGCAAGGCTCTGCCCTGGACCGGTATTTCAAGATCACCGAACGCGGTTCCAACCTTTCCCGCGAGATCCGCGGCGGCTTCGCCACGTTCTTCGCCATGAGCTACATCGTGGTGCTGAACCCCCTGATCCTCTCCGGACCGGACTCCAGCGGCACCACGCTGGGGTTCACCGCCGTTGCCGCCGTAACGGCCTTCGTGGCCGGCCTCCTCACCATCCTGATGGGCGCCTGGGCGCGGCACCCCTTCGCGCTCGCCACGGGCCTGGGCGTCAACGCCTTTGTAGCCGTCACTGTTGCCACCAATCCTGAACTGACGTGGCCGGACATGATGGGCCTGGTGGTCCTGTCCGGCGTCACCATGCTGATCCTGGTGCTCACCGGGTTCCGCACCGCCGTCTTCAAAGCCGTTCCGGACGGGCTGAAGACGGCCATTGTGGTGGGCATCGGGCTGTTCATCGCCCTGATCGGGCTGGTCAATGCCGGCTTCGTCCGCCGTATCCCCGACGTGGCCGGCACCACCGTCCCCGTGGGACTGGGCTTCGACGGGAAGCTCCTGGGCTGGCCCACCGCCGTGTTCGTTTTCGGCCTGATCCTGACCATCGCCCTGGTGGTCCGCAAGGTCAAGGGCGCCATCCTGATCGGCATCATCACCTCCACCATCATCTCCGTGCTCCTGGAGATGACCCTGCATATCGGACCGAGCTTCGACGGCAAAACCTCCAACCCGCAGGGCTGGTCCCTGGTGGCGCCCACGTTCACCGAATGGGCGGCCCCGGACCTGTCCCTGATCGGCAAGGCAAACCCGTTCGGCGCCTTTGAGCACCTGGGCTTCGTTGCCGCCTCGCTGCTGGCGTTCGTGATCCTGCTGAGCATCTTCTTCGACGCCATGGGAACGATGGTGGGCCTGGCCAACGAGGCCGGAACCGTTGACGAACACGGCAATATCCCCGACGTGGACCGCGTCCTCCAGGTGGACGCGCTGGGCGCGATCGTGGGCGGCGGCGCATCCGTATCCTCCAACCAGATCTACGTCGAAGCCGGCGCCGGCATCGGCGAGGGCGCGCGCACCGGCGTTGCCTCGATCGTCACCGGCCTGCTGTTCCTGGTGGCCATGTTCTTCACCCCGCTGATCAACCTGGTGCCCTTCGAGGCTGTTGCCCCGGCACTGGTGGTGGTGGGCTTCATGATGGTGTCCCAGGTGGGGAAGATCGACTGGCAGGACTGGGGCATCGCGATCCCGGCCTTCCTGACCTTCACGCTGATGCCGTTCACCTACTCCATCGCCAACGGCCTGGGCGCCGGGTTCATCGCCTTTGTGCTGATCCGCACTGTCCAGGGCCGAATTAAGGAGATCCACCCGCTGATGTGGGCGGTGGCGGCTGCCTTCCTGCTGTTCTTCGCCGTCGGCCCCATCGAGGCCGCCCTGGGCATGCTGTAGCCCTGCACCGCCGCCTACACCGGCGTGTTGGGGGCAAGCCCCTCGTCACCGGACACCACACGGGCCTTCCTCTCGCGCATCCTGTCCAGCCGGTTCATCAAGGGTGAGGTGGTGGCGCCGTGGATCACGATGGACAGCGCCACCACCAGCCCCACGAACGCCCAGAGCCACTCCGCCTGGTCGGCGAACTTGCCTTTCCCCAGCGCATAGGCGAGGTAGTAGAGCGAGCCGATCCCCCGGATCCCGAAGAAGGACAGGGCAATCCGCTCCCGCGGGCCGGTCTTGCCGCCCAGCAGCCCCACCCAGCCGGCCAGCGGGCGGACCAGCAGCAGGAATGCCAGGGCCACCAGCACCTCGGCCCAGCCGATGCCTTCCAGGAGCCCGCGGGCAATCGCGCCGCCCAGCAGGACCAGGATCACCACCGTGAGGAGCCGCTCCAGCTGCTCCACGTAGGAGTGCAGCACGCGGTGGTACCCGTGGGTGCGTTCGGCGGCGCGGATGGTGACGGCGCAGACGAACACCGCAATGAATCCGTAGCCCTCGATCATCTCGGTCACGCCGTAGGCCAGGAACGTGGCAGCGAGCGCCACGAAGCCCTCCGAATGGTTGGACAGCCGCAGGCTCTCGGCGCGGGCGGAGAAGAACAGCCGGGCCAGGACCTTTCCGGTCAGGAAGCCAAGCAGCAGTCCAAGGGCCAGGCGCCACAGGACGTCCACGCCGAACCATGCCGGGAACCATTCCAGCGGGGACGAACCCACGATGCTGATGGCTATCGCCAGGTAGACAAAGGGGAAGGCCAGCCCGTCATTGAGGCCGGCTTCGGAAGTGAGCCCGAAACGGACCTCGTCCTCCTTGTCGGTGCCGTCGTCGTGGTCCGCCGGTTCACCCACCTGCACCTCCGAGGCCAGGACCGGGTCCGTGGGCGCGAGGCTGGAGGCCACCAGCAGGGCAGCTCCCAGGCCCAGGCCCAGGAACCACAGGCCCAGCAGGGTCAGCGCAATGATGCACAGCGGCATGGCGATTCCCAGGAGCCGCCACGTAGTGGCCCAGCGCTGGCGTCCCACCGGCCGGTCCAGCGCCAGTCCGGCGCCCATCAGCGAGATGATCACGCAGACCTCGGCAAGGTGCAGGACGAAGTCGCCGTGCGCCACCGGGTCCGGATCGGGAAGTGTGGGGATCAGCGCGAACGCGGCCATCCCCGCCCCGAGAAACACCATTGGCATGGAAAAAGGCATGTCGCGCAGGAGTTTGGGGAGGACGGCGGCCACGAAAACAGCCGCGCCCGCGGCCGCAAACAGGATACTGGGGGCTTCAAACATTCTGTGCTCTCCGGCCTGGTTCTCATGCGCCGTACGGCGCAGGCAAGGTAACGCGGTCCCCGGGGAGGGACTGCTCCACCATAGCCCCTGCTCCCTGGCGGGCTCCTTGCCAATGCCAGTGGTCTTGGATTCCGGACATCACGACGGCGGCGCTGCTGGTTTTCGCGGTTCGCATGCGGTGAGCTGGGGACATGGCCCTTTCGATACCTGCCGTTGATGTCCCGCCCCAGCCCTGGAAGGGCAGGTTCGACGGCGACGACGTCGGCCACCGCCGCTGGTGGCAGGCGGTGGTTCCGTATGGAAGCGAGGCGGAGGCGGGTGCCCTTCGCGGGGGCGTGGAACAGACACCACAACCGGTTGCCCTGCTGGGCTTCGCCAGCGACGAGGGCGTGCGCCGGAACAAGGGCCGCCCCGGTGCGGCGGCAGCGCCCGCCGCCATCCGCAACGCCCTGGGGCCCCTGGCGTTCCACCTGGACCGGACCGTGGCCGACGCGGGGGATGTCGTGGTGTCCGGCGGCGCGCTTGAAGCCGGCCAGGAACGGGCCGGCCGGGCTGTCACCTCGCTGCTCGACTCCGGACAGCTCACCGCGGTGCTGGGCGGCGGCCACGAGACCGCGTTTGCCAGTTACCTGGGGGTCAGTTCCTCCGCGGCGGTGCAGGGCGGGCAGCGGCTTGGCATCCTGAATCTCGACGCCCACTTCGACCTGCGCGACGAGCCCGCCCCCAGCTCCGGGACACCGTTCCTCCAGATGGCCCGCGCTGAAGCCGCCGCCGGGCGCGATTTCCGCTACGCCGTCGTCGGAATCTCTGAACCCAACAACACGCGCGCCCTCTTCGATACTGCCCGGATGCTGGGCGTGCAGTACCTGCTGGACGAGGACTGCGGTGCGGAGCGCGTCGGGGACTTCGTGGCGGGGTTCCTGGCCGGCGTCGACGTGCTGTACCTGACCATCGACCTTGATGTGCTGCCGGCCGCGGTGGCGCCGGGCGTGAGCGCACCCGCCGCGTACGGCGTGCCGCTGCCTGTCATCAGTGCGGTGTGCCGGCAGGTGGCCGCGTCGGGGAAGCTGGTGCACCTCGACATCGCGGAGCTGAACCCGGAGTTTGACATCGACGGCCGGACCGCACGGGTGGCGGCGCGCCTGCTGGACACCCTGCTGCGCTGAGCCGGACCTCCCGGGGGCCGGCTACCGGCCCTTGAGGACGTAGCGCCGCTCCGGCCGGCCCACGCCGTACTTGAGCCTGACCTCCAGCGTCCCTTCGTCGTGCAGGTACTCGAGGTAGCGGCGGGCGCTGACGCGGGAGGTTCCGAGCTGCTCCGCGACCTCAGCCGCGGAGAGATCGCCTTCGGCGGAGTTGAGGGTGGCTTCCACGAGCTTGAGCGTTTCGATGCTGCAGCCCTTGGGAAGGGGCCGGTCCGTGCGGTCCAGGCCGAACACACGGTTGACGTCCGACTGCTCGGCCACGTCCTTGGCTGAGTCCAGGCCATGGTAGGCGCTCCGGTAATGCTCCAGCCGCTCCTGGAGGTCGGATTGGGAAAACGGCTTGATGAGATAGTGCACGATGCCGCCGCGGAGGGCCTTGCGCACGGTCTCCACTTCCCGGGCGGCGCTGATCACCAGCACGTCGAGTTCGGGGGCAACCTCCCGCAGCCGGTGCATTAGCTCCAGCCCGTTGATGTCCGGCAGGTGGATGTCCAGCAGCACAAGGTCCGGCTGCAGGCGTTCTGTTTCGACCACTGCCCGGGCCCCGGTGTGGGCCACCCCCACCACGGTGAAGCCCGGCGTCCGCTGGATGAAGCCGGCGTGGACCTTGGCCACCATAAAGTCGTCGTCGACGATCAGCACGTTGATCATGGCTTCATTGCCCCTCTCCTGAGTTGTGCGGTGAAGACTGCGCCGTTGTCATTCGCCACCGTCAGGTCCCCGCCGGAGCGCCGGCAGACCACCCTTGAGAGGGCCAGCCCGAAGCCGCGGCCCTCAGCGGGCCCTGCTTCCTTGGTGGAAAACCCCTGCCGGAAGATGTCCTCCACGGCCTCGCCGGGAACCCCTGGCCCGGTGTCCCGGACGGTGACGGTGACGTGGTCCTTGCCGTCCTCCACCAGCACCCTGACGGCGGCCTCCGGAAGCCCCGTGACGGCGTCGAACGCGTTGTCCACCAGGTTCCCCACCACCGTGGTGAGGTCCCGGGACAGCTCGTCGCTGACCGGGCGCAGCGTGGACGCGGGGTCAAGCTGCAGCGCCACGCCGCGTTCGGTGGCGAGGCTGGACTTGGCAATCAGCAGGGCGGCGAGCGCGGGGTCCTGGATCCGGCTGGTCACTTCGTCATTCAGCCTGGTCCGGTCCACCGTGGCGCCGTTGACGAACTGCACCACGGAATCGTATTCGCCGATTTGGATCAGGCCGGAGATGACGTGCAGCTGGTTGGCGAACTCGTGGGCCTGGGCGCGCAGCGTGTCCGTGGCGGTCCGGGTGGCACCGAGCTCACGCTCGAGGGAGGACAGCTCCGTCCGGTCCCTCAGCGTGGTGACGGAGCCGATGTCCCGGCCGCGCGAACGGATGGGAACACGGTTGAGCACCACCAGCCGCTCCCCCACCAGGACCAGCTGGTCCGGGTCCGGCTGTTCCCGGGTGAGGACCACCTTGAGCGCCGGGTCGACGGGCAGGGACGCGAGCCTCTTGCCTACGCAGTCCGCCGGCAGGCCCAGCAGTTTCCGTGCGCTGTCATTCGCCACGGTGACGCGCTCATTGGGGTCCAGCGCCACCACGCCTTCCTTCAGTCCGTGCAGCATCGCCTCGCGGTTTTCCACCAGCCCGGTGATCTCGCTGGGCTCCATGCCCAGGGTCTGCCGCTTGACGCGGCGGGCGAGCAGCAGGGACCCGGCAACGCCCAGGACGCTGGCCACGCCGAGGTATGTCAAGAGGTTGGGCACGGCGTCTCCCAGCCGTTCAAGGGTGGACGGGTAATTGCGGCCGATGGCGGCGATCCCGATCATCTTTCCCGCATCATCGAGGACCGGCACGTGGGCGGACAGGACGGCGTTGCCGCCTTGGTCCACCACGCCGGTCCAGGCGCGCCCTTCCATGACCCGGCTGGCCCCCAGTTCCAGCGGGTTGCCCAGCAGGCCGGGATCGCTGGAGGCCACCACCGTGCGGTCCAGCTTGGCAAGCGTGACGTTGGACGAGCCCGAGACGGTGCGGACGGACTCTGCCACTGCCGGGAGCGCTGAACCGACCCGCGGCTGGGCATCCGGCAGCAGCGCCCGTACCGCCGGGTTGTTGCCGAGGGCTTCAGCTGCAGAGAGCGCCCTGCGGCCTTCCGTCCGTTCAAAGGCGGCAGCGGACTGGGCAAGGGAGATGGCCACCACCGCCACAAGCACGGCCAGGACGATCAGCAACTGCAGCACAAGGTACTGTCCGGCGAGGGACATTCCTCTTCGTCGAGTCACTCCGGGAATTCCTTTTGTTCTTTGATGCCTGATCCTGGTGCCTGGTCCTGGTGCTTTGGCCGGCCCTGCGGCAGTACCGGGAACTATATCCCACCCGTGCCCCGCCATTAGCGCTGTCCAGCGCCAAGGTGGGGCGCCGGAAACGTGAACGCAATGAACTTAACTTTCTCTGCGTACACAAGAGTGAGGTCCGTCACTGCGGGCCCTAGCATCGGAAGCACAGATCAGGTCCGCTGATCATCCTGTAGAGAATTGCATTACTGAGAAGAGGAACACCATGCGCCAGATCCGCGCATTGCGAGTCGCCGCCGTCGCCGCCGGCATCGCCCTTATGGCCACCGGCTGCGGCGCCACCGGCAAGAGCTCCACCGGCGCGGAAAGCTCCAGCGCCGCAGCCGGGCCCATCACCGGCCTGCAGATCATGGTCCCCAACACCCCGGGCGGCGGCTACGACACCACTGCCCGCGCTGCGGCCAAGGTCCTCGAGGACGAGAAGATCACCAGCAACACCGAGGTCTTCAACCTCGCCGGCGCCGGCGGCACCGTGGGCCTTGCCCGAGTGGTCAACGAAAAGGGCAACGGCGACCTCGCCATGCTCATGGGCCTTGGCGTGGTAGGAGCCAGCTACACCAACAAGTCGGAGTCCAAGCTGACCGAGACCACCCCGCTTGCACGGCTCATCGAAGAGCCCGGCGCCATCATGGTCAGCAAGGATTCCCCTTACAAGACCATCGACGACCTCGTGAAGGCCTGGAAGGCAGACCCGGGCTCCATCTCCGTGGGCGGCGGCTCCTCCCCCGGCGGCCCCGACCACCTCCTGCCCATGCAGCTCGCAGGCGCCGTGGGCATCGACGCCACCAAGGTGAACTTCGTTTCCTACGACGGCGGCGGGGACCTCCTGCCTGCGATCCTCGGCAACAAGCTTGGCTTTGCAGCCTCCGGTGCCGGCGAGTACCTGCAGCAGATCCAGTCCGGCGAAGTCCGGGTCCTGGCCACCAGCGGCGAAAAGCGCCTTGAGGGCGTGGACGCCCCCACGCTGAAGGAATCCAACATCGACCTGGTGTTCACCAACTGGCGCGGCATCGTGGCGCCTCCGGGCATCAGCGACGCTGACAAGGCATCCCTGATCGCAGCCCTTGAAAAGATGCACGCCACCGAGGGCTGGAAGGAAGCGCTGAAGACCCACAGCTGGACTGACGCCTTCATCACCGGCGACAAGTTTGAAACGTTCCTCACCGAGCAGGACAAGCGGGTGGCGGACGTCCTCACCAAGCTTGGGTTGGCGTGAGCTCCCTGACCACAGGCCTTAAGGGCCGCGCCGAGCTGGGAGTTTCCCTCCTGCTCGGCGCGGCCGGCGTCCTTGTCTTCCTGGACGCCAACGGCCTGGTAACCCCGTACTCCCAGTCGGACCCCGTGGGTCCCAAAACAGTTCCGTACATCGTGGCCGGCTTGCTGGTGGTATGCGCGGTCCTGCTGGCCATCAACGTGATGCGGGGCGGCCAGGGCGAGGCGGAAGGCGGCGAGGACGTTGACCTCACCCACCCCGCCGACTGGAAAACCGTCCTGCCCCTGGCGGGAGCCTTCATCCTGAACATCCTGCTCATCGACTGGGCCGGCTGGGTCATCTCCGGCACCGTCCTGTTCTGGGGCAGCGTCCTGGCACTGGGCAGCCGGCGCTACATCCGCGACGGGCTCATCTCCGTAGCCCTGTCCCTGCTGACCTTCTACGGCTTCTACCTCGGCCTTGGCATCGCACTGCCCGCCGGACTCCTGGAAGGAATCCTCTGATGGACGTCTGGTCCTCACTGATGGACGGTTTCGCCACCGCCCTCACCCCCATGAATCTCCTCTACGCCGTGATCGGCGTCATCCTGGGCACCGCCGTCGGAGTCCTCCCCGGACTCGGCCCGGCCATGACCGTGGCCCTGCTCCTGCCCGTCACCTACGCCCTTGAACCCACCAGCGCCTTCATCATGTTCGCCGGCATCTACTACGGCGGCATGTACGGCGGTTCCACCACATCGATCCTGCTGAATACACCCGGTGAATCGTCGTCCGTGGTCACTGCGATCGAGGGCAACAAAATGGCCAAGGCGGGACGCGCGGCGCAGGCGCTTGCGACGGCGGCCATCGGCTCGTTCGTCGCGGGCACCATCGGCACGGCCCTGCTGGCCGTCTGCGCCCCTATCGTGGTCAAGTTCGCCGTGAGCCTGGGTGCGCCCAGCTACTTCGCCATCATGGTCCTGGCCCTGCTGGCCGTCACCGCGGTCCTGGGTTCGTCCCGGCTGCGCGGCTTCGCCTCATTGGCCCTCGGCCTGGCCATCGGCCTGGTGGGTATGGACTCGGTCACCGGCCAGCGCCGCCTGACTTTCGGCCAGCCGCTCCTCGCCGACGGCCTGGACATCGTGGTGGTGGCCGTGGCCATCTTTGCCGTGGGTGAAGCCCTCTGGGTTGCAGCCCACCTGCGCCGCACGCCGCTGCACGTCATTCCCGTGGGCCGGCCCTGGATGGGCAAGAAGGACTGGAGCCGCTCCTGGAAGCCATGGCTTCGCGGCACCGCCTTCGGCTTCCCGTTCGGCGCACTCCCCGCCGGCGGCGCCGAGATCCCCACGTTCCTCTCCTACGTCACCGAGAAGCGCCTCACCAAGCACCCGGAAGAGTTCGGCAAGGGCGCCATCGAGGGCGTCGCCGGGCCGGAAGCGGCCAACAACGCTGCCGCCGCCGGCACCCTCACGCCCATGCTGGCACTGGGCCTGCCCACCAACGCCACGGCCGCCGTCATGCTGGCAGCCTTCACCTCCTACGGCATCCAGCCCGGCCCGCAGCTGTTCTCCAGCCAGGGACCGCTGGTGTGGGCGCTGATCGCAAGCCTGTTCATCGGCAACCTGCTGCTCCTGCTGATCAACCTGCCGCTGGCTCCCCTGTGGGCCAAGCTCCTGCAGCTCCCCCGGCCGTACCTGTACGCGGGCATCCTCTTCTTTGCCACGCTGGGCGCGTACTCGGTGAACCTGCAGGCGTTCGACCTGGTGATCCTGCTGGTGCTCGGTGCCCTCGGGTTCATGATGCGCCGGTTCGGGCTGCCCGTGCTGCCCCTCATCCTCGGCGTCATCCTGGGCCCGCGCATCGAAGGCCAGCTCCGCAAGACTTTGCAGCTCAGCGCCGGCGATCCGGCAGGGCTCTTCAGCGAGCCGATCGCCGTCGTGATCTACATCATCGTGGGGCTCATCCTGGCCTGGCCGCTGCTCTTCAAACTGGTGCGGCGGAACCGCCCGGCGCGCAGTTCACTGCTGCCCGCCAATTCCGGGGCAGCAGACTACAGCGACTGACCGCCCGGCAGTCCGCCGAAACCGAAGCCCCACATTCAGCATATACAAGGAGATACCATGACGATCGTGGTGGGATACGTCCCGACCCCCGAGGGTGAAGCCGCCCTGACCCAGGCCATTGCCGAAGCCCGGAAGAGCAACACCACGCTGCTGGTCATCAACTCTTCCAAGGGCGACGCGCTGGTGGACAACCGGTATGCCCAAGAGCCGGAGATCCAGAGCATCGAGGACCGCCTGGCCATCCAGGGCATCCAGCACGTGATCAAGCAGCCGGTCCGCGGCCACGACGCCGCCGCCGAAGTCCTGGACGCCGCGGAAGAACACAACGCCGAATTGATCGTGATCGGACTGCGCCGGCGGACGCCCGTGGGCAAGCTCATCATGGGCAGCGTGTCGCAGCGGATCCTGCTGGAGGCCGACTGCCCTGTCCTGGCGGTCAAGGCCGGCTGAGGCTGCTGAGGCCGCCCGGGCGACGCGTTCCCGGGGCTGGATTCCGTGGTTCCCGGGCAGCCAAAGAGCAGTCATCTGACGTTTGGCCGGAGCAGCCGGTAGAATGGGAGGGCCCTTAGGCATGAAACACAGAAAGTTCTCCCAATGACTACAGCCACCATGGAACGCGACCCCGCCGTTTCCTCCCCCGCCGAAGCACCGGCAGCCAGGTCCATCGACCTGGAGTTTTCCACCGCGCGTGAAGTCCACGCCGGGCTGGAAGAAGCCGTGTCCGAGCTTATTGAGGTTGCCGCGCAGGAAGCCTCCTGCGGCATCCTGGTCACCAGGCTGCACCCCGGCCGCTACACAGTAGCCCTGGATGAATCAGTACCGTTCGGCGAGACCTACGAGGCCATCGCCGCCTGACGAGCAACGCTGCCGGGCGCTTGTCCCGGACGCAACGAAATCCCCGCCCTGCTTGTGCAGTAGGCGGGGATTTCTGTCGTTGTGCTTCCGGGAGCTGCTAGCCGCGGCGCACCTGCACGCCGTCGGATTTCAGGAAGAGCTGTTTCTCCGACGGACCGGCCGGCACCAGCCACAGAACGTTGCCGCTCTGGGACACCTCTTCCACCTCCCCGGCGGCCACCACATGCGCATGCTTGATGATCTCGACGTGGTCCCCGGCCTGGAGGGTTTTCCAGTCGGAAACAGCGGCGGAATGGGCATTGCGCCTTGATAGGACTGCCCCACGTGCTTTCATTTGAACTTCTACCCCTTTGTATACGTTCGGCGCCACAGCCTCTTTGATGTGACTTTCACTACACCTTCAGTTCTACTACACTCGGCGCCCCAGAGCGGGCCGTGTCGGACGAAATTCCACCAAGTGGACGCCGAGTGCGCAGGCGCTGAAGATCCTTCGGAATCAGGCAAGGATTCCGACGGCGGATTCGGCCGCCCGGCGTACCTCGCCCGAGGCCAGCAGCCGGTCCGCCGCCTCCAGTTCCGGTGACAGGAAGCGGTCCGTCCCTGGTCCGTCCACCACGCCACGGAGGGCAGAGATGACGGCGGCGCCCGCAGGCCCCGGCGTCAAGACCCCGCCGGAGAGCCCGCTTCGAATGTCGAGGGCGCGTGCCGACGTCACCAGCTCGATGGCCAGGACCCTGCGCAGGTTCTCCACCGCCTTCCGCAGCTTGCGGGCGGCATGCCAGCCCATCGAAACGTGGTCTTCCTGCATGGCGGAGCTCGGGATGGAATCCACGGACGCCGGAACAGCAAGCCGCTTGTTGTCCGAGACCAGGCCGGCCTGGGTGTACTGGGCGATCATCAGGCCGGAGTCCACGCCGGGATCTGCCGCAAGGAAGGCCGGAAGCCCGTGCGAGCGGGCCGGATCCAACATCCTGTCCGTCCGGCGCTCCGCGATGGAGCTCAGGTCCGCGACGGCGATGGCCAGGAAGTCCAGGACGTAGGCCACCGGGGCGCCGTGGAAGTTGCCGTTGGAGCTGACCCGGCCGTCCGGCAGGACAACGGGGTTGTCTATGGCCGCGGCCAGTTCCCGGGAGGCCACCAATTCGGCGTGGTCAACGGTGTCCCTCACCGCACCGGCCACCTGGGGGGCGCAGCGGAGCGAGTAGGCGTCCTGGACCCGGGAATCTCCCACCTTGTGGGACGCGACGATGGGGGAATCGGACAGGACCCGCAGCATGTTGTCAGCACTTGCGGCCTGCCCCGGGTGCGGACGAAGGGCGGCGTGCAGCTCCGGCAGGAACACCTGGTCGGTGCCCAGCAAAGCCTCCACGCTCATCGCGGCGGTGATGTCCGCCGTCGTCAGCAGCTGGCGAAGGTCCGCGATGGCCATGAGGAGCATGCCCAGCATGCCTTCGGTGCCGTTGACCAGGGCCAGGCCTTCCTTTTCGGCGAGGGTCACGGGCTCGATGCCGTGTCCGGCAAGCAGCTCGGCGACAGGCCGCTCTCCCCGCCCGCCATACCTCACGCCGTCGGGCCCTTCCGCCTCACCCTCGCCCATGAGCACCAGGGCGCAGTGGGACAGCGGCGCGAGGTCGCCCGAGCAGCCGAGCGAGCCGAACTCGCGGACCACGGGAGTGATGCCGGCGTTGAGGACGTCCACCATGGTCTGCAGGACCACGGGGCGGACGCCGGTGCGGCCGGACGCCAGGGTCTTGGCGCGCAGGAACATGATCCCGCGCACCACTTCGCGTTCCACTGCCGGACCCATTCCGGCGGCGTGGCTGCGGATCAGGCTTTTCTGGAGCTGGGTGCGCAGCTCGTTCGGGATGTGCCGGTTGGCCAAGGCGCCGAAGCCGGTGGAGATGCCGTAGGCCGGGACGTCACTGGCGGCGAGGTCGTCGATGTGCGCGCGCACCTTCGCAACTGTTTCCAGCGCTTCCGCGGAGATGGCCACCTTCGCGTTGTGGCGCGCGACGGCGAGCACATCCTCGGGCGTGACGCCGCTGGAGCCGAGGGTGACGGTCAGCGGTTCGTGGGTTGTTATGGTCATGATTCCTACTTTTGTGGTGTGTGGGGATCGATTGCTCCCTACCTGCCGTTTTCAGGGCTCGAAACGACGGGTACGGAGCAATCGATGGACTAGTTGGTCTCGGAAGACTCTTGCATCGGGATGCGGACGCCGCGTTCCTTGGCGACGTCGAGCGCGCGCTCGTAGCCGGCGTCGGCGTGGCGGATAACGCCCATGCCGGGGTCGTTGGTGAGGAGGCGCTCGAGCTTCTGCGCGGCGAGGTCGGTGCCGTCCGCGACGGAGACCTGGCCGGCGTGGATGGAGCGGCCGATGCCCACGCCGCCGCCGTGGTGCAGGGACACCCAGGTGGCGCCGGAGGCGGTGTTGAGCAGGGCGTTCAGCAGGGGCCAGTCGGCGATGGCGTCCGAGCCGTCGGCCATGGCTTCTGTTTCGCGGTACGGGGAGGCGACGGAGCCGGAGTCCAGGTGGTCGCGGCCGATGACGATGGGGGCCTTGACCTTGCCTTCCTTCACGAGCTGGTTGAACAGCAGCCCGGCCTTGGCACGTTCGCCGTAGCCGAGCCAGCAGATCCGCGCCGGGAGGCCTTCAAACTCCACGCGTTCCTGAGCGGCGTCGATCCAGCGGTGCAGGTGCTTGTTCTCCGGGAACAGTTCCTTGATCGCTTCGTCGGTGACGCGGATGTCCTCCGGGTCCCCGGACAGGGCCACCCAGCGGAACGGGCCCAGGCCCTCGCAGAACAGGGGCCGGATGTAGGCCGGGACGAAGCCGGGGAACTCGAACGCACGGGCATAACCGCCCTTGCGGGCTTCGTCGCGGATGGAGTTGCCGTAGTCAAAGACCTCGGCGCCGGCGTCCTGGAATTCCACCATGGCCTGGACGTGCTTGGCCATCGATGCCTGGGCCTTCTTGGTGAATCCTTCGGGGTCGGCTGCGGCTTCCCGGTGCCACTCGGCCACGGAGATTCCCTCAGGCAGGTAGGACAGCGGATCGTGCGCGGAGGTCTGGTCGGTGACGATGTCCACGGTGAGCTCGCCTGCCCGGTGGCGGCGGAGGATCTCGGGGAAGACCTCGGCAGCGTTGCCCACGTAGCCCACGGACCAGCCGCGGCGCTCCTCCTTGGCCTTGAGCACCTTGGCGATGGCGGCGTCGAGGTCTGTTTCCACTTCGTCGAGGTAGCGCTTGCCGGCGCGGCGGCGCAGGCGGGTCTCGTCGACGTCGACAATCAGGCAGGCGCCCTCGTTCAGGGTCACGGCCAGCGGCTGGGCGCCGCCCATGCCGCCGCAGCCTCCCGTCAGGGTCAGCGTGCCGGCGAGGGTGCCGTTCTCGTCTCCGGTCAGCTTGCGGGCGATTGCGGCGAAGGTTTCGAACGTGCCCTGCAGGATGCCCTGGGTGCCGATGTAAATCCAGGACCCGGCGGTCATCTGGCCGTACATCATCAGGCCTTCGGCCTCGAGCCGGCGGAACTCGGGCCAGGTGGCCCAGTCGCCGACGAGGTTGGAGTTCGCCAGCAGCACGCGCGGTGCCCATTCGTTGGTGCGGAACACACCGACCGGCTTGCCGGACTGGACCAGGAGGGTCTCGTCCTTCTCCATGGTTTTCAGCGTGCGGGTGATCGCATCGAACGCAGCCCAACTACGGACGGCGCGGCCGGTGCCACCGTAGACCACCAGGTCATCGGGGCGTTCTGCCACTTCCGGGTCCAGGTTGTTCATCAGCATCCGCAACGGCGCCTCGGTCTGCCAGGACTTGGCGGTGAGCTCAGTGCCGCGGGCTGCTTTGACCGGGCGGGCACCGGTGGTGAAATCGGCGGGTGCCATGGTGGCTCCTTTTCGTCTCGTGTCTGTGGTGTGGAAGAAGTTCTGTATCAACTAAAGCCCGTTGCGGAAGGGCTTTATAGGGGTTTTGGAGGGGCCCTGTCCGGGATTCCAGACGGCTCCCCCTCCCCCGCTTGCGCCATCACTTGTCGTCGTCGAAGGGCCCGAACGGGGACCAGGAGTGACAGGGAAAATTGGGGTTTGGGCTACTTTGCGGGGCGGCCGTGGAGCCGCACCGAGAGTTCGTCGGCGACCTTCTGGACGCGCCCAGCCAGGACGGGCCACTGCTCGGCCGGCACTTTGTCCTCGAGGAACGTCACGGCGACTGCCGCCGTCGGCCATCCCAAGTGGTCCGTGACTGCGGCGGCGATGGAGCCGAAGCCGGGCGTGACCTCGCCGTGTTCGGTGGCGTAGCCGCGCTGCCTGACCTGGTCCAGGTGGGAGGACAGTGCCGAGTACTTCATGATGGCGCCTTCCACCTCATGCCGGGCAGTAAAGGCCGCGGCATTCGGGTACAGCGCACGCACCTGGGACTTGGGCAGCGCTGCAAGGATGGCACGGCCGCTCGCGGTGAGGTGGCTGGGAAGCCGGACGCCGACGTCGGTCACCAGGGAGGGGCGGTTTTTGGCCCGTTCCTCCACGATGTACAGCACGTCCCGCCCGTGGAGCACCGCCAGGTGGGAACTCTCGCCGAGCGCATCCACCAGGGAGGCAAGCAATGGGCGGCCCAGCCGCGACAGGGGCTCCTGCCTGGAGTAGGCGGAACTGAGCTCGAACGCGCTGATGCCCAACCCGTACCGCTGCTCCGCGTGCAGGTGGAGCACAAAGCCGTTGGCCTCCATCACGCCCAGCAGGTGATAGACGCTGGAGCGGGGCAGGCCCAGGGAGGAAGCAATTTGCGACGCCGCCATGGGACCCCGACGCGATGCCAGCAGTTTGAGGATGCGCAGCGTGTTCTCTGCGGCGGGGACCTTGGACGTCACCTTTGAGGCCGCTTTCGGCGCCGCCTTCATGCCGCTGCCGGCCTGCGGCCCTGCCTCCGTAGTCAACACCTGTCCTCCTTGGTTATCGGCGGTACCCCCAGAGCTGTCCGGGATCCCGTACTTAAGCTTGCGCCTCCTGCGGCTTCGTAACGCTCCGGAACGCGCGCAAGGTGTCTGGTATGCCGGACAGGCCAGGCATGAGCACCGGAAGGTTCCTGCACAGATCGGGGACCTGCCCCCTGTTGGCCGGCCCGCCGACAACGCCCTGCTTGAGGCGGGAATCACTTCCCTGGCCGAGGCAGCTTCACTTGGCCGCAGGAAACTGCTGGCGATGCACGGCATCGGGCCGAAGGCCGTTCGGTTCCTCGAAGCGGCCGCTTTGGAGCGCGCTCACCTTCCAGCCCTGAAGCGGCGCCGTCCCCGGCGAAAGAGGAGGAGCAAGGACCGTGGTCCCTGGATACCCAATCCTCCGGCATCCCTGCCTATGTGGATATCGCGGCACCTTCCCGCGCCACCTGAACCGGAAAGCAGCGACCTGTCCAATCTGGAATGAAAGACACCAAGCCCCCGTGAGGCACATCACGTCGCCCGGCAAAGTGGTCTGCTGGTTAGCGGTTCCCCTCCCAATGACGAGAAGGTTATTCGCATGCAACCAGCACCAAGCCCAACCCGGAGCGCAAGTCCGGCCGCACAGCAAACCGCAACATCCGCCGTCGGAAGCGTCCTCAACCGGGGCCTGAACGTGCGCCACATCCGTTTCATGGCGCTGGGCTCGGCGATCGGTACGGGCCTTTTCTACGGTTCAGCCTCGGCCATCCAAAAAGCCGGCCCTGCCGTCCTGCTGGCCTACATCATCGGCGGCGCCGCGGTGTTCATGGTGATGCGGGCCCTCGGCGAGATGGCCGTGCGGCATCCCGTCTCCGGCTCGTTCGGCCAGTACGCGAGCCGCTACCTCGGCCCGCTGGCCGGCTTTGTGACAGGCTGGACCTACGTCTTCGAAATGGCGATCGTGGCCATCGCCGACGTCACCGCATTCAGCATCTACATGGGCTTCTGGTTCCCGCAGGTTGAACGCTGGATCTGGATCCTGGCCATCATCCTTTTCCTGGCCGCGCTCAACCTGCTCAGCGTCAAGGTCTTCGGCGAGCTGGAATTCTGGTTCTCGCTGGTCAAGGTGGCGGCCATCATCGCCATGATCGCCGGCGGTGCAGCGATCATCGTTTTCGGCTTCCAGGCCGGCGGCTCCACTGTTGCACCGGGCATCGGCAACCTTGTTGAACACGGGGGATTCTTCCCGTTCGGCTTTGAGGGGCTGCTCGCATCCTTCGCCGTCGTGATGTTTGCGTTTGGCGGGATCGAGACGCTCGGCATCACGGCCGGAGAGGCCGCCAACCCCAAGCAGGTCATCCCCAAGGCCGTCAATACTGTTCCGGTGCGCGTCCTGCTGTTCTACGTCCTGACGCTGGGGGTGCTCATGAGCCTCTTCCCATGGGACGGGATCGGCAGCAACGGCAGCCCCTTCGTCCAGATCTTCAGCGGGCTGGGCATCCCGGCGGCACCGCACATCCTCAACGCTGTGGTGATCACCGCCGCGCTCTCCGCCATCAACAGCGACATCTTCGGCGCCGGACGCATCCTCTTCGGCCTGTCCCGCCAAGGCCACGCCCCCGCTGCCTTCGGCAAAGTGTCCAGGCACGGCGTCCCTTGGATGACGGTGTTGATGATGGCCGCGATCCTCCTGGTGGGCGTGGTCCTCAACGCCGTCATCCCGGAAGACGTGTTTGTCCTCATCGCCTCCATCGCCACGTTCGCCACCGTGTGGGTGTGGGTGATGATCCTCGCCTCGCATGTCGCCATGAAGCGGGAGATCGCACGGACTGGCCTGCCGGCGTCGGAATTCCCTTCGCCGTGGTGGCCCGGCGCCTCCCTTCTCACCATCGCCTTCATGGCGCTGGCGATCGCCGTCCTGGGCGCGTTCGAGGACACGCGCATCGCGCTCTATGTGGGCGGGACCTGGCTGGCGCTGCTGGTCCTGGCGTACCGGCTGTGGGTCAGGGGTGACGGACGACGGCGGGCGCAGCTTGTGGACGAAACCTCACCGTTACCGGTGGTCACCCCCGCCCCGTAAGCAAACACCTTCAGGCCCAACGCCCACCCGACCCTCTCTCACTTGATGGTGCTTTTGGCCGGACCTTCGCTCACTCGCTTGGAGAAAGTGAGAGGGCGCTGGCCGAAACAGCGCATTAAGTGAGAGAGCGTCGCCTGGGGCGGGGGGAGTGCGGGGGTTGGGAGGGGCGGCGCCAGGTCAGGCAGCCGCAGCGGCAGCGCGCACCGCCTCGGACAGCGACGTAGCCGGGCGGCCGATCAGCCGGCGGAGGTCCCCGGTGCTCACCAGGAGGTCGCCGCGGGCAATGCCGAGGTCTGAATCGGCGAGGATTTCCGCGAATGCTTCCGGAACTCCAAATCCGGCCAGCAGTCCGGCATATTCCGGTGCGGGGAGGTCCTGGTAGGTGATGGCCTTGCCGGTGGCAGCGGTGATTTCGGCTGCCAGGTCCGCCATGCTGAAGGCATTGTCGCCGCCCAGTTCGTAGACCCTGCCCGCCTGGCCTTCAGCCACGAGCACAGCGGCAGCGGCATGGGCGTAGTCGGCGCGGGACGCCGCGCTCACCTTGCCTTCCCCGGCGCTGCCGGCCAGTCCGCCCTGGGCCAGCGTGCCGGGCAACTGGTCCGTGTAGTTCTCCAGGTACCAGCCGTTGCGCAGGAGGACAAAGGGAACACCGGATTCCCGCAGGATGGCCTCCGTTGCCTGGTGCTCAGCCGCCAGCAGCATGCCCGTGGTGTCGGCATTGGCAATGCTCGTGTAGGCCAGCAGCTCAACGCCTTCTGCCTTTGCCGCCTCGATTACTGTGCGGTGCTGCTCCACCCTCTGCCCCACCTCGCTGCCGGAAATGAGGAGCACCTTCCCGGCTCCTTTCAGGGCGGCCGCCACTGACTGGGCATCCGAGTAGTCCATCGCTTTGACCCGCACGCCCCGTTCGGCGAAGTCGGCCAGCTTTTCCACGGAACGCCCCGCGGCCACGATGTCCTCCGCGGGAACGTTGCGCTCCAGCAGCGCTTCGATGGCGTGGCGGCCCAGCTTGCCTGTTGCTCCGGTGATGACGATGCTCATGAAGGTTCCTTCCGTTGGTTGTCTGTCATGGTGGACAACCACGCCCCCACCGGAATACTTCCCTAAAGAGAGTACGCACTTTGAGGTAAGGTACTGTCATGAAAGTAAGTACCGGCAGTGCCGGGCAGAGCGCTCCCCTTCCGGTGGCCCTTGCCGACGGCGTTTTCCCGGCGGGGTGCCCCAGCAGGACAGTGCTGGACCACATCACCAGCAAGTGGGGCGTCCTGATCCTGCTCGCCCTGTCCGAGGGTGAGCAGCGGTGGAGCGATCTGCGGCGCCGCGCGGAGGGCATCAGCGAGAAGATGCTGGCCCAGACCCTCAAGACGCTGGAGCGGGACGGCCTGGTGCGCCGGGACGCGCAGCCCGTCATTCCGCCGCGGGTGGACTACAGCCTCACCGATCGCGGCTATGAGCTCAGTACCCTGCTGGTCCCGCTGGTGGCCTGGGCATTCGAGAACGCAGACGACATCGTGAAAGGCCAGCGCTGAACAGGAGCTTCCGCTGGCAAGTAGCGGCGCCAGAAAAAATGAGTACTTGTTACTGGTGTGACGCATGTGAATAGCGCCTAGCTTAGGCGTAAGGTGCTTAGCCGGAATGGGAGGGCCGCCCTCTGCTGGGAGCGTTCCGGCCACCTGCACCGCGGTGAGCGGCCGTGCGCCGCTTTCGAGGAGTGGTATGCATGGTCAGAGCCGTCGTCCGGGACCCGTCCAGTATGGGCCAGCCAATCAGCCTGAGCCAGGTAGTGGTGCAGGCATGGAACCGCGTCACAAGGTCCTTCGGCCCGCGGTCACCCTACAAAATCGGTGATGCCGTAGTGGCGGATGACCCTTTCAAAGGGCGCCGCGAGGGATTGGTGGTGTTCCTGCAGGGCACATCCGTGGGTGTGGACACCGTCCACGGCGTGTTCTTCTATGACCACCGGCAACTCAAACAGCTGGATTGAGTTTTTGTCCAGATATGCAGGGCTGTGGAGGCCCTGCATATCTGGACAAAAACTGCGGAACGGTACGGCTGATAGAGCTAGCGGGCCGACCAGCCGCCGTCCATGGTGTAACTGGCGCCGGTCACCATGCCGGCGTGGTCGGACGCCAGCCAGGCCACCAGGGAAGCCACTTCCTCCGGCTCCACGAGCCGCTTGATGGCGGACTCGGTCAGCATGATCTTCGCCAACACCTCGGCTTCGGGGATGCCGTGGACCTTGGCCTGGTCCGCTATCTGCGATTCCACCAGCGGCGTGCGGACGTAGCCTGGGTTGATGCAGTTGGAGGTAACACCGTACGCCCCGCCCTCCAGCGCCGTCACCTTGCTGAGCCCTTCCAGGCCGTGCTTGGCGGAAACGTACGCGCTCTTGAACGGGGACGCACGGATGCCGTGGACCGAAGAAAGGTTGATGATCCGGCCGAAGTTGTTGGCATACATGTGCGGCAGCGCGGCCCGGATCAGCAGGAACGGTGCCTCTAGCATGAGGGTGATGAGCCGGCGGAAATCGGCCGGTTCAAACTCCTCGATGGGGCTGATGCGCTGGATTCCTGCGTTGTTGACAAGGATGTCGCAGTCCAGGCTGAGTGCCGAAAGGGCATCCACGTCCAGCAGGTCCACCGCCCAGGAGGTGCCGCCCACCTCGTCGGCAAGCGCTTCCGCAGCCGCCTCGTCAACGTCCGCGATCACCACCTTGGCGCCCCGTGCGGCGAGGGCGCGCACACTGGCAGCGCCGATCCCGCCGGCTCCGCCGGTCACCAGTGCCTTGCGGCCGTTCAGCGTGTTTTCCATTTCCCAGCCTTCCAGTTCAAAGATTTTCTACGAACCGGCCGGCTCCAGCAGCGCTGGAGCCAGCCACACCCAAGCAGCTCAGCGCGTGGCTGCCGCTACCGCCAGGCCTTCGCGTTCGGCGTCGGCCCTGTCCACGTCCTCAAGGGCTATGCCCTTGGTTTCCTTGAGGCTCAGCACCGCCACGGTGGTGACGGCGCACGCCACCACCAGGTAGATGGCGGTGGGAACCCACGAGCCCGTGTCCTTCAGCCACTGGGTGGCCAGGAGCGGCGCCAGCGAGCCGGCGACGATCGAGGTGACTTGCGAGCCCAGCGACACCCCGGCGTAGCGCATCCGGGTGGGGAAGAGCTCCGACATGATGGCCGGCTGCCCGGCATACATAAAGGCGTGCAGGCAGAGTCCGATGGTCACGGCCAGGACGATCACCACCGCGTTCTTCGTGTCGAACATGGGGAACGCGAAGAAGGGCCAGGTGGCACCGGTGATGGCGCCCACCAGGTACACAGGCTTGCGGCCCCAGCTGTCCACGAGGCGTCCCACCTGCGGAATGACCAGGAAGTGGACGACGTGGGCAATCAGCAGGGCGAGGAGGAGCGAGGACGTGTCGTACTTATGGACGCTCTTGAGGTACACAATCGCGAAGCTGACCACGAGGTAGTACATGATGTTTTCCGCGAACCGGAGGCCCATGGCCTGCAGGATGCCCTTGGGGTACTTGCGGATGACCTCGCGCACGCCGTAGCTCACGGCCTGTTCCTGCTCCACCAGCTCCTTGGCCTTCAGGAAGATGGGCGCTTCAGTAACGTGGGTGCGGATGTAGTAGCCCACGAAGACGATCACCGCGGACAGCCAGAAGGCCACCCGCCAGCCCCAGCCGAGGAACGCTTCCGGGCTGAGCGTGGAGGACATGACGAACAGCACCAGCGTGGCCAGCAGGTTGCCCACCGGAACGGCGGACTGGGGCCAGCTGGACCAGAATCCGCGGGACTTGTTGGGGCTGTGTTCGGCGACAAGAAGCACGGCGCCACCCCATTCGCCGCCCAGTGCAAAGCCCTGGATAAAGCGCAGGAACACCAGCAGTGCCGGTGCGAGGTACCCGATCTCGGCGAAGCCCGGGAGGCAGCCCATCAGGAAGGTGGACACGCCGATGATCACGATGGTGAGCTGCAGGGTGGGCTTGCGGCCCAGCTTGTCCCCGATCTGGCCGAAGACGATGCCGCCGAGCGGCCGTGCGACGAAGCCCACGGCGTAGGTGATGAACGCCTGGATGATGCCGTCCAGCTCGTTGCCGGTGGCAGGGAAGAAGTACTTGCCGAACACCAGGGTTGCTGCAGTGGCGTAGAGGAAGAACTCGTACCATTCCACTACGGTGCCAACCATGGAGGCTGCGACGATTTTCTTGAGGCCGGCGCCCTTTGGGGCAGGCTCGGCCGATGGTGCAGAGCGTTGTTCTACGCTCATAAATGTTCTCCTTGGTGTCTACGTCGACACGCGCTGTGATGCACAGCACTGTATGGGCTCAGATGAGTATTGCCGCAGAAAGTCTGCGATTCAATGGCCAAACCAGCACCCTCTGTGTGCAGAATTGCAGATATGGATACGAACCCGGATGACCTGCTGGTCCTGCTGGCCGTCTCGCGGTCAGCAAAATTCACGACGGCGGCGCAGTCCTTGGGACTGAACCACACCACCGTTTCGCGCCGGATAGCCGCCCTGGAGAAGTCGCTGGGCGGCCGGGTGCTGGCCCGGGCAGCGGGAGGCTGGGAGCTGACCGACCTCGGCGCCCAGGCGGTGCGCGTGGCCGAACAGGTGGAGGCGGCGGTGGGCACGCTGGGACCTGCCGGCAAGGCACCGGACCCCATTACCGGCGTCGTCCGCATGACCGCGACGGACGGGTTCAGCGCCTACATTGCCGCTCCCGCCGTGGCGAGGCTGCGGCGGAACCACCCGGGGCTGAGCGTGGAAGTGGTGACCATGACCCGGCGGGCGCTGCAACAGCGCTCGGGCCTGGACATTGAAGTGGTGGTGGGTGAACCGCAGGTGCACCGGGCCGAAGCGGTGAGGCTGGGCGACTACATGCTGGGGATGTACGCCTCGCGGGCGTACCTCGCGGAGCACGGGACCCCCGCCAGCGTGGCTGAACTCAACGGGCACCCGCTGGTCTATTTCGTGGACTCGATGCTGCAGGTGGACGACCTCGACGCGCCGCGCAGGCTGGTGCCGGGGATGCGGGACGGGCTGACCTCCACCAACGTCTTTGTCCACGTGGAAGCAACGCGCGCCGGAGCGGGGATTGGTTTCCTGCCCTGCTTCATGGGCGACCTCCATGAGGACCTGGTCCGCCTCCTGCCCACCGAAATCGCCGAACTGCTGCCCTACTGGATGGTGCTGAGGCCGGACTCGCTGCGCCGGCCTGCCGTGGCGGCAGTTGTCCATGCGCTCCGGGAACAGGTGGCCGCGCACCGGGAAAAGCTCCTGGGGAGGGGAAAGACCTCATCCACTGTTTCGTAGCTGTCGTTTAGGAGGGCGAAAACGACCCCTATGGAGCAGTCGACGGGGTTACCGGCGGGTCGTGGCGGACCGGGGCTCCGGCCGCAAACGCCCGGACCTGCGCGTCGTCCCACAGGTGCGCCGGGACGGCGCCGCCCAGGAGGCGCCGGGCGAGCTTCGGGTCATCGCCGAAGGGTGTGTCGCTGCCGGCCATCACCATGTTGCCGTAGCGCCGGCCCTTGAGCATGGCCGGGTCTGCGATGATGACGGTGTGCCTGAAGGAGGCCGCGATGGTGGCGGCATCCTCCCGGGCGTTCTTCAGGTCCGGCGCGTCGCCGGAGTTCACCACGTACATCCCGCCGGGAGCAAGGACGCGGCGGACGTGCTGGTTGAACTCGGCGGTGGTCAGCGGACGCGGGGTCACCGCGCCGGCAAAAACGTCCCGGATGATGAAGTCTCGGGTCTCCGCCGTCAGGGTTTCGGTCACGTGCCGGGCCTCCCCCACGCGAAGGCGCAGCAGCGGCGCCTTGGGGAGGTCGAACCAGCCGCGCACGTACTCCGCCAGCTTGCCGTCCAGTTCCACCACCACCTGCCGGGCGTCCGGGTAGACGGCGTGGAAGTAGCGGGCCAGGGAGCAGGCGCCGCCGCCCAGGTGCAGGCCGCGCAGCTTTGGGGCTTCAGGCTTCTGCGCGGCACCGGAGGAAACGCCCGACGGCGGCCAGCGGGACTCGATGAGCGCGGCCATCCATCGCATGTACTCGAAGTCCAGGAACAGCGGGTCCGCGAGGTCGATGTGCGAGCTCATGACGCCGTTGATCTTCAGGAGCCAGCCGGTGGAGTTGTCCTGGTCCGCGATCAGCTCGCAGTCACCGGTGTCGATGTAGTACACACCCTCAACCGGACCGTTCGGCCGGGTTCCTTTGGGCACTTCCACCACGCCCGCCGCCGGACGGCTGCCGCGGCCCCCGGGTTTTCCGCGCTTCGCCATGACCCGTGCCCCGCTTCAGTCCGTCCAACCAGTTCGAGTATCCAACCCTAGTTGGTCTGCACCGCCCCTTCACCTTCGCGGATCCGGTTCACCACGGCAGTGGTGGAACGCTCCGCCACGTAATCCAGGATGGCCACCCGGCCGCCGTACTCCTCCACGGCCGGGGTTTCGGCCAGCATCTCCGGGGTGTAGTCCCCGCCCTTGGCGTACACCTCGGGCCGGAGCTGCCGGATCAGCGGGGCCGCGGTGGGGGTATCGAAGACGGTCACGTAGTCCACGCAGCTCAGTGCCGCCACCACGGCGGCCCGGTCCGCGACCCCGTTGATGGGCCGTCCCGCGCCCTTGAGCCGCCGGACGGAGCCGTCACTGTTCAGGGCCACCACCAGGATGTCGCCCAGCTGTTTGGCCTGGTTTAGGTACCGGGTGTGCCCGCTGTGCAGCACATCGAAGCAGCCGTTGGTCAGGACGATGCGCTGCCCCTCCGCCCGGTGCACTTCCAGCTGCCGTTCCAGTTCGTCCGCACCCAGGGCGGTGTCCGCGAAGGCCTTCAGGTACCGGCTGAGCTGTGCCGTGCTGCAGACCGACGTGCCGGGCTGGTGCACCACCACGTCCGCAGCGGACTGCGCCAGGTCCAGGCTCGCCGTCAGCGGCAGGCCGGCCGAACGCGCCAGGGTCAGGGCGGCCACAAAAGTGTCGCCTGCTCCCGACGCCTGCTTTTCGGCGGCCGGGCGCGCCCACGTCCGGTGCGTGACGCCGTCCGGCCTCAGCAGGACGGTGCCGTCGCGGTCCAGCGTGACCACCACGGCTCCTGCTCCCGTGGCCGCCAGCAGCGCATCCGCGTGCCTGCCCACCTCGGCCACCCTGTCCTGCCCCTCGGGAAGCCGCACATCCAGCATCCGCGCCGTTTCCTGCGCGTTGGGGGTCACCAGGTCGGGATGCAGCGCGGCCCAGGGCCGGGGGTCGTGCGAATCGACCACCAGCAGGGGCCGCCCGCCGGCGTCCCCGCGGTCCTTGCCCGCCAGGGCGTCCTCCAGGCCGCGGCGGACGGGGTCCGCCAGGACGCCGGTGCCGTAATCGCACACCATCACGGAGTCCTGGTGCTCGACGGCGGCGCGCACCGAGGCGGCCAGCTCCGCCAGCGCTTCGGCGGGCACGGACTTGGCCGCGTCATCGATGCGGAGCATCACCTGGCCGCCGCTGCTGATCCGGATCTTGGTGGTGGTGACCATGTCCGGGTGGTCCAGCAGGTAGGTGACGTCGATCCCCGCCGCCACCAGCTGGCTCCGGAGGTCCACCCCGGCGTCGTCCGTTCCGATGATGCCGGCAACGGACACCCGCGCCCCCAGGGCGGCCAGGTTCATGGCGGTGTTGGCGGCCCCGCCGGGTACGGACGCGCGGGACTGGATGTCCACCAC
This sequence comes from Pseudarthrobacter sp. L1SW, assembly GCF_020809045.1. Lineage (NCBI taxonomy): Bacteria > Bacillati > Actinomycetota > Actinomycetes > Micrococcales > Micrococcaceae > Pseudarthrobacter > Pseudarthrobacter sp. L1SW. Next base: position 483,766 of record NZ_CP078079.1, on the reverse strand, counting down.
CGGAGCCGGGGCCTCACGGCAGAGCCGCTCGATGCTGCCGCTCCACCACCCGTCCAGCATGACGTCGCCGAGCACCAGGATGGCCGGCTGCTCCGCCGCCAGCCGCCCGGGCAGCCATTCGGCGAGCGCCCGCTGCTGCGACAGGTCCCCTGCCTCGGGCGTGATGCTCATGGCCGGTCCTCCCCCTCTTGCTGTGTTGCCTGGGCTGGCGGTGCCGCGATGTGCACCACTTTCACCCGGCTGAACTCATCCAGGAGTTCCGGGCCGTAGCCGAAACCGGCACCGCTCGCACCCCGCGGTTGGGCGGCGCCGCCGGGGGCACCGCCAAACACCTCGTTGATCTTCACCGTGCCCACGGGAAGGGCGGCCACCGCCTGCTGGATGTGGGCAATATTGCCGGACAGGACTGTGGCAGCGAGGCCATACCTGCCGCTGCACGCGAGCCGCAGGCCGTCGTCGAACGTTTTCACCACCTGCACCGGCGCGACGGGCCCGAAGGTTTCCTCGGTCATCACCTCCATTGTGTCGGTGCATCCGGTCAGCACCGTGGCGGGATAGAAGGAGCCCGGACCGTCGGGAAGGGCGCCGCCCTCCACGGCGCGGGCGCCCTGCTGCAGTGCGTCGGCCACGTGTGCGTGGACGGCCTCGCGCATCCGCCCGTCCACCAGCGGGGCAACCGTGCCGTGGCCGTTGCGGAGCGCGGCCTCTGCCTCCAGGGCGGCGCAGAATTCGGCTGCGATGGCCTCGTGGACGTAGATCCGTTCAACCGCCACGCAGATCTGCCCGCTGTTGCTGAAGGCGCCGATCGCGGCCTGCTCGGCTGCCCACACGGGATCCACGTCCCGGTCCACCAGCAGCGGATCGTTTCCGCCGTTTTCCCGGATGACGTGGGCACCGGTGAGCGCTCCGGCCCTGGCAATGCGGGCACCGGAAGCGCTTGAGCCCACGTGCGCGATAACGTCCACCTCGGACTCGGCAAGGAGCGCGCCGACGCCCGCGCCGCCTGACAGCGTCTGGAAGACACCCGGCGGGAAGGCCGGCGCCAGGACCTCCCCGAGGGCTTCGCCGAGGCGCGGGCAGCGCTCGCTGGGTTTGTGGATCACGGTATTGCCGGTGACCAGCGCGGCGCCGATCAACCCGCAGGCCACGGCCACGGGATCATTCCACGGGGTGAGGAGCGCGGCCACTCCCCGCGGCTCCGCCACCGTGTAGTCCGAGGCCAGCGCATTTCCCCGCAGGCTGAGGCCGCGGTGGATGGGGCCGAGCTCGGCATACTGCTCCAGGGTGGACACTCCGGCGGCAATCCCCGCCAGCGATTCGTCCACCGGCCGGCCCGTTTCGCTGGCATTCAGCCCGGCCAGTTCCTGGGCGGCCGCATCGAGCGCGCGCGCGGCCGCCTTGAGTGCGGCACCCCGCTGGGCTGCGGCAGTGGAAGCCCAGTCCGGGGACGCGCTGCGGGCTACCTCCACGGCACGGGCCACGGCATCCGGCCCGGCCTCCGGCACGGTCCAGAGGACCTCCCCGGTGCGCGGGTTGCGGATGGTGATGCCGCCGCGCTCAGCCAATTCCTGGTCCGTTGTTGTTTCGATGGCAGTGGTGGGCATGGTGTTCCTCCCGTCGTTTCCGGTCTGGTGGACTGTTGCCTTTAGGGCCAGGAGCCCTCTTCCTCGTGGCAGATCAGCATTTCGCGGACCTCGCAGCCGGTGGGCTGGTTCAACGCGAACAGGATGGCCTGCGCGGTGTTGGCGGGGTCGTTGAGGCGCGAATCGTCCTGCGGCTTGTACTGCTCCGTGCGGTCATCGAAGAACCGCGTTTTCATGCCGCCGGGGATCATGGTGGTCACGCCGATCTCTCCCCCCGTCTCGGCGGCGAGCGCGTGGCTGAAGCCCACCACGCCGAACTTCGAGGCGCAGTAGGCCGTCGCATCGGCAACGGCGCGCTTGCCCAGGGTGGAAGCAACGGTCACCACCCGGCCGTGGCTGGCCTTGAGGTAGGGCAGGGCCGCCCGCACCACGGACACCGTGCCCATCAGGTTCACGCCGATGACCTTTTCCCACTCGGTGGCTTCGACGTCGGCGAGCTTGCCGCAGCGGTCGATGCCGGCTGCGGTGACCACGGCTTCCAGCCCGCCAAGCGATTCGGCGGCTTCCTTTACTGCGGCCTCCACGGCGGCGCGGTCCGCCACGTCCACTTCGAAGGCCTTGACGTTGGAGACGCTGCTGATGTCCCGGTCCAGCACCACCGGGGTGCCGCCCGCCTTGAGGACGGCGTCGACGACGGCGGCCCCCAGTCCGGAGGCACCTCCCGTTACGAGCACGCGGCCGGGGGTCTGCGAGGCAGGCACATTTACTTCTGCAGTCATGGTGTTCCTTTCAATGGGAAATACAAACTTTGGGGCGGGTGGGCGGCTGGCTCACCTGGCGAGTCAGCTCACCTTGGCGAGGGCATCGGCCAGTCCGGTGGTGGAACGGGCGGGGTGGTAGGGGACGGTGAGGCACCGACCGCCCCACTTCTCCACGAGGTCGGCCTCCGGGAGGCGGGCGCCCTTGTAGTCACCGCCCTTGACCCAGATGTCCGGGCGAAGCCGTTCCAGGGCCGCTTCCGGGGTGTCTTCATCGAAGATCATCACGGCGTCCACGCATTCCATGGCCAGCAGCAGTTCGGCCCTGTCCTGCTGGCCGATGATGGGACGCTCCGGCCCCTTGAGCCGGCGTACCGAATCATCGGAGTTGAGGCAGACGATCAGGCAGTCCCCCAGCTCGCGGGCGGCCGCAAGGGACCGGACATGGCCGGCATGCAGGAGGTCGAAGCAACCGCCGGTGGCCACCACCTTGCCGCCGTTGTCCCGCACCACGCGGGCCAGCAGCAGCGGTTCGCTGATGCGGCGCTTGCCGCCAACCGGGGTGGGGGGCCTCAGCGGACCGGCAGTGGCGGCACCGGCGCCCGCGCCGGAAGCAGCCTCTGCCTCGCGGCCTGTCCCGGGGCCTGTTTCGGGGTCCGCTTCGGAGTCGGGAAAGGCAGATACTCCCCCGTTGGCCAGGAAGTCGGCGGCATCATGGACTGCGAGCCTGGCGGCCTCCCCGAGCTCCCTGCCGGCAAGGAGGTGGACGGCCAGGCTGGCAGCGAGCCGGTCACCCGCACCGCAGGGATCGCCCGCTTCCACCCGGGGCGCCGGGACGGCATCCGGGGAAGTCCGGCCCTCCCGCAGCAGCACCGCGCCCTGTTCACCCTTGGTCACCAGCACGGCACGGCTTTGCCAGTGCTCCAGCAGGATCCGGCCGGCCTGGACGGCCTCATCCTGCGGCTCCTGCGCCGGCGGATCCCCGGCCACGCCGTGAACGTCCCGGCCAGCGCCGGCGGACGCCGCGGCCTGCCCGCCGCCGCGTTCCCCGGCGAGCGCCTGCGCCGCCTTGCTCGCTTCGGCGAGGTTGGGGGTCACTACGGCAACGCCCGGTACGGGGGCCGCGCCGGCGGGATGCGGGTCCCAGATGATGGGGATGGTCCCGGCCAGCCGGGCCAGGAGGTCCCGCAGCTGCGGATTCGCCGCCAGGCCCCTGCCGTAATCGGCCACGATGATCACTCCGGCCTTCTCGACGGCGCGGAGCATGGCCGGCGTGACGTCCGGAATGGGGGCCTTCCCGCAGCCCTGGTCGAAACGGACCACCGGGTGGGATCCGGCCCTGACCCGGGTCTTGACGGGCGAGGCGTGGCCGCTGGGACCTGAGACCAGCCGCACTCCGGCGAGGTGCTGTTCCAGCTGCCGCCCGGCGTCGTCATCGCCCAGGACCGTCACCAGCGTCACGGGCCAGCCGTCCTGGGCGAGCATCCGGGCTACCAGGCCCGCACCGCCGGCACGCCGCTTCACCCCGGAAACATCCACCACGGGCACGGGCGCATCGGGGCTGAGCCGGGTGGCGTCACCGGACAGGTCCACATCCAGCATCACGTCACCCACCACCACGATCCTCATGGCCGGCCTCCCCGCAATGACAGGCCTGCGTCGGGGGCGCTGCGCCGTCCCACTTCCAGGTCGAACGCACGGCACATCGCGTGCAGGGCGATGAGGTGTCCTTCCTGGGCGTTGGCGTTGAGGGCGTCGATCATCACGGCTTCATCGCAGGCGTCGGCCAGGGGGTTGGGCCCGACGCCGGTCAGCGCCCAGGTGGTGATGTTCAGCTTTGCGGCAACCTCCGCCGCCCGCAGCAGGTTGGGGCTCTTGCCGCTCGTTGACAGCAGCATCAGCACGTCGCCGGACCGGCCGTGCGCGCGCACCTGCCGCGCGAAGACGTCATCGAAGCCGTAATCGTTGGCGATGGCCGTGACGGCGGACGACTCAGCGTGCAGCGAGATCGCGGAGAACGGGACGCGTTCGCCGTCGAACCTGCCCACCAGCTCGGCAGTCAGGTGCTGCGCCTCCGCCGCCGAGCCGCCGTTCCCGGCTGCGAGCAGCCGCTGCCCGCGCAGCAGGCGCTGGGCAAGCTCCACTCCCCAGGCCGCAAGGCGGCTGGACTGGCTGCGCAGCGAATCCAGCGCCGGCAGCACATTGTCCAGGTGCGTCAGCACGATGTCCGAGCTGGCCGGGTCCACAAAGCCGGAACCCGGCAGGACCGCGGGGAGGGCCGGCGTGGCGGCCAAAGTGCGCAGGTCGGTTTCACGAAGGGACCATTCGGCAGTCACAGTGCCGCTCCTTCCATCGGGACAACGCCGGCAGGGGCCCCCGCCACAGCCTGCTGGTAGGCCTTTTCGGTTTCGGCAGCCACCCGGTCCCACGAGTACCTGGTCCGGGCCCGCAGCCTGCCCGCGTTTCCGAGCTCTGCCCGCAGTGTGGGGTTATCCAGCAGCGTGGCCAGGGCGGACGCGATGGCCTCGGGGTCGCGCGGCGGCACGTGCAGCCCGGTCCCGTGGTCCACCACGGTGTCACGGAGGCCGCCCACGGCCGCAGCCACCACGGGGACGCCGCAGGCCATGGCTTCCAGCGGAACGATGCCGAAGGGCTCGTACCAGGGGGCGCACACCACGGCATCGGCACTGCGGAAAATCCCCGGCATCGCCTCCCGCGGCACCTGGCCCTGCAGCCTCACCTGGTCCGAGACGCCCAATTCGGCGGCAAGGTCCATCAGGCGGCGCACCTCGGGATCGGCCTCGAGCGCCCCGGAGTCCCCGCCGCCGCCCACGATCAGGAGCTCGACGTCGTCGAATCCTGCCTCGCGGAGGTACGGCAGCGCCCTGATCACCAAATCCACGCCCTTGCGCGGCACCAGGCGGCCTACCGAGAGGATGCGGTGCCGGCGCGCCCGCGCATCCACGGGACCCTCGGCGGAGAAGAAGCCCAGGTCCACGCCGCAGGGGGCGATGGAGATCTTGGCGGTGCTGATACCCATGGCCTTGAGCTCGAACACCTCGTCCGAGCAGGTGGCAATGATCCGGTCCGCGGAGCGTCCCACACCCGGTTCAAGCCAGCGGCGTTCCTGCGGGCTGGTGTCCTCCGCGCCCTGGTGCCGCCGTTTGACCGTGCCAAGGGCGTGGAAGGTCTGGATGACGGGGACGCGGTACCCGGCATCGGGCCGCCTGGCTGCATCGAGGGCGGCCACGCCGGACATCCAGAAGTGGCCGTGCACCACGTCCGGCGGCCGCTGGATCCAGTCTTTGGCCACGCCGTCCGCCAGCTCGCCCATGAAGGGCAGCAGTTCGTCCTTGGGAACGTGGCGTGCCGGTCCTGCATCCACATGGACCACCTCAAGGCGGCGGCCCACCTGGACCCTGGCGGGAAGCTCCGTTGAATCCCTGCGGGTGTACACGGTGACCTGGTGGCCCCGCTTGGCAAGGGCTTCGGACAGCGCCGCGACGTGCACGTTCTGCCCGCCAGCGTCCACTCCGCCAAGTGCCGCCAATGGGCTGGCGTGCTCGGAAATCATCGAGATTCTCATGGGGTCTTCCTCTCCCGCGCCGGAACGAGGATCCGCTCGTCCAGGGGTTCGTTGTGGCGGTGGCCGGACTTGCTGCCGAGGTCCGCCAGGATCTCGTCCCAGCGGTGGTGGAACTTACCCAGGCCGTAGCGTTCCAGTGCCGCCTCGCGGGCGGCGGCTCCCCGCCGTCGTGCTTCCTCCGGATTGGCCACCAGCCGCCGCGCGCAGCGGAGCAGTTCGTCGATGTCGGCGGAGACGGCGCCGGCTTCCGGCGGCACCGCGCGGGGCGCTTCGGTGGTGGCCAGGGCAACCACCGGCATGCCCAGGTGCATGGCCTCCAGGAGGGACAGTCCCAGGGAGGTCCAGCGCATGGGGTGGATGTACACGCGGCACTTGGCCAGTTCACGGTGCAGTTCCAGGGTCTTCAGGTCGCCCCGCGGGGTCAGGCGTGACTCCGCGATCCCGGTGGCGGCGGCCAGGCCCTCGGTCTGCATGCCGAAGACCTGCAGCGGCGCCACTGAAGCGAAGGCGGGGAACAGGTCCGTTCCGGTGACGCGGCCGCGGCGGATGGGTTCATTCACCACCACCCCCAATTCGGGCAGTTCCCCCGTGTAGAGCTGTCCGGGGTCCGGGATTCCGTGCTCCACCACCAGGCTGGGTGCCGAGCCGTTGTCCCAGGCCAGCCTGTTGAAGTGCGTCACGTGGACCAGGGGGATGCTGGTCTGGTCCGCGAGCGGGTGGCTGGTATTGGGGAAATTTCCCTTGGGGGTGTTGTGCTCCACATACACGGCAGGAAGGTCCGCGCCTGGCCGCCGGCCCAGCAGCCGGGCAACTTCGTCGAGTTCTTGCGGGCGTTGGAGGACGACGGCGTCAACCTCCGCCGCGTCCAGCGAGGCGAGGTCCACCTCCCGCACAGACGCAGGCCAGTCCCTGCCTGCACGGCCAAGCCCCCAGGGTCCGCCCCCTGGCAGGACAGGAAGGAGGTACTCGTGACGGCCGCGCACAAAGGCGTCCGTCCAGGAACCGTGGACATGCCAGAGCAGGATTTTCATCTGTTACGGGCCTTTCTACGGGTGCTGACGTGGGTACTGAAGGAGCTCACTCCGCCCATCAGGCGCTCCACCGCCGCCACCACGTCCTCGGGGGACACGGAGTCCAGGCAGGGGTGGCCCGGAACCGGGCAGACGCGGGCGCGGGTCATCCGGCAGGCTGCGTTCTGGTCCCCGAGGAGTTCCAGCGGGACCCCGTACGGTGCCCAGCGGATGGCGGGCACCACCGGCGAAAAGAGGCAGGCAACGGGCGTGCCCACGGCCGCCGCGAGGTGTGCGGGACCGGTGTTGCCGGTGACCACCGCCTCGGCCCCGGCCATGACGCCGGCCAGGGTGTGCAGGTCCGTCCGGCCCCCGAGGTCCAGCGCCGAGGGCCCTGCCACCGTTGCGGTCAGCGATGTTTCCCCGGGACCGCCCGTCACCACCACGCGGTGCCCCGCACCTTGGAGGAGTTCGACGGCGGCCGCGTGGTGGAGCGGCGGCCAGGCCCGTGCGGGAACGGCCGCGCCGGGGTGGACCACCACATACGGCTCCTGGCCCACCAGGTCCCGGACATCCGGCACGGACGCCACGTGGAGCTTGCCGTCGTCGCTGGCCGGGAGCCTGAAGCCTGCGGCCTCGGCGATGCCAAGCGCGCGTTCCGCCTCGGGCTGGTCCTCGGGGAAGTCCTCCCCCGGCTTGAGCCGGACGTCCAGGAGGGAGCCCGCATAGTCGGTGGACGCGCCGGTGATGCGCTCAACGCCGGCCAGCCGCAGCAGCAGCGCCAGCGGCAGGGGGGACTGGTGGAAGGACGTGAGGATCACGGCTTCAGTGATCCTGGAGTTCCGGACATATTCGATCAGCCTGTCGGCGTGCGGCCCGGTCATTTTGGGGGCCGGGTTCATGATCCACGGGCTGTCCCAGCTGTAGACCTCCGCGGCTCCCGGCAGCACGCCTGCCGCAGCCTCCCCCTGCCTGCCGCACAGCAGGACCACGTGGTTGGGCTTGCTGCCGTCCGGGATCCTGCCGTTGGCAACGGCCCTGACTGCAGGACCGGCCAGCAGGACGTCTCCCATGCTGTCCAGGCGCGCCACCAGGACGCGGCCCATTACCGCCCCTCCTGCAGCAGGAGCACGGCCCCTGCCAGGTCCTGGGCCACCAGGCGGGCTTCAGCCACTTCTTCGGCAAGGGTCACCGGCGTAGGGACCAGCACCCCGGTGGCGCCCGCCGCTTCGGCGGCCCGGACGTCAGCGCCGATGTCACCGATCAGTGCAGCCTCGGATTCCCCGATGCCGAGCCTCCGGCATGCACTGTGGACCATGCCGGGCGCCGGCTTCCGGCAGAGGCAGCCGTCCTGCTCGGCATGGGGACAGACTTCCCACACGTCAAAGGGGCCCAGCAGTTCGTCCACCCTGGCATTCACACTGGCCACGTCGGCGGCAGTGATCATGCCGCGGGCGATGCCTGACTGGTTGCTGACCACGCCGGTGGCAATGCCTTCGGACCGCAGGGCGTCCAGCACGGCTTTGGCGCCTGGCATTGGCCGGACAAGGTCGGGGTTCCCGTTGTAGGGGACATCGACCACCAGGGTCCCGTCCCGGTCGAACAGGACAGCCCTGAGCTTGGAGGTTACGGAGCTTCCCATACCCTCCCTGTTCCCCCCTGCTGCTGCTCCTAAACAGGGCCGTTCGGTTTTCTCACCTTCCGGACCGCGCCCACGCAATCCGCCTGAACAGGCAAGATAGCGCGGCAGCGCCTACTGATGCCCGTTCCGGCACTGGCTTGCGGCCGTGTGCGGCAGTTCTCGGGAGTGGGCTGGAAGGTCACCTGTTCCCGGCCCTGGCGCTGCCCCTGCGCGTGGCATTCTTGCCGGCCGGGGCCTGGTTCCCCTGCCCGCACACTGCCTGCAGGGTCCTGCCGGATCCTGTTGCCACCCCTGCTTGCCGCCCGGCATTTGCCGGTGCTTCATCCGATGAGCCCGCAAGCGAGCTGCCTTCAAGCCGGCGCTGGAGCTCCACCAGGACTTTCGCAAGGCGCCGTGAAACCTGCATCTGGGACATGCCAAGCCGCTTCCCCAGCTGCACCTGGGTCTCTTCACAGAAGTAGCGGCGGTACAGGAGTTCCCGGTCCGCGGTATCCAGGTCCTGGATGGCGTCACGCAGGCAGGCCAGCTCCTCCAGCCGTTCCAGCGGCGTCTCTGGACATGCCAGCACCTCGCCGATGGACGGCGCGTCCGAATGCGGGTTGACGGCGTCGAGCGAGTCGGGGTGCATGCTGCTGGACGCCGAGATGGCCTCCTGCACTGCGGCGGGATCCTCATCGAGCACCCCTGCCAGTTCGGCCACGCTGGGGTTCCGTCCCAGCGATTGGGTCAGCTCCGGCTCGGCCCGGAACATCCGGGTGCGCAAGTCCTGGATGTGCCTGGGCGGCCTGACCACCCAGGTACGGTCGCGAAGGTACCGCTTCAGCTCCCCGGTAATGGTGGGAGCCGCGTAGGCGGGGAAACTCTCGCCCTTGGTCTGGTCAAAGCCGCGGGCCGCCTTGACCAGGCCAAGGTAGGCCACCTGGTTCAGGTCGGCGCGTTCGCGCCCGCGGGCCTCGAACCTGGCGGCCAGGGCCTCGGCGAGGTCCAGGTAGCCGAGGACCAGGTCGTTTTCAAAGGTCTGGCGCAGCCGCCCGGCCCGGGCGCTGGCAGGGCTGTCCCTTGGGAGTTCTGGCTGCTGCTGGTGGACAGGAGTAGCATCCACGGCAAGTGCGGAAAAGTATTCTGGCATTGTCGTTGGTTCCCTCGGTCGGGGTCCGAAAGCCTGCGGCAAGACTTAGAAGTAGGAAATCATAAGCCTGCTTATAAAACAATCCTTCCCGGTTATAGGCTCGGTGTGTAAGCGGTACTGACCGGCCACGCCAAGGAGCCCTGCCATGCACATCGCCATCACCGGAGCCAGCGGTAACGCGGGAACGGCACTGTTGCGCAGGCTGCAGGCCCGCCTGTCCGAAAAGCCGGGAAGCCTGACGTTGACGGGGATCAGCAGGCGCCGCCCGGACACCAGCCGGGCGCCCTATTCAGGCGTTGAGTGGCACACGCTGGACGTGGGCCTGGAAAGCGACCGGCCCCTGCTGGACGCGGCGCTGGCAGGAGTGGACGCCGTGGTCCACCTGGCGTGGCAGATCCAGCCCAACCGGGACCTCGAGCAGCTGTACCGGACCAACGTCACCGGCACCAGGAACGTCCTGTCGGCGGCCGGGAGGGCGGGCGTGAAACAGGTGGTCTGCGCGTCATCCGTGGGCGCCTACAGCAAGGCTCCCAAGGACCGGCGGACCGACGAATCGTGGCCCGCCCGCGGCATGCCGGGCTCACACTACAGCCGGCACAAGGCGGAGCAGGAAGAAGCCCTGGACGCATTCATGGCAGCGCATCCGGGCGTCCCGGTGGCCAGGCTCCGCCCGGCCCTGATCTTCCAGCGCGACGCCGGAAGCGAGATCGGAAGGTATTTCCTGGGGCCACTCATACCAAGGCTCCTGCCGGGGAGGCTGCGGATACCACTCCTGCCGGCCCCCGAGGACCTGATCTTCCAGGCGGTCCATGCGGACGATGTGGCTGATGCCTATTGGCGCGTTATTGACCGGCGAGCCTCCGGAGCCTTCAATGTCGCAGCAGAACCCGTCCTGACACCGCAGGAACTCGCCCGCATCCTGGGCGCCCGACGGATCCTGCCTATCCCCATGGGACTGCTCCACAAGATCGTTGGCGCGGCATGGAGGCTGCGGCTCCAGCCCACGGATTCGGGATGGATTGAGATGGCAGCCGGTGCCCCCATCATGGATACCAGCCGGGCACGGCGGATTCTTGGCTGGGAGCCAAAGTTCTCATCCACCGAGGCCGTCGCCGAGGTGCTGGCGGGCATGGGAACGGGGGAAGGAATCACTCCCTCCCCCGTCCTGAAACCAAGGTAGATCCTGCCGCGCGCGGACTAGATGCCGGGGCGGGGATTCTCCCTGTCCCCGTGGCCGCCGCCGGCAGGATTGGTGCCCTCATTACGCCGCTCATCCCGGTCGACGTCGCCACGGGCTCCGTCACCGGCAGCCGGGCCTCCTGCAGTGCCAGTCCCACCGGCCATGGCGCCCTCACCGCCGGCGCCCTCCCGGTGGGCGTGGCGCCCGTCGTCAAGGTCCGCACGGCCGGCGTCGTCACGGTCGGCGTGGCTGGCCGTGCCGGCGTTGGCCTGGCCGGCGCCGTCGCGGTTGGTACGGTCCCGGCGGCCGCCCGTGCCATCTGCGGCCGGTGCGACGTCCGGGTCAAGCTCGTCCGCCTTGCGGGTCCGCTCATTCACGTCGTCACGGAGCGACTTGGCCTCCGCCACCTGCTGGTCTGCCTGCTGGCGCAACCGCGCCGCATCCACCTGGGCCTGCTCCGCATCCGCCCTGGCCCGTGTTGCCTTCGCTTCCCGTTCACGGGCGTCGAGCTCCCGGACTTCGGCCTCGCGGCGGATCTCAGCGGCTTTTTCCCGGTGTGCGTCGTCCCGCTTTTGCTGCATCGCCTTCCGGCGCCGCCCGCTGGCCAGCACCAGCAGCACAATCAGGACCACCACAACGATGGCAACCAACACCCAAACCCATGGAGCTGTTTCCAAACTACCCACCACTTTCCACTTCGATGTGCCCGGCAGGCCCACGCCTTCCGGCTGACTCTTTCGGAACCTTTTGCAACTCGCTTAGCAAGGGTACTTACCTTTTATTAGTAATCATGCTTATTATTTTACGGCCAGTATTGCTGGTTCTTGATCAACAACCGGCCTTCTTGGAAAGAGAGAGCGAAGATGACAGAGAACCAATGGCCCCAGGATCCCGCCTACACGGCTCCGCCGGCCTCTACAGGAATTCCGGGTGAGCGCACCGCCGCCACCTTCCCATCCGCCGCCACTCCCCAGTACGGCGAAGGCCAGGCCGCTTCCGCCTCGGGGACATCCACCAAGGATGCGGCCAAGGAAGAAGCAGCAGACGTAGCCCGCACAGCGAAGGGTTCCGCCCAGAACGTTGCCCAGACGGCCAAGGAGGAAGCCGCCCACGTGGCCTCCGAGGCGAAGTCCAGTGCACAGGATCTGTTGCACCAGGCGAAGTCGGGCCTGACCAGCCAGGCCGGGACCCAGCAGCAGAAGGCCGCGGAGGGCATCCGGACCATCTCCAGCCAGCTGCACAGCATGGCGGACGCACCGGACCAGCAGGGCGTGGCAAGCGACCTGATCCGGCAGGCAGCCAGCAGCACCGAAACCGTAGCCTCCTGGCTTGAGAACAGGGAGCCCGGCGACCTGCTCGGCGAAGTCCAGAAGTTCGCCCGCAACCGCCCCGGCACGTTCCTGCTGATCGCCGCCGGCGCCGGTGTCCTGGCAGGACGCCTCACCCGCGGCCTCACCGCCGGCACCACCGATTCCCCCACCGGCACCAGCACTGCCGGCCTTGCGGGCCAGTACTCCGGCACCGGGTACTCCGCCACCCCTTACGGGGACCAGTACACCGAGTCCTACGCCCCGGCGGGCGGAACAGTGCCGCCTCCCCCGGTCCAGCTTCCGGGACCGGCCACCACCACGGCAGGGTACGACGGCGGCACTCCCGGCAGCAGCTACGGGGAGCCAACGCGTCCGGCGAGCGCCCTGGACAGCCCGCAGCTGGTTGAAGAACCGTGGTCCGGAAACCGCGTTGCGGACGATCCGCTGGGCAACCGCGATCTTGCCGACGATCCCATGGCAAGCGACCCCCTTACCCGGGACCGCTCCAGGGACGGCCAGTCTGGCGGGCTGTGATGAGTAGTTCTATTCCGGAGATGCCGCCGAGTGCGGCGCACCAGAAGGCTGATAACGCCTCGCTGGGTGAGCTGCTCGGGGACGTGACCCGCGACCTGTCCACGCTGATGCGCCAGGAAGTGGAGCTCGCCAAGGCCGAACTGAAACAATCCGCCACCAAGGCCGGGAAGGGCTCGGGCATGCTCGGCGGGGCAGGGGTGGCCGGGCACTTCGTGCTCGTCTTCCTGTCCCTGGCCCTGATGTTCGCCCTCGGCGCCCTGATGCCCCTGGGCTGGGCCGCCGTGATCGTCGCCGTGATCTGGGGCATCATCGCCGCAGTCCTGGCCTCGATGGGGCGCAAGGAACTCAAACAGATCAAGGGCCTGCCCCAGACAGGCGAGACACTCTCTGAAATTCCCCCAACCCTAAAACCAGGTGAGGTAAACCGATGAGCGATAACCCGGACGCAATCCGATCAGACATAGAAGCCACCCGCGCACGCCTGGGCACCAACGTTGACGCCGTGGCGGACAAAGTCACCCCGTCCAACATCGTCCACCGCCAAACCGACAAAGTAAAAGACGCGGTCACCGGCGTGAAGGAGAAAATCATGGGAGCAGCAGACCACACCACCACCCGGGCCGCGGACACGATGCACACCGGCGCCGGGCACACCACCGACGCCCTGCACTCCACCGGAGACACCCTGCACGGGGCCAAAGACACCGCCGCGGCCAAACTCAGCGACGCCGGCACCGCGATCTCCAACACCCCGGACCAGGTCAAAGCCAAAACCCAGGGCAACCCCCTCGCCGCCGGCCTGATCGCCTTCGGCGCCGGAATGCTCATCTCCTCCCTGATCCCGGCCAGCCAAAAGGAACGCGAAGCGGCCCAGCAGCTCAAAACTGCCGCCGAACCCCTCGCCACCCAGGTCACCGACGCCGCCAAGGACATGGTCCAGGACCTCAAGGAACCGGCCCAGGAAGCCATGGAAAACGTCAAGGCCACCGCCACCGACGCCGCCCAAAACGTCAAAACCGAAGGCCAGCACGCCGCCACCGACGTCAAAGACCGCGCCGCAGACGCTGCAGGCCACGTCAAAACCACAGGCCAGAACACCTAGGCCACTACCTGACTGGCCCTTTGCACCCGCAGGGCAATAGGCGCACCGCAAGGCACATAAGCATCACTGACAGGCCGGCCCCGCCCATCGCGGAGCCGGCCTGTCAGGTTCAGGCCCAATCGAGAGGACACCCCATGGCCACTCACGACTCTTCCGAAACCAGCACCGCCAAGGCGGGTCAGGCACCGGATCCAAACGACTCCAGGAAGCCGGACAGCCCCAAGGAATTGGACAAGCCAAACTGGAAATACATCGCCAGGAAGACGCTGCGCGAGTTCAGCAAGGACCAGTGCCCTGACCTGGCCGCAGCACTGACCTATTACGCGGTCCTGTCGCTGTTCCCGGCCATCCTGGCACTTGTGTCCCTCATCGGGCTCTTCGGCGACCCGCAGAAGACCACCGACGCGCTCCTGCAGATTGTCAGTGGGTTTGTCCCGGCCGAGACCGTCAGCACGGTAGGCGGGGTGGTGCAGGACCTGGCGAACGCCCCGGCGGCAGGATTCACCCTGGTCATCGGCCTCGCCACTGCGCTGTGGTCCGCATCCGGGTACGTGGGCGCTTTTGGGCGGGCCATGAACCGGGTCTACGAGGTGGATGAAGGCCGGGCGTTCGTCAAGCTCCGCGGGACCATGCTGGTGGTCACGCTCCTGGCTGTGGTTATTGTTGCCATCCTGGCCGGCATGCTGGTCCTCAGCGGCCCCGTGGCGGAGGCAGTTGGTGGCCTGATCGGGCTCAGTGGCGTTTTCCTCACCATCTGGAATATCGCCAAGTGGCCGGTCATGATCGCGCTCATCATCGTGATCATTGCGGTCCTCTACTACGCAACCCCCAACGTCAAGCAGCCCAAGTTCAAGTGGATGAGCATGGGCTCGGGCATCGCACTGTTCGTCTTCCTGCTGGCCTCCCTTGGCTTCGGGTTCTACGTGGGCAACTTCGGCAACTACAACAAGACCTACGGCGCCCTGGGTGGCGTCATCGTCATGCTGCTGTGGCTCTGGATCCTGAACATGTCGCTGCTGTTCGGCGCCGAGTTCGACGCCGAGATGGAGCGGGGGCGCCAGCTGCAGGCCGGCATCAAGGCGGAGGAAACCATCCAGCTGCCCCCGCGGGACACCAAGAAGAGCGAGAAGCTGCAGAAGCAGGAAGAGGAAGACATCAAGCACGGCCGCGAGCTGCGCGAGAAGTACAGCGCCGAAAACGGCCAGGACGATGCTTCCGACGGGAATGAAGGCCAAGGCCACGACGGCGGCACGACGGGTGCCCCAACGGAACCGCACCGCGAGCGGGTGCGGGACAAGGTCCGTGACCGTGCCAAGGGCGGAGAAACGACGCAGGGGAACCAGTAGCGCGCGGGGGCTTGGCCGGACCGCTCCCGGCGCACTTCTCCGGGGGCTAGGCAGGACCTCCAAGATGGGGGAAAATTGGTTATGGAGGTCCTGTAGAGGCTTCCCGGGTTTAGCAAGGTGGCCCGGGAGCAGGCGGGGCCGGCGGCGAGATGGCCTCTTCTGAGACCGAGGCCAGTCCCCCCAGTCGCCGTCGGCCCCCTCGATCTGGCTTATGTGCGTGTGGCGGACCGGCAATCTGGGCGCAACTGGACAAAGCGGGCCGCACTGCAATACTTTCAAGATTACTCAGCCGGTTCTTTCGGGGGCCGGCTGGACCGCTGAAGAAGATACGGCGGCATCACAGTCGACCCTGAATGAGCGGACATGCCTGCTACCCATTTTGAACAGTTCCTTGCCGAAGCAGTTGTCCCGGACAGGGAGCCGGGGCTTGGCCTCGGACGCGACGAGCTCTACGGGCTCTACACCAGCTGGTGCCTCCTCCACAAAGCCCAGCTCCAGCCTCCCGAAGCTCTGTGGGCGGCATTGCTGGACCAGGGCATCAACCCGGACAGCAACAACCTTTCCATGACCGGACCCGCCGCAGCGGATTACATCGTGGCGAGCGCGCCGGACCTGGTCTAACCTCAGGACCTGGGCCCACCAGACCCAGGCCTCCGACCCCCGTGGCCGCGCCGGCGATTGCAGAAAAGGCACTGTTGAAGCGTCCTGCCGCTGGTTAATATGAAGGCATGACCGGGGGCGTGGGCGCCTCCGGCACCAGCCGAAGGGATTACGCCATGGGTTTGGATGACAAGATCGACAACGCCGCTGAAAAGCTTGCAGGCAAGGCCAAGGAAGCCTCAGGGAGGGCATCGGATGATCCCGGACTTGAGGCGGAAGGCAAGATGGATCAGAGCAAGGCCGACCTAAAGCAGGCCGGCGAAAAGGTCAAGGACGCTTTCAAGAAGGACTAGTCCTCCTAAAAAAGGGGCTGCTGCGAATCCGCGGCAGCCCCTTTTCGCGCGTTCCAGCCAACATACCTAAACGAACCGGAAGCTTGTGAGCTACCCCTTGGACGGCTCCGTGACCGAGGCGCTGGAGGCCATTGTTTCAGCGTTCACCATCCAGGCAAGCTGCTCAAAGCGCTCAATGGCCGCGTGGAGCAGGTCCGCGCTGGTGGGGTCTTCCTCGTCAACCTCGTCGTGGACGTCGCGCATGGTCTGGACCGTCCGTTCCAGCCGTGCGGTGATCAGCTTGACGGTGTCTTTCGTGGACGTCAGCCCCTCCGGGAACGCCTCCAGGCGGGTGTCCGCAGAGACCGTGCTGCTTCGCCCGTCAGGGAGGGCGTGCAGGGCGCGTATCCGCTCCGCCGCCTGGTCCGCGAAGAGCCGGGCAGCAGCAATAATCTCGTCAAGCTGCAGGTGCAGGTCGCGGAAGTTCGTGCCGACAACGTTCCAGTGGGCTTGCTTTCCCTGCAGGTGCAGCTCGATGAGATCGGTAAGCACCGTCTGCAGGTTGCCGGCCAGGGTGGGTGAGGCTTTCATCAGGTTCCTCCGCTGCTGCTCTGTGTCGGGCCGAACTCCGGCCGGGATTTTATTCTAAGCATACTTAGCAGTTGCAGGGGCGTGCGTGGCGAACGCCCCTGGAACGCAGGAACGCAGCGCTACCTGACGCGTGCCAGGGCGAAGCCGTCCCAGCCTTTCGAGCCCACGGTCTGGATGACGGTGGCATCGAGCCGGGGATGCTCGCCAAGGAGTTCCAGCGCATCGATGATTCCCGGGGCATTGACGGGGTCCATCCCAGGATCCAGGATGGCGCCCTCCCAGACAGTGTTGTCCAGGACTACCGTGGTCCCTGGCCTGCCAAGCCGGACCGCCCAGTCCAGGTAGCGGCTGTTGTTCTCCTTGTCCGCATCGATGAAGATGAAATCAAATGGCGCCCTGGCCTCTTCCTCAAGCGCGGCCAGGGTGTCCAGCGCCGGTCCCAGCCGGATTTCCACCTTCTCCCCCAGGCCGGCGGCGTCGATATTGGCCCACGCGACCTCTGCATGCTTGGGCAGGAATTCGCAGGTGACCAGGCTCCCGTCGTCGGGAAGTCCGCGGCCCATCCAAATCGTGCTGAAGCCGGCCAGCGTGCCTATTTCGAGCACGCGGCGCGCCCCGGAAATCTGGACCAGCAGCTTAAGGAGTTTTCCGGCGTTCGGGGCCACTTCGATGGCAGGCATGCCGGCCTCGGCAGCGGAGCGGATGGCCTCTTGCAGCGCCTGGTCCGGGTGGACCACTGTGCGTGACAGGAACTCTTCGGCCGCAGTCCACTCCGGCCGGGGCTTGTGCTCGAACATTGCCACAGTTTGGCACGGGCCGGCGTTGGGGTCCAGAGAAAGCGGCCGACGGCGGATACGGCCGCCGCGGGTCAGGACCCGTCTGCGAGGGCTTCTTCCAGGCGGTCCACTTTTGCCTTCAGCTCGCCGGTGTAACCGGGGCGGATATCCGCCTTGATCACCAGGGAGACCCTGCTTCCATACCGCCCCACGGCCTCGGTGGCCCGCTTAACCACGTCAAAGACTTCGTCCCATTCGCCTTCGATGGTGGTGAACATCGAATCCGTTGTATTGGGCAGCCCTGACTCCCGGACGATCCTGACCGCCGCGGCAACGGCGTCGTGCACTGAAGCATCAGTGGGACGGGGACCTTCGCTGGGCGTGCCGGAGGGGGCAACAGAAAACGCAAGCAACATGGTGCCAGTGTGCCATGCTGCCGGCACGGCTGCAGGCCGGAATGGCAGCGTGGAGCGTCACATAACCCGCTACCCTCCGGTAACAGTGAACGCCGAAAGTTCCGTTGCTAACCTTTTCGCATGAGCCTCGCAGTCGTCCGCAAGCCGCTCCGCGCCGACGCAGCGCGGAACGTGGACAAGATCATCACAGCGGCGCGGCAGTGCTTCCGCGAGTTCGGCCCGGAAGTACCGCTGCAGACCATCGCGGCAACGGCCGGAGTGGGCCCGGCCACCCTCTTCCGGAACTTCGCCGACAAGGAAGAGCTGGTCCTCGCCGCACTTAACCGGCAGCTCCGCCTGACAGTGGACCCCGTGATCGACGGCGCCCTGGCCGACATAGACGCAGCGGCGGGGCTCCTGCGTGTCCTCGAGGCCCTGATGGCCGCGGCGAGCGATGATGCCAACCTGCTGGGCGCCGTCGCGGGCCGGCGGGAGCTCCTGACCGGCATTACCGGATCGCTCATGGAATCAATCAGCGTGCTGCTGGTGCGCGGGCAGGGCCAGGGAAGCCTCCGTGCGGACATCTCCATGACGGACATGTTCCGGCTGCTCGCGATGCTCATTGGCGTGGTGGACACCATGGAGCCCGGATCCGATGCCTGGCGCCGTCCGCTTGCGCTGATTGAGGACGCCATCCGCACATCGCGGCCGGCCCGCCCGCTTCCGGCACATGTGCCAGTGCCGCCTTCTCCCCTGGCGGAGCCCCAGCTGGGCTGAGCGCGCCGCGAACGGGGGCCCATTGTGGGCGTCCTGCGGGTGCCATAGACTTCAGAAAGGGTTACGCAGCCAGCCCTCTCTTTTTGAGACGGAGTGACCCATGCATGTCCAGTGCCCAATGGCCGCAATACGATGAACAGCTCGAAGCTGATCCAATACCTCAACGATCCCCGCGGGCCTGAGGAAGTCCTTCCCACAATGACCGCGGAAGAACTCGCACACCTGCTGGACGCCCTCTACCAGAACCTCGACACGCCTGAACCCGAATTCGGCGCGGAGACCTGGTATGAGATGGCCGTCGAAGAATGCAGCCGCCGGGCTGGTTCGCCGGACGGCGAAGCCCACGGGGTGGCCTAGCCCCGCGCATAACCCCGCCACCGCCGGACGTCAGCCACCCGGCGCGGGGGAATAATCACCTTGAGTTGCCCCTAACCGGGGTGAAACCATTTCCACCCTCGCCGCCCCTCAGCGGTGCCCATTGGTGCAGTGCCGTCAGTGGTGCCCGTGGTGGTGTTCGTTGGGAATGTGGTCCTTGGCTTGGATCAGGTGCTGCTGCAGCTTTTCCTCCGCATCCCGGCGGCGGCGGGCCGTATCCCGCATCTCCCGGGTAGCTTCGGAGCCGCTCGGGTCAAGGTAGGCCTGCCGCGGCTTCCCGTGCAGCTCCGGCGCGTGCACGTCTTGTGTTGTGGTGGTCTTCTTCGCAGTCTCCTGGACAACAGTGTCCCGGGAACCTGCAGCTTGGGAATCATCGGCCCGGGTTGAGCCGGCTTCGGTGCTTTGGCCATCTTCCGGCTGCTCCGGACGTGACTGATCATTCATGGCGTCATTCATGTCGGTTCCTCCTTCGTGGCCGCCGCAGTGGATGCGGCCTGGTCCAGTCCACCATAGACGGGCCAGGGGATTACGGCCTGCTAGGCGCCGGGATCTCCCCTGCCCCGAAGCTCCTGGCGCACCAGCGCCTGCAGGGCCGGAATCTGGGATGCGGGATCCAGGTCGAATGACTTCCAGAGGCTGTCGGAGAGGGACTCCAGGTCCTCGGCCGGAACGTCCGCCAAGCGGGCATAGCGCGTGAAGAAGCGCTTGGCAGGCAGTCCCGCCCGCCGTCGAACGTTCTTGTGGTGGGGATGCCCGGATCTTTCCCCGGCCGCGTGCAGCTGATTTTCCATGGCCGCCATTCATACGAAAATTTCCATGGCCAACTGCATAGCCGCTTTTATAGTACAACCGGGAAAGGACACGGCGAGTGATCGTCACCACATCGAAACATTGGCTTCCCGCTGGGAGCGCCCGCCCAAGTCCAGCAGCTCAGCTCCAGCCGAGGATCCTCAAGAGCGCAGCCGTGCCCGCGCCGGCCAGGACCACCACCAGGAAGGGCGCCCGCAGCGCAAGGGCTATGGCGGCAGCCGCGAGGGCTCCCAGCCTGGCATCAACAACCAGCGACTGGCCCGTTGCGAAGGTGTTCACCACCGTCAGGGACGCGAGCAAGCCGATGGTCATGGTGCCGGCTACGCGGGACATCCTCGGATCCTCGAGGAGCCTGGCAGGGACGAAGTAGCCCACCAGCTTCCACGCGTAGGCCAGGGCGCAGGCAACCAGGAGCCAGATCCAGAGACTCATTCGGCCGCCCCCGGTCCCGTATCCTCCGCATGGCCCCGGTCCTCATGGCTGCCCGCGAAGGGGCTGCTGCCGGTCCCGCCGTGGCGGTGGCGTTCACGGAAGGGGTCGACGTCCGGCTCGAGGCCTTCGTCGCTGCGGCCATGGCTGAACCAGCCAATCAGGGCAGCCACCACGGCCGCCACGAGGATCGGCACGCCGGCTGGGACAAAGGGAACGGCTATCACGGTGGCCACGGCGCATACGACGGCGATGGCAACCGGCTCGCGTCCTTTCAGCCGCGGCCAGAGCAGGCCAAGGAAGGCAGCCACCGCTGCGCCGTCCAGTCCCCACTGCTTCGGGTCGCCCAGGCCGCTCCCGGCGAGGGCGCCGACAGCGGTGAACAGGTTCCAGAGCACGTAGATGCCGATGCCCGCAGCCCAGAACCCGCGCCGTTGTTCTGCGGGGTCCGTCTGGCCGGAGCTGGTGGCCGTGGATTCGTCGATGGTCAGCTGGGCGGCAACATATTTGCGCCAGCCCGTGGGGTGCAGGAGGGCGTTGAGCTGCATGCCGTAGATTCCGTTGCGCATTCCCAGGAGGGTGGCAGCGCTCATGGCGGCAATGCCGGAACCGCCACCGGCCACCACGCCGATGAAGGCGAACTGCGAGCCGCCGCTGAACAGGAGCAGGCTCAGCGCCATGGTCTGCCAGAAGTTCAGTCCTGACGTGACAGAGAGAGCGCCGAAGGAGACGCCGTAGAGGCCGGTGGCAATGCTGATGGAGATGCCCATCCGCACTGCCGGCGATGCCAGCAGCGTCACAGGCCAGCCCCCGCGGCTGGCTTCCGCAGGCTCCAGGCCCACACAATGAGCGGCGCCTGGAGCGGAAGCCGCACACTGTGCACCTTCCGCTGCACCGGGGTTCCCTGCGGCCCGTAAGCCCGCCGGAGGGCGTCGACGTGCCCAGCGAGGAACGCCGCGAACATGATGGTGGTGGCCGTGGCGGTTGCCTTTCTGGTTCCCGGGACCAGGATTCCGACGGCGGCAGCAAGTTCCAGCAGGCCGCTCACCGCAATCCACTCGTCCCGTGACAGGAGGGCGAAGGGCCGCGAGGGCGCGGCGCCGTGGCAGGTGCCGCCGTCGGCAGCGCCGTCTTCACGGCACAGGTAATCCGGCACCACCTGGCGGTAGAAGCCGGGGTCGCGGAAGTGCTTCATGGCGCTGGCCAGGAGCAGCGCGCCCATGGCTGCCGCGGAGAGGCGTTGGACGGCCCGGCCGGCGCGGGGAAAAGGCATGGCTCAACTCAATCACAGCCCCGTCGGATGCACCGAAACGGTGCCGCTGGCCGGGAATTACCTTCCCTGCGGCGAGGCCAGCTGCAGCTGGCTAAGGACGCGTGCCGGCACGTTGGTGGTGATTTCCTGGATGCCGAGCCCCGCGCAAAGGGCCACATCCTGTTCCGAGTCCACCGTCCAGACGCGGAAGCGCCGGCCTGCAGCCAGCCAGCGCTGGATGGAGGCCGGATGCCGGCGCACGTACTCGATGCCGGGCCCTGCCATGCCCACCTCGCCGGTGTCCAGGATCCGCTCGCCTTCGAGCTGGGCGGCCTTCATCAGGTTGGCAATCGCACCGCCGGTGATCACCCCGAAGCCCAGCCCCGCGCGGACCACACGGATGTCCACATCGTCCACCAACTGGCAGACGTATTCCGGCGGAACCGAACCGAGCAGCTGCCGCACGGAGTCCGGGCTGAAACTCATGAACGTCACGGACACATTGCCCAGCGAAGAGGTCCGGGGATCCCAGCCTTCGCTCCGCAGCACCTCCAGCACCCGGTCCTCCAGCTTGAGCTGGTACGGGCTGGGGTGCTTGAGTTCGATGGCCAGCTTCACCGGCCGGCCGGCGCCCCGGAGGATCTCCAGCAGTTCGGGGAGGGTCAGGAGCTGCTCGGACCGCGCCCCGTACACCTCGGGAATGCGCACGCCCTTCCATGACGAGAAATCCAGGTGCCTCAGCTCCCGGAGCGTGCGTTCGGCCACGGGTCCGGTTCCGTCCGAAGTGCGGTCCAGGTTGGCGTCGTGCAGGAGGACAACGTGCTGGTCACGCGTGAGGTGGACATCGCACTCCACGCCATCGGCGCCGTCCGCCAGCGCCTGCAGATAGGCGGCGCGGGTGTGTTCGGCGAACGCGGCGCTGGAACCGCGGTGGGCAAAGACCAGGGGCCGCTGCTGCCCCAACTCGTCACTGGTCATGGAGACACGGTAGCCGACCCGCCCCGGACCGCGGGGCTAGGCTTGGCACATGCAGGTGAACTCTGAACCAACTACCCAGGAAGCTCCCACCGGGCCCGCGCCTTCTGACGCGCCCCAGGTGAAGGGCCGCCCCAAGGCGCGCGCCGCCGTCGTCCATCACCTCAGCCCGGGCGACGCCGAAAAGGCGGCAGCGCTGCGGAAGATGAAGCTGGTGGCGCTCGGTCTGCTGGTAGTGATGGCGGTGATTTTTGTCTTCGCCTTCGCGCTGCAGAAGGAGTATCCGTGGCTGCAGTACGTCCGCGCAGCGGCGGAGGGCGGCATGGTGGGCGCGCTGGCGGACTGGTTCGCCGTCACCGCGCTGTTCAAGTACCCCATGGGCATCAAGATCCCGCATACCGCCATCATCCCGCGCCGCAAGGACCAGATCGGCGCCTCGCTGGGTGAATTCGTGGAGACCAATTTCCTTTCGGAGCAGGTTGTCCAGGAGAAGCTGGCCAGCGTCAACATAGCCCGCCGGGCCGGCGAATGGCTGGCAACACCGGGCGGCGCAGACAGGGTTGCGAAGGAAGGCGCCGCCTTGATCCGGGGTGCTTTCAAGGTCTTGAACGACGACGACGTCCAGGCGGTCATCGAGGGAATGGTCCGCAAGCACCTGCTGGCTCCGCCGTGGGGGCCTCCCGTGGGCAAGCTGGCGGCGCGGATTTTCCGTGACGGGCACCACCACAAGCTGGTGGACCTGCTGGTGGACCGCGCGGCCGACTGGGTGGACGACAACCACGATACGGTCACCCACCTGGTGTCCGACCGCTCCCCCACCTGGGTGCCGCAGTTCGTTGACGGGCTGGTGGGCGACAAGGTCTATGTGGAGATCCTCAAGTTCGTGCGCGCGGTGCAGGCCGACCCCAACCACCAGGTACGGCAGTCCATCGACAAGTACCTGAACGACCTTGCGCAGGACCTGCAGCACGATCCGGCGATGATTGCCCGTGCTGAGGACATCAAGGCCCAGGTCCTGGGCGATCCCGAAGTGCGCGAACTCGCCTCCCGCACCTGGGGCACGGTGAAGAATGCGCTGCTGGGCGCGGTGGACGATCCGGACAGCGAGCTGACCATCAAGTTCAAGGCTGCAGTCCGCGACTTCGGCTCCCGGCTGGTCAGCGATCCCGAGCTCGCCGGCAAGGTGAACGCCTGGATCGGCGACGCCGCCGGCTATCTGGTGCGGACCTACCGCTCCGATATCGCCGGCGTCATCACGGACACCGTGGCGCGCTGGGATGCGGAGGAAACTTCGCAGAAGATCGAACTCCAGGTGGGCAAGGACCTGCAGTTCATCCGGATCAACGGCACGGTGGTGGGCTCACTGGCCGGGTTGGCGATCTTTACGGCTGCGCACCTGGTTTTTGGGTAAGCAGGCGCCCCTTTCAACCAAGCGCACGTTCTTAGGCGAACGCCTCCAGCTCCACGCCGGCTGCTTCCAGCCCAGCCCGGACTGCCGAGGCCATCTCCACGGCACCCGGAGTGTCGCCGTGGATGCACAGGGAATCCGGCCGGACCTGCACCACTGTGCCGTCCACGGCCACTACTTCCCCCTTGGTCGCAAGGCGCACGGCCCGCGCGACGATCGCGTCGACGTCGTGCAGCACGGCACCTTCCTGCGAGCGCGGCACCAGCGTTCCGTCGGCAAGGTAGGCGCGGTCCACAAAGGCCTCGACGAAGACGGGGTGGCCGGCCTCCTTCGCCTGCTTCAGCAGCTCGGACCCGGGCAGGCCCAGGATGGGCAGGCCGGGATCGTACGAGTTGACGGCGGCCACCACTGCGGAGGCCTGTTCGGCGTCCTGCACCAGGCGGTTGTACAGCGCTCCGTGCGGCTTCACATAGTCCACGGAGGCACCCACGGCGTGGGCAACGCCGTCGAGCGCCCCCAGCTGGTACAGCACGTCGCCGAACAGCTCGTCGAAGCTCATGTCCAGCGAGCGGCGGCCGAAGCCTGCAAGGTCCCGGTACCCCACGTGGGCACCGACGGTGACGTCCAGTTCGTAGGCAGCCCGGCAGCTGTCCAGCATGGTGACAGGGTCCCCGGCGTGGAAGCCGCAGGCCACGTTGGCGCTGGTGACCAGCTGGAACATGGAGGCGTCGTCCCCCATCTTCCAGGAACCGAACGATTCGCCAAGGTCAGCGTTGAGATCCAAGAGTGTTGCCTTCCAGCGTTTGGTTGTTCTGTGCCGCGGCCGCAGGAGTGAGCTCTCCGGGGATGGTGTCCGGCATGGGGCCAAACGCCTCTTTGGCATTGGCCACCACGGCGCGCCCCATGATGAGGTTACCGGCTCCGCCCACCACGGCACCTATGCCGAACGGCAGGGCGCGGCCAAACAGCGCAGTGCCCTGGCGCTTGAGCAGGTTCTTGAGGAAGGCTTTCTGGATCCTGCTTCGGATGCTGCCGAAGCCCGGTACGGGCATGGACCTGGAAAGGACGTTGCCCCACGCCTTGGTGGCGTTCACTTCCCTGCCCGCCGCCTGGCCGCTCAGTGTGCCCAGAAGGGCGGTCCCTTCCTCGCCCAGCATGATGGCCATCACCATGGTGCTGGCCTTCTCCGGATTGGTAAGCCGGATGCCGTGCAGCTCCGCAAGGGAAGTGGAGTAGAGGGCTGTCGCTTCAAGGAACCCCACGGTTGCGGCGGCGGACAGTCCCAGGGACGCCACCGTCCCGACTCCGGGCACCACGGCGGTTGCGCCCACCAGCGCGCCTCCGCCGGTGACGGCGCGGAGGTAGTCGCGCTCCAGGATGTCAGCCAGCTGCGCTGCGGTTGCCCGGGGGTGCTTCTTCTGGAGCCGGCGGATGTACGCCACCACCAGGGGGCGCTGGATCTCCACCGCCTTCAGGAGCATGTTGTGGACACCGGGCTTGGGCTTGCCGTCGGCATCGAATACCGCGTTGTGGGCGGTTTCCTGGGCGATTCGTACTGCGGGGTTGCTGCGCTTGGCCATGGTCACCTCTGTTTGTCTCGCCGGCGGGCTGATGCCGGAATTCCTAATACTAAGGTTGCTTAACATTAGGCCACTGCCGGTGCTTACCCCCACCCTGCCGCGACCTGCGGTGCCTTGTCGGGTAGTGGGCCGGCTCCCCGGCATACGTCCAAAGCCTAGACTTACCCTATGCCCACCCCCAAAGCCCTGCGGCCCTTTGCGCACCGCGAGTACCGGGTGCTCATCGCAGCATTGGCCATCTCGATTTTTGGTTCCGGCATGTGGGCCGTGGCGATGGTGTACCAGGTGATCCAGCTGGGCGGCGGGCCGCTGGAGCTCTCCCTTGTGGCGGCCGCGGGCAGCGTGGGCCTGGTGGCCTTCGTCCTGGCCGGCGGCATCGCAGCGGACCGGATCCCCCAGCGCCGCCTGATCATTGCGGTGGAGGGAGCCAACCTGGCGGTCATAGCCACGGTCAGCGGACTGGCCATGGCCGGCCTGCTTCAGCTGTGGCATGTCGCGGCAGGCTCCTTTGTCCTCGGCGTCGGCGCCGCCTTCTTCTTCCCTGCCTACTCGGCCATCCTGCCCCGCATCCTCCCTGCCCAGGACCTGCTGGCCGCGAACGGGATGGAGGGGTCCATGCGGCCCGTGCTCCAGCAGGCTGCGGGCCCCGCGGTGGCGGGCATGGTGGTGGCTGCCCTCTCGCCGTCGCACGCTGTTACGGCGGTGGCCGTGTGCCACCTGCTGGCATTCATCGTCCTGAACTTCCTGGGCCAGCACGCCCTGGCGGCGCCCGTCAACGGGGCGGAGACGGACGGCCGCGCGCCGGCGGGCACTGAAGGCGGGGGCGGCAGGACATCCTTCATCGACGACCTGCGCGAGGGCATCCGCTACACGCTCCAGACGCCTTGGCTGCTGTGGACCCTCATCTGGGCGTGCATCTCCGTGCTGTTCCTGATCGGGCCCATCGAGGTGCTGTTGCCCTTCGTGGTGCGCGACCAACTGGCCGGCGACTCCCGCATGTTCGGCTTCCTCCTGGCCATCATGGGGGTTGGCGCCGCGCTCGGCTCGCTGTTCACGGCGTCCTTCCGGCTGCCGCGCCGCTACCTCACGGTGATGATGGTGTCCTGGGGTGCCGGCAGCCTGCCGCTGGCCGCCGTCGGCATCATGGACAACTTCTGGGCCATCGCCGCCGCGCTGTTTGTCTTCGGCGCCACCGGCAGCGTGGGAATGGTCATCTGGGGCACCCTGCTCCAGCGGCGCGTCCCGGCGCACCTGCTGGGCCGGGTGTCCAGCCTGGACTTCTTCGTTTCGCTCGCGCTGATGCCGGTGTCCATGGCGCTTGCCGGCCCGGCCGCCGAAGTCCTGCCCCTCTGGCTGATCTTCCTGGTGGCCGGCGGGGTATGCCCCGTCATGGCAGTGATTGCCATGGCCGCCGCCGGCATGCCCGACGACGAACTGGCCCACCCCCTGGACAGGTCACCTGAGGCGGAACGTACGACGGCGGCAGGAGACTAGGCGGCCGCCGGCACCTACTCCTGCACGCGCTCCTGGACACGCACCACCGGGATACTCGCCGTCGGATGTCCGCTGGGGAACACCGTGGGCTCCGGTTCCGGCACTGGCTCAAGCGCCACCTGGACGGGCTCGGCACCCACCGTGATCAGCTGGCCCCGGACGTCCACGGCCAAGGCATCGCCGTCACGGACCGTCAGCGTGATGGTCCCGGCCCTGAGTTCCACCAGCAGCAGGCGGCCCTGGATCTTCAGGTGGAAGGTGAGCCCGTCCCATTCCGACGGCAGCCGCGGGTCGAAGTACGGGATCGGCCCCTGGTCCCGCAA
Source organism: Pseudarthrobacter sp. L1SW (assembly GCF_020809045.1). Taxonomy (NCBI): domain Bacteria; kingdom Bacillati; phylum Actinomycetota; class Actinomycetes; order Micrococcales; family Micrococcaceae; genus Pseudarthrobacter; species Pseudarthrobacter sp. L1SW. Next base: position 456,469 of record NZ_CP078079.1, on the reverse strand, counting down.
CCCGGCAAAACCGCAGACCAGGGAGCTCCACACCCCGCCCGTGGAGGCGATGTGCACGCCGTCGATGGTGTTGCCGTGCGTGTCATCCAGGTCGATGAACACGGCGTTCGTGAAATGGTCCAGCGCTTCCCGGGAGTACCCCACCTCGGCCGCCATGATGCCCTGGACGCAGGCCGACAGCGTTGAGTCGCCGGTTGTCAGGGGGTCGTAGAAGTCGAAGGCGCGCTGTTTCTCCTCCGGCGTGAAGTCCTGCCACTGCAGGAACATCGCCAGGACGGTGTCTGCCTGCTTCAGGACCTGGTGGCGGTAGATCACCAGCGGGTGGAAATGCAGGAGCAGGGGGTACTTGGACCGGGGCGTGGTCCAGTCCCAGGGTTCGAGGTGCATGAAGTCGTTGTCCTGCGAGTGCACCTGCATCCGCTCGTCGAACGGAAGCTGCATCCGGTTCGCGGCCGCCTCCCACAGCTGCCGCTCTTCGTGGGTGATGCCCGCATGCTCCAGGGCCGCGGCGGCACGCAGGTTAAAGCGGGCCATCACGTTGGTGTAGAGGTTGTCGTTGACCACGGCGGTGTACTCGTCCGGGCCGGTGACGCCGTGGATGTGGAAGAGCCCGTCCTTGCCGAAGAAGCCCAGCGAGATCCACATCCGCGCCGTTTCAATGAGCAGCTCGGCGCCCATCCCGTCGCGGAAGGCGGTGTCCCCGGTGGCCCAGACGTACCGGTTGGCGGCAAAGGCGATGGCAGCGGCGATGTGGAACTGCGCCGTGCCTGCGGCATAGTATGCGCTCGCCTCGAGCCCGTTGATGGTGCGCCACGGGAACAGGGCGCCGTCAACGCTCAGTTCCTTGGCCCGGATCTTGGCTTCGGGGAGCATGCCGTGGCGGAATTCGAGGACCTGCCGGGCGCCGTCGGGGTTGGTGTACGTCAGGTATGGCAGGAGGTAGACCTCCTGGTCCCAGAAATAGTGGCCTTCATAGCCGGAACCCGTCACGCCCTTGGCGGGGATACCGGCCACGTCCGCCCGGGCCGTGGCCTGGGCAAGCTGGAACAGGTTCCAGCGGATGGCCTGCTGCAGCACGGACTGGCTGTCGACCACGATGTCCGAGGTGGCCCAGTAGTCGCGGTAGTGCGCTTCGCTCTCGGCAAAGATGTCACCCACCGGGCGGAGGCCTTCCTCTGCGGCCGCGGCGGGGTCCACCGAGGGGTCCTGGATGGCCCGGCCAGCCGCATAGCTGACGCTCTTTTCGAGGCGGAACGGCTCGCCCGGGCTGACAGCCAGGACGTAACGGACGCTGCTGTCATCCTGGTCAACCAGCGTGTCGAACGGCTGGTGCCCTGCGGAGGTCCAGTGATCCACCGCAACGCCCACCCGCTGCTTGGATTCAGCGGCCTCCCAGGCCAGGCGGAGCGATCCGTCGCCGCCGTCAAGGCGCAGGGGCAGCAGCACGCGTCCGGCGTGGCGGCCGGCCCGGCGGGGATCGTGGGCGGAGTGGTCCTCTACGGGCTGGTCCTGGCGGTTGATCACCGAGGAGGTGACGTCCACGGAAACCTCGCGGTCCGTCACCACGTCCAGGGAGATGCCGAGGGCTCCGCGGGAGGCGAAACCTACAGCCCGGCGTTCAGTGGTGGTGACGACGGCACCGGAGCGGCACTGCCAGGTGACGCGGCATTCGTACACCCCGGTGGAGAAGTCCACGGAGCGCCGGTAATCCAGCACCTCGGACTCGGCGAGGCTGAGGGACTCGCCGTCGATGACCACCGTGAAGTTGTTGGCATCAGGAATGTAGAGGATTCGCTGGCCGGTCCGGGCAAACCCGAAGGCGTTTTCCGCGTGCTTGATGTCCCAGATTTCGTGCAGCCCGTTGATGAAGCTGCCCGGCAGATCGGAGTCGGCGGAGGCCCAGTGGGCGCCACGGATCCCCAAATGTCCGTTGCCCAGGGCAAAGAGGGTTTCCAGCGTCCCTTCATTGCCCTGTTCGTGGCGGGTTTCCACGAGCTGCCAGGGGGAGTTGGGGAATCTTTCGCGGTCCGCTGAGATCAGGGCCATGGTGTTGGGTCCTTTGGCGTTTGGCCGGGCAACCGGTTTGCTGCCGGCCTGGGGATACTTTTCGGGGGGGGTAACTGGTACTGATGGGAGCTGCCGGGGGTAGCAGCGGGCGGCCTCGGGGAAGGCTGCCTTCTTTAGGGAAGAAGTTCCTCGAGGTCATTGACCACCAGGGTGGCTCCGGCGTCGAGCAGCGCCTGCCGCCCGGCGCCGCGGTCCACGCCGATGACCGAATAGAACGATCCGGCGTCGCCGGCCTGGACACCGGACACCGCGTCCTCCACCACCACGCATTCCCCGCTGGGAAGGCCCAGCAGGCGGGCGGCATACTCATAGGTGGCGGGGCTGGGCTTGCCCGGCAGGCCTTCGCTTGCCGCGACCACACCGTCCACCACCACCGGGAAGCGCTCGCTGAGCCCGGCCGCCGCAAGGACGGCCGGGGCGTTCCGGGAGGAAGAGACGACGGCGACCTTCAGCCCGCGTTCAAGCGCGGCTTCGAGGAAACGCACCGAGCCGGTGAAGGGCTCCACTCCGGCGCTCACGATGTCGTTGAAAATCCGGTTCTTCCGGTTGCCCAGGCCCTGCACGGTGGTGTTGGCGGGGTCGTCATCAGTGGGGCCCTCGGGGAGCTTAATCCCCCGCGAGGCCAGGAAATCCCGGACGCCGTCGAAGCGCGGCTTGCCGTCGATGTGGTCGAAGTAGTCGCTCTCGCTGTATCCGGGCACCTGCGGCTGAGCCGCCAGGTAGTCCTCGAACAGTTCCTGCCATGCCTGCTCATGGACGGTTGCCGTGGGTGTCAGCACGCCGTCCAGGTCGAAGAGGATGGCAGAGGCATCGGCCCAGGCGGACACCTCGGCCGTTGCGTGGTCTGCTGCGGTATTTTCATTCATCAGCGGTGCGTTGTCCTTCCAGGACGGCGGGCAGCCTTGAAGGCTGGATGCTTGGAGTGGGGAGGCATCGATGCCCGGATGATCGGCGGCCAGGGGAGGCGGCGGTCCGCGAAGGGAGCGCGGCGGCCCTGGCCTCGCTGATCGTTGTATCCCTACCATCATGGACACGGAGCCCGGCGTCGGACAAGCCGGCGGCACCTCCAAAGGCGCAGGCCGGATGCAGGACGTGGGACAGTATCCGGCTGCAGTAAACCCTCGGCACCGCGCTGATCTCCTTGTCCGCCCAGCTCAGGGCCGCGATAGCGGCCGAAGAAGAGTGTAAGCGCTTACAAATTTAGCTGGCAACTGTTTTTTCTAGCGGAACCTGACGTGAGGCACGTCTCAGCATCCGGGACCGTCAGGCTTGGATTTTTGTGGTCCCGTCCGGACGGAGCACATAGTGGCGCAGGAAGACGCTGACGTCCACCATTTCCGTCTTTGACATTGCATGGCCCATGCCGGGGTAGGTCCTGGCGGTGAGGAGCGTGTTCTGCTGGAGCCATTCCTCCGTGTAGGCGATCGCGTCCTCGTTGATGACCAGGTCCGCCTTGTCCCTTCCCCAAAAAAAGGGCGGCTTGGTGTCGAAGGATTCCGTGAGGGACAGCAGCTCATTCTGGAGCACAAAACCGGAAAGGCCCACAACCGCCACATAGTCCTTGGGATGCAGGCGCAGCAGGGTGCTCGCCATTGCCATGCCCTGCGAGTAGCCGAGCAGGCTCACGCTGCTGTGCTGGCCCTTAACGCTGTTGATCCAGGCCTGGACGGCGCTCGAGGCCTTAATGACGTCCGCGAAGTCGTTGGCCAGGAAGTAGTCCAGCAGGAACCATCCCCAGTGGTCACCAATGGCCACCGGCGCGCGCACTGCCGCGCACGTGAACTCGGACGGCAGGTATTCAAAAAGGCGGACCATGCGGGACTCATCGGTGCCGTAGCCGTGCATCATCACAAGCAGCGGGGTGCCCGCCCGCTCACCTTCAGGTTTAGACCACACAACTGTTTCCATCGGATCAGCCTAGCCATCCTGCGCAGCCCGCCGCCCCAGCCGTGCCGGTCCGCCAACCACACCACCCCGGGCTCACAAGCCCCTTTCTTCACAGGCGCCACACCACAACGAATGGGTTACGTGCCGGCGCCCACCATTGAATACCGCTACTTCGGGCTGTAGCGTGACGCTTAACGGACAGCATGCTTACCAATCGTCCGCGGGCTAAGAAGACGCCCATCCGTGATTAACAAGGAGCAACTCATGAGAATCGGATCCTCCATTTTCCTCATCGCACTCGGCGCCATCCTCGCCTGGGCGGTCGCTCCGGGCCTCATCCCCTTCGTTGACCAGGTGCTCATCGGCTACATCCTCATGGCAGTCGGCGTCATTGGACTTATCGCCTCCCTCATCCTCGCCTCCCCCGGCCGCAGCAGGCGGGTCAGCGAGACGCGGTCCGTGGTTGATCCCAACACCGGGGAACGCATCACCCGGAACGAAAGCCGCGACGGCGGGCTGTAGCACTACAAAGTCCACCCTGCTGCAGTGCAGGACAAGGCATTGACCCGAGGAGCCGGGCCAGACCATTCGTGGTCTGGCCCGGCTTTTCGCTTTCCCCAGCCGGGAGTTTTGGGCAGATATGCAGGGCTCCCCGCGCCGAAAAGTCGGCTTATCTGGCCAAAAACTCCGAACGGTCACGGGACGCCCGCCCCGTGGGATTTTGTTTCATGTGGGTTTCCATTGACAAACCAACACAAGCAAAGATAAAGTCAAGTAACTCAACATCATGTGATGCCAGTCACTCAGCAACGGCGTCCACCGAACGATCCACAGCACCAGCAGACCTACGCAACGGAGGGTACGTGTTCGCCGAGGAGCGCCAGCAAAAGATTGCCGAGCTTGTTGCCGGCAGCGGCCGGGTCAGCGTGACCCTCCTGGCCGAGCGCTTCCGGATCACCACCGAAACCGTCCGCCGGGACCTCGCTACCCTCGAGAACGCCGGCACCGTCCGCCGCGTCCACGGCGGGGCTGTTGCAGCAGACCGCTTCAGCACCACTGAGGAAAGCGTCACTGAGCGCGCCATCCAGCGGCCTGACGAGAAGATCCGGATCGCAGAGGCGGCCCTGGCACTCATTCCGCGCAACTCCGCCGGCAGCGTCCTGATCGACGGCGGCACCACCACGGAAGTCCTGGCGGACATGCTGTCGCGCCGCGCCGCCGTCGAACCGTCCGACCCAGCGGAACCACGGGCCGAACTGGTGGCCATCACCCACGCCGTTCCCATCGCCGGCAAACTCTCCAGCGCTCCAGGGATCGCCCTCGAGGTCCTGGGCGGCCGGGTGCGCGGGATCACCCAGGTTGCCGTGGGCCAGGCAACCGTGGAGGCCGCCGGCAAACTGCGGCCGGACATTGCCTTCATCGGCACCAACGGAATCCATGCAAGCTTTGGGCTGAGCACGCCCGATCCCGAGGAAGCCGCCGTCAAGGCAGCTTTCGTCCACTCGGCCCGCCGCATTGTGGTGCTGGCCGACTCCTCCAAGCTGGACACGGAAACCCTGGTCCAGTTCGCCTCCCTGAAAGATCTGGACACCTTGATTACAGACAGCGAACCCGGCCCGGAGCTGGCAGCAGCCCTGGCAGAAGCCGGCGTTGACGTGGTGATCGCATGATCGTCACGTTCACCGCCAACCCCAGCCTTGACCGCACGGTTGCACTGCCCGGCCCGTTGGCGCGGGGCGAAGTGCAGCGCGCCGTTTCCGTCAGCCAAGAGCCAGGCGGCAAGGGCGTCAATGTTTCCCGCGCACTGGTCGCCTCCGGCCTGGAATCTGTTGCCGTGCTCCCCGGCGCGGACAGCGACCCCGTCCTGGCCGGGCTGCGGGAAAACGCGGTGCCGTTTGTCTCGCTGCCCATCAACGAACCACTCCGGACCAATGTGGCCCTCACGGAACCCGGCGGCGTGACCACCAAGATCAATGAGCCCGGCCCGGTCATGGATGCGGACCAGCAGGAAGCACTGATCAAACTGCTGCTGGAGAGCTCACGCGGCGCCAGCTGGGTGGTCCTCGCAGGTTCGCTCCCGCCAGGCTTTCCTTCTGATTTCTACGCGACGGCGGCCCGCCGGATCCGCGCAGCCGGCAACGGCAGTGCACCGCTCATCGCCGTGGATTCCTCCGGTGCGCCGCTCGCCGCGGCAATGTCCGGAGGCGATGCCGGTGCCGATTTGGCCGGCAACGGTTCCGGGAAACCGGACCTCCTCAAACCCAACGCCGAAGAACTGGCGGAACTGGCTGCTGCAGCCGGCTTCGCCGCGGCCACCGCTGACGAACTTGAAGCGGATCCGGAGGCTGCCGCGGCAGCCGCCGCCGCCGTCGTACGTTCAGGCGTGGGTGCTGTCCTGGCGACTCTCGGATCCAAGGGAGCTGTCCTGGTAACGGCCGACGGCGCGTGGCTGGCCACGCATCCGCCGGTCGCCGCGGTCAGCACGGTGGGCGCGGGCGATTCCGCGTTGGCCGGCTACCTGCTCGCCCACGGCCAGGGCGCCGCCCCGGCCGACTGCCTTCGCCAGGCTGTGGCCCACGGTGCCGCAGCCGCCTCCCTGCCCGGTTCAACGGTTCCGGCAGTACACCAAACCACCCCGGATGCCGTAACCATCACGGCCCTTCGAAAGGATTGACAGTGACCCAGCTCATCACCACGGACCTGGTCGAGCTCGACCAGAACCTGGGCAACGCGCCCGAGGCGGTGATCCGGCACTTGGCAAGCAAAGTAGCTGCCGCCGGACGCGCAACAGAAGTTGAAGGCCTCTTTGCCGACGCCTTCGCCCGCGAGCAGAAGACCGCCACGGGTATCCCCGGCGGCATCGCCATCCCGCACTGCCGCTCGGCCGCCGTCACGGAACCCACCCTGGCCATGGCCCGCCTTAACCCCAAGGTGGACTTCGGCGCCAAGGACGGCCCGGCGGACCTGATTTTCTTCATCGCGGCCCCGGACGGAGCCGATCAGGCGCACCTGAAGCTGCTCTCCAAACTGGCCCGGTCCCTCATTAAAAAGGACTTCACCGCAGCCCTGCGCAATGCCTCCTCCCGCGAGGAGATCGTGGAACTGGTGGACGGCGCACTTGCCGAAAAGCCGGCAGCCCACGCAGCGGCGGTACCTGCTGACGCTGTTGCTTCCTCGGGTGCCTCCGGGGCTTCCGCCGGCACGGCTGCGGCAGGCACTGCCCCCGCCGCTGCGGCGGGCACGGCTTCGGCAGGCTCTGCCGGGTCCGGCCCCAAGCGCCTCGTGGCCGTGACTGCCTGCCCCACCGGCATCGCGCACACCTATATGGCAGCTGATTCCCTGGTGGCAGCTGCCCAGGAGGCCGGCGTCGACCTGCAGGTGGAGACCCAGGGTTCCTCCGGCGCCAAGCCGCTGGATCCCGCTGTCATCGCAGCCGCCGACGCCGTGATTTTCGCGGTGGACGTGGACGTACGCGGCAAAGAGCGCTTCGCCGGCAAGCCCGTCATCAACGCACCCGTCAAGCGCGGCATCGACGAACCTGCCAAGATGGTCCAGGAAGCGCTCGCAGCAGCCTCGGACCCGAACGCGCGGCGCGTCCCACACTTCGGTGCCGAGGAGCAGGCCGAGCAGGCAGCAGCCGAAAAGGGCGAGCACATCGGCCAGAAGCTGAAGAGGGCGCTGCTCACCGGCGTGAGCTACATGATCCCGTTCGTTGCCGGCGGCGGCCTCCTGATCGCCCTGGGCTTCCTGCTGGGCGGCTACGACATCACCGAAGTCGCGGACAAAGTGGTTGTGCAGAACAACTTCGGCAACCTTCCCGAGGGCGGACTCGCCACATACCTGGGCGCAGTCCTGTTCAAGATCGGCGCCCTGTCCATGGGCTTCCTGGTCCCCGCACTGGCCGGCTACATCGCCTACGCCATCGCTGACCGGCCCGGCATTGCCCCCGGTTTCGTTGCCGGTGCTGTCTCCGGGTTCATGGGCGCGGGCTTCCTCGGCGGCATCGTCGGCGGCCTCCTGGCGGGCTACATGGCCCACCTCATCGGCACGTGGTCTGTCCCCCGCTGGCTTCGCGGCCTGATGCCCGTCGTCATCATCCCGCTGCTGGCTTCGATCTTCGCTTCCGGCCTGATGTTCCTGGTCCTTGGCGGCCCCATCGCCGGCCTCACCGCGGCACTTAACGGCTGGCTGTCCGGCATGACCGGCGCGTCAGCAGTGGTCCTGGGCATCATCCTGGGCCTCATGATGTGCTTCGACCTCGGCGGTCCTGTGAACAAGGTGGCCTACGCCTTCGCCGTCGCCGGGCTCGGCGCCGGCAGCGCCACAAACCAGGCACCGTGGCAGATCATGGCAACCGTCATGGCTGCCGGCATGGTTCCCCCGCTGGCCATGGCCTTGGCTACGGTCCTGGACAAGAAGCTCTTCACTTTGAACGAGCGTGAAAACGGCAAGGCAGCCTGGCTGCTGGGTGCTTCCTTCATCTCCGAAGGCGCCATCCCGTTCGCCGCGGCAGACCCGCTGCGCGTCATTCCTGCCAGCATGCTGGGCGGTGCCGTTACCGGGGCGATGACCATGGCGTTCGGTGTCACATCGCAGGCACCCCACGGCGGTATCTTCGTGTTCTTCGCCATCAACAACGTGCTGATGTTCGTCCTCTCGATCATCGCCGGCACCATCGTCACCGCACTGGCCGTCGTGGCCCTGAAGCGCTGGGCAGCCCGCAAGACCGCTGCTACGGTGGAACCCGTCCCAGCAACCGTCTGACCCCTGCCTCACCCACTACCTCTACCCGGCATTTCAACCAGCCGCCGGAAGACAAAGGAGCAAAAATGCCAGAACGCACAGCAACCGTCGCCAGCCGCGTGGGCCTGCACGCACGCCCCGCAGCCATCTTTGCCGAGGCAGCAGGAGAGTACGACCTGGACATCACCATCGCCCGCGAAGGCGAGCCGGCGGATGAGGCGATGGACGCTGCGAGCATCCTGTCCCTCATGAGCCTGGGCGCCTCGCACGGCGACGTGGTGGTCCTCCGCGCAGAAGGTGACGGTGCGGACACCGCGCTGGACCACCTGGTCCAGATCCTGGAAACGGATCACGACGCCGAGTAGCAGTCCGGCACCAAAGCCGCACGGCCGCCGTCGGGCCTTCCCTCCGTGGGAAACGCCCGACGGCGGCCGCTCGCGTTAAGTGCGCCCCTCCCCAACTAGGTAGCGCTAAGTGTCGTTTTGAGCCTCCAAAACGACACTTAGCGCTACCTACTTGGGCGGGGGAACGCAGGGGTTAGGTGCGCTCGGAAATCCTCTTGACGTCCGCCACGAGCTTGTCCCACATACCTTTTGAGTGGTCGGCCGCCTCGGCGGTGGGGTTATTCTCCTGGGTCAGCGTCAAAAGCGTCCGGCCGCCCTGGTCCTGGAGTGTCCAGGTGAGCGTGTGGTAGTTTTCCGGCTTGTCTTCCTGGCCGGCGAGGGGGCTGAAATGCGTATAGACCAGCTTCTTGGCCGGCTCGACCTCGAGGATTACCCCCTTGTCCCGGTAATCCTTGCCCTCCCAGGTGCCGGTCCACGTGATGGGTCCGCCCACGCTCCAGCCCGTGGCGAGTTCAGCACCAAACATGAACTCCTTCGTGGCCGCCGGATCCGTGATGACGTCCCATACGCGCGCCGGAGGGGCATCCACAGCGACCGAGGATGTGGCCACATGATCAGCCATTTTCCTTGGCCTTCTTCGCAGTGAACAGCAGGTATTCCCATTCCATCTGGAACGGGGTGTCGCCGTGGGCATCGCCGAAGGAGTCCGCCAGCTCTGTCAGCGCCTTGTCCAGGGCTTTGACCTTGTCCACGTCCTCGGCAATGGACTTGTAGACCGAGATGGTGGGGCCGTAGTGGGACTTGAAGTAGCGGACGAAGTCTTCCGGCTGGTGGAAGCTCCGGACGACGAGCGCCTGCTTGCGGGTGTGCACGTCCGTGACCCTGTTTCCCAGCAATTCACGGACGTGGTCCTCGCTCCCCCACAGCGGCGCCGGCTGGGCGCCCGGCGGAGGCGGCGGGGCGAAGGGCTTCATGGCCGCGAACATCTTGCCGATAAACCCGTCCGGGGTCCAGCTGAGAAGTCCGATGGTGCCGCCCGGTTTGCAGACCCGCAGCAGCTCATCAGCGGCGGCCTGGTGGTGGGGAGCGAACATGACGCCGAGGCAGGACATCACGGTGTCGAACTCATGGTCGCCGAAAGGCAGGGCCTCGGCGTCCCCTTCCTTCCATTCAAGCACCACGCCCCGGTCGGCCGCCTGGTGGCGGCCGGCGTCGAACAGTTCGGGGGTGAGATCGCTCGCCACCACCTTCGCGCCCATCATGGCGGCGGGGATGGCGGCGTTGCCCGCTCCGGCGCCGATGTCCAGAACGCGGTGGCGGGAAGTGATGCCGCAGGCTTCCACCAGGATGGCCCCCAGCTCAAGGAGGAGTTCGCTGGCCAGTGCGGGATAGTCCCCCGACGCCCACATGGCCCGGTGTTTCTGCTTGAGCGCGAGGTCCGCCTCGGCTGTTTGCGCCCGATCGTTCATTTCCGCGCCCCTCTCCGGTGGCATGTCAGCGTGAGTGACAGCACGCTGCTGGGCACAGCGGAGGCTGTGATGACTCATTGTGGACGCCCGGGTGTCGGCTGTAAAGACGCACCCGCTACCGGAAAGCAAGCAAGCTTAGTAGTTTCATGTACATGGCATTCACAGCGCGGGCAGGCACCACGGCCCGAGGACAACCATGGGGACCATCACGCAGCCCTTCACGCGGGCTTGCGCGCCCGCGTGCCCGCCGCCTTACTGGTGGAAGCCTTGGCAGCAGGTTTGGCGGCGGCCTTGTCCGCCGTCGGCTTGGCAGCAGTGGATTTTGCTGCCGTGGACTTTGTAGCGGCGGATTTCGCTGCCGTGGACTTCGCGGCAGTGGACCTCGCCGTGGCGCCGGTCTTGGCAGTGCCGGTCTTGGCAGTAGCCGTCTTGGCGGCACTGGTCTTGGCGGTACTGGTCTTTTCGGTACCCGTCTTGGCGGCCGCCGTGGACCGCTTGCCCGCCGGCTTTTCGCCCTCCGCCTGCCTGCCGCCGGCTTCCGCGCCGGATTCCCCGCCGGCTTCAGCGCCAGCCTCATCACCGGAAGCGCCGGCAGAGGCATCGGACCCGCCGCCGCGTTTCCGGTCCAGGCTCCGCTTCAGCGCCTCCATCAGGTCGATGACTTCGCCCTTGCCGCCCTCTCCGGCTTCCACACCGAACGTTTCCTCGGTGTCCAGCGATTCACCCTGCTCCAGCTTGGCCTCAATGAGCTGGCGGAGCTGGACCTGGTAATCGTCCGTGAAGGAGGCGGGATCGAAATCAGCCGCCATGGACTCCACCAGTGCCGCGGACATATCGCGCTCCTGCGAGGAGATCTTGACCGAGGCATCCAGGGAAGGGAATTTCGCCTCGCGCACCTCGTCCGGCCACAGGAGGGACTGGAGCACCAGGACATCGTCCTTGATCCGCAAGGCGCCCAGGCGGGTCTTCTCACGGAGGGCGAACTGGACAATGGCCACCCTGTCCGTGTCCTCCAGGGCGCTCCGCAGCAGAACGTAGGCCTTGGGAGACTTGGAGTCCGGCTCAAGGTAGTAGCTCTTCTCGAACATCATGGGTTCAAGCTGCTCGGACGGGACGAACTGCACCACTTCAATCTCGTGGCTGTTCTCCGCCGGAATGGCTTTGAGCTCGTCCTTGGACAGGACCACCGTCCGGCCGTCTTCCTCGTAGGCCTTCTCGATGTCCGAATAATCGATGACCTGGCTGCAGACCTCGCACCGGCGCTGGTAGCGGATCCGGCCGCCGTCGGCATTGTGGACCTGGTGCAGACTGATGTCATGATCCTCAGTGGCGCTGTAGACCTTCACGGGCACGTTGACCAGGCCGAACGCGATGGCACCTTTCCAGATGGCTCTCATCCCTCAAGTGAACATCACGCAGCGCCGGAGGTGAAGCCCCGTGCCCGCCGCTAAGGAGCGTGTCCGGGTTGCCGGCCGGGAACTGACCCTCACTAACCTGGACAAGGTCATCTATCCGGCCACGGGCACCACGAAGGCGGATGTCCTGGCCTACTACGCCGCAGTGGGCCACGTCCTGATCCCCGCTGCAGCCAACCGGCCGGCCACCAGGAAACGGTGGGTGAACGGAGTAGGGACCGCCGAGAAACCGGGCGAAGTGTTCTTCCAGAAGAACCTTGAGGATTCCGCCCCGGGATGGCTCCCCCGTGCAGCCATCACCCACAAGGACCGCACCATCTACTACCCCATGGTCAACGACCCCGCCACGCTCGCGTGGTTCGGCCAGATCAATTCGCTGGAAGTCCATGTCCCGCAATGGCAGGTGGATTCACACGGGAACCAGCTGAATCCGGACAGGCTGGTACTGGACCTGGACCCGGGCGACGGCGCCGGCCTCGAGGAGTGCGTGGAAGTAGCCCTCCTGGCGCGAACCATCCTCCAGGACGTGGGCCTGGACCCTGTCCCGGTGACCAGCGGCAGCAAGGGCATCCACCTGTATGCTGCCCTGGACCGAAGCCAGACCTCTGACCAGATCTCCGCCTTCGCCCGGGAACTTGCCCGCGCCCTTGAGGCCGACCACCCGGACCTGGCCGTCAGTGACATGAAAAAGACCCTGCGCAAAGGCAAGGTCCTGGTGGACTGGAGCCAGAACAACGCGGCCAAGACCACCATTGTGCCGTACTCGCTGCGCGGCCGCCCCACCCCCATGGTGGCTGCGCCCCGGACCTGGGAGGAGATCGGCTCCCCCGGCCTCACGCATCTGGACTATAAGTCGGTGATCCGGCGGGTGCAGGAGGGCAGGGACCCGTTCGCCGCCGTCGTCAACGCCGGCAATGACCCCAAGCTGGAGAAGTACCGCTCCATGCGTGATCCCCAGGCCACGCCGGAGCCGTTCAGCGGCGCAGCCGGCACCGGCGACGCTTTTGTCATCCAGGAGCACCATGCGAGCCGGCTCCACTTCGACCTTCGGCTGGAACACGAGGGCGTCCTGGTGTCCTGGGCGCTTCCCAAGGGCGTCCCGAACAGCGGCGGGAAGAACCACCTCGCCGTCCAGACCGAGGACCACCCGATGGACTACCTCACCTTCCACGGCACCATCCCCCAGGGGGAGTATGGCGCCGGCGAGATGACCATCTGGGACACCGGAACGTATGAACTGCAGAAGTGGATCAACGGCAGGGAAGTCATCGTTACCCTGAACGGCTCCGAGGGCGGCGGGCTGGGCGGCAGCAGGAAGTTCGCCCTGATCCACACGGGGCGGGGGCAGGGCAAGGATGCCGAAGGACAGTGGCTCATCCACCTCATGGACAAGGAGCCCCGGAGCGGACGACGGCGGCACGCACCGCCGGGGGAAGGGCAGGAGGAAGTGCCGGACGGGAAGGAGGCCCCGGAAGAGGCGCCCAAGGAGGCCGTACCGACGAAGGCAGTACCGACGAATACGGCGACGGCAAAGAGGGTAACGACGGCGGAAGAACAGGCGGCACGGGCAGCGACGGGCACGGCTGCCTCGCCTGAGGAGTACCGGCCCATGATGGCGACCTCCGGTGATGCAGCGGACCTGCAGGGCAGCAACTGGCAGTTCGAACTCAAGTGGGACGGGGTTCGCGCCATCCTTGTGGGAGACGAAAAGGCGGTACGGATTTTCAGCCGCAACGGCAATGATGTCACCAGCACCTACCCCGAACTTGTGGATCGGACCTGCTGGCCGGCCCAGCCGTTCGTTGCGGACGGCGAGATCGTGGCCATCGGCCCGGCAGGCAGGCCCGACTTCGGGCTCCTGCAGGGAAGGATGAAGCTCACCCGTCCAGCCGACGTCGCACGGGCCCGGACTGCCATTCCCGTGCAGCTGCTGCTTTTCGATCTCCTGCACCACGACGGAACGGACCTCCGGAGGCTGCCGCTCGCCAAGCGCCGGCAACGGCTGGAGGACTTCTTCACCCCATCAGGCTGCCCCGCCGGGCTATCCCCGGTCCTCGAGGACAAGGTGGAACACATCCTGGAAAGCGCCCGGGAACTTGGCCTTGAAGGGGTGATGGCAAAGCGGACGGACAGCCGGTACGTGAGCGGGCAGCGGACCCGTACATGGATCAAACTGAAAGTGGAGCAGACGCAGGAGGTTGTGGTGGGCGGCTGGCGTCCGGGCAAAGGCGGGCGCCAGGACACTGTGGGCTCGCTGTTGGTGGGAATCCCGGACGGCGACAAGCTCCAGTATGTGGGCCGGGTGGGCAGCGGATTCAGCGGCCGGGAACTCGCCGAGCTCCGCCAGACCGTGGACCGCCTGGCCCGGAAAACCTCGCCGTTCCTGGACGTTCCGCGGCCGGACGCGGCGGACGCGCACTGGGTGGCGCCGCAGTTGGTGGGCGAGGTGACGTACGGCGAATGGACCGGGACCGGACGCCTGCGCCACCCGCGCTGGAGGGGCTGGCGGCTGGACAAGGACCCGGCAGAGGTAGTGCGCGAAGACTGAACCGACGGGCCGCAAGCACGTTTGCCTCCAGCTCCCGGCAACCGACTTGGATGGCAGTCCTGGACGCGCATATTGTCCCGGGACACGGAAAAGGCCTGGCGACACGGGTATTCGGGTGTCACCAGGCCATTCACGCGTCGCCAGGGCGGATGCGCGTCCTGGAAGCGGTCCGCTCCTAGGACGAGTGCGGCATCTGCGGCCGGCTGGTGCGGTGGATCGCCGTTACTGCGGCGCCCTGTCCCATCCGGCCGTGGGCGGATCCGCGCTCCTTCGGATGCCGCCGCTTTCCATTGCCGTCCGGCCAGGTCTGCTGGCCGCCAGCCCCCGCGGGGGAAAGCGGTGCTGCCGCACCCGGCATGTCCGGAGTTTCCATTGCCGCCGCAAGGTGGTCCGCAACCTCTGGACTGATGTGGGATTCACGTTTTTCGTCAGCCATTTGTTCTTCCTTTCCACAGATGAAGTGCTATCGAGAGTGACCAGAGCTGGGCCCCCATTAAGAACTTTCGAAGCGGCCCGCAGTGGCATGGCCGCAGGCGTCCCCTACTTGAAAGAAAGTGTTTCCATGGAACAACCTTAGGGACGCTCACGGCACCTGTGAACCCCCTCCGCCTGGGCCATCAAAGTGCACCTGAAACGGCGGCCGGATCCACGCCCGGCGGCTTCTGCAACGGCGTGGTCGCGGTCACTTTTGGCGCTGTTTCAGGGCAAATATGCGGGGGTGTGGCGCGTTCAACGGAAAAGATTAGGTAACGATGGGCCTGGTCCCGCCGCATGCCAGTGATGGCGCGGGAAAAGCCGGGAAAAGAATTCGGGCAAACCTGCTGAATACGGCTGCCAAACGGGTGATCCTACGGCATAAACCACGCAGGCGCTACGGCATTCGCGTAAAATTGAAGGCCTGCCCGGAGCGGGGCAGCTACAAGTCGCAAGCAAATGACCTCCACAGGAGTTGCCCAAATGCCCACAGACCGAAGCACGACCGACTCTTCCGCAGGCGCTACCAGCGCCTCAGGAACCAACCAAGCTACACCCCCTGGCGCGCCGCCGTCGTCGGCTCATTCCAAGAGCCCGCGCAAGCCGAAGCTGCTCGCGCGCCGCCGACTCAAGGAGTCGGACGTTAATGTCGTCAACCAGCCCATGCTGAAAAAAGCCCTCGGCGGAACCATCGTGGGCAACACCATGGAATGGTACGACGTCGGCGTGTTCGGCTACCTCATCACCACCATGGGTCCGGTGTTCCTGCCGGAGTCCGACCCCACCACCCAGACGCTGTTCCTGCTGGGCACCTTCGCCGCCACGTTCATTGCCCGTCCCCTGGGCGGCGTGATCTTCGGCTGGATGGGCGACAAGATGGGCCGGCAGAAGATCCTCGCTGCCACGCTGATGCTGATGGCTGCGAGCACGTTCGCCATCGGCCTCCTGCCCGGTTACGCCCAGATCGGGCTGTGGGCCGCAGGCCTCCTGGTGCTGCTGAAGATCGTCCAGGGCTTCTCCACCGGCGGTGAATACGCCGGCGCCACCACGTTCGTCAGCGAATACGCCCCGGACAAGCGCCGCGGGTTCTTCGCCAGCTTCCTGGACCTGGGCAGCTACCTGGGCTTCGCCATCGGGGCCGCCCTGGTCTCGGTCCTGCAGCTGACGCTCGGGCAGGCAGCCATGGAGGAGTGGGGCTGGCGTATTCCGTTCCTGGTGGCCGGGCCCCTGGGCCTGATCGCGGTCTACTTCCGGAGCAAGATCGAGGAGTCCCCCCAGTTCCAGGCCACCCTGGACGCCCAGGAGGATCTCGCGAAGCATGCGGCGTCATCCGACCAGGCAACGGCGAAGGGCCCGGTGGGCATCGTCAAGGCCTACTGGCGCTCCATTATTATTGCCATGATCCTGGTGGCCGCAGCAAACACCGCCGGCTACGCGCTGACGTCCTACATGCCCACCTACCTCACAGAGTCCAAGGGTTACGATCCGGTGCACGGCACCCTCCTGACCATCCCCGTACTGGTGGTCATGAGCCTCTGCATTCCGCTAACCGGAAAGTTGTCGGACCGGATCGGCCGCCGGCCCGTCCTGTGGATCGGCGCAGTCAGCACAGTGGTCCTGGCCACTCCGGCTTTCCTGCTGATCGGCATCGGCGAGATCTGGTCCACCCTGGCCGGCCTGGCGCTGATCGCATTCCCGGTGACGTTCTACGTCGCCAACCTGGCCTCCGCCCTCCCGGCGCAGTTCCCCACCTCCAGCCGGTACGGGGCGATGGGCATCGCGTACAACTTCTCGGTGGCCATTTTCGGTGGCACTACGCCGTTCATCGTGGCAGCCCTCATCAGCGCCACGGGGAACGACATGATGCCGGCGTACTACCTGATGGGTACCTCGCTGGTGGGTGCCGTGGCCATCTACTTCCTCAAGGAGTCGGCCCAGCGCCCGCTGCCTGGATCCATGCCCAGCGTGGATACCCAGGCCGAAGCCCGCGAACT
The DNA here is from genome assembly GCF_020809045.1 of Pseudarthrobacter sp. L1SW. NCBI lineage: Bacteria > Bacillati > Actinomycetota > Actinomycetes > Micrococcales > Micrococcaceae > Pseudarthrobacter > Pseudarthrobacter sp. L1SW. The sequence continues at coordinate 439,528 of NZ_CP078079.1, read as the reverse complement.
GGTTGCCACGCAGGACGAGAACCCGCTGATCAACCTGGACGAACTCCCGTTCGAGACCCAGGACATCACTGACGCACGCGAGGCCGAAAAGGTTCCTGCCGGCGCCTAGTTGACCGGCGCCTGGTTGCACACCCGGGGGAACAGGTCCTCCCGGACCGGGGCACGTCTTGCAGCCCACGCTCAGAAGGCCCGTCCGCGTGTTTCCCTTGGGGGAAGCACGAAGGGGCGGGCCTTTGGCGCGCCGGCCATAGTGACGTTCCAAGTCCTGCAGCGGGCACTGGACATGACCGGCCCAACCCCGCGGTGATAACTTCCAAAAGGCCACTAATGAACAGCAAGGGGTGATGAGCCATGGAACGCGTCCTCCTGCAGGTGCGCGCGCTCCATCGGTTGGAACCGGCCAACAACGACCACCTGGCGGCGCTGCGCGTTGCCCTCAGCGTTGCGGTTCCGTCGCTCCTGCTCCTGGCAATGGGCCGCGCAGACCTCATGATCTACGCCGTCTTCGGCGCCCTGACCGGCATGTACGGACGGTCGGAGCCGCACCAACTCCGGCTCCGGCACCAGTCCCAGGCCGCCGTCGTCCTGCTGGGCGGTGTAGCAGTGGGCGTATTCCTCTCCGCCAACCATCTCCACTCGTGGTGGCTGGTGGGCGTAGAGGCCCTTCTCGCCGGCGTCGGATCGGTCTTCGCGGACCGTGTGCGGCTCAAGCCCAACGGACCTTTCTTTGGGATCCTGGCGCTGGGGGCCTGCGCTTCGGTGCCCACCGTGGTTCCGTGGCAGGTGGCCATGCTGATCGCCGCAGGGTCCGCCGCGTTCTCCATGCTGGTGGGCTTCGGCGGCTGGATCCGCACCAGGTCCTGGCAGCCTGGCGCCGTCCGGGCTGCCCCGGCCGTGAGCCCTGCCGGGCACCGCGGGATGCTGGTGCATGCTTCCCGGTACATCCTTGCTGTGGGGGCCGCGGGCACCGTAGGTGTCCTCACGGGCAGCGGCCATCCGCACTGGGCAATGGCTGCCGCCGCCGTGCCGCTGGCGGGAGCCGACCTTCCCAGCAGCGTCCGGCGCGGAATACACCGCATCGTGGGGACATTCGTGGGGTTGGCCGTGACCGGCGTCGTGATCATTCCCGGGCCGTGGTCCCTGGCAGGCCTGTTCCCGGGTCGGGAGGCCGTGGTGCTCGCCCTGCTGGTAATTCTCTTCCAGTTCACCACCGAGCTGTTCATGGCCCGCCACTACGGCCTGGCCATGGTTTCCTTCACGCCGGTCATTTTGCTGATGACCCAGCTCGCAGCCCCCGCAGATCCACTGGTCCTGATCCTGGAGCGCGGCGTGGAGACCCTCGTGGGGGCGCTGGTGGGAATCGGCGTTGTGGTGGTTGTACGGCGGGCAGGGTCACGCTCGCCGGCCGCTCTACTGGGGCTTCAGCCCCTGCTTCGGTTTCCGCGGCGGCCCCGCCACTAGCCTTGCCGGCGCCACCCGGGCCACGGCCGCCACTACCTTGTACCTCTTGGAGGGCACCGAGACCGCCTTGCCCCGCGCATTGTCCGCCAGGCCTTCCCGCACCACCCGCTCCGCGTGCAGCCAGGCCCACGACGGCGCCACGGACTTGTCCATGCCCATCCGGTCGTGGAACTCCGTGTGGGTAAAGCCCGGACACACCGCGGTGACCTTGATGCCCTGCTTCGCATAGGCAAGGTTGGCCCAGCGGCTGAAACTCACCAGCCAGGCCTTCGCGGCGGAGTAGGTGCCGCGCGGCAGGAACGCGGCGATACTGGCCACGTTGATGATCCGGCCCTCCCCCCTCTCCAGCATGCCCTTGAGGGCAGCATGGGTAAGCTCCATGGCGGTTTCCCCGTGCAGTTTGAGGTGCTTCTTCTCCTCGGAGATGTGGTTGTCCTCGAAGTTGTGCAGCAAGCCGATCCCGGCGTTGTTGACAAGGATCCCCACCGGCCGCCGCGCGTCGGAAAGACGTTCGACGACGGCGGCCACGCCGGCGTCGTCCGTCAGATCGGCAGGAAGTACCTCAGCAATGGCTCCGTAGCGCCGTTCCAGGCCCGCCGCGGTTTCCTCGAGGCGTTTCCGGTTCCGCGCCACCAGCACCACGTTGCAGCCCTGGGAGGCGAGCTGGCGCGCGAACTCGGACCCCAGGCCCGCGCTGGCCCCGGTGATCAGGGCTGTGGTCCCGGAAAGATCCTGCTGTGCGTGCGGCGTGGTCATGCTGCAAGCCTAGCGAGGCCCCGATCTGCTGTCCCGGTACCCTGCCCGTGTGATGCACGCCTGGCCCTCAGGCGAACCTCGCAAGCGGGTTGGCCAGGCGTCCTGCCATCTGCAGCCCGCCGGAGGGGTCTGCCAGGTCCAGCATCTGCTGGTTGTTGCGCAGCTGGAGGCGGTTGAGGCAGGACAGTTCGAAGTCGGCGGTAAAGAGGTCATGCCGGGAGAACTGGCCGGCAAGTTCCGGATGCTCCGCTTCGTATTCCTTGATGGCGGTGGCGGCAATCCTCCAGAAGTCGACCTGGTCAAGCTTTCCGTCCTCATCCAGGAGCGCGGCCAGGAAGCGGAAGATGCAGTCGAAGACGTCAGTGAAGATCGCCAGCACCTTCTGGCGGTCCGGAATTTCCGCCCGGATCCGGGACACTTCCTCCGGCAGGTCCAGCCGGTCTCCCATCACCACGATCTCCTCGGCGATGTCCTTCATGACGGCCCTCACCGGTACGCCGTTCTCCAGTACCAGGATCACGTTCTCGCCGTGCGGCATGAACGCCAGCTCATACCGGAACAGGCAATGCACCAGTGGAACCAGGTAAACCTCGAAGTACCGCCGCAGCCAGTCCTCTGCGGTCAGGCCGGAGCGTTCGATGAACGCCGAAACCAGGGGCGTGCCGTCCGCGTCAACGTGCAGGAGGGCGGCCATGGTGGACAGCTGCTGGCCGTCCTGCAACAGCGAGAGCGGGCTTTCCCGCCACAGCGCGGAGAGCATCTTGCGGTAGGGCGACCCGCCGGCGGATCCTGCCTCGTAGTAGCCGTTGCGGTAGCCGATGGCGGCGGCTTCGCCGATCATGGTGAATCCGCGGCGCTGAAGCGCATCGTCCGCCTCGATCAGGTTCCGGAGCCAGTCATTGATGGCCGGGGTGGCCTTCATGTACTCCGGCGACAGCCCGCGCATGAAGCCCATGTTCAGCACGGACATGGCCGTCTTGACGTAGTGGCGGGTGGGGTCGCTGGTGTTGAAGAAGGTCCGGATGGACTGCTGCGCCTGGTAGCTGTCCGTCCCAGTGCCCAGATAGACGATGCGTTGCCGGGCAATCTCTGCCGCGAACGTAACCGTGAGCTTGTTCTCCCACTGCCAGGGGTGCACGGGCATAAGGAAGTACTGGTCCGGATTCAGTCCGTGCAGCTGCAGTGCGGAGGTGAAGGTGCCCAGCAGGGGTCCGAGTTCGGCCTGCAGGTGTGCCCGGTAATCAAGTCCTTCCGATGCCGTGAAGACGGCGTGGCTCCGGTGCACGGCGATCCACTCCAGCTGCACCGGAGCACCCGTTTCGGGTGCGAAGGCGTGGTAGTCGCTGATGCCGAAGCCCAGGCGCCCGTTGTTGGCAACAAAGCAGGGGTGGCCCTCGGTCATGCTGCGCTCAATGGCCTGGAAGTCGGCAGCCGGGTTCTCGCCGCCGGTGATCCCGGCAGCGAGTTCAACGGCCGACGGCTGGCCCGCCCACTGCTTGTAGGCGTGGCTTGCCAGGGTGCTGCTGACTTCTTCCAGATAGACAGGGAGCATTTGGAGGTCGATGCCCAGGGTTTCGTGGAACGCCGTGATGAACTCCAGTACGTCCAGCGGCGCTTCCGCATCGTCCCGGAAGTGCCGGATGGAGCGGGGATCGATGGACCAGTGGTCCATCTCCAGGATCCGGGCGTTAAACCGGTACTCGGAGGTGCCGCCGTCGCCGCGGAGGCGGTAGCTGCCGCTCCCGCCCGCATCGGCCCCCTCCCCTACACGTTCCGGCGTGAGGATCCGTTCGTGGGTGAACTCGGCCAGGGCCTTGCGGAGCAGGTGCCGGTTGGCGTTGTCCCACTTCTCCCCCGTGAGATGGGGTGCCGGGCCGGCCGAGGGCTGCTGCCCGGGGGTGGCAGTCGTGGCGAAATCGAGATCGATAGTCATAGTTGTGCTCCCTGGATCATGGGTGTGCGGACGGGGGGAAGGGATGTTCGGGCGGCCAGGTAGCGGTCACGGCTGCAGAAGCTCAGCAGCGCGTCCTTGTCTGGAAGGTTGACCACCCCGGCGGGCTGGAAACCAAGCCGGGCGTTGAGGGCCTGGATCCTGGTGTTACCGGCATCCGGCTCCACCACCACCCGGTCCACTCCGGGCCTGCTGAAGAGCCGTGCCAGGACGGCGTCCATCACCGCGGCGGTGTAGCCCCGCACCGGAGCGACCGACGGCGGCGCCACCAGCAAGTGCATCCCCACGTCACCGGGGAGGACGGGGTAGACCGCGCCCAACGGTGACGATGCGGGGAGGTATTCCTCCGTCAGGAAGGCGGGGACGCCGTGGTCGAGCCCCAGCAGGGCATGATGGTGGCCACTGGCCTGGATCTTTGTGTATTCCTCGACCACGTCCTCAAGGCTGGCGGACAGCATGCCCCAGAAGGAAGCGTAGGGCTGGATCACCCAACTGCGCAGGAGCGGTGCATCGGCTTGGGGGTCGAGGCAACGGAAGGTGAATGTCATGCCGGCACCGGCCCAATCTCCAGCGGGGAACCCACCTTCGCTGGGGCCCCGAAATGCTGGAAGGCAATGCTGCGCTCCACCGGGTACACCTCGCGGCCCATGATGGCGCGCAGGATGCAGGAGTTGCGGTAGGCACCCATCCCCAGGTCAGGGGTGACGAATCCGTGCGTGTGCAGTTCGGCGTTCTGGACGAAGATCTCTCCGGGTTCCACGCCGGCGCTGTAGTTCCGGTCCACGGCGAACCTTCCTGCACTGTCCCGGGCGATCCGGTCCTGGATGCCCGCAAGGAAGCCCGGCTCCTGGTAGCCGTAGCCGGTGGCGAGCACCACTGCCTCGCTCTCCAGCGTGTAGGCAGTGCCCTGCTCACCGTGCTTCAGATGCAGGATGTGTGTTCCGGCATCAGCGTCCCATTCAGCCGCAGTGAGCGTGGAGTGGGTCAGCAGTTGCGTGTCCACCGTGCCGGAGATGCTCTTGGTGTAGAGGAGGTCGTAGATGGCATCGATCAGGTCCGAGTTGATGCCCTTGTAGAGGTTCTTCTGGGTTTTGGTGAGATGGTCGCGCTGGTGCTGAGGGAGTGCGTGGAAGTAGTCAACGTACTCGGGCGAGGTCATCTCCAGGGTCAGCTTGGTGTACTCCAGCGGGAAGAACCGCCCGGAACGGGTAACCCAGTTCAGCTGGTAGCCGTGGATGTCCGATTCCTGAAGCAGTTGGTAGTAGATCTCGGCCGCGCTCTGGCCGCTGCCCAGAATGGTGATGCTGCGTTGCTCCTGCAGTTCCGCCTTCCGGGACAGGTAGTCGGCGTTGTGCAGGACCACTCCCCCGCTGCCGGAAGCAGTGGCGGCAGCGATTCCTGCCGCAGCTTCGGGTAGGTACGGGGAGGTGCCGGTGCCGAGCACCAGCCGGCGCGCCAGCAGTACCTCCGGGCCTTCCGGACCCGAGACGGAAAGCCGGTACACACCGCGGTCGTACGCTGTTTCCAGCACAGCTGTGCTAAAACGGACGGAGGGCAGCTGCCCGGCCACCCACTGGCAGTACTGGTTGTACTCTGCACGCAGGGGGTAGAAGTTTTCCCGGATGTAGAAGCGGTACAGCCGGCCGGTCTGCTTGAGGAAGTTCAGGAACGAGTAGGGCGAGGTGGGGTCGGCCAGCGTCACGAGGTCCGCCATAAAGGGCACCTGCAGGTGGGCCGGCTCCAGCATCATGCCGGGGTGCCAGTCAAATGACTCGCAGCGTTCCAGGAAGATGCCGTCCAGCCCTTCCACCGGCTCGGCGAGCGCTGCCAGTCCAAGGTTGAAAGGTCCGACGCCGATGGCGGCGAAGTCGTAGATCCTGCCGGAGTTGGGGGTGCTCATGCGGCCACCTCCCGGCGCAGCAGTCCGGCGCCCGTGCGGCGCAGGAGATTGATGATGCCCGAGATGTCCTCCAGCGTGGCCTCGGCGTTGAGGAGGGTGAACTTCAGGTAGTGGCGGCCGCCCACCACGGTTCCGGCAACCACGGCTTCCCCGGAGGTGAAGACGGCGGCGCGGATGGCGGGATTGAGGACGTCGGCGTCGTCTTCACTGAGCCGCCCTCCGCCGTCCAACCGGGGCCGGTACCGAAACACCAGGGTGCTGAGCTGCGGTGGGGCGGCAAGCTCGAAGTCGTGTTCGGCCTCAAGGCGCGCGCCCACGCGGGCAGCGAGGTCGATGGCTTCGTCGAACAGGGCCCCAATGGCGTCCGCGCCCATGATCCGGAGGGTGAGCCATAGCTTCAGGGCATCGAACCGCCGGGTTGTCTGGATGCTCTTGTCCACCTGGTTGGGGATAGCTGCCAGCGCCGCGCTTTGCGGGTTCAGGTAGTCCGCATAGTAGGTGATGTGGCGCAGCACAGCCCGTTCGCGGACCAGCAGGGCGCTGGAGCTGACCGGCTGGAAAAAGGTCTTGTGGAAGTCCACGGTGACCGAGTCGGCAAGCCGGGTGCCGTCGAGGAGGTGCCGGTAGCGGCAGGACACCAAAAGGCCGCCGCCATAGGCAGCATCGACATGGAACCATGCACCGTAAGCCCGCGCCAGCGCTGCGATCTCCGCGAGCGGGTCCACCGCACCGAAGTCGGTGGTGCCCGCGGTGGCCACCACCGCCATCGGGGTCAGCCCGGCGCGGCGCGCCTCGGCCATGGCTTCGGCGAGGGCGGCAGGGTCCATCCGGTGGTCCGGCGTGCACGGGACGCTGATGACGGCGTCGAACCCCAGGCCCAGCATCGATGACGACTTCTGGATGCTGAAGTGGCTGTCCTCGGACGTGAAGATCCGTAGCGTGTCCAGCAGCGCCGGAAGCCGGAGTCCGGTGCGCGCAGGGTCCTGCCGCAGGCCGGCAACAGCGTGGTTGCGGGCGATCAGCAGGGCCTGGAGGTTGGACTGGCTGCCGCCAGAGGTGAAGATGCCGTCGGAGTCGATGCCGAGGCCCAGTCGTTCTGCCGTCCAGTCAATGAGCCGGCGTTCGATCATGGTGGCCCCTGCACTCTGGTCCCACGTGTCCATGGAGGAGTTCACCGCGGACAGGACAGCCTCGCCCACCAGCGCAGGGATGACCACGGGGCAGTTGAGGTGGGCGGCATACTTGGCGTCGTGGAAGTACACGGCATCGCGCAGGTACACGTCCTCAAGTTCCTGGAGGGCGGCTGCGGTGTCCGGCAGGGGTGTTTCGAGGTCCACGGCGCCAATGCGGGCCTCCATCTCGGAAGGTCCGACGCCAGTGAACGGCCGGGTGGTCCGCTCCAGTTTGGTGGCTACGGCTGTGACCGCCTGCAGCACTTGGGCCACGTACCGGGGTGAGTTGCGCGCGTTAAGGAGGTGGTTGCTGGCCCCCAGCGCGAGTTCCACGCGCGAGCCGAAATCCTTGCCAGTGCGTTCCTGGCCAGTGCCCGCACGTTCTGGCAGTTCTTGGCATGGCCCGTTCGGGCGGGTGGCTTCCTGGGTGTTGGGCGGGTCTTCCACGTCCAACTCATCAAGGCGGGGCATCAGCGGCACGGTCTTCCTTCGGTCAGCTTTCCTTCGAACAAAGGCAAGCCTTACTTAGGTGACCCTTTTAATCAAACTTTTGTGATGTATTTAGCCAAAGCGCTGGCAATCTGCCCCATATCGCCTCCTCGCGACGTCATTGACTGGCAGCCAACGCCCTCCTGCTGCAGAATGTGCGGCCCCGCGGACAGTAGGCGTGACAGCATGCAGGACGGCAGGACGCAGGGCGCGGAAGTGGAAGGCGCCCGGGTTAGGGGTTGGCATGCCGGCGGCCAAACCCGTGTATGGAGGAACGCCGACGACTTTCATGATCTCCAGCTTTGTCCCGTACGCAGTACTCACGGGCTTGCAGCGCTTATCTGCCTGCTGTTCCGGCCCGGCGGGTGGAGGCTGCAGTGGCGGCGCTGGCGGCCAGCGAGCCGGGGACGTGACACCCAACTTGCCGAAGAATTAGTAAGCATGCTTTGCTTATGGGGTAAATGAACCTCCGCAAGCAGTTCGCGGCGGGGCTGCCAACGCCGGCAGCTTCGTGAAGAAGCCCAAGGATGAACATCATGACCACCGCTACAGACAACCAGCTTACGGTGCCCGGGGAGCCCGCCGCAGCAGCAGGAACTCAGCTGGGCTTCACCAGGCCCGCAGATATGGGCTTGCTGGTGACGCTGAATTCACGCATGCACTGCCGTGCCCCGATGCAGCTGGTGGATCCGGAAGCACTCCCCGTTCGGCTTCCCGTGTATGTGGACGGAACCACGGTGGTCCCGGTGGGCGTGGGCATGGGTGCGGTCTCCGAGCACGTGGAAACCTACCGTTGCGCCTGCGGATTCACCATCGACGTCCCGGTCCTCAGCGGACACGCGCTGGCCAGCTGACTCCGGCCAGGGGCAGGGAGCTCCGGATTGGGAGGGCGCCGGAGGCTCAGGGCCAGTCGACGAACTGTTCGTACCCCTCATGCTTGCGCAGGTAGCCTGCGATGAAGGGGCAATGGGGAATGATCCGCTTGCCGGTGGCTACGACGTCGTCGAGGGCGAAATGGGCCAGCACCTTCCCCAGGCCCTGGCCTTCGAAGCCCTCGGACGTTTCGGTGTGGCTGAAGTCGATGTGCCCGGGTTTGTCGTCAAAGAAGGATCGAACAGCCAGTTTCCCGTCCACCCGCAGTTCATACCAGCCCTCTGCATCGTTGCGTGCCAGCGAGACGTCCGGGCTGAACTGGTCTTCGGTGGAAGTCATGTTCTCGGTCATGGTTCGACACTGGCACTACTTCACTCCGCTGGCAATGCCCCGGGCCCCCAGTGTCCTACCCAACCGGAAGTGGCCGGGGGCGGTGATGCCAGGACTGAATGTCAGCTCCCGCTTCACCGACTCCCCCGCCAGCTGGAGCGCCGGCAACAAGAACCGTGTTGAACGGGTACCGGTTATCCCGCCAACGGCATGACCAGCACCAAGCCAAGGCGGTGAGCCGGCCAACGGGTTGCCTACCGGAACAGTTCCTTGGCTGTGGGAGCGGATCCGGTCCGCAGCGGGCGCCGCATGCCGTGGAGCAGCACCAGTGCCACCAGGAAACAGGCCGCCCCCGCACCCAGCAGTCCCAGCGTCAGCCCGTTGATCGCGGCCCCTACCGCGGGGGCGAAGACAACCACGACGGCGGCCGCCACCGCCAGGGTGGGCCGACGGCGGCCGCGGAGGGGCGTCGTCGGCCGGTCCTCCAGGCGGCCAAATGCCGCCACGGCCGGCAGCAGCAGCAGGAGCAAGGCCAGCAGGACAAGGGGCCGTGCCCACCACCACTCCGCCGTTCCGGCGGCAGGCTTGGGGACGGAGGTGAGGAGGAGCAGTCCTGACATTCCCACCAGCAGCGGAAGGTGCCACAGGTACACGGTCAGCGAGCGGCCGCCCGCCACCCGCAGCATCGTCCGCACCCAGCCGAGGGAGCAGAGCGGCACGAGTGCAGGCCGGGCCAGTTCTATCAGGGCGGCCTGCGAAATGCCCAGGAGGAGGAGGGTCAGGTTCGGCGGGTTGAGGTTCACCAGCATGTTCCCGGAATACAGGCCCAGGGCTGCGACAAAGCCGAGCAGGAGGTTCGCGGCGAGGATGAGCGCAAGCAGGCGTGACTTGGAGAGCCTGGCGAAGCGGCCGTCAGCCGCCAGGAACCCCAGTTGCTGCACCGCGCACCACAGGAACACCAGGTTGGCATACGCGAGCAGGGGCAGGGTCCCGCGGAGGCAGTCAATGGCCACCACCAGGGCAGCGAGGACCCCCATTGCCAGCCAGGGGCTCCGCGCATGGAAGGCGGCCAGCAGCGGAATGGCCAGCTGCGCCGCCAGGTACGCCGCAAGGAACCAGAGCGGCATTCCGGCACCGGCAGCCATCAGCTGCACCGCCTGCGGATGCACGCCCAGCAGCCCGGCCGTCCAGAGCCCAAGGAACATTGCCGCCAGCAGCGCGACGGCGGGCCGCACCATCCGCAGGAGCCGTGCGTGGAGGAACTCGGCGGCGGTGCCGCCCTGGGCCTTGAGCCGCTGCCAGGACTGCAGCCCTGTGGCGCCGCCGGCTACGAAGAACAGCGGCATGACCATGAACACCCAGATCACGGGCTCGAACCAGTCCTGCTCGGCCAGGGTGTTGTGGGTGGTGACTGTTCCGTCCGGATGGAGGACGGGGCTGACCATCTTGGAGTGGCCAACCACCACCAGTGCCAGGCAAATGAACCGGACAAGGTCGATCACCTCGTCACGGCTGGCTGCCGGTCCGGGCTGCGGGGATGTCCCCTGCTCCTGTACGCCGCCCACGTTCAATCCTTTTTGCGGAAACTGCTTGATACAGCTCCATTGTGCGCCCGGCAGCAGGCCCAGGTTAAGGGTGCGCCTGTGAAGGGCCGGCGCAACGAAGGGAGGCCAGGATCATGGGTTGATCCTGGCCTCCTCCGGCGGGAACAAAGTCAACGCGTGAGCGTCGCCAGCGCCGTGGTTGCGAAGTCGCGGGCCGAGCTGTTCCAGTGGCCCAGGAGGGCCTGCAGGTTCTCGCCGTCGGCGCGGTGTCCGGGAAGTTGCTCCTCAAGCGTTGCCAGGATGCCGGTGCGGAGTTCCGTGTTGAAGTTGACCTTGCCAACGTTCATGGAGGCCGCCTTCACCAACTCCTCCGCCGGGATGCCGGAGGCCCCGTGGAGGACCAGCGGAATGTGGGTGCGCACGGCAATGTCCTGCAACACGTCCCAGCGCAGCTGCGGCTCGCCCTTGTACTTGCCGTGGACGTTTCCGACGGCGACAGCCAGCAGTTCCGCGCCGGTCCGGGCCACGAAGTCCTCCACCACGGCGGAGTCGGTCAGGCCGGCCACGGCGACGCCGGAATGGTCCGCGCCGAAGGCGCGGTCCTCGTCGCCGGCGAGCCCGCCCAGCTCGGCTTCCAGCACCACGTCCGGGCCCAGCAGCGCGCGGGCCGCCTGGACCAGCGCAATGTTGTCCTCGTAAGGAAGGGAGGAACCGTCGGCGAGGACGGAATCGGCCCCCGCCGCGACGGCGTCGGCCATCACGTGAAGGTCGGTTGCGTGGTCAAGCTGCACGGCCACCGGGACGGAGGCAGCGTCAGCGAGGCCGCGGAGGGCCCCGATGAGGCGCAGGCCGTTCGACGTGGCGGCAGTCTTGGGGGCCACCAGCAGGATGGCGCCGCGGCCGGATTCTTCCGCCGCCGCCACTACGGCCAGCGCCGTGGTGAAGTCGTAGCAGGTGAAGGCCGGGACCGCGGAACCGTGCTGGAGGGCAGAGGTAACCAGGTGGTCGAGTCGGGTGCGCATCAGACGCCCAGGCCTCCCACCAGGATCCAGGCCACGAAGGTCAGCACGAAGCCGGCCAGGCCCAGGATGGTGGTGAGAACGGTCCAGGTCTTGAGGCCGTCGGAAACGGTGAGGCCGTAGTAGCGCACCACCGTCCAGAATCCGGCGTCGGTGACGTGGGACAGGCCCAGCGAACCAAAGCCGATGGCGATAACGATCACGGCGATTTGGGCCGGGGTGTAGCCGCCTTCCATCACGGCCGAGGTCAGCAGGCCGGTGGTGGTCACGATGGCAACGGTGGCCGAACCCTGCGCGGCGCGGAGGGCCAGCGAGATCACGAAGCCCAGTGCGATGACGGGCAGGCCCAGGTGGTCCAGGGTCTGGGACAGGGCAGCGCCGATCCCGGAAGTGCGCAGGACTTCACCGAACACGCCGCCGGCGGCCACCACCATCAGGATCGAGGCGATGGGAGGCAGCGCGCCCTCGAAGATTTCGCCGGTTTCCTTCAGCGACCAGTTGCGGCGGACGGCCAGCAGGAAGAAGGACAGCGCGACAGCCACCAGGAGCGCGAAGAACGGGTTGCCGATGAACGCCGCCAGGCCGTACCAGGAGTTGTCCTTGGGGATGGAGAGGGTGCCCAGGGTGCCCAGCAGGATCTGCACAATCGGGGCGGCGATGAGGAAGATGATCAGGCCGGGACGGGGCGGGGCAACAGCCATGGCGCCGGGGCCGTCGTGGCCCACCTTGACCAGCGAGTCGGAGCCGAATTCCTCAACCTGCGCCTTGACGGACGGGAGGAGTTCGTAGTCCTTGCGGTTCATGATGCTGGCAACCCAGTAGGACAGGAAGCCCAGGGGAATACAGATGGCCAGGGAGATCAGGGTGATGAGCCCAATGTCGGCACCGAAGACGCCGGCACCTGCCACGATGCCCGGGTGCGGCGGAACGGCCACGTGGATGGCGAGCATGATGCCGGCCATGGGCAGTCCGAACTTCACCGGGTGCACGTTGGCGATCTTGGCGAAGGCATAGACGATGGGCACCAGCACAATGACGCCGACTTCAAAGAAGACCGGGATGGCCACCAGGAAGCCGACGGCGGTGAGGGCCACGGCAACGCGTTTGGCACCGAGTTTTTCGGTGAAGTGGGCGGCGAGGGACTGGACGCCGCCGGAAACCTCGATCATGCGGCCCAGGACGGCGCCGAGTGCAATCAACAGTGCCACCTTGCCCATGGTGCTGCCCACGCCGTTGGCCACAACGGTGAAGACGTCCTTGAGCGGGATCTGGGCGGCAACAGCCACCAGGATGCTGACGGTGAGCAGGGCAACGAAGGCCTGGATCTTGAAGCGGATGATCATCACCAGCAGCAGGGCGATGCCGAGTGCTGCGATGGTCAGGAGCAGCGGAGTGCCGAGCTCCACCGCGGGTTTGATGGCCGGAGTTTCAGCCGCCCGCACGATCAGCGGGTACATCAGGTGGTTCATTAGGGAGTGTCTCCTTTGACAAGCCAGTCTTCCAGAAGACGGGCCATCAGGCGCTGGTTGTTTCTTAGTCGGGGAATCGCATGGGGCACGACGACGGCGGAGGGGGGACCGCCGTCGTCGCACCTTCGCTTGGGAGTTCTTGTCCAGCTATGCAGGCCTGGAGGGCCCTTGAGCCGGCATACCTGGACAAAACTCCGGAGGGAGGGGAAGGGTTAGCTGGTGCGCTTGGTGGGGGCGACAACCTTGATGACGGCGGAGTCGTCGGCGGCGGCGAGGCCCTGGGCCTGGCCCAGCAGGTAGAGCTGCTCGGCAGCGGCGGCAACCGGGGCCGCCAGGCCGGCGGCACGGGTGGCCTTGCCCACGATGCCCATGTCCTTGACGAAGATGTCCAGGCGGGAGAGGACCTCGGCGCCTTCCTCGTTGTAGGCCTCGAGGATGCGCGGGCCGCGGTTGGAGAGCATGAACGAACCGGCAGCACCCGCCTCGAGGGCGGCGAGGGTCTTGGCCTGGTCCAGGCCCAGCGCGTCGGCCAGGGCCAGGGCCTCGGCGGCGGCGGCGATATGGACGCCGCAGAGGAGCTGGTTAACGGTCTTGAGGGCCTGGCCGTCGCCGGGCTTGTCGCCCACGACGGTCAGTGTGGACGCCAGCAGTTCCAGCGCGGGGGCTGCCTTTTCGCGCGCTTCGGGGGACGCGCCGACGACGATCAGCAGGTCGCCTTCGCCGGCACGCTTGGGGCCGCCGGACAGAGGTGCGTCAACGAGGTCCACGCCGTATTCGGCCAGCTTGGCCACGGTGGCGGGGATGGCTTCGGTGCCCACGGTGCTGCCCAGGATGACGACGGCGCCGGGTTCCAGCACGGAGGCCACGCCGTTCTCGCCGAAGAGGACGTCGTTGAGTTGCTCGCCGTTGCGGACCGCCAGGAGCACCGCGTCGGCACCCTTGGCCGCCTCGCGGGCCGAGGCGAAGGTGGCGATGCCGGCCTCTTCGGCGAGCTTCAGGCGCGGCTCGGCGATGTCGAAGCCGTGGACGGTCAGCTGGGAAGCAAGGCGCGTGGCCATGGGCAGGCCCATGGCGCCCAGGCCCAGGACGGTGACGGTGTAGTTGCTGGTCATGGTGTTCTCCTGTGAACGGTTAGAAAGTGGCGCTGAGCTTGCGGGTGACTGCGGCGAGTGACTGGTCATCCCCCACGTTGCCGGCGAAGACGATGTACGGGATGCCCTTGGCGGGGCCGTCAACGGGCTCCCAGAGGGAGACGATGCCCGGCAGCATGGGGCCGCGGACAACGGCGTGGCGGATTTCCAGGCCGTGCGCGGCGACGTCCGAGGAGGTGATGCCGCCCTTGGCGATGACGAACCGCGGCGGGAAGGTCTTCAGCGTCCGGTTCACCACGGCGACGACGGCGGCAGAAACAGTGCGCGCGATCCGCAGGCTTTCGGCGGGGTCGTCCGCCTTGATGAGCAGCCGGCTGGTGTGGACGATGACGTCGCCGCTATTAAGGGCCTCGACGACGGTATCCACGGTCTGGTCCAGGTGGGCGTCCGCATCCGGGCCGAGGAGCTTTTCGACGTCGATCTCAACGATGCGGGCGGAGCTGTGCTGTTCCGTCAGCGCCTTGAGCTGGCGGGTGGTGACGCCGACGTGTGATCCGACGACGATGAGGCCGCCGGCCTCGGAGGGGGTGTTGCCGGCGTAGGCCTCGGCGCCGCTGAGTTCGGTGCGGATTTCCTGGCCGATCCGGGCACGGACGAACGGCGGGCCCACGCGGTAAAGGAGCTTCTTGCCGCGCCGCTCCGCTTCTTCCAGGCCGAGGGACAGGGCACGGAGGTCGTTTTCGGTGACGATGTCCGCCACGATCGGGGTGGAATCCGTGGCGGCTTCGATGGCGTCGGCGATGGCGTGGGCGGAGATGGCTGGGTCCTGGGCAGCCCCGCCGGCGCGGATGATGTTGAGGTCCAGGACGATGACCGTGTCCGCTGGGAACCGGCCCTTGGACTTCTCCTCGACGTAGTCGGCCATCACGGAGGTGGAAAAGCCGAAGGTGGCGTCCTTGGCGAACTCCGTTTCGGATACGGGGATGAGGGTGCCGGCCGCGTCTCCGGTGCCGCGCATGTAGTGGATGCCGCCGATGGTGACCCGCCCGGCGTCCGGGAAGGCTGGAACCAGCACAACGCCGTCGGTCTTTTCCCCGCTGACCTCTGACGCCGTAGCGGCAATGACGTCCGGTTCCAGCGGGTAGTGGCCGCGGAGGGTGGAATCGCTGCGGCTGACGAAGCCAAGCCTTAGCTCCCCGGGAGACCCCGCCGCGGTGAGCGCATTGCGCACCACCTCTTCATTGCGGGCAGCGGCTTCAGCAGGGTCCAGGCTGCGGGTATTGGTCAGGACATAAACGGCTGGCTTGGACTGCCCGAAGGCCCAGATGAAGTCCTCCACGTCCCAGCGGGTGAGCACCGGCAGATCTGCCACGGACTGCGTTCCGGTGGGGTCGTCGTCGAGCACGACCAGTACGCGCGGGGTTTCCGCGTTGGCGGCGGCCAAGGTGCTGGCCACCAGTTCGGCGGGAATCGGGACCTCGGCCGGGTACGCGGCCAGGACGTCTGCTTCAAGCGTCACAGTGCACTCCGTTGTGTATCGATCCTCGCGGATCCTGATGTAAAGGTATCTGTAAGATGTCAGACATCTTGCATTTGGTTGCTAGTGTGGCACAGGACATAACGACGCGCAAGTAGACTTGTCAGACATATCCAATGACGGAAACAACGGGGGCAGCATGGCGAGGCAATCACTGGTGGGCCAGGTGGCGGACGAGCTCCTGGACCGCATCATTGCCGGTGAGTTCCCACCCGGCGCCACCGTCCCCGGAGAGCATGAGCTCAGCGCCCGGCATGAGGTCAGCCGGATGACGGTCCGCGAGGCCATGAAGACGCTCCAGGCGCAGCGGATCCTGAGCGTCGAGCGGGGACGGGGCACTTTTGTGAACCCCCTCAACCGCTGGGCGTCGCTGGAAGCCGTGCTGCGGGCCGCTTCCGAAGGCAAGAATGAGGCTGATGCCTCCATCCAGCTCATCGAGCTGCGGCGGATGCTGGAAACGGGCGCATGTGAACTGGCGGCGGGACGGATCAGCGACGCTGACATCCAGGCCCTGTATGGCTACGTGGCTGCGATGCGTGCCGCCCACGACGTCAACGACGTGGCTGCATTCGTGGACGCGGACCTGGCCTTCCACGACCTGATCCTGCATGCCTCCGGGAACGTTTTTGTGGCTGTGCTGTTCGAGCCGCTGCACCGGGTCCTGGAAAAGCGGCGCACCGAAACCTCAGCTTTCCGCGAGATCCAGGAGCACGCGATCGGCCATCACCAGAACATCGCCGAGGCGCTGGAATCCCGCGATCCCGTGCGCTCGCGGCAGGCCATGGATGCCCATATGCAACAGACCCTGGACGACCTCAGGAACCTGGTCCTCGAGGCAAAGTAGCCAGTCCAGCCTGGGGGCGGTGCGGAACATCCGGATAAGGGCTGGTCAACGTTCCGGCGGTGCCACTAGTCTTCAAGGACCGCCCGCAACCGGGAGCACCGTTGATCACGAGGAGCGAAGTTGTCCAACCACACGTACAGCATTTCTGAAATCGTCGGCACATCGGACCAGGGAGTGGACGACGCCGTCCGCAACGGGATCGCCAAGGCCTCCCAGACACTCCGCAACCTTGACTGGTTCGAGGTCAAGGAAATCCGGGGCCACCTGGAAGAGGGCAAGATCGCGGACTGGCAGGTCACCATCAAGATCGGTTTCCGACTCGAAGAACACTAAGTCCCGCTCAGCTGGCCCGCAGTTAACGTCGATAAACCCGATCTTGGAGACGTTGGCTGCGGGCCGGTCCGCTTGTAGCTACTTCGCCTTTAACTAGTTCGCCGAGACCGCGCCGGCCGAGCGCCGCCGCCAAACGGTTGGAACGCCGTCGAACGCTGGAAACACGTGTCCTTCGAAGAAGGACAGCACGGTGTGCGGGTCATGGTCCGGGCTCCAGAGGCCCGAGGCCGGGCAGTGCGAGCCAGTGGCCGTGGAGGGGGCGCCGGCGGCGGCAGCCTGGCGTTCCTTGAGCAGTGCGATGCGTTTCATCGTTGAGACCATCCTTGGTGGAGAAACCTTGTTCCTCCAGCCTAGGAAAAGCGCAATCTTTCCCCAATGGGCTCGTGGCCAGAAACCCGTGCCCTCACTGGCCAAAAGTCCAATGGCTCCGGCCGCTGTCACTCCCTGGTTTCGGCCGTGGCCGGGGCGGAGTTGCGGCCGGATTCCCGCTCGGCCGCCGGCCCGTGCGCTCCCAGGCTGCCGAGCAGTGCAAGGGCGTCGGCGGACGGCGAACCGGCCCTGGCCGAATACACCCGAAGCGCCTGGGCGGGATCGTCAGGGAGGACAAGGTTTTCGAAGTTCAGCTCCAGGTCCCCGACGGCGGGATGGTGCAGCCGCACGTTTCCCGCCGACCGCGTGGCCACCCGGTGCCCGGCCCACCATTGGCGGAAATGCTCGCTGTGGACCGCAAGTTCGCCCACCAGCTGGTTGGCCTGGGCATCGTTGGGGTGCCGGCCTACGTCCAGCCTCAACGCTCCGGCCGCTTCGGCCGCCACGGTTTTCCAGTCGCGGAAAAGCTCACGGGCGGAAGGATCAAGAATGAGCCAGCGGGTCAGGTTCCGCTCGGCGGCCGGCAGCGCGGGGAAATCCGCAAACAGCAGGAAGGCCATCCTGTTGCCGGCCAGGACGTCACTGCGCCGCCCCAGCACCATGGCCGGCACGTCACCCATCGCGTCAAGGAGTTGGCGCAGCGCCGGACGGACAGCCTGGGCGCCCGGGGCGCTGGACCGCGCGGATCCTGCACAGTTTTCCAGCAGGTCCATCATGTGCGCATGCTCGCTGCCGTCCAGCCTCAGTGCCCTCGACACTGCGTCAAGGACGGTCCGGGACGGATGGATGTTCCGGCCCTGCTCCAGCCTGACGTAGTAGTCGGTGCTGACCCCTGCCAGCCGGGCGACTTCTTCGCGGCGGAGGCCGGGAACCCTGCGGGCACCGGAGGTGGGCCCCGCGCCGGCATCCTCAGGGCTCAGGCGGGACCGCATGGCTTTGAGGAATTTTCCGAACTCGGCGCTTTGACCCATGCAGACCATTGTGCCCGGCATGGTGGTTCTCTTCTACAACGAAGGTAGGACTGCGAGTCCTAGGAAAAACAGAATCAGGTTCCCCTGCTGACTTCCCGGCCAAAAGTGCATAGGCTCGAAAGCGAGCCAGCGGAAACCGCTTTCTCCCGTCGAGCCACCGGCACCCCCACCCCAGCATGTTTCAAGGAGTCCCAATGTCAGAGCTGACACTGAACAACGGCGTCACCATCCCGCAGCTTGGTTTCGGCGTCTTCCAGGTACCGCCGGAGGACACGCAGCGGACGGTGGAGGACGCCTTCGAGGCCGGATACCGCCATATCGACACGGCCGCTGCTTACCGGAACGAAGCCGGCGTGGGTGCGGCGATCGCGGCCACCGGCATTCCCCGCGAGGACATCTTTGTCACCACCAAGCTCCGGAACGGCGAGCAGGACCGCGCGCAGGAAGCGTTCCAGAACAGCCGCAAGGCCCTTGGCCTCGACTACGTTGACCTCTACCTCATCCACTGGCCGGTCCCGTCGCAGGACTTGTACGTCCAGGCCTGGAAGGAGATGGAACGCCTCTACGAAAACAACCAGATCCGCGCTATCGGCGTCTCCAACTTCCTCGCCGAGCACCTGGACAACCTGCTGAAGTCCTCGGAGATCGTCCCGGCCGTGAACCAGATCGAGCTGCACCCCAGCTACCAGCAGGCAGACCTTGCGGCCAAGTGCCGCGGCCTTGGCATCGCAGTGGAGGCCTACAGCCCGCTGGGACAGGGCGGCGACCTCAACGGCGATGCGGTGACGGGCATTGCCAACGCCCACAACGCCACCCCGGCGCAGGTGGTGCTTGCCTGGCACCTGGCCCAGGGCAATATCGTGATTCCCAAGTCCAGCCAGTCCGCCCGGATCCGGGAGAACTTCGCGGCGTCCGCCCTTACCCTCTCTGATGATGAGCTTGCCGCCATCAGCGCCCTTGAGTCCGGTGCCCGCGTCGGCGCCGATCCCGCCGTCGCCGCCTTCACCCAGCTGTAGCACCCCAGACCAAAAGGATCCAGTCATGCAATACACCCACCTGGGCCGTTCCGGCCTGAAAGTTTCCCGCCTGTGCCTGGGCACCATGAATTTCGGTCCGCAGACGGAGGAAGCGGATGCGCATGCCATCATGGACTCGGCCCATGAGCAGGGCATCAACTTCTTCGACACCGCCAACGTCTATGGCGGGGCCGGCCACCGTGGCTGGACGGAGGAAATCATTGGCCGCTGGTTCGCAAAGGGGGGCGAGCACCGCGAGCGCACGGTCCTGGCCACCAAGCTTTACGGGACCATGACGGACCGGCCCAACGAGTCCAAGCTCTCCGCCTTGAACATCCGCCGCGCCCTTGACGCCAGCCTGAAGCGCCTTCAGACGGACTACATCGACATCTACCAGTTCCACCACATCGACCGGGACACCCCCTGGGACGAAATCTGGCAGGCCATCGAGGTGGCGGTCCAGCAAGGCAAAATCCTCTACTCGGGCAGCAGCAACTTTGCCGGTTGGCACATTGCCCAGGCCCAGGAAGCGGCCAGGCGGCGCAACTACACCGGCCTGGTCAGCGAGCAGTCCATCTACAACCTGTTCATGCGCCAGGTGGAGCTGGAAGTAATTCCGGCCGCACAACAGTATGGGTTGGGGCTCATCCCCTGGTCGCCGCTGCAGGGCGGCCTCCTGGGCGGTGTGCTGAAAAAGGAGCGCGACGGCGTCCGCCGCACCGAGGGCCGCGCGGCCGAAACGCTGAAGAAGCACGAAGACCAGATCCGGCAGTACGAGGATTTCGCCGATGAGCTGGGCCACGAGCCGGGCGACATTGCCCTTTCCTGGCTCCTGCACCAGCCTGCCGTCACGGCACCCATCGTGGGACCGCGGACCCAGGAACAGCTCGACGCCGCCGTCCGGGCATTGGACGTAACTCTGGACGCCGACACCCTTAAGCGGCTGGACGACATCTTCCCGGGGCACCGCACGGCACCGGAAGACTACGCGTGGTGAACCCACCCATCCCTGACGCCGGCACGGTGGCGCCGAGGAGCATCCTTTTCCTCGGCGGCACCGGCGTCATCAGCGCGGCGGCGGCACAACGCGCCGTCGAGCTGGGACACCGGCTGACCATCCTCAACCGGGGCCGGTCCACAACGCCGGTCCCGGAGGGGGCCGAAACCCTCACCGCGGACGTGCGGGACGCCTCCGCGGTCCGCGCAGTGCTGGCCGGGCGCGATTTCGACGCCGTCGCGGACTTCATCACGTACACCCCTGACCATGCCAAGGCGAGCCTGGACCTGTTCACGGGCCGTACCGGGCAGTACGTGTTCATCAGCTCCGCCT
The DNA here is from genome assembly GCF_020809045.1 of Pseudarthrobacter sp. L1SW. NCBI lineage: Bacteria > Bacillati > Actinomycetota > Actinomycetes > Micrococcales > Micrococcaceae > Pseudarthrobacter > Pseudarthrobacter sp. L1SW. Next base: position 419,073 of record NZ_CP078079.1, on the reverse strand, counting down.
CCGCTTACCAGAAGCCGCCCACCCGGCTTCCGATCCGCGAGTCGACGCCCCTGAAGAACCCGTTCTGGCAGTACTCACGGGACAAAATAGGCTGTGAGGAACTGTTCTACCAGGCCTACCGGGAGCAGGATTTCCCGCTCACCGTGGTGCGCCCTTCCCACACCTACGACCGCACCAAGATCGCCATGGTGGGCGGCTGGACGGACATCCACCGGATGCGGGCGGGACTGCCGGTCATGGTGCACGGTGACGGGACCTCGCTGTGGACGCTGACGCACAGCAAGGACTTTGCCAAGGCTTTTGTGGGGCTGCTTGGCCTGCCGCAGGCGGTAGGCGAGAGTTACACCATCACCTCCGACGAGTACATGCCGTGGAACCAGATTTACCGGCTGTTCGCCCGCGCCGCTGGTGTTGCGGACCCGGAACTGGTGCACGTTGCCTCCGAAACCATCGCCGCGCACAGCGAGGACCTGGGCGCGAACCTGCTGGGCGACCGCTCCCACTCAGTGATATTCGACAACACCAAGATCAAGTCCTTGGTCCCCGACTATTGCGCCACCATCCCCTTCGCCGACGGTGCCCGGGAAATCGTGGACTGGCACGACAGGAACCCTGGCCTCCAGGTGGTGGACCGGCAGTTCATGGACCTCAGCGACCGGTTGACCGGCTGGGCCAGGCAGGGTGCCTAAGCAGGCGGCGCTTTCCACTATTCTGCGTATTCAAGGGCCAGGACGGGACGATCCGGGAGAGACTGTTGGAATGACACTTGCACCGCTGATCAAACTCAATGACGGCTACTCCATTCCCCAGGTGGGCCTTGGCACCTGGCCGCTGGACGACGACCAGGCGGCCACCGCCGTCGTGCAGGCCCTGGAAGCCGGATACCGGCACATCGATACCGCCGTGAAATACGGCAACGAGCAGGGCGTGGGCAACGGTATCCGGGCCGGCGGCGTGGACCGTGCCGAGCTGTTCATCACCACCAAGCTGGATGGCCAGTTCCAGGGGAACGACAGGGCGGTGGAAGGACTGGAAGGGTCACTGAGGCGGCTGGGGCTCGATTATGTGGACCTGCTGCTGATCCACTGGCCCTTGCCTGCCCGGGACGAGTACATCTCCACGTGGAAAACTTTCGAGCGGCTCCAGGCGGAGGGAAAAGTGCGCTCCATCGGCGTCTCCAACTTCAAACCCGCCCACTTGGAGCGGCTGATGGCCGCAACGGAAGTGGTCCCCGCCGTCAACCAGATCCAGCTGACCCCGGCGGTCACCCGCGCTGCCGAGCGGGAATTCCACGAAAAACACGGCATTGTCACGGAGTCCTACAGCCCGTTGGGAGGCGCCGGGGCCAACCTCCTCGGTGCGCCCATCCTTTCCCAACTTGCCGAAAAGCACGGAAAAACGCCCGGTCAACTGGTCCTTCGCTGGCATGTTCAGAACGGAATTGTAACGATTCCGAAAACGGCGAATCCGGACCGGATGAGGGAAAACCTGGACATCTTCGATTTCGCCCTGGATCCGCAGGATCTAGCGGAATTATCCGTCCTGGATGAAGGTCCCGGTGCAGGCAATGATTCCGACGTGACGGGGCACTGAAAGGGGCCTGAAGAGGGCTTTTCCATGAACCCGGGGTTGGCAAATAGATAGTAAGCATGATTACTATTGAGGCAGAAGGATGAAGTGCTTCCGGGATCCGGAGGCCTCCTTTACTTAGGAAGAGGAACGAAAAATGGGATTTCTTGCATTTCTGATTCTCGGACTTATTGCTGGTGCGATCGCTAAGGCGATCCTCCCGGGCCGGCAGGGTGGCGGCTGGATCATCACCCTCGTCCTGGGCGTCGTTGGAGCACTCCTCGGCGGCTGGATCGGCGGAATGATCTTCGGCAGCGGACTGCAGGAGTTCTTCTCCCTGCAGACGTGGCTGCTGGCCATCGGCGGCGCGCTTATCGTGCTGCTGGTTTACGGCATGGTCACCAAGCGCGGCGCGCGCGGCTAAATCCCGCGCTAGCCAGGAAACCGGCCCGGGGACAACATCCCCAGGCCGGTTTTCCTATCTCCCGGCCTCTCTGGCCGGAAGTGAAACCTTCTCAGTGAGCAGGAGTTCAGCATGAAAAACAAACTTCTTTTGGGTGTTGGAATTGCCGCCGGATATGTGCTTGGTTCGCGTTCCGGCCGCGCCGCTTACGACAAGCTCAAGGCCCGTGCTGCGGGCATTTGGGACAGTAAGCCTGTACAGGACAAGGTTGCCGTTGCCACGGAGGCCATCAAGGAAAAGGCTCCCGAGGTCGCGGATCAGCTGAGTGAAGCCGCCCGGCGGGCGGGTACGGTGATTGGCTCGGCAGTGCACCGTGAAGGCTCCTCCGGTTCCTCCGGTGAGGCAAAGTCTTCGGCGTCGCCCTCAACGTCCGACGGCGCCACGACGGCGGGTGCTTTCGGCACCTCAGTTCCGGGTACTTCGGCCGGGGCCTCAGGCATTGGCAATTCAGGCACCCTGGGTGGCGACGACCTTGGCGAGGACCACATCCCCGCGCATTCCACCCACCCGGAAACCCTGAACCTCGGCACCTCCGACGAGACCGATTCGAAAGCCTAGCCCGGCATCCCGTCCGGCCTGCAGTGGCCGGTAGCACTTGACAGCGGGAAACTGGCAGGTTTGTGCTACAACTGAATGGCTTTGCTGGCCGTCGCGATCCTTGGGGGACGCGGCGGCCAGCGACGTCTCGGCTGAATTGCCGGTCAGGGGGTTCCTTCTTCCCGTTCCTTAGCGGTTCTTTCCCCCTTGCTTTAAGCGTCCGAGTGACGCACCTCCCCCGGTTTTTCCACATAGCTGATTCAGCAGCGTTTTTTGTCAGTGGTCTTTGGCAGAGTTATCCCATGGAGGCCATTGGGGAGCACCTTGAGGAGTTCGGCGGTTTAGCTGCCCTGCCCTCCAGCGCTGATCCCCTGCCTCCTGGCACTCGTATTCGTGCCCGCGCTGACTCGTTTCCTCGCGGCACAAAGATTCAGACCAGCGGCAGCACATCTACAGCCGGAAAGCTCCCTGCGAGGCATGGTCGCCTTCAGGCCGTACCCGCGGACAGCACCCCGCCTCCCGTCGGCTCCGAAGTACTCCCGGCTCCCGCCGAACCGGAAATGCTCCCGATGTCCGGTGGCGCGGAAGCGAACGAATTGTCATCGCTGGGCCTCGCCGGCCTCGGTGATCGGCTCGACGGCGTCGCCGCGGAGGCCGCAGAGGCCTTGCGAGGAGCCAGCTACCCGGCGGTTGATCAGTTCGCGGGTCACATTGAGGAGTTCGCGCGGACTATTGAGCACCTTCAGCTGCTTGCCGTCGGCGCCGTGGACCGGACGCGTACGGAAGCGATCGCCGCAGCCGCAGCTGCGCGTGCCAACCGTTCCCGTTCGTGGGTCACCGGCTGGAACAACGGTGCCGAGACCCTGGACGAAACCGACGTCGACTGGCCGGCACCTGCCACCCCGGCTGCCTGCCCTGACGCGACCGGCCCTGCAAGCAGCGCCGGGCAGGTCGTGACCTCCCCGGCCGACGACGGGTGCAGGAACACGGCCGAATTCCTCCGTCTTCGGCTCCGTATCCCCCTGCGTGAAGCCCGCCGCCGCCTCGCCCTGGCCCACCAGACTTTGCCGGGTACCAGCCTCACCGGCGAACCCCTCCCACCGGCACGGCCACGCTTGGCCACCGCCCTCACCCCGGTATCCGGTCGCGTCCCCGAGCAGGGAAAGTCCTCCTCGCCGGTGGTGTCCACCTACGCCGGCACCATTATTGCCACCGCACTGGACCGGCTCGAGCGCTTCACTACACCCGAGGCCCTGGACTTGATCGAGAGGGACCTCACCAGCGCCGCAGTTACCGCGGACCCCGATTTCCTGGCCAGGCTCGTCCAACGCTGGACTGAGGACATCGACGCTGACGGCGCCGAACCCAGCGAAGAAGCCCTCCGCCGCACTCAAGGCGCCTTCCTCCGCAAGCCGCGCCACGGCCTGCACCACGTTGAAATCTTCGCGACCACCGAACAATACGAACACCTCCTTACGGCCATGAACGCCGCCACCAACCCCCGCACCACAACCAGCTCCAGGGGCACGGCCACCTACACCACCGCCAACACCAGCCCGGGCGCCGCAACCAGCCGAGGCACCACCAGCAGCATGGGCGCGGAGAGCAACATGGGCGAGGAGAGCAGCGTGGGCGAGGAAAGCACAGAGGGGCCGGGTTCCTGTACTGCCAACAGTGTGGGGTTGGCTGGAGACAGCACCGGCCATGGTGCCGTCTGGAACGACATCCGCGAAGGCACCGGCCCGGACCTGGAACGGCGTACGAGGCCCCAACAACAACTCGACGGCATCATCGGCACCGTCAAAGCTGGCCTCACCACCAACGCCCTGCCAGCCACCGGCGGCAACCGGCCCCAAATCATCGCCACTATCAACTACAAAGACCTCTTTCCCCACCTCGCCGCCGCAGAGCAAGGAGCCAGCACAACAGACCCGGGAGCAGGCACTGCAGGAACGGGAACAGGAGAGGGAACCAACCCAAAGGTCTGCGAAGGACCACGCACGCTGTCCCGGCGGGGAGACTCGTCAGGAACCCGCAAGGTGTCCGGGACAGGCAGTGGGTCCGGGACAGGCAGTAGGTTAAGCACGGGGCAGCTGTCAGGGACGGGAAACTTCCCCTTCACAGGTCCCGTCCCCGCCGAAACGCTGCGCAAAATTGCCTGCGATGCCGACATCATCCCCGCGCTCCTCGGCACCAACGGGGAGATCCTGGACCTCGGCCGGAAAACCCGGCTTTTCACCGCGGCCCAACGCCTCGCACTCATCGCCCGCGACCAAGGCTGCACCTTCCCCAACTGCACCATCCCGGCGCCGTGGTGCGAAGCCCACCACATCACCTACTGGTCACAAGGCGGACCCACAAACCTGGGTAACGGCGCACTCCTGTGCGCACACCACCACCACCTCATACACAAGGAGCAGTGGACCATCACCGCCCGCCATGGCACCCCGTGGTTCACACCCCCACGCCACATCGATCCTCACCAGAAACCCCAACAGAACCGATACTTCAAACCACCCCCGCCTCCTGCGGCGCCCCGGGAATGAGGAGCCCAAGGGCGCAATCACTCCGGTAGGGCAAGCTTAAGAGGTGCCGACGCCGGCACAACCAAGCTTAAGAGGCGCCAAAACCGGCGCTGCCAATGACCACCGTGCCGTTGAGTTCGTCCGAGTGGACTATCCGGACGGCAAGGCCTGACGCAGCCACAATGGATGCTGTTCCCTCAGCCTGCTGCTCACTGGTCTCAATGAGCAGATGCCCGTTGGAGGAGAGCCAGTCCAGGGCACCGGCTGCCACGCGACGGTGAAAGTCGAGCCCGTCCGCGCCGCCGTCGAGTGCTGTCCGCGATTCATAAAGACGGGCTTCCGGCGGCATGGTTCGTATCGCATCTGTGGGGACATAGGGGGCATTAACGGCCATGACATGCACCCGGCCCTGGAGCTTGCGCGGGAGCGCTGAGAACAGGTCCCCTTCGTACACGTGTCCGCCCACCGCTCCCACGTTGACGCGGGCGCACTTCACGGCCTCCGGGTCCAGGTCCCCGGCATGCAGCTCGGCGCCGGGGGCCCGCCGGGCAATGGCCGCACCAACTGCTCCAGACCCGCAACACAGGTCAACGACAACTCGGGGACAAGGAAAGCGGCCGGCCTGCAGCAGTCCCACTGCCTCATTGACCAGCAGTTGGGTCCGGCGCCGGGGCACAAAAACCCCCGGATTCACCGCCATGCGGTGTCCGTCGAAGTCGGCCCAGCCAATAATGTACTCCAGGGGTTCGCCGGAGGTGCGCCGGGCAACCCAACCAGCAAGTGCCGCAGCGCTGGACGCCTCATTGACCAGCAGCCCCGCCTCATCCTCGGCGAAAACACAACCGGCGGCCCGCAATGCGGAAACTATGGCGGCAAGAGTGAGGGGTGCGGATGTCCCGGAAGCCGGCATAGGCACTCCGATCTACGAGCTACGAGCCGGCTTTCTCTGGGCCGGCGCACCTGGGGCGGATGGTGTCCAATGCTAATCCGCAATTACACCGCACGGCAGCACCTTGTTGGCAGTATGGACCTATGACTTCACCTGCCCAGTACGGCCTTATATGGACCGGCACCTACACCCCCGACGGAGGCGGCCGCGCCGATGGCATCGGTGCCCTCGCCGCGCACAAGGACGGAAGCCTCGGATGGCTGGGGACGGCGGTGAAGGCAGATTCGCCGTCGTTCCTTGCCGTTCATCCCACGTTGCCCGTGGTGTACGCGGTAGGGGAACAGCGCGGGATGGTCCGGGCTTTCCGCCGCACCGGCGACTTTGGTCTGGAACCACTGGGAGATCCACAACCAGCCGGAGAAGCGGCGTGCCACGTAGCTGTGGACCCCCTGGGCCGCTTCATCACTGCAGCCTGCTGGGGTGACGGCCAGGTCCTGCTCTACGAACTGGATGGCGACGGCGGGATGACCGGCTGTTTCCCGGCGGCACCATCGGTGGATCCGCACGCCAGTCTCACCCCGGGTGAACCTCGGCAAAGCCGTGCCCACGCCAGCCTGATGCTGGCGGACGGACGCGTCATGACGACGGACCTGGGCCACGACACCCTTCGGGTCTGGAACTACGTGCCCGGCACCGGCCTGGTGGCTGACCACCAGGTAGCCCTCCCCTTCGGCAACGGTCCGCGCCATCTTGTGCAGCACCAGAACGGCAACGTGTTCGTGGTGTCCGAATACTCCGTTGAGGTGTTCGTCGTGCGGCCGGACGCGGGGACCTTCGAGCTGATCTTCCGTGGTCCGGCCACCTTCGGCGGCAAGGCTCCGGGCGACTCCGCCGCCGAGATCTGCCTTGGCCATGACGGCCGTTTCGCGTATGTGGGCGTTCGCGGCTCCAACATCATCAGCACCCTCGAAGTGGTGTCCGGTGGGACGGAACTGGTCCCGGTCAAGGACACGCCCAGCGGCGGAAACTGGCCGCGCCACCACCTTGTCAGGGGGACCTGTTTGCATGTCGCCCACGAGCGGTCGGACAACGTCGCAACGTTCGCCCTTGATGACGTGACCGGCATTCCCACCAGGATGATCGACGACGTGCAGACCCCCTCACCGACTGCCTTGGTCCCTGCCTTGGCGCCCGCCAGCTAAACGTTCCGAGAAGGGGCCAGCGGGCGTAATCCAAGCGGTGGCGGCGGATCAAGGATCGCGCGGCCAAAACGCTGGAGTTATTCGGTGCAAGCGCTTACAGTTGTGGCGTGACTCACAGGAAGCACGCTTACCTGTTTGAGGCACGCAACGATTGCCGCCTGTTTCCCCGGCGGCAAGCCTGTACAGCAGCGCCGCTCCCAGGAAGGTCTCAGCCTTGATACACCGCACCCGTCCCAGCGCGCCCCCACGCGCCCGAACTTGTCCTACTCCCGCATTCCGTTACGCCGCCGGGCTGCTGGCAGCCGCCGTCGCCGTCTCGGCCGCAGTCCTCCCCGCCCAAGCCGCGCCTGGCCCGAAAGACCCAGGATCGGCGTCGGCCCTTCACTCACTCCGCGCCCCCGTAACGGATGAGAACTTCTACTTCGTGATGGCGGACCGCTTCAGCAACGGAAGCACCGCAAATGACCAGGGCGGCTTGGGCAGCGATCCCATGGTGTCCGGCTTCGACCCCACGAACAAAGGGTTCTACAACGGCGGAGACCTGGCGGGCCTGCTGGACAAAATCGACTACATCCAGGGCCTGGGCACCACCTCCATCTGGCTCACCCCCAGCTTCAAGAACAAGGCGGTACAGAAGGAGGACAACTCGGCCGGCTACCACGGCTACTGGATCACGGACTTCACCCAGATAGACCCGCACCTGGGCACCAATGCCGAGCTCAAGGCCCTCATCGACGAGGCTCACGCCCGCGGCATGAAGGTGTACTTCGACATCATCACCAACCACACCGCGGATGTCATCAGTTATCAGGACAAGGCACGCCAGGGGTACGTCTCCAAGGACGAAGCGCCGTACAAAACTGCGGACGGAGTGGAGTTCGATGACCGCGACTACGCCGGCTCGGAAAGCTTCCCGAAACTCGATCCACAAGTATCATTCCCCTACATTCCCGAGTTGACCGGCGAAGAGCAGAACCTGAAGGTTCCGGACTGGCTGAACGATCCCACGCTGTACCACAACCGGGGCGACACCACCTTCGCCGGTGAGGACGCGTACTACGGCGACTTCTTTGGCCTGGATGACCTCTTCACCGAGCACCCCAAGGTGGTCAGCGGGATGAAGGATATCTACAAGACCTGGATCGGGGACTTCGGCGTGGATGGCTTCCGGATCGACACCATGAAGCACGTCAACAACGAGTTCTGGCAGGATTTCGGCCCGGACGTCCTCAATTATGCGAAGGCCCAGGGCAAGGACGAGTTCTTTATGTTCGGCGAGGTCTTTGATACCACCAAGAGCTTCACCTCCCAGTTCACCACCCGCAACCAGATGCAGGCGGTCCTGGACTTCCCGTTCCAGGAGGCAGCGCGGAGCTTCGCGTCCAAGGGCCAGAACACCCGGACGCTGGAGACCTTCTTCGCAGGCGATGACTGGTACACGGACGCAGACTCGAACGTGTACCAGCTGCCCACGTTCCTGGGCAACCACGACATGGGCCGCATCGGCAGCTTCGTCGCAGCGGACAACCCCGGAGCAACGGACGCCGAGAAGGTGGCCCGCGACCAGCTGGCCCACGAACTGATGTACTTCTCCCGCGGCAACCCCGTGATCTACTACGGAGACGAGCAGGGCTTCACCGGCCCCGGCGGGGACCAGGACGCCCGCCAGACCCTCTTCCGCAGCAAGGTGGAGGCATACCTCGACGACGACCTCCTGGGCACCGACGCCACCCACGCCCAGGACAACTTCAACCCCGGGCACCCGCTGTACACGAAGATTAGCGAGCTTGCCGCACTCACCAAGGAGCACCCGGCCCTGCGGGACGGCGCCCACCAGCACCGTTACGCCTCCGACGGCGCCGGCATCTACGCCTTCTCCCGCACGGATGCGGAAGACCAGCGCGAGTACGTTGTGGCGCTGAACAACAGCGAACAGCCACAAACTGCCGAGGTGCCCACGTACATCGCCAAGCGCACCTATACCCGGATTTACGGCGAAGGCGCGGACGAGGCCAAAACCTCGGTGGACGGCGAGCTCACCGTCACCGTCCCGCCGCTTTCCGCCGTGGTGTACGAGTCGTCCGGGAGGATCCCGCACTCCAAGGCGGCGCCCGCCGTCGTCCTCCAGGAGCCGGCGCCCGCGCAGGGTGACAACGGGCGCCTCAAGGTGACGGCAGACGTCGACGGCTCGTCGTTCTACGAGGTCACCTTCGAAGCCAAGGCAGCAGGCGGGGACTGGACACCCATCGGCACTGACGACACTGCCCCGTACCAGGTGTTCCACGACGTCGCGGCCTTCGACGCCGGCACGGCGGTGGAGTACCGCGCCACCGTCCTGGACAACGGCGGGCACACCGCCACGTCGCAGTCCCGCGCGGCAAGCGTTCCCGCGCCCGTCCTCACGCTGCAGAAACCGGAAGAGGGCAGCAACGTGAAAGGCTCGGTGGAGCTCAGCGCCACAGCCGATCCCGAGAAGGCAAGCCACGTGGTTACGTTCGAACGCAGCGTCGCCGGCGGCGCGTGGACCACGGTTGCCACCGACGAGTCCTCACCCGTCTACTCGGCCTCGGACGACATCTCGAGCCTTGAGGATGGCACCAAGGTGGCGTACCGGGCCACGATGGCCGGCCCCGGTTTCAGCGTGGCCAGTGACATCCGGACCGTCACGGTGGGCGACGCCCCGCAGCCGAATTCGGTGACCGTGGTCGGGTCCCTGAACCAAGCCATGGGTTGCACGGGCCAGTGGGATCCGACCTGCCCGAAGGCAATGATGACGCTGGACCCTGCCGACAAGGTCTGGCGGCTCACGGTGGATCTTGACCCGGGCCAGTACGAGTACAAGGCCGCGCTGAACGGCGGCTGGGCGGAGAACTACGGAGCCGGCGGCGCAGCCAACGGGCCGAACATCACGCTGGACCATCCCGGCGGCCCGGTGACGTTCCGCTATGACAACACCACCCACCTGATCACGGCCGTGTACGCCTCCCAACAGCCCGGCGCCGTTGCGGCTGCCGGAAGCATGAACACCGAAATGGGCTGCGCCTCGGACTGGGATCCCGCCTGCGACCAGGCGCAGCTGGCACTGGACCCGGCCGACCTCATCTGGAAGCTGGCCGTGCCGAACCTGGACGCGGGCACCTACGAGTTCAAGGCCGCCCTTGACCGGTCCTGGAACGTTAACTACGGCGCAGGCGGAGCCTCCCCCGGTGGCGACATTGTGTTCAAGCACGACGGCGGCCCGCTCACCTTCCGCTATGACCACTTCACCCACCTGATCACCGCGGGCTAGCGGAGTCCTCCGCGAAAAAAGCGGACAGCGCGGGGCCACTTCCAGCCCGTCCCGAATCATCGGACGGCGGGAAGGGGCCCCGCGCTGCTGTGCCAGCCGATCCCTCGGCGGCGGGCTAGCTGCGCAGGGCACCTTCCACGGCGGCCAGCAGCGAGTTGAACCGCGGGTTGGCGGGAAGGTCGTCAAGGAGCACGGGCTTGCCGTCCGGCCCGGCCAACGGAACCTGCCAGTTCGGATACAGCGCTTCGGTGGTGCCGGGCTGGTTCTGGACGCGCCGCTCGCCCACCGCATCCACAAGCGCAACGCCCAGCAGGACCGACGGCGTCTGGGTGAGCAGGAGGTGGAGCGCCTCGATGGTCCGTTCCTCGGTCTCCGCCAGCGCGCCGGCGTCACCGGGCAGGTAGCCGCGTTCGCGCAGCAGGGCCAGCATTTTCTCCAGTGAGGCGTTGTGTTCGGCCCGCTCCTCCTCCTCGGACCGCTCCAGGAGCTCGAGCCGGCTGCGCAGTGCCACGTGATCGCCGGCAAGGTAGCCTGCCGTGGGCGGAAGGTCGTGGGTGTTGACGCTGGAAAGTGCCTGCGTCCGGTACTTTTCCGGCGCCAGGGGCGAATCGCCGTCGTACTCAAACCAAAGGATGGACGTTCCCAGGATGCCGCGGGCGGCAAGGTAGTCACGCACCCACGGTTCGAAAGTTCCCAGGTCCTCCCCGATCACCACAGCTCCGGCGCGCTGGGCCTCCAAAGCAAGGATGCCGATCAGCGCCTCATGGTCGTAACGGACGTAGGCGCCATCGCCCGGGGCATTGCCAACCGGGATCCACCAGAGCCGGAACAGGCCGAGGATGTGGTCCACCCTGATGCCGCCGGCGTGCCGCAGGACCGTGGCCAGCATGTTCCGGAACGGCTGGTAGCCGGCCTCGGCCAGGCGGGCGGGGTGCCACGGCGGCTGTCCCCAGTCCTGGCCCTGCTGGTTGTACATGTCCGGCGGGGCGCCCACGCTGGTGGCCGGAGCGAGCACGTGGCGGAGGGTCCAGGCGTCGGCACTGCTGTGGTCCACTCCGACGGCGAGATCGTGCACCACACCCAGGCGCATGCCGGACCGCAGCGCAGCCTTCTGGGCCTCCTCAAGCTGCTCATCGCAGATCCACTGCAGCCAGCGGTGGAACCCGATCCTGTCCGCAAGCTTTTCCCGCAGCGCCTCGGCCTGGGGTGTGCCCAGGGAAGTGGCCGGATCCGTCCACAGGGGATCGTCCGGCGCAACGTCTTCACGGATGGCGGACCAGAGCGCGAAATCGTCCAGTCCGGTCCCGGAGATCCGGCAGAACTCATCAAACGCAGCCTGCCGGGCAGGGGAACGGCGCGCGTGGTAGAGCAGTTCCAGCGCCTGGAGTTTGGCGGCATAGACGGCGTTCCGGTCCAGCCGGCCAGCGTCCTTGTTGAGCCCCGCGACTTCCTCCCGAAGCTTCTCCACCGCTGCACGCCGGCGCGGCTTCAGGTAGGCCAGTTCGGGTATCGCCTCCACCCGGATGTAGAGCGGGTTGAAGAACCTCCGGGTGGAGGGGGAATAGGGCGAGGGCTGCACCGGCGGCACGGGCTCTGCGGCGTGCAGCGGATTCACCAGCACGTAGTCCGCCCCGCGCTCACCGGTGAGGGCGGCAAGGTCGGCCAGGTCGGCGAAGTCGCCAATACCCCAGGACCGCCGGGAGCGGACGGAGTAGAGCTGCGTGGCAAGCCCCCAGCCTCGGCGCTGTTCAAGTGGCTTGGCGGTTGTCAGCTGGCGCGGCGTCACCACCAGGGTGGCCACGGCAGTGGTGCCACCGGACTCGGCGGTCAGGGTGTGCCAGCCAAGCGGCAGGTCCTGCGGGAGGGCGAACGTGGCACGGCCGATGGACACGCCGCCGATATCCTTGGGCTGTTCCCAGACGTCCTGCTGGACGGCGTCCACAGTGCCTGCACTGTCCTCGAGGGCAATGCTTAGCTGGACGGCGGCACCGTCCGGCACATGGACCGGGACCAGCGCCGGCTCGCCCTGCTGGATAACGACGGCGGGAGGCAGCATGCGCCGCCACGGCGCCAGTTCCGCTTCCGCCAGCGCGGCCTCAATCCCCGGGTTGGTGTCCGCCTTTACGCCAAGGGCGGCCAGGACCTTGATCAGGGTACTTTCGGCCACGGTGTGCGGCAGCCCGTCCCAGCCCTGGAAGGAGGTTCCCACACCGTGCGCGTCCGCGAGTTTCTGGAGCAGGTGGGGGTCTACGGCCCCGCCGTCGGCAGCTTCCACCGCAGCGGCCGCAGGGCCTGGAGGATCTGTTGGCATCCCTGGACTATATGAATGCTGCTGGTCTGAAGCCGTCATGCGTGTCCGCCTCGTCTGGTGTGATGTGGCCCGAACTTACGTGCTGCCTGTTGCTGCATGGTGTACCGGGCGCCTGCACCCCCGCGCACAACCGTTGGTTCAGATTATTGCAGGGCGGCGCGGAGACGAAACCGGATCGTCCCAGCAACAACTTTGACTTGCCTTCAGGTCATGCCCGCAGCCTACGGATCGAAGTGCGTGCTGACCGAGCCCGAGCTCACACGGCTCAGGACGTCCGCCGCGAGGTCCCTCAGCTTCTGGTTCCGGTGGCTGGACGCCTTAGTGAGCATCGCCATGGCCTCCTCCTGCGAGCAGCGGTTCTGGGCCATAATCACCCCGCACGCCAAGTCGATGGTGGTGCGGTTCTCCATGGCAGCCGAAAGGTCGTCGGCAACGTTCCGGGCGTCAGCGATCTGCAGGGCCAGCCGCAGCGCCCGCTCGGCCTGGTCGGCAAACCCCTGTGCCTTGCTGATGACCGCTCCCGTGAAGACATCAGGTTCGGAGGAGAAGAAGTTCAAGGCGGCCGCCTGGCTGTCGTCGAGGGCCAGGGGTACGCCCAGCACGCTCCTGCAGCCGTTGGCGGCCAGGATCTTTTGGAACTCCGGCCAGCGGGTATCGGCGTATACATCCGCAAGGACTACAGGCCGCATGGTCTCCAGCGCGGCAAGGCACGGCCCGTCACCCAGGACCTGCTCGAGCCTGTCCAGCTCCTTGGCCCGGTCGCTGCTGCCCGCCACGGTCATGCTGCGCTTGCGCCGGCGCAGTGTCACACCGCATTCAACCCGCGAGCCCGCAGACTCACTCAGGGCCGAAGCTGCCACTCCGGAGAGCTCCGTGAGGAAGTCGTTCACGTTGCTGCTGCCAATAATCAGGTCGTGCAACCTAACGAATTGTTCGTCATCGCCTGGAGTGCCCATGCCTCAATATAGGCGCTACCGCCGGGGAAACGCCCGCCACAATTCGTCACGCCGGGCCCCTGCGTTACTCCGTGCGAAGAAAAGCGAAGGACTAAGGCATAAACCTGCCGCCTCCACACGAAGCTGTGTAGCCTCATGACGATCGAAGGCATCAGTGGCAACGCAACGGGAGGGACCGGGGATGAGCCTCAGCGAACTGCGGGTATTCGGGCGGTCGGGGACCCCGGTCAGCCCGCTCACTTTGGGCACCATGAATTTTGGCGAGGGCAACGGCAGCCCCAACGGCGGCGCGCACGGCGCCCCCACCGGCGCCGATGAGAGCATCCGGATCATCCAGGCGGCGCTGGACGCCGGGATCACCGCCGTCGATACCGCCGATGTCTACTCGCAGGGCGAGTCGGAGCAGGTAGTGGGCCGCGCGCTGCGGGGACGGCGCGACGACGTCTTCCTCGCCACAAAGTTCCATGGGCAGATGAGCGCCAACCCCGCCCACTCCGGAAACTCCCGCCGCTGGATCACCCAGGCAGTGGAGGGCAGCCTCCGCCGGCTTCAAACAGACCGGATCGACCTCTACCAGGCACACCGGCCGGACTACAACACCGATGTCCTCGAAACCATCACCACGCTCAACGACTTGATCCGCCAAGGCAAGATCCTCTACTACGGCACGTCCGTCTTCACCCCGGCGCAGCTTGTGGAGGCGCAGTGGCTGGCCACCACAAACCACCTGATCCCGCCCCTGGGAAACCAGGTGCCGTATTCCATGCTGGTGCGCGGCAACGAACGCGACGTGCTGCCCATCGCCCAGCAGTACGGGCTGGGCGTCCTCGCGTACGGGCCGCTGGCCGGCGGCTGGCTGTCCGGCAGCTTCGTCCTCGAATCCGGAAAGGCGCCCACCCGCGTGCATTCATTGCCCGGCCGGTACGACATCTCAGGCCCCTCCAGCGAACGGAAGCAGCACGCCGCGGACGCCCTGGCGCGGCTGGCGGACAAACTGGAGCTCTCGCTCGTGGACCTGGCCATCGGCTTCGCCCTCACCCACCCCGCCATCAGCAGCGTCATCATCGGGCCACGCAGCGAGGAACACCTGCAGGCGTACTTGCAGGCAGCGGACGTCCGGCTCAGCGAATCCGTCCTGGACGCCATCGATGACGTGGTGCCGCCCGGAACCAACTTTGTGGAGCGGGACGCGGGGACCATCGTTCCCTCCATTGAGTTCGCGGAATTACGACGGCGGTAGCGGGCTTCGCGCGGAACTTTCCTGATACGGCGGCGTGTATTGCCCGGCGGGCGTTGACTGCCCGCTGCGGGTGTCCTGCCCGTCGCGCATGTCAACGGCCGGGGCGGGCGGCGCGGACAGGACACCGGCGGACTTGCCCGGCGTCAGGATGAAAAGGCTGAAAATGACGACGGCGGCGCCAAGCCAACCGTGCAGCGGCAGCCGCTCTCCCACCACCAGCACCGCCAGCACCGCAGCCACTACCGTTTCAAGCAGGGAAATACCGGTGGCAGTGCTGGCCCGGACCCTGGCCAGTCCCCAGCCGAACAGCACATAGCCGGCGAACATCGGGACCAGGGCCATGTAGGCTCCCACGGAGAAATTGGTCCAGGATTCCAGCAGGGGCGCGCCGGTTGCCAGGAGCACGGGCATCAGCAGGAGCCCACCGAGGCCGAAGACAGTTCCCATCGCTGCCCGTGAAGATATGCCGCCGCCGATAATGCGGTGGGCCGCCCAGGAGTACAGGGCATATGTGGCACCGGCCACCAGACCCAGGGCTATCCCCGCCAACGGGGTCCACGTCTCACCAGGAGAGCCGGAAGTGGCGGCCTGTTCGTGCCCCTGCCCGGCCGAGGACAGCAGTGCCGCGCCCATGACACCCAGGAAAGCTCCGGCCGCCCACCTGCGGCTGAGCGGCTTTCCATCCGCGAAGCGCTCGATGAGTGCAGCTGCCACCGGCGCCGAACCGATGGAAACCACGGTTCCCACCGCAACGCCGGACAAGCGCATCGAGCTGTAGAAGGCCAGTGGGTAGACCGCCACCGCCACCGCACCCAAGGACACCAGGCGCCAACGGTCCAGCAGGCCCGGCCATTGCCCGGTGATGGCGTTGACGGCATAGAGGGCCTGGAGCAGGCCGCCGACGCCCATGGCAACTGCGCCAACAGCCAACGGGCTCACGGCCGGGGCGAAGGTGGCAGCCGTTCCCGTGGTTCCCCAGAGCACGGATGCGGCGGCAACGCATAAAGCACCCCACAGCGGCACTCTGTGGTTTCCGGCGTCCGGGTTCACAGCCCCTCCAACAGCCGGGCGGCGATGGTCCGGCCGTCCTTCAGGCGCTGGTCATTCCCCTCCAGCCCGGCCCTGGCCATGGCACCTTCGAGCAGGAAGGCCAGGTGCCTGGCCAGCCCGGCGGCGCGCCCATCCTCTCCCGGCAGGAGCTCGGCCACGTGCCGGGCCAGCAGTTCCTCAACCTCTTCCTTGTGTTTCCGGACCGCAACCCGCCCGGCCGCCCCCGCGGGAAGTTCCGCCGCTGCATTAAGCAGCCCGCAGCCCCTGAACCCGTCCTGGTAGGCGAGGTTGGCGTGGTCCATATATGCGTCAAAAACAGCCAGCACCCGTTCCCGCGGAGTCTGGGCGGTCTCCATCCGCTTGCCGTACAGGCCAAGCCACTCCGCGTGCCGCGCTTCCAAATAGGCGGCCACAAGTTCCGCCTTGGAGGCGAAATTGTTGTAGAGGCTCTTCTTGGCAACGCCGGCCCCAGCGGTGATGGCATCGATCCCGGTGGCCCCCACGCCTTGGGCATAGAAGAGCCGGGCTGCCGCTTCAAGCAGCAGCACCCGGGCCGGGCGCTTCGGTGATTTTGCGGCGGAAGGCGCGCTTGCCTCAGCGCTGGCTGGCGCGGCATCCGGGAGGGGCAACGCGGCTCCTTGCTTCGTGAGTAGTTAGATCAGTCTACCTACCGCAGCGCAAGGTGCCAGGCCGGGAATATCCGGGCCCGCGTCCATGTTGTTGCTCTGTTCAGAACGAACTGCAACCAGCCGACAGGAGAACGCATTAATGTCAGTTGACTATGACGCTCCACGGGTGACGCCCGAGGAAGAGCCGAACAGCGGCTTTGAGGAGCTGAAGACCGAGAAGTCGGGCCGAAGGGAGGCGACAACCGACGTAGACGAGGCCGAGCTCGCGGACAGCTTCGAACTGCCCGGGGCGGACCTTTCGAACGAGGAGCTCCTAATCCAGGTGGTGCCGGTCCAGGCCGACGAATTCACCTGCATGTCCTGCTTCCTGGTGCACCACCGCAGCCAGCTGGCAAGGGAGAAGGACGGCAAGAAGTACTGCAGGGAGTGCGAGTCGTAGGGGGCCGGGCAGTCCGGCGGAGGCTGGCGCTCCACCGCCTCCGCCCCGGCCTGGAAATCTCCTAGTGCCTCCAGAAACCCCATCGATTGCTCCGTAGGTGTCGTTTTTGAACGTTGAAAACGGCAGTTACGCGGCAATCGACGGGCTTCACTTCAAATCAAAGGGCGAGTAATCCGGCCGGCGGCACGAGATGGCATCCTTGCGGCTAAGCAGGCCGATAGAGATCGCGCGCTACTGTAGCTCATTCCCTTGGCCATAGCTGAACCGTCTATGTCTCGGTAACGGTTCCTCGCCTGGGGCCCTCCGGCAGTCAGCGCCGGGTCTTGTACCTGGTCAGGACCACGCCGCCGGGAAACATCCGGGACTCCACCAGGTCCAGGTTTACCCAGTTGTCCAGGGTGGCGAAGAACGGCGTGCCGCCGCCCACCAGGACCGGATGGGTGAGCATCAGGTACTCGTCGATCAGTCCGGCCCGCATGGCTGCCGCGGCGAGCGTGGCGCCGCCGATGTCCATGGAGCCGCCGTCGTCCGCCTTGAGGCGGGTGATCTCGGCGACCGCGTTGCTGGTGACCAGGCGGGTGTTCCAGTCGACTGTGCTGGTCGTTGAGGAGAACACCACTTTCGGCATGTCCCGCCAGCGGCGGGCGAACTCGATGTGCGCCGGCGTGGCGCCGGGCTGCTGGTCGGCGGTGGGCCAGTGGGAGCTCATGGTCTCCCACAATTTCCGCCCGTATAGCGCCAGGCCCGTCGCCCCCACCCGGTCAGACCACCACTGGAACAGCTCATCGCTTGGTACGCTCCAGCCGAGGTCGTCACCGGGCGCGGCGATGTAGCCGTCCAGGCTCACGTTCATGCCGAAGGTCAGGGTGCGCATGGCGCCAGTCTCCCGTGAATCGGCATCCGTTGTACAGGCCGGCACGGGGCGGAAAATCATCGGCCAGGCAACACCGGGCCAATGCCGCCCAGTCCGGTAATCTGCGGGCCTTTGGGCCAGCCAACTACCAGTCGTGGACCGTTCCGTCGATGAGGCGGTTGTAGGGCAGGTAGGCCTGCTGGTACGGGAACGCGGCTGCGGCTTCCTCGTTGAACTCGACGCCGATCCCGGGCTTGTCCCCGGGGTGGAGGTAGCCGTCCACGAAGGTCATGGACTGCTCGAAGACCTCGTTGGTCTTGTCCGAGTGCTGCATGTACTCCTGGATGCCGTAGTTGTGGATCGCCAGGCCCACGTGCAGCTGCGCCGCGAAGCCCACCGGGGAAATGTCCGTGGGGCCGTGGAAACCGGACTTGATCTGGTACTGCGCGGCGAAATCCATCACCTTCTTCAACGGGCTGATCCCGCCGAAGTGGGTGGACGCGGCGCGGACATAGTCGATCAGCTGTTCCTTGATCAGGGTCTGGTAGTCCCACACCGTGTTGAAGATTTCACCGATCGCCAGCGGGGTGGTGGTGTGCTGGCGGACCAGGCGCAGGCCCTCCTGGTTCTCCGCCGGGGTGCAGTCCTCCAGCCAGAACAGGTCATACGGCTCCAGCGCCTTGCCCAGCTTCGCGGCCTGGATGGGGGTCATCCGGTGGTGCCCGTCATGCAGCAAAGGGATCTCCGGGCCGAACTCGTTCCGGACCGCCTCAAACACGGTGGGAAGGTGCCGCAGGTACGCCCGGGTGTCCCAGTCCTCCTCCACCGGGAACGCGCCCCGCCCGGCGGGCTCGTAGTCGTACCGCTCCCCCGAAGCCTGCGCCTGGGCGGCCACCCCGTAGACGGCCTTGATGCCGGGGACGGCGGTCTGGATCCGGATCGACTTATACCCGAGTTCCAGGTGTTCCCGGACGGAGTCGAACAGCGACGGCAAGTCAGCACCGGACGCGTGCCCGTAGGCGCGCAGCCCGTTCCGGGACGCCCCGCCCAGGAGCTGGTACACCGGCATCCCGGCCACCTTGCCCTTGATATCCCACAACGCCATATCCACCGCAGCGATCGCAGCCATCGTCACCGGGCCCCGCCGCCAATACGCTGACCGGTACAGGAACTGCCACGTGTCCTCGATCCGGTGCGCGTCCTTGCCAATCAGCAGCTGCGCCACGTGCTCCTTCAAATACGCGGCAACAGCAAGCTCACGCCCATTCAACGTGGCGTCACCAATACCGGTCACACCATCCTCGGTAGTAATCCGGAGCGTCACGAAATTCCGGGAGGGACTGGTCACGAAGACATCGGCGGCAATGATTTTCACAGCAGAACCAGGCTTTCTTGGTCAGTGGTAGCGGTACGTTGGGCTGGCGGGGGTGGAGCTCGAACGGATCAACGTTGGGTGGTTCCGCTGGGAGTGGTTCCCAGCAGGGCAAGTTCCGACCTGTTAGGAAGGCCTTCCCAGTCCCCCGCGGTGCTCACGGCGAAGGCCCCGGTGAGGGCGCCGCGCTCCAGGCGGCCGGGCACGTCGGCGCCGTCGAGCAAGGCGGATAGGTAGCCGGCGGTGAAGGCGTCACCGGCTCCTATCGTGTCGATGCTGGTGACCGGGACGGCCGGGACATCCCACCGGCCCTCGGCGGTGTGGACGCTGGCGCCGGCCGCGCCCCGCTTGACCACCACCTCGCGCACTCCGAGCCCCAGGATTTCGGCGACCATCGCCGATTCACCGGGGTCGGCCCCTGGCGCACCATCCGTTCCGGCGGCAACCAGGCCAAGTTCGTCGTCGGAAGCAATCACAATGCTGGCATGCCTCAGCAGCGGTGCCAGCACCTTCCGTGCCTCTTCCCGGGACCAAAGCTTGCTGCGGTAGTTGACGTCGATGGACACCACGGCGCCGGCGCCGGCGGCTTGTTCGGCGGCGTATTCCACGGCCTTCCGGGACTCCGGGCTGAGGGCGGCCGTGATGCCGGTCAGGTGGAGGATGCGGGCGCCCGCATGGAGGGCAGGTTCCACATCCTCCGGGCACAGTGTTGACCCTGCGGAGCCGGAGCGGTAGTAGAAGGCGCGCGTCACGTCGGCGGTGCGTTGTTCAAGGAACATCAACCCGGTCCGGCGGGAAGCGTCCGCGCGGTGCTCCAGCCGCACCCCCTCGGCACGGAGTTGGCGGAGGATGAACTCGCCGTGCGGATCGGCACCCACAACGCCGGCCCAGGTGACGCTGTGCCCGAGCCGTGCGACGCCGACGGCCACGTTCGACTCGGCACCGGCCACGTGCATGCCCAGGGCGCCGCCGGCGGACAGGGGCCCGGCGGAGCGCAGCGAGACCATGGACTCGCCGAAGGTCAGGAGATCAACGGCTCCGGGCGCCGAGGGGTGTCCGACGGCGGCAGTCACCGCAGGCCCTTCGCGGCGCGCCCGTTGTACGCGGCAAGGGCGACGAAGCGGCGCGCGCGCCCGCGCATGGCAGCAAGGTCGCCGCCGGATGCGGCGTCTCCGAACAGCGGGCCTCCCAGCCCCACCGCGATGGCACCGGCTCCCCAGTATCCGGCGGCTTCATCGAGTCCGACGCCGCCCACGGCGATGAAAGGGATGTCCGGGAACGGATCGCGCAGCGCCTTCAGGTAGCCGGGCCCGCCGATGGAGGCGGGGAAAAGCTTGATTGCCGCGGCGCCGCGGCTCATCGCTTCGAAGGCCTCGCTGGGGGTGAGGGCCCCGGCCAGGACGGCAATGCCCCGACCGGCCGCCGCCTCGATGGAGGGAGCGAGCGACGGGGTGACTATGAACTGGCCGCCTGCGGATTCGACATCTTCCGCGTCCTGCTTTGTCAGCACGGTCCCGGCCCCCACGAAGCACCCGGCGGGAGCAGCTGCGCGCACCTCGCCGATCGCCTTGAGGGCCCCCGGCGTGGTGAGGGCGATTTCAACGTACTTGAAGCCCTCCTCCATCGCCGCGAGGGCGGCCCTCCCCGCGGCCGCGCCGTCCGTTCCGCGCACGATCGCCACCAGCCTGGTCCGGCGCACCCCGGCCAGCAGGTCCTCGGGGGTCAGGGTGTTCTCCATGCTGTGCTTCTCCTTTTGAGGGGTGTCCGTGTCCGTGCCCGCAGTCCAGGCCGTCACCATTCTGCGAAAGCGCCGTCCGGCTGGCGCCACACCGGACCCCGCCAGGCGTGTCCGCGCTTGTCCGCCGCCCGAACCACGGCTTCGTCGATCTCGATGCCCAGGCCGGGGCCGGTGAGCCGTTCGATGTGCCCGTTCACGAACTTCAGCGGCGTTTTGTCCACCACGTAGTCCAGGACCTCGGCGCCCTTGTTGTAGTGGATGCCGATGCTCTGTTCCTGGATCAGGAAGTTGGGCGTCGCGAAGCCCACCTGCAGGCACGCGGCGAGTGCCAGCGGCCCCAGCGGGCAGTGCGGTGCCAGCTGGACTTCATAAACCTCGGCCAGCGAGGCGATCTTGCGGACCTCCGTGATGCCGCCCGCGTGGGAGAGGTCCGGCTGGGCCACGGCGATGCCGGCCTGCAGTGCGGGCAGGAATTCCTGCCGGCTGTAGAGCCGCTCGCCGGTGGAGACCGGCGTGGTGGTGGACGACGTGAATTCCCGCAGGAGGTGGGTGTTCTCCGGGACCACGGGCTCTTCGAGGAAGAAAGGCCGGTACGGTTCCAGCAGCGGCGCCACTCGGCGGGCGTTGGCGAGGCTGAAGCGGCCGTGGAAATCCACGGCAACGTCGCGGTGCTCACCAAGGACTTCGCGGGCGGCGGCCACCCGGCGGACAACGCCGTCGAGCTCTGCAACCGAGGCGATGGGGCTCATCCGCCCGCTGGCATTCATCTTCACCGCGGTGAGGCCCACCTCCAGCTGCGCGCTGATCTGGTCGGCCACTTCGTTGGGTTCGTCGCCGCCCACCCAGCCGTACATCCGGATGCGGTCACGGACGTGGCCGCCCAGCAGTTGGTGCACGGGCGCGTTGAAGTACTTGCCGGCGATGTCCCAGAGGGCCTGGTCCAGGCCCGATACGGCGCTGGCGAGGATGGGCCCCCCGCGGTAGAAGGACCCTTTGGTCATCACCTGCCAGTGGTCTTCGATCCGCAGCGCGTCATTGCCGATCAGTAGTTCGGCGAGCTGTTCGACGGCGGTGCGCACCGTTTCGCTGCGGCCTTCGCACGTCGCCTCTCCCCAGCCGACAATCCCACTGTCCGTCTCGATCCGGACGAAGAGCCAGCGCGGCGCGACGAGGAAGGTTTCAATCCTGCTGATGAGCGTCATTTTTGCCTAGCCCTTGGTGGCGCCGGCGGTGAGGCCGGAAACGATGTATTTCTGCGTGAACAGCGCAATGATCATGATCGGGATGGTGACCACGGTGGCGGCGGCCATCAGGCCGCCCCAGTCGATGCTGGCGTAGGACACGAAGTCGAAGATGGCCACGGGCAGCGTCTTGGTGCTGGAGCCGGAGAGGACCAGGGCAAACATGAAGTTGTTCCAGGAAAAGATGAAGGACAGGATCCCGGCGGTGGCGATGCCGGCGACCGAGAGCGGCAGGGTGATGAGGCGGAACGCGCCGATCGGGGTGAGCCCGTCCACCTGCGCGGACTCCTCCAGCTCCAGCGGCAGGGAATCGAAGTAGCTCATCATGATGTAGACGATCAGCGGCAGGGCCACGAACATGTGGCTGAGGATCAGCACCTCGAAACGGCCCACCATCCGCAGGTTGGAGAATACGTAGTACCACGGCACCAGCAGGGACACACCGGGGATCACGCGGGCCATCAGGACCACGAGGGCGGAGCGGTGCATGGTGAAGCGGCTCATCGCATAGGCGGCGGGAACCCCCAGCACGATCGACAGCGCGGTGGAAACGAAGGCCACCCAGAAGCTGTTGAAGATGAAGACAAAGTAGTTGTTCCGCTGGAGGACGTTGGCGTAGTTCTCGCCGGTGGGCGTGAAGAAGAAGGCCTTGCCCGTGTCGTAGATGTCCACGTTGGTCTTGAGGGAGGCGAGGAACATCCAAAACAACGGGGCGAGGAGGAACAGCACCACGGCAATGAGGGCTGCAACCCGGAAGACCTTGTAGAGCCTGACGGACAGGGGCTTCCGACGGCGGTGCAGCACCTGGGGCGTTCCGGTCGTTTGGCTTGGGGTCAGGACGGTCATTTGCTTACCGCTTTCTTGCGCATGGTCAGCAGCCACATCGAGCCGATGATGATCATGAAGAACAGGATCAAGACGGCGGAGGACAGCCCGTACTGGTTGTAGTCGAAGCTCAGGCCGTAGGCGTAGACGTTCAGGGTTTCCACTTCGTTGAAGGATCCGCCGCCCTTGCCCTTGGTGGCGTACAGGATGTCGAAGGTCTTCAGGGCATCGATGCCGCGGAGCAGGATGGCCACGATCACGGTGGGCATCATGAGGGGCAGCGTGATGTAGAAGAAGCGCTGGAAGGCGTTGGCGCCGTCCACGCGGGCAGCCTCGTCAGGCTCATCGGAGAGGGACGTCAGTCCGGCGAGGAGGATCAGCACCACCATGGGGGTCCACTGCCACACGTCCATGAAGATGGTGGTGCCAAGGGCGGTGTCCTGGCCGGAAAGCCAGGGCTGCGGTGGAATGCCGATCATTCCCAGCAGCTGGTTGGCGAAGCCGATGTTCGGATCGAAGATCAGGCGCCACATCATGCCGACGGCAACCGGGGTGGCCACCAGCGGAAGCAGGATTGCCACGCGGACCCACTTTTCGCCGCGGAAGGGACGCCACAGGAGCAGGGCGATGCCCATGCCGAGCACAACCTCGCAGACCAGCGCCACGCCGGTGAAGGTCAGCGTGCGGCCCACTGCCGGCCAGAACCGCTCCGTGTCGGTGAGAACAGTGAGGTAGTTCTGGAGGCCGATGAACTCCGTGGCGGCGCGGACGGAGCCCTGCGAATCGGTGAGGCTCAGGTACAGGGTCCACACCAGGGGGAAGACAATCAGGACGCCGACGAAGATCATCGCGGGGGCCGCAAAAAGCCACTTGCGGTGCCGGTTGGACCAGGCGGAGATGTTCCCCCCAACGCTGGGAGGGCGGCCGGCGCTGCGGGCGGGAGCGCTGCGGGGAGCGTTCGTTACGGACATGGTTCACCTAAGGAGTTGGGGGTGCGGTCCGCGGCGGGACGGCGACAGGGCCGCCGTCCCGCCGGGCTGTGGTGCAGGGTGTGACCGACGCAGGCGCGGGCGCCTGCGGGGTTACTTCTTTTCGCTGTCCAGGAACTTCTGGAACGCTTCGTGGGCCGAGTCGGCTGCCGCGGAGGGATCGGCGCCGGTGATGCTGGCTACGATCGGCTCGCCAACAATTTCCCTGGCCTTGCCCACGGTGACAACCTGGGGACGGTCATGCCCAACACCGTTCTTCGCGCTCACGGCGATGGCTTCGGCGAGGTCCTTCGGGTAGGTGGAGGTACCTTCAGCGTTCGCCCAGACGGAAGTCCGGGGTCCGGGAACACCGGCCTTCTGCGCGGCCAGGGTACGTTCCTTGCCCGTTGCCCACTGGATGAACTTCCATGCGTTGTCCTGGTTGCTGGACGCCTCGTTGACGGCCAGGCCCCATGAGGGGATGTTGTAGGGCTTGGAACCGGCGGGACCTGCGGGCAGCGGTGCGAATCCAACAGTGTCCGCAACCTTGGACTTGGCCGGATCAGTGGCGTTCTTGTAGAGCGAGTCCGCCTCGGTGTAGAAGGCGGCTTTGCCCTGGGTGAAGATCGCCATAGCCTCGGGCCAGCTCATGTCCGTGCTGACGTTGGCAGGGCCGTAGTTCCTGATGAGGCCGCCGTAGTATCCGTAGGCCTTCTTTGCAGCGTCCGAGTTGACGGCGGACTTTCCGCTGGAGTCGGTGAAGTCACCGCCGAAGCTGTACAGGAAGCTGGAGAACTGGGTGACGGCGGCGGACTTGCCGGTGCGGGCCACGAAGCCGGCGACGTCGGGGTTGGACGCCTTGATGGCCTTGGCTGCCGCCTCGAGCTCCTCCATGGTCTTGGGAACCTGGAGGCCGGCGGCCTGCAGCAGGTCCTTGCGGTAGTAGAGGACCTCGCGCTCGGTGATGATCGGGACGCCTACAACCTTGCCGTCGGCGGTGGTGGCCTTGACCGGGCCTTCCTGGTAGTCCTTCCAGTCCCAGCCGGAATCGGAGGACACCTTTTCGGTCAGGTCGGCCAGGTAGCCGTTCTTGGCGAATGCCTTGCCTTCCTGGAGCGGGCGGTACATCATCACGTCGATCTCGTCGCTGCCGGCGTTGAGCTTGACGTTGTACTGGTCCGAGAGCTGGTCTTCGCCGAGCTGGGTCAATTCCACCTTGAGCCCGCTGGACTTCTCGAAGTCCGGAATGGCTGCCTTGATGCCTTCAGTCCAGACGTGGTTGGCCAGCGTGACACGTACCGTGCCTGATTCCTTGGCGTCCGTGCTTCCGCCGCCCCCGCTACAGGCGGTCAGCCCCAACGAAAGTGCTGCGGCGACTGCCGCGTACTTCACGATTGAACGTCGCTTCATTACGACTCCCTTTGCTTTCTGAGGGCTGACGTCACTGTCCAGCCGCCCTACAAATGCATCTTTACATCTGCCTTGGGAGCGATCATAGGGAAATAAGGCAGACTTAGACAAGCCCTTGCCAGCGAGCCGTATGATTTATTTATGAAAACCCCAAAGGCGGAGTCCCCTACCGACCTGCATGCTGCGTTGGTCGAGAGCCTGGGGCTTGGCATCGCCGATGGGCATTGGGCGCCGCATTCCGTCCTGAGGCTGGACGAGCTGGAGGGGCAGCACAACGTATCCCGGTCCGTGGTCCGTGAGGCCGCCAGGGTGCTGTCATCAAAGGGAATGCTGGAGTCCCGCCGGCGGTTCGGGACGATTGTGCAGCCTGAGGAGTGCTGGAATCTCTACGACCCGCAGGTGATCCGCTGGCGCCTGGCGTCCTCCCGCCGGCTGGAGCAGCTGCAGTCCCTCAATGAACTTCGCGGAGCCATCGAACCGCAGGCTGCCCGCCTCGCCGCCGAACGGGCCTCCTGGGATGCCGGCAGCGAACTCGTCTCCCTTGCGGCCAGGCTATGGGCTGCCGGCCAACGCGGAGACCAGGAGGAGTTCCTCCGGCTGGACGTGGAATTCCATGCCGCGATACTCAAAGCCTCCGGCAATGCGATGTTTTCCCAGCTGGAGAACCTTGTGGCGGAGGTTCTCACCGGCAGGACGGAACACGGCTTGATGCCCCACTTGCCGCACCACGAAGCCCTGCAGCTGCACGTGGACCTGGCCAGCGCCATCCAGCGCGGCGAGGCGACCGCAGCACATGCGGCAATGAGCAGGATCGTGGAGCAGTCCACCGAAGAGATGAGCCAGATCTGGTCGAGCAGCCAGGGCACGGCCGACGCTCCACCGCCCGCTACAGGCCAGTCAGCCAGCTAGCCCCTGGCTCAGTCCCCAGCAGGAAAGGTGTTCAGTACTCGCCCTTGATCACGAAGTAGGAGCCGCGGATGACGCCTGCGAGCTTTGACTTCTGGCGCGCAAACCTGAAGCTGGACGCCAATTCCTCGGGAACCTCCATCCCTTCGGACAGCTTGAAGCCAACGGCGCGCTTCGCCCCCTCCTCGATGCCGTACATGACGTTGATGGACAGGCCGGATTCGTAGAACACGTACGCCATGCGGAGGCCGTCCACTTCGAACGAGGAGACCTCCAGGGGGCGGGAGGAGATGGCGAGATTTTGTTCGGTGGCGAGGATGTGGTTGATGTACTCCAGGGTCTCCGGAGCCTCGCCGGCCGGCGTGACGGTGAAGTCGTGGCCGTACTTGGTTTTGTAGTAGCGCGCCTCGTTGGCCCGCAGCCCTGCCAGCGCCTCCGCGACGGGTGACGACTCCAGGCCTGTGGTGGACACGTTCTTGAAATCAACCGTGTAAGGCAATGGATCCTCCTGGGAATGGTCCTTCGCACATCGTCGCAGATCAGGAAGGAGAACGGGCCGGGATTTCTCCCGGCCCCAAGGCGGCTTAGCCGAGGTTCTCCACCAGCGAGACGTCCCGGACGGCGCCCTTGTCGGCGGACAGCGCCATGGCGGCGTAGGCACGAAGGGCCGGGGACACCTGGCGGTCCCGGTCCTTGGGCTTGTACCCGCCGTTGGCCAGGAGCTTTTCGCGGCGTTCGGCGAGGATTTCGTCGGATACCTGCAACTCGAGCGAGCGCTCACTGATGTTGATGCTGATGATGTCGCCGTCCTCCACGAGGGCGATGGCGCCGCCGGAGGCAGCCTCGGGCGAGATGTGCCCGATGGACAGTCCGGAGGTGCCGCCCGAGAAGCGGCCGTCGGTGATGAGGGCGCACTTCTTGCCCAGGCCGCGGCCCTTGAGGAACGACGTCGGGTAGAGCATTTCCTGCATGCCCGGACCACCGCGGGGGCCTTCATAGCGGATGACCACCACGTCGCCCTCCATGATGGTCTTGTTCAGGATCTTTTCCACGGCCTCGTCCTGGGATTCGCATACAACGGCCGGGCCTTCGAAGGTCCAGATGGACTCGTCCACGCCGGCGGTTTTCACCACGGCGCCGTCGATGGCCACATTGCCGCGAAGCACGGCCAGTCCGCCGTCCTTGGAGTAGGCGTGCTCCACCGAGCGGATGCAGCCTTCCGCGGCGTCGGTGTCCAGGGAGGTCCACTCGTTCGACTGGGAGAACGCGGTGGAGGAGCGGACTCCGCCGGGGGCAGCGTGCCACAGGGCCTTCGCTTCCTCGGTGGCCTTGCCGCCACGGACGTCCCAATCATCCAGCCAGCCGTCCAGGTCGGCGGAGTGCACGGAGTGGACGTCCTTGTGCAGGAGCCCGCCGCGGTTCAGCTCACCCAGCAGGGCGGGGATGCCGCCGGCGCGGTGCACGTCCTCCATGTAGTAGGTCTTGTCCTTGGCCACGTTCGGGGCCACCTTTGCCAGGCAAGGCACCTGCCTGGACTTGGCGTCCATCTCGGCCAGGCCGTAGTCCACGCCCGCCTCCTGGGCGGCGGCCAGCAGGTGCAGGATGGTGTTGGTGGAGCCGCCCATGGAGATGTCCAGGGCCATGGCGTTGTCGAAGGCCTTGGCGGTGGCGATGGAGCGCGGCAGCACTGAGTCGTCGTCGCCGTCGTAATAGCGCTTTACCAGCTCGACGATGGTGGCGCCGGCCTTCTCGTACAGCGCCTTGCGTGCGGTGTGGGTCGCGAGCACGGAGCCGTTGCCCGGCAGGGCAAGGCCGATGGCCTCCGCGAGGCAGTTCATCGAGTTGGCGGTAAACATGCCGGAGCAGGACCCGCAGGTGGGACAGGCGTTCTCTTCGATGAGGTTGATGTCCTCGTCGGAGATGGACTCATCCACGGCGTCGGCAATGGCGTTCACCAGGTCCAGGGAGCGCACAGAACCGTCGGTCAGGGTCACGCGGCCGGCCTCCATGGGGCCGCCTGAGACGAACACCACCGGGATGTTGAGGCGGAGGGCCGCCATGAGCATGCCGGGGGTGATCTTGTCGCAGTTGGAGATGCAGACCAGCGCGTCGGCGCAGTGTGCGTTAACCATGTACTCCACCGAGTCGGCGATCAAGTCCCGGGACGGCAGCGAATAAAGCATGCCGGAGTGGCCCATGGCGATACCGTCGTCCACTGCGATGGTGTTGAACTCGCGGGGCACAGCGCCGGCGGCGAGGATGGCGTCGGAGACGATCCGGCCCACGGGGGCGAGGTGGGTGTGGCCGGGGACGAACTCGGTGAAGGAGTTGGCCACGGCGATGATCGGCTTGCCGATGTCGGAGTTGGCGACGCCGGAAGCGCGCAGCAGTGCGCGGGCGCCGGCCATGTTGCGGCCGTGGGTGACAGTGCGTGAACGGAGAGGAGGCATGGTACCGATCCTGCCGTCCAGGCCGGCGCGGCGGAAGACAGTGGTGATACTAGTAGCAGGAGTACCAGACTACTAGTGTTAGTGGGCGTGAAAGAGGCAGGCGAGAAGCGCAAGGAACTGGGACTATACCTGCGGGCACGCCGCGACCAGGCACTACGGTCCGAATATGGATTGCCGCCGGTGGCGCGCCGGCGCGAACGCGGACTCCGGCGGGAGGAAGTGGCCTTCCTTTCCGGGGTCAGCGTCACCTGGTACACGTGGCTGGAACAGGGCCGGGACATCAGGCCCTCCCGGGAAGTCCTGGAGGCCGTGGTCCGGACACTGCACCTTTCGGAGGCCGGCCGTTCCTATGTCCTTTCACTGGGCGGGTATTCCGTGCCGGTGTCCTCCGGTCCGGCAGCTGCTGACGCACCGGCGCACATCCAGCGGCTCCTCGATGCATTGGGGCCTAACCCGGCATTCGCGCTTGCCCCGGACTGGAGCGTTACGGGGTGGAACCGGGCCTACGCCGCCTTGTATCCCAACATCGCCAACGTGGCCGCCCCGGAGCGGAACCTGCTGTGGCTGGTCTTCACCGACCCCTATGTGAAGGAGCTGCTCCCCGACTGGGATGTCACCAGCAGGCGGTTCCTTGCCGAGTTCCGGGCGGAAGCGGGGCAACGGCTGGGCGATCCGGACGTGGCCTACCAGGTGGAGCGGCTCAAGCAGACGAGTCCGGAGTTCAAGGAGGGCTGGGACCGGTACGACATCCTTGGGTTCGAATCCCGGGAGCGGCTGTTCCGGCACCCCTCGGTGGGGGTCATGAGGCTGGAGCACCACCAGGTTTCACCGTCGGACCGGCCGGACCTCCACTTTGTCGTCTACACCCCGGCACCGGACAGCGAAGCGGCGGAGCAGATCCAGCGGCTTTTGGCTGTTGGAAGCTAGCTTCGTGGCGGCTTCATGCTTGCCATAGGCGAGGTTATCTATCTGGGCGGCGGTCCGCAGCAACCGAAAAAGCGGTACAGCCGGTTTAGGAAAAGAGCCACCACCCGCCCATCCAGCAGCGCCGCCGCTCCGAACCTCCACTGGGGAAGAAATACTTCCAGGAAAGGACGGAGCAGTGGACGCAGCGGACCAGCAGGCCCTTACCGGCGCACTGATACGGGAGCACGCCCTGGACATGGGCCAGCTGTGGCTGGAATACCTGGCCCTCGGCGGCGACGCTTCCGAGGAGGACATCCGGGACTACAGCAGCGGGCTGGCAACCCTTCCCCCGAAAGACAGGGACGCGTTGGCCCAGGCCGTCAACGAGCATTGTGCTGCCGCAGGCCTGCTGTCCCGGGCACCGTTCAGCGGCTCCCTCCTGGCCCAGGCGGGAAGCGACTCGCAGGAACCCTACTCGTCAAAGTAGGTGGAGGTGCCGGAACTGCCGGCGATGGATGCAACCACGGTGGCGGCAACCTCCTTGAGCTTCATGTTCCGGGTGTTGGAGGCCTGCAGCAGCACGCTGAACGCCTGGTGCTGGCTGCAGCGGCTCTGGGCCATGATGGCGCCGGTGGCCAGGTCGATCACGGTCCGCGACTTCATGGCGGCGCTCATGCTGTCCTTCGTGTCCTGCAACTTGCCTATCCGCAGTGCCAGCCGCAGGCTTTTTGAAACCTGTCCGGAGAAGGCCCGCACGGTGGCAATGTCTTCGCTGCTGAAGGCCTGCAACCGGACGCTGTACAGGCTGAGCGCACCACGGGTATCTTCGCCCAGCGCGAGCGGCACGCTGACAGCGGAGAACAGTCCCTGGCCGGAGAGCGCGCTGGCATAGGCAGGCCATCGCCTTTCCTGGCTCACGTCAGGGACCAGGACCGTGTCCATGGTGCGCATGGCGGTGATGCCCGGTCCGTCGCCGTACTTGTTCTGGAGCTGGTCAAGGACGCGGATGCAGGGATCGCTGCCAGCGATGGCGGTGGCCTTCTTCTGCCTCTCGACAGCAACGCCGCAGAGAATTTCCCGGTCCCCGCTGCTCAGCCGTCGCGCCGAATAGCTGGCCAGGTCCCGAAGGAACTCGTCAATATTGGCGCTGTCCAGCACCAGGTCCTGAAGATGCAGCGCGACGTCGGCGAAGACATCGTCATTCGCGGCTTCGGCGTGAGCCACCACTTTCCCCTCCCGAACAGCACGTAGGCCACGTCGTCCATTAAATGAACGCCTTGGCCGCTCACTGCCGAACGGTACATGCCAGCCTACCTGCGAGGCGGTCATAATGTGTGCTCCATGACAAACGCCAGCCCGCGCACGGGGGCTGTTCGCGGCAGCACGGTGACGGCGGAAGGACCCACGGTCCACCGCTTTATGGGGATTCCCGACGCCCAGCCGCCGTCGGGGCCCCGGCGCTTCTGCCCGCCGCCTCCTGGCACGCGTCCGACGGTGACCAGGTACGTTGGGAGCCTATGCGGCGGCCAGGGAGTTGAGGGTGTCCCGGATCCCGTTCAGCGCGGGGTCCCGCAGGGACATAAAGGCCGGCTTCAGGAGCGGCTGGACGATTTTGGCCGGCCCCTTGATGCTGAACTCGGCGGTATATTTCACTACCGACCCCTGGGCGGCGGGGCTCACGTCGATCGAGTCGAAGGCGGTGACGGACTTGTTCTCGCCGCGGAGCTTGATGTGGTTCTCCGTCAGCTCGATGACCTCGTACTCCAGTGACTGCCGCTTGCCGCGGAACTCGGACTCAGCATGGTAGCGGTGCCCCACCGCCACCGGACCGGGCGTCAGTTTCTCCATCACCGGGGTGTTGGGATCCCACTCGCTGGTGTTCTCGAACGCGCTCAGGAAGGCAAAGGCCTTCTCTGCGGACAATTTGGTTTCCACACTTCCGGTGACTGTGATCATCACCCCAGTGTAGGAACAGGCACCCGGGAAGCACACCCCCGGGGATGGCCCTGCACGGTCCCTGTACGACAAACAGCAGCAGCGCCCCGGACGAAACCCGCCGGGGCGCTACTGCCGTGAATCATGGCTGTGCGGTCAGCTGACCTGCAGGCCGCCGTTGATGTCGTAGGTGGCTGCCGTGATGTAGCCGGCGTCCTTCCCGAGCAGGAAGGAAATAAGTGCGGCCACTTCCTCGCGGGTACCCACGCGCCCCATCATGATGCCCTCGGACATCTGGGCCTTGCGTTCCTCAGAGAGGGTGCCGCCCATGATGTCAGTGTCAATGGGACCCGGTGCGATGGCGTTGACGGTCACGCCGAACTCCCCCACCTCACGGGCAAGGGCCCTGGTGAACCCGATGATTCCAGCCTTCGAGGCGCTGTACGCCACCTTGGAGTAGGTGCCGCCGCCACGCTGCGCGGAAATCGAGGAAATGCTCACGATGCGTCCGAGCTTGCGCTCAATCATGCCCTTGAGCACGCGCTGGGACACGATGAAGGTGCCGCGCATGTTGATGGCGAATACCTTGTCCCACTCCTCCACGGTGGTGTCCATGAAGGGGGTGGGCGAGCTGATGCCGGCAAGGTTGGCGAGGGCAACGATGGGCGGCAGCGAGTCTTCGATTTCGCTGATGGCCCTGTCCACGGAAGCGGCGTCGGACACGTCCGCGCCCACTCCGATTGCCTTCACTGCACGGTTGGAGCCGATCTCCGCGGCCGCGGCTTTGGCGTCTTCGGCGTTGATGTCAAGGATTGCGATGGACCAGCCCTCGCTGGCCATCAGGTCCGCGGTGGCGCGGCCGATGCCGCGGGCAGACGCGGCCCCGGTCAGGACGACGGTACGTTCAGCGGGAAATGCGGTGGTTGTCACAGGTATATCTTTCGTCAGGGGTTCGGTTCAGGAGACTTTGGCTGCGTTGACCGCTGCCGCAGCGGCAACTGCAGGGTCCAGGGCGGCGTCGCCCTCAGGCCGTTTCCGGGCGTAGAAGTACGTGGCCACTGCCGTGACGCACAGGCAGAAGGACAGGAACAGCAGGCCGCTCTGGTTGTTGCCGGTGGCGTCCTTGAGCAGGCCCACGGCGTACGGGGCCACAAAGCCGCCGAGGTTGCCGAGGGAGTTGACCAGGGCCAGTCCGGAAGCAGCGGCTGCACCGGTGAGTGCGGCGGACGGCATGGACAGGAACGGTGCAATGGCGCCGTAGATGCCCATCGCGGAAGCGGTCAGTGCGATCAGGGCAAGGATGGGGTTGACCGGGAGCAGGTAGCCCGCTGCCAGGAGGCCCATGCCGGCCAGAACCATGCTGACGGAGGTGTGCCAGGCGCGCTTGCCCGTGCGGTCCGCCCGCCTGCTCCAGAAGTAGACAAAGACCGCGGCGATGGAGTACGGAATGAGGACGATGAAGCCCACCTCGGCGGTGGAGAACTTGCCAAGGGCGGCCACAATGGTGGGCATCCAGAGGCCCAGTCCGTAGATGCCGCAAACCAGGCCGAAGTACAGGGCCGAGTAGGTGAGGGTGCGCTTGTCCTTGAGGCCGGCCAGGAAGTTGTGGCTCCCGACCTTGGACTTGGCAGCAAGTTCGGCTTCCATGGTGGTGGCGAGCCATTCGCGTTCTTCAGTGTTGAGCCACTTGGCGTCACGGGGACGGTCCGTCATCAGCATCGGAGTCAGCAGGCCAAGCAGGATGGCGGGGATGCCCTCGATGATGTAGAGCCACTGCCAGCCCTGCAGTCCCATGATGCCGTCCATCTGCAGCAGGAGTCCGGAGACCGGTGCGCCCAGGGCGTTGGAAATGGGCTGGGCCAGGATGAAGATGCCCAGGACGGTGACGCGCTGCGCGGCGGGGAACCACAGCGTCAGGTAGAAGAGGATCGCGGGGAAGAACCCGGCCTCGGCAGCACCCAGCAGGAAGCGGATGATGTAGTAGGTGCTTTCGCCGTTGACCAGCGCCATGGCGGTGGCGAAGATGCCCCAGGTGATGAGGATCCGGGCAAGCCACTTGCGGGCGCCGAAGCGGTACATTCCGGCGTTGCTGGGAACTTCAAGCAGGGCGTAGCCCAGGAAGAAGATGCCGGCGCCAAGCCCGTAGGCGGCGGCGCTGAGGCCGATGTCCTCGCTCATGGTGAGCTTGGCGAAGCCCACGTTATTGCGGTCAAGGTAGGCAATGAAGTAAAGCAGGACAATCAGCGGCATGACGCGGCGGCGGACCTTGCGGAGCGTGCGCTCGCCGAGTTCGCCCAGTCCTGCGGACGGCATGGAGAGTGAAGTCATCGTCGACCTTCTATCTGGCGGACGCGGCGCATTGGGGGCGGCGCGTCCGAGGGGAAGTGGGGATTTTCCGTCTGCTTGCAATTTGGATCAGATGTCTGACATCTGACGAAGCAACATGAGAAAGATCATAGAAGGGTGATCCGGATTACGTCAAGCCCCGCGGAGAAGGGCACCGCAAACCGGTGATGTGGCGCTCGGGGTGCCAACGGTCACGTGCAGCTCTAGCCCTGGGATTCAGGGTGCTGGACGTAGCGCTCGTAGTCGCGGTACGTCTGTTCCATATGGTCATCCATGACCCGCCGGGAAAGCTCGGCGTCGCCGCTGACGATGCTCTCCATGACCTTCTGGTGGTACTCGATGGCGTGGAGCTGGATCTCGGGTACAGCCGAGGTTTCCCGCCGGGTCATGTAGAGCAGCTGCCCCAACTGCGCGAAGAGTGCCCGGACGAAGGGATTGCCCGAGGCCCTGAGCACCACGTCGTGGAATGCGATGTCGGCTTCCACAAAACGGTCCAGGTCCCGCGCCTCGTGGAAGCGCTTCATGTCCGCGATGCACTGCTCCATCTGCCGGGCATGCTCGGGGGTATGCCGCTTGGCGGCCAGGGACGCCGCACCGGTTTCCACCATGCGCCGCATCTCGATCAGCCCCACTGAAACCTGGTCCGCAGCGTTTCCATGCGAGGCGGCCTTGAAGATCGCGTCCAGCCCCGTCCAGTTGTCTGTCGGGTTCACGAATGTTCCGCGCCCTGCCTTGACGTACAGGATGTTCTGCGCCCTTAGCGCTTTGAGCGCCTCGCGGACCGTGAGCCTGCTGACGTCATAGGCCTTGGCGATGTCGGCCTCGGGCGGGATGGCGTCGTGCGGTTTCAGCTTGCCGGAGAGGATGTCGTCGAGCAGGCCGTCGACGAGGTCGTCAACGAGTGTCCTGCGGCCCATCCTTGGCTCCTGCCCTAGAGTTGCCCGCCGGTACGGGCCCTCTAAACTTTACTGTCCAATGTTGCGCGGATCAGCATCGTGACCTGTTTCCCGCAGCGGGCCGGGCTTAGCAGCCCTCGAAGTCCGTAAGGACCTTGACCTTGCCAGCGGACGCGGAGGCCGGGTCAAAGGTGTAACCGATCCACTCCTTGGCCAGCCGGCGGGCGAGTTCAATGCCCACCACGCGCTGGCCCATGGTGAGGACCTGGCAGTCGTTGGACAGGACTGAGCGTTCCACGGAAAAAGAATCATGGGCGGTGGTGGCCCGGATTCCCTCCACCTTGTTCGCAGCGATGGCCACCCCGATTCCGGTGCCGCAGAAGAGGATGGCCCGGTCAGCGGCGCCGTCCCTGATCATTTCGCCCGCCGCGATTCCCACATAGGGGTATGGCCTGGTGAAGTCGTCGGGAGCATCGCACCGGTTGACGCCAATGTCGATCACTTCGCTGACCCGGGGATCCTGCCGGAGGTCCTGAAGGACCTTGTCCTTGTAGTCCACTCCCGCCTCGTCCGCGCCTACAATGAGCCTCAGTCCCGTGGGCTGCCCTTCAGTGTTCATTGCCGCGCTCCAACAGCTTCGCTGGCGGTTGCGGTGAGGTGCGGACCCATGACGGTGAAGATCATGGCCAGCGACGTCGCGCCCGGGTCCGGTGTGCCCAGGCTCTTTTCGGCCAGCGGGCGGGCCCGGCCCTTGAGCGGCAGGAGGCCGGCCGTTGCTTCGGCGGCTGCCGTCGCGTCGCGGGCAGCGTCCTCCCATGCCCGGTCCGGTTCCACTCCTGCCGCCACCAGGGCGGCAAAGGAGGAAGCGAACGGCAGCAACGCGTCCACCATGGTCTTGTCGCCGGTCTCTGCCTTCCCCAGCTGCACGATCCGGTCAGCGAATGCCCTGACCGCCGCTGCGAGCTGCCCGGGTTCCGGGGCCGAACTGTTTCCAACAGATTCGCCGAAGGCCCGCAGTCCGGCTCCCCACAGGACGCCGGATGTCCCGCCCGCCTTGTCGGCCCAGGCATCTCCGGCAGCTGCCAGCACATCGCCTGCTCCGGCCCCTTGGTTCAGGGCAGCGGACGCAGCCGCGGCGGCGGCGTCGATCCCTCGCACCATGCCGCGCCCGTGGTCGCCGTCTCCGGCGATGGCGTCCATCCTGCCGAGCCGCTCCTCGGCGTCGTGCAGCAGGGCTTGCGTCGCTTGCAGCGCGGCAAGGCACGCGGTGGCGTACTGGCGGGAGGCCTCGGCGGCAACGAACGGGGCAGCGCTTGGGTCGTCGTCGGACGTTCCTTCAACGGCGGCGGCGCCTGACTCCCGGACCGCGTTCCCGCGGCGGTAGGCGGGCGTTTCGGCGGGGGCGAGCCACAGCGGTTCCAATTCCCCGTC
Organism: Pseudarthrobacter sp. L1SW; assembly: GCF_020809045.1. Taxonomy (NCBI): domain Bacteria; kingdom Bacillati; phylum Actinomycetota; class Actinomycetes; order Micrococcales; family Micrococcaceae; genus Pseudarthrobacter; species Pseudarthrobacter sp. L1SW. The sequence continues at coordinate 382,697 of NZ_CP078079.1, read as the reverse complement.
CAGCCAGGTGACGGTGAGCGACACCCCGGCCATGTCCAGGCTGGTGACGAGTTCCCCGACTTCGGGCGCCACCAGGGTATATCCGGCGGCGCGGAGCAGCGGCGCCACGGTGCCCCAGAGAACGAAGAGCTCCTCGTGCTTGGTGGATCCGAGTCCGTTGAGGATGACTGCTATCCGTTCGCCGGCATTGGGCGGAGTTTCTGCCAGGAGGCGGGTCACCAGCTCGCGGCCCAGCTCCTTTGCGGACGGCAAGGCGGTGTCGAACAGTCCGGGCTCGCCGTGGATGCCCAGGCCCAGCCCCATCTGCCCGTCGGGCAGGGAGAACAACGGCGATTCCGCGCCAGGGAAGGTGCAGCCGGAGAACGCGCTGCCGATGGTGCGGGTCCGGTCATTGGCCTTCCGGCCCAGGCGGACCACCTCGGCGAGGTCTGCGCCGGCCTCGGCTGCGGCACCCATGACCTTGAAGACGGTGAAGTCACCGGCGATGCCCCGGCGCTTGGCGGATTCCGACGGCGGGGCGCTGGCGACGTCGTCAGTGACCAGGACGTTCTCCACGGCAATGCCCTCCGCAGCCAGGCGCTCGCTGGCCATGCCGAAGTTCATGACGTCGCCGGCGTAGTTCCCGTAGGTGAGGACGACGCCGGCGCCGGACTCTGCTGCCTTGGCCACGGCGTAGGCCTGCTGCGCCGAAGGGGACGTGAAGATGTTGCCCACCACTGCGCCGTCGGCAAATCCAGGTCCGATGAGGCCGGCGAAGGCCGGGTAGTGTCCAGACCCGCCGCCCGCCAGGACGGCGACCTTGGGCTGCGGGGGCCGGAAGCGCCGCACGGCGCCGCCGGGGACCTGGCGGACCAGGTCCGCGTGGACGTCGCAGAACCCCGCCAGGGCCTCCTCGGCAAATTCCGAAGGGTTGTTGAAGATTTTCGTCATGATGAGCTCTCTGCCGTGTGTTTCTGGGCGGACCTGAGGGACTTCCGAAAGATGCGGCCGCTTTAGTGGATGTGGCTGCCGCCGTTGATGTCGATGGTGGTGCCGGTGAGGTAGGCGGAGTCTTCTGAGGAGAGGAACGTGATCACCGCGGCAACTTCCTCGGTGGTGGCGTTGCGGCCCAGCGGGATGCCGGCGTTGATGGCGGCTTCCTGCTCCTCGGTGCTTCCCACGCGGATGTTGGTGTCCACGGCGCCGGGGGTGATGGCGTTGACGGTCACACCGGTGGTGCCGAGCTCACGGGCCAGTGCCTTGGTGAAGCCCAGGATGGCGGCCTTGGCTGCGGAGTAGGGGACCTTGCCGAACACGCCGCCGCCGCGCTGGGCGGAGACCGAGGACATGTTAACGATGCGGCCCCAGCCGTTCGCGATCATGTCCGGCAGGAATGCCTTGGTCACCAGGTAGGTGCCGGTGGCATTGACGTCCATGACCTTGTGCCAGAGCTCAAGGGTGGTCTCCAGGAACGGGACCGGGGAGGTGATGCCCGCGATGTTGGCGAGGGCGCCCACCGGCGGCAGGTTGCCGGCTGCAACTTCGGCGGCGACGGCGGCCTGGGCGGCGGTGACGGAGGCTTCGTTGGCGACGTCGATCTCGTGGCCGAAGGCGGGGACGTTGAATTCGTTGCCGATTTCGGCCGCGACCTTGGCGGACTTCTCGCCGTCGAGGTCCAGGATCACCACGGCCCAGCCCTGGTTGGCGTAGCGGCGTGCGGTGGTGATGCCGATGCCCCGGTCCGAGGTTGCCCCGGTGAGGACGGCGGTGCGCTGGATGGTGGTCATGATGTGCTCCTTGGGTTCTGTTTCGGTGGATCGATTGCTCCGCAGCTGTCGTTCTGGACGTTCAAAACGGCAGATACGGAACAGTCGATGGTCAGATCAGGTCTGTGATGAAGCTGCCGGCTTTGGCGGCAGCAGCGGGACGCTCGTCATGGGTGACGTCGCGGGTCTCCAGTTCAAGGGAGAAGTGCCCCTGGTAGCCATCCGCGGCGAGCCGCTTCAGGCCTGCGGCAAAGTCGGCATGCCCGTTGCCGATGCTGAGGTTGATGTTCCCCGGCACGGCGTCCCGGAGATGGACGTGGGAAATCCGGCCCTCGTGGCGCCGGAGGTACTCCAGCGGGTCCTCGCCGGCGGCGACGATATGGCTGAAGTCCATGACGATTCCGACGCCGGTGCCCGCCAGGCGCTGTGCCAGCAGTTCCGCGCGGTCGAGGTTCCAGCAGAACCGCAGGAAGTGCAGGGACTCCGTCCAAAGTTCGACGCCGAACTCCGCCGCGCGCTGCCCGGCGGAGGTGAGCTGGGCGGCAATAAGGTCCAGGTCCCCGTCGAGGTTCCGAACCGGTTCGTGGCTGAGTGCACCGCACGGGAGGACGAGCGCCTTCGCGCCGGTATCCCGAGTGAGGGTCAGCAACGCCTCCAGGTGCCGTTCGCGCCCGGCCTGCTGCCCGGCGTCGAGCACTGCGTTGAGGTCGCCGATGTCCCCGTTGACGGAACGGACCCGCAGTCCGGAGGCACCAACCTCGGCTGTTATCGCGCCGACGGCGGCTGCATCCAGGTTGTACGGGACATGGTCGCAGACGCCGGGGAGGGCGCCGAGATCGATCTCTTCGAAGCCCAGGCCGCCGATCGTTTTCAGGGCAGCAGGCAGGGCCTGGTGCCTGAAGCTGATGGATGAGCAGCCGAGTCGGGAGTTGAACATCGTCGTTCCTCTGGATGGGCGGGTGGTGACGTGAATCACCGTAAGCCCTTTTATTGTCAACAGTCAACTTCCAACATTGACTGTTGACAGTCAGCATGAGGCGCGTCACACTGGGGATATCATTTGTTAACAGTCGACAGCGGCCGGATCCCCTCGGACCGCTTTTCGAAAGGGAAACTCCATGAGCAACGAAGCTCTAAAAATGCGTGGCCACGTGCACGGCACCAAGGATGCCAAGCGCGTCGCCATCGGCTCCGGCGTCGGCGCCGTTATTGAGACCTACGACTTCATCGGCTTCGGCACCGCTGCGGCCCTCTACTTCGGAACAGCCTTCTTCCCCACCGGCGATCCCGTCACAGGAACGCTTGCAGCCTTCGCCACCCTCGGCGTCGGCTTCGCGGCACGCCCCATCGGCGGCATCATCGGCGGCCATCTGGGTGACAAGGTGGGCCGCAAGCCCGTTCTGGTTGCCTCCCTGATCCTCATGGGTGTGGCCACGTTCCTCATAGGCCTGCTGCCCACCTACGAACAGGTTGGCCTGCTGGCACCGGCGCTGCTGGTGTTTGTACGCATCGTCCAGGGCCTCGCCTTCGGCGCCGAATGGGGCGGCGCCATCCTCATGAGCTACGAGCACGCACCCTGGAAGTCCAAGGGCAAGTACACCGGCATCGTCCAGGCCGGCTTCCCGGTGGGCCTCCTCCTGGCCAACCTCGTCTTCCTGGTCAGCGTGAACCTCGGCGGTGAACTGGCGTGGCGTGTCCCGTTCCTTGCAAGCATCGTGCTCGTCGCCGTCGGCCTGATCATCCGCTCCAAGGTCCCGGAGTCCCCCGTCTTCGACGAGGTCAAGGAGAGCGGCTCCATCGTTAAGTCGCCCATCACGGAGGTCATCAAGACCGACTGGCGGAACATTGTCCGCGGCATCGGCCTGCGCATCGCCGAGACTGCAGGCTACGCGGTGTCCGTCACCTACATGATTTCCTACCTGCACACCCAGCAGCTCGCAAACAAGACCGAAACCCTCGTGGCCCTCTGCATCGCATCGGCAATCGGTATCTTCGCCACCATGGCCTGGGCCCGCCTTACGGACCGCATCGGACGCCGGCCCCTGTACATCTGGTCCTGCGCCTTCGCTGCCCTGTTCGGCATCCCCATGTTCCTGATGGTGAACACCGGACTGTTCATCTTCGTCATTGCCACGATCGTCATCTCCTACGCCGTCTGCCAGAACTCGCTTGCCGGCGCCCAGGGACCGTGGTTCCCGGAGCTGTTCCAGGCCAAGACCCGATCCTCCGGGGCCTCCCTGGCCTACCAGATCTCCGCTATGGTCTCCGGCTTCACGCCCTTCGTGACCACCCTGCTGTTCGTAGCCCTCGGCTGGATGGGCCCCGCGCTCCTCTTCAGCTTCTACGCAGCGATCGGCCTCTGGGCTGCCCTCGTCACCAGGGAGACCTGGGGCAAGCGCGAACGCCAGCTGGCTGAGGAAGCCACCAAAAGCACCCCGCATTCGGTGACCGTCTAATGACCATCACCCACGAATCGACCACGGAGCCAGTAATGTCCGCAGATATAGTCCATGACCGGTTGGCGCGGGTCAGCGCCGCGGCCTACCGCATCCGGCACCACGCCCTCAACATGGGCGAGGTCCAGGGCCAGGGCTATGTGGGCCAGGCCCTGGGAGCCGCGGACATGCTGGCCACGGTGTACGCTGACCAGCTCCGCTTCCGGGCTGAGGATCCGCACTGGGAGCCCAGGGACAGGTTCCTGCTGTCCACCGGCCACTACGCGATCGGCCACTACGCGGCCCTCGCAGAGGCCGGAATTGTCCCGGTCGAGGAGCTGGAGACCTACGGCTCGGACGATTCCCGGCTGCCGATGTCCGGAATGTCCACCTACACGCCGGGCATGGAAATCTCCGGCGGCTCCTTGGGCCACGGACTCACCATCGCAGTGGGCATGGCCCTGGGCCTGCGCTACCAGGGCTCGGACGCCCGGGTGTTCAACTTCCTGTCCGACGGCGAACTGGACGAAGGCTCCACGTGGGAGTCCGCCATGGGTGCACACCACCACCAGCTGGGCAACCTCACCGCCATGGTGGACATCAACGCCCTCCAGGCGGACGGGAAGACGGAAACGGTGCTGCGCACCGAGCCGGTGACCGAGAAGTGGGAATCGTTCGGCTGGTACACGCAGCGGGTGGACGGGAACGACGTCGGCGCGCTGCTGGCAGCGTTCGACAACGCAGCCGCCCAGGCCGCCGCCGTCGGACGCCCCTCGGTGATCCTGTGCGACACGAAGGTGGGCCGCGGCGTGCCCCTGCTGGAGGAGCGCGAAAAGGCGCACTTCATGCGCATCGACGAACACGAATGGCAGGTCTGCCGCGAGCAGCTGACCGCCGGCTACGAAGCCGCTGAAGGAGACACCAAGTGAGCACCACCGCCGAGGCCCCCAACACCACGGCCGCTGTGAAGCCGAAGCTCAAGACCTCTGCGATGATCGCCTCCTTCGCGGACCCCGGCCAGAAAACGTCCTCGGCACCGTTCGGGCACGCACTGGCCAAGGCCGCGCAGGAGAACGACAAGATCGTTGGCCTCACCGCGGACCTGGGCAAGTACACGGACATGCACATCTTCGCGCAGGCCTTCCCCGAGCGCTTCTTCCAGATGGGCATGGCGGAGCAGCTGCTCTTCGGCGCCGCCGCCGGGCTCGCAGAAACAGGCCTGGTGCCGTTCGCGTCCACGTACTCCGTGTTCGCTGCCCGCCGCGCCTACGACTTCCTCTGCCTGGATGCGGCCGAGCCGAACCTGAACGTTAACATCGTGGGCGGCCTTCCCGGCCTGACCACGGGGTACGGCCCCAGCCACCAGGCCACTGAGGACATGGCGATTTTCCGCGGCATGCCCAACCTGACCATCGTGGACCCGTGCGACTCGGTGGACATCGAGCAGGCCGTCCCCCAGCTGGCAGAATCGGACGGACCCACCTACCTGCGCCTGCTGCGCGGCAACGTGCCCACCGTGCTGGACGAGTACGGCTACACGTTCGAACTCGGCAAGGCCAAGGTGCTGCGCGGCGGCAATGACGTCGTGTTCGTTTCCTCGGGGCTGATGACCATGCGCGCCCTCCAGGCAGCCAAGGCACTGGCGGCACACAACGTGGATGTCGCCGTCGTGCACACCCCCACCATCAAGCCGTTCGACGCCGCAACGGTCCTGGCGGAGATCAACACGGACCGGCTCGCCGTCACCCTGGAGAACCACTCCGTGGTGGGCGGCCTGTTCGAAACCGTTGCCTCCGCCGTCGTCACCGCAGGCATTGGCAAACGCGTGGTGCCGGTGGCACTTCCGGACCAGTTCCTGGACGCCGGCGCCCTGCCAACCCTGCATAGCCGCTACGGCCTGGCCGTGGACCGCATCGTGGCCAAGGTTCTCGCCGAGCTCGGCTAGCACCCGTCCCGCATCGCAGAAAGCACGGCGCCGGCCCGGCCGGTCCCGTGCTTTCTGCCGTACCATCGAAAGTACGACCGACTGTAAACAGTCGACTTACAACATTGAGGACAGAGGCCATGGCCGGACTGACCGCCCCGCTGCTGGGACTGCAAAAAAAGAGCCTGCGCGAACAGGCACTCTCGGCACTGCGCACCGCCATCACCAGCGGAGAACTCGAACCGGGACGCCACCTGGTGGAAACCGAACTTTCCGAGATGCTGCAGATCAGCCGGGGAACCCTGCGCGAAGCCCTGCGCCAGCTCGAACAGGAAGGGCTGGTCTCCGCCGGGCCCCGCGGCAGGCTCTCCGTCCGCCACCTGGACGAAAAAGAAATCCGGGACATCTACACCGTTCGCGCAGCCCTGGAATCGCTGGCCGCCCGCACGCTCTGTGAACTGCCGGACCGCCAGCACGTCATCACGTCCCTCCGCGCAGCCATCGATGCCATGACGGCAGCCGAGAAGGAAAGCCTGCAGCAGCGCGTCGAATCCGACCTGGAGTTCCACCGGACGCTCTGCCGGCTCACGGGCAACGAGACGCTCCTGCACACCTGGGAATCATTGGAAGGGTCCATCAGGATGTCCATCATGTTCGCCGGGCTCGAAAAGGGCGTGAAGAACATGAGCGTGGACCGGCACCACGACATTGTGGCGGCCATCGAAACCGGTGACGCCTCACTGGCCCGGAAAACCATCCGGGAACATATGGACACTGCCGCGGCCAACCTCGTGGCCTAGCCGTTTCTTGGTAGTTTCGTAGTTCACCCGAATAGTCTCGGCGCCCCCGGGTACTTGGGACTATGGGAAGGGTGTCAGGCAGTGCGCCTTGGGACTGCGGAATCGACGTGTAGGAAGAGGACTGTATGCGGGAACCGATGGCCAGCGACGGTGTTTATGAAGCGGAGACCGTTGCCGGCAAGGATGAAGTAACAGCTGCTGAACCTTCGGTAGAACCTGACGTCAATTTCGACGAACAGTTCTACCCTGCCCGGCCCAAGGCCCTGAGGCCGACGGCGCGGCGCCGCCAGTACTTTGCCACGAGACCGTCCTTCGAATTCGACGGGCGCAATACGGCGTACGTCGAATGGCTGCGGAACCAGGCAATGCTGGGAGACGCCAATACACTGGCCAGGCAGCTCTCAGGGCAGGCCAGCATGTGGCAGAACTCGTACGCCCACCCGAATCCCCGGGCTGCCGTTGAACGTGCGCCTGTCTGGTTCACCGCATATCCCCTGTCCTTCATCACCAGGTCCAGCCAGTCCTTCCTCTCGGCCCTGGGTGACCCCGCCATGTGGGAAGCCTTCAGCCAGATAGGCATCCGCGCCATCCACACGGGCCCGGTCAAACTGGCCGGCGGCATCAGCGGCTGGTCCCAAACGCCCAGCGTGGACGGCCACTTCGACAGGATCAGCATGGCGATTGATCCCGTGTTCGGCACGGAGGATGAATTCCGCCGGATGTGCGAGGTTGCTGCGGACCACGGCGGCACCATCATTGACGACATCGTTCCCGGGCACACCGGCAAGGGAGCCGACTTCCGCCTGGCCGAGATGAATTTCCGGGACTACCCGGGGATCTACCACATGGTGGACATCCCCGAGGAGGACTGGCACCTGCTGCCGGACGTGCCCGAGGGGCAGGACTCGGTAAACCTGAGCCCGGACGCCGAGCAGTCACTGCAGAAGGCCGGCTACATCATCGGCAGGCTGCAGCGCGTCATTTTCTATGAGCCCGGTGTCAAGGAAACCAACTGGAGCGCAACCCGGCCCATCGTGGACACCACGGGGAAGACGCGCCGCTGGGTCTACCTCCACTACTTCAAGGCAGGCCAGCCGTCCATCAACTGGCTGGACCCCACGTTTGCGGGGATGCGCCTGGTGGTAGGCGATGCGCTGCATTCCCTGGTTGACCTGGGCACCGGCGCGCTCCGGCTGGACGCCAACGGATTCCTCGGAGTGGAGAAGAGCGCCGAAGAGCAGCCCGGCTGGTCCGAGGGGCACCCGCTGTCCGAGGCGGCCAACCAGCTCATCGGCTCCATGATCCGGAAGGTGGGCGGGTTCTCCTTCCAGGAACTGAACCTGACCATCGACGACATCAAGGCGACCTCCGAGGCAGGCCCCGACCTTTCCTACGACTTCATCACCAGGCCGGCCTACCACTACGCCCTTGTCACCGCGGATACCGAGCTCCTGCGGCTCACGCTTCGGCTTTCCATGGAGATCGGCGTGGACCAGGCTTCACTCGTGCACGCCCTGCAAAACCACGATGAGCTGACCTACGAGCTGATGCACTTCGCCGCCGGGCACCGGGACGAGCTGTTCGAACTCAACGGGCAGGAGCTCACCGGCGCCCAGCTCGCTGAGCAGGTGCAGCAGACCATGCGCGAACGGCTGACCGGCGAGAACGCACCCTACAACGCGGTGTTCACCACGAACGGCATCGCCTGCACCTCAGTCAGCTTCATCATGGCCGCACTGGGAATCCGGGACCCGCACGCCATCTCCGCCGAGGAGGAAGCACGGATCCTTGACGTGCACATCCTCCTCTCGATGTACAACGCGCTCCAGCCCGGGGTCTTCGCCCTGTCCGGCTGGGACCTGGCCGGGATCACCGCGCTGGACCGGAAGAGCGTCGAGGAGCTCACCGCCCAGGGCGACACCCGCTGGATCAACCGCGGCGCCCACGACATCATGGGCACCAGCCCGGACGCGGAAGCGTCCTCCTCCGGAATGCCCAGGGCGCGCAGCCTCTACGGCCCGCTCCCGGAGCAGCTGCGGAACCCGGACTCCTATGCCAGCCGGCTCCAGCGGATCCTGGCCGTGCGCGAGGAAAGCGGGATAGCCACCGGGGCCCTGCTCGATGTACCGGACGTTTCCAACCGCGGCCTGCTGGTGATGGTCATCCGGCTGGAAAGCGGTGCGCTGGGCGTCACCGTGCTGAATTTCTCGGACCAGGATATTGCGGGCAGCATCCAGTCCAGCCACCTGGTGCCCGGGGCTGCCGTCCACGACCTTTTCAGTGGCGACGCCGTTGGCCAGGTGGATGACCTGCACAGTTTCTTCCTGGAACTGCCCGCTTTCCACGGAACCGTCCTGCAGCTCACTGAGCCGGAAGCAGAGCATGAGGCCGAACAGGAGGCCGCCCCTGGACAGGAAGAAGGTGGACAGCCCGGAGCGGTCTCGCCATAGGGACACAAGGGCTCCTAGGCACCGTTCGGGAATCCCCTTGAGTTCCGCGCCGTTAACTGAATGTGCGGAAAGTTCCGCTCATTCGAACGAGGGATTGAATGAACGCGAAGTTTGTATCAGTAGAAGACGACGCCGGGAAGGTCACCCGGTACGTCAGGCATGCCAACGGCGGCGGGCTTATCGCGCCCGGCGCCGTTGTGGCCGAGAGCGCCCGGATCGGCGCCATGACGTACGTGGAGAGCGGCGCCCGGATCGGCCCGGGCTGCCGGATAGGCCACGGCAGCTGGATTGACCGCGACGCCACGGTGGGCGAGCGGACCGTGATCGGCGACGGCGTGCGCGTAGGCCGCGGGACCGTGGTGGGAAACCGGGTGCACATCGGGAGCCATTCCCGGATCGGTTCCAGCGTGCTGATTGAGCACGGCACCCACCTGGAAACGGACGCTACCGTGCCCGACGGTGAACAGGTCCTGTCCGGCTCGCAGGCGAAACGCCCCCGGCCGGTCCCTGGGAAGAACCGGACCCACGTCAAGGGCAGGGGCCGGATAGCCGCCTGAGCCGTGCCATTGGCGCCGTCGCGGGCGGCATGGCGTTGGCTTCACACGGGCTCAGGGCCGGAAAATCCGTGGGCCCGCTTATCCTGGCTCCTCGCCTTCAGGGCCGCCGCGGCCCACACAGCAGCCAGCAGCGCCACCAGCAGCAGGCCGGCGTCGCCCAGGTCGATGGATCCCAGCCACACCGTCAGGGGATCTTCCAGCGCGAAGGCGGCGTTGACGAAGCCACCCAGGGTGATGACCGCGATGAACAGGGCGGACACCGCCGAGATCCCGGTGACCAGGGCGTTGAAGCCGAGCCTCCGTTGAGGATCGTCGAGGGCAGAGCGGTACAGCCGCATCATGGCCACCCCGTTGAGCGAATCGCACAGGGTCATGGCTGCGGTGAACGCGAGGGGCAGCGCCAGCAAGGCGAATGCCGGCACCCCGGCCAGCGAGGCCGCCGTCGTCATCATCAGGAGACCGACTGTTGTGGCGGTGTCAAAGCCCAGCCCGAACAGGAAGCCAACCACGTAGATGTTCCGCGGCCGCCGCACCCTGGCCAGCGGCCGCGCGAGGAGTCGCGCCACAAGTGCCCGCGGCTCCAGGTCCAAGGGGTTGATGGGCGCCCCGGTCCGTGCCCGGCGGTAGGCGCGGGCCGAGCGCGCGAACGCTGAACCGTTGAACAGGCCCATCGCCAACAGGAACAGCCCGGACACACCGCTGCCCACAAGCCCGAGCACCAGGTTGCCGGTTGATCCGTCCTGCATGAGCTCCCCCACCACTGCGGCGCCGGCAGCCACCAGCACACCCGCCAGGGTGACCACGGAGCTGTGGCCAAGGCTGAACGCGAACCCGACGCTCACCGGGTCCTGCCGTTGCGCAACGAACTTCCGGGTGGAGTTGTCGATGGCTGCCAGGTGGTCCCAGTCGTAGCTGTGCTTCACGCCGGCCAGGTAGGCGGTCAGCACCAGCCCCCACGTGAGCGCCTGCGCGCCGGTCCCGCCCGCGGCGCCTGCGTTGCCGGCCAGCAGGAGTACGACGGCGGCCGTGTGCAGGGCGGCCACGGCACCAAACATCCACAGCAGGCGGGTCCGCAGCGGCAGCGCTTCCCGCTGCCGGTACAGCGTGGTGATAGTCCCGAGGGCAGTCATCAGTGCTTCCTCAGGTTCAGCGGTCCCTGCCCGTGCCACCGCTCCCGGAGGAGCGAGATGCAGTCCCCCAAGAGCCTGTTCAGTTCCCCGGTGCTGTTCGACAGCGAGCGCAGGACCAGCCCCGTGGTTCCGCCCACGGTGCGGGTGAGGGAGATCCCGGCCAGGGCATTTGCGTCCCCCGTGATGCCGTGCAGCTCGTCGGCGAGCGCCTGGTCCACGCGCGGGTCCACCACGATCAGCGACCCGAGGTGGCTGAAGCCTTCCATGAATCCCAAACCCGTTACATCGGCAGACGGCGGGCGGATGAGCAGGTTGTCCAAGGCCAGCAGCTCAGTGCCGCCCTCCGCCTCGACGTGGATCTCGTTCCGCAGCCTCACTTCCTCGTAGCGGAAGGCAGCACCGTCCGGCGACCAGCCCGGCGTCACAACTTCGGTCATAACAAGGCTCGACGACGGATGGACAGTGAGGTGCGTCCGTTGCCGGTAGCTGGCCTCCCGGTAGGCGATGAGCTGGTCGGGCAGAAGCTCCAGCCGGGCCCCCTCCCCCAGCCGCACAGTCATCCGCTGCTCAGCAAAAGACCCGGGAGTCCGGTAAACCTTGGTAGCCGACTGGGTTGTCAGCAGCAGGTCAGCATCATCCCCCACCTCAACATCAACAAGAAAGAGATCCGCCCCAAGATAGGCACCACCAGGATTCACAACGACATAGCAAACCTGCCCAGAGTCATCAAGATAATGCGGCCGCAAAACCCGAAGAGCGCCCCGATGATACTGATGCGACGCAACCGAGCGCTCCCCACGCAAGGCGACCACAAGCTCAAGCTCCCCCGTGGGGGCCCGATCAGCGGACGCGGGTGGAAGGGGCCGCGGCGTGGCGGGCACCGCGGAGCGGGCACGGCCCCTTCCACCCGCGGGCGCAGGGCCCGGCGAGGGACGCGCGGAACTTGGCGCCGTCGTCGTGCTCATGTTGCGAGGTCGAGCATCAGGACGTCGTGCCGGATCCAGTCCATGACCTTGTCCAGCCCCTCATCTGTCTTGAGGTTCGTGAAGCAGAACGGCTTTGCTCCGCGGAATTCTTTGGAGTCCCGCTCCATGACGGCGAGGTCAGCGCCTACGTGGGGTGCGAGGTCGGTTTTGTTGATGATGAAGAGATCGGACTTGATCATGCCCTGGCCGGCTTTGCGGGGGATTTTTTCGCCCTGGGCCACGTCGATGATGTAGATCGAGAAGTCGACGAGTTCAGGGCTGAAGGTTGCCGAGAGGTTGTCGCCGCCGGATTCGACGAAGATCACCTGCAGGTCCGGGTGCCGGGCCTTGAGCTCCTCGATGGCGGCGGTGTTCATGGAGGTGTCTTCGCGGATGGCGGTGTGGGGGCAGCCGCCGGTTTCGACGCCGATGATCCGGTCCACGGGCAGGATGCCGTTGGCGGCGAGGATCTTGGCGTCCTCGATGGTGTAGATGTCGTTGGTGATGGCGGCCATGGAGATCCCGCCGCTCATGTGCCGGGTGAGCCGCTCCACGAGCTGGGTTTTACCGGCACCGACGGGTCCTCCGATGCCGATCTTGATGGGTTCAGCCATTGTTCCTCCTCAGTAAAAAGCACAGTTAGCTCATGAACATCCGGGCACGTTGGCGTTCGTGCCGCATTTGCGAAATTTCCAGTCCGGGGCTGACGGCCCCTAAGTCGTCCGGCGTCAGGTGCGGGATGCGTTGGACGGCGGCGGCAACGCCGTCGGCCGCTTGCCTAAGGAGCCGCTGGCCGGCGTTCTGGCCGAGCGGGATGGCGCGGACGGCGTTCTGCGTGAGTGAGGTGGCGGTGGCGAAAAGGTAGGCGGCCAACGCCTCCGGCAGCGGCACCCCGAGGGAACGGGCGACGACGGCGAACGCCAGCGGCTGGTGCCCCGCGGCCCGGCCGCTGCTCACCAGGTCCCGGTACAGTTCCAGCGCAGGCGAGGGAAAAACCTCCCCACCGATCTCGAGCAACCGCGAGCCCATCTTGAGGCTGGCCTCCCGAACCTGCCGAGGGAGCAAAGAGGCAGACAACAGCACATCCAGCTCCCCCAAGTCCCAGCCCTCATAAAGGAAGCGAATGGCCAGCCCGTCAGAGTAGGTAAGCGACTGCGAGACAAAAACAGACAACCACTCCCCGAAAGACCCCTCATCAAGAACGAGCTCCCGATCGAGGTACGTCTCAAACCCAAGGGAGTGCGCAAAAGCCCCAGTAGGAAGAGCAGAGTCAACCAACTGTTGAAGAGCAAGCTGGTAACTGCTCACCGCACTGCCGCCCAACGGGACGGAGCATCGCGACGGCCCGGATTGGGGGCCGCGGCGTGGCGGGCACCGCGGAGCGGGCACGGCCCCCAATCCGGGGCGGCGCACCCAAGCTGCACCTCCCGTAGAGCGCGCAGCGCGGCGACAAGGTTATTAGTGCGAGTGTTCAGCATGGCGGAAAGGCACAGGCATGACGCGTTCCTGGCGGGTATAGGGCGCACCCACGTGGATAAGGTAGTCCTCGACGGTGTGGTCGTAGGCGCACACCATGACGTCGGCTTCATATTCCGAAGCGGAGTCGAAGAACTGGGCCTGGAGGTGCCGGTTGCCGAGGGAGTGGGCCACGACGCCCATCTCGTGGATGGTTCGGGGAGCGATGACCAGGACGTCGGTGGGCAGGACTGACACCACGATCATGTTGGTCGCTTCGACGTGGAGGATGTCCCCGTCCCGCAGGTCGCCGGAGCCTGCGGGCAGGCGGATGCCGATTTCCTTGCCGTGGTCTGTGGTGGCCCGCTGGATGCGTTTGACCAGCTGCGCGCTGGGGAGGACCACTTTTTCCTGGTGCAGCCCGGCGTAGGCGTGCGGGTCCGGCAGTTCGTGCAGGTTGCCGAGGACTTTTTCGATGATCACGTGTGGCTCCGACGTTCGAAGTTCTAGAAGAGGAAGTAGCGCTGGGCCATGGGCAGGACGTCGGCCGGCTCACAGGTGACGTCCTCGCCGTCGACCTTTACCTGGTACGTTTCCGGATCCACCTGGATGTCCGGGGTGGCGTCGTTGTATTTCAGGTCGGCCTTGGTGAGCGCCCGGATGCCGGAGACGGGGCGGATCACCTTCTCCAGCCCGAGTTCGCGGGGGACGCCGGCGTCGATGGCCGCCTGGGACAGGAACGTGATGGAGCACTGCTGGACAGCTTTGCCGAACGCGCCAAACATGGGCCGCATGGTGCGCGGCTGCGGGGTGGGGATGGAGGCGTTGGCATCACCCATCAGTGCGGAGGCGATCTGGCCGCCCTTGAGCACCAGCTCGGGTTTTACGCCGAAGAACGCCGGGTCCCACAGCACCAGGTCGGCGAACTTGCCCACCTCCACGGAGCCGACGGAGTCCGCGATGCCCTGGGCGATGGCCGGGTTGATCGTGTACTTGGCCACGTAGCGCTTGAGGCGGAAGTTGTCGCTGCCGGCACTGCCGTGGGAGTCATCTTCAATCCCGCCGCCAGGAGCTGTTAGCACCCCGCGCTGCTTCTTCATCTTGTCCGCCACCTGCCACGTGCGGGTGATGACCTCGCCCACCCGGCCCATCGCCTGCGAGTCGGAGGAGGTGATGGAGAAGATCCCCATATCCTGCAGCACGTCCTCGGCGGCGATGGTTTCGGCCCGGATCCGGGAATCGGCAAACGCCACGTCCTCGGGGATGTCCGGGTTGAGGTGGTGGCACACCATCAACATGTCCAGGTGCTCTTCGATGGTGTTGCGGGTGTACGGCAGGGTGGGGTTGGTGGAGGCTGGCAGGACGTTGGGCATGCCGGCGATCTTGATGATGTCCGGCGCGTGCCCGCCGCCTGCTCCCTCGGTATGGAAGGTGTGGATGACCCGGCCGTTGATGGCTCGGATGGTGTCTTCCACAAAGCCGCACTCGTTCAGGGTGTCCGTGTGGATGGCCACCTGGACGTCGTACTCGTCGGCCACCGTCAGCGAGGTGTCGATCGAGGAGGTGGTGGCGCCCCAGTCCTCGTGGACCTTCAGGCCGATGGCACCGGCGCGGATCTGCTCGGCCAGGGGTTCGACGGCGGATGCATGGCCTTTGCCGAACAGGCCGATGTTCATGGGGAAGCCTTCGGCGGCCTGGAGCATTCGCTGGATGTGCCACTTTCCGGGCGTCACGGTGGTGGCCTTGGTTCCTTCGGCCGGGCCGGTGCCGCCGCCGATCATGGTGGTGATGCCGCTGGTCAGGGCCGTTGGGATCTGGTCCGGGGAGATGAAGTGGATGTGCGTGTCAACGCCCCCGGCGGTGAGGATCTTGCGTTCGCCGGCGATGATTTCGGTGCTGGCGCCGATCACGATGTCCACGCCGTCGGTGATCTGCGGGTTGCCGGCCTTGCCGATCTTGAAGATGTGCCCGTCCTTGAGGGCGACGTCCGCTTTGTAGATGCCGGTGTAGTCAAGGATCACGGCGTTGGTGATCACGGTGTCCGGCACACCGCTGCCGGAACCGACACCGTCTCGGACTGCCTGGCCGTTCTGGCCCATGCCGTCACGGATCACCTTGCCGCCGCCGAACACCACTTCCTCGCCGTAGACGGTGAGGTCGCGCTCGATCTCGAGGAACAGCTCGGTGTCCGCCAGGCGGATGGCGTCGCCCGTCGTCGGGCCGTACAGATCGGCGTACTGCCGGCGGGGAATCTCGAAACTCACTTGCCGCCCCCTTCCGTGACGGACCCGCCCGTGCGGGTGCCGCCGTCGAGCTTTCCATTCACAGCGTTGCTGAGCCCGAACACCTCGCGGGACCCGGCCAGTTCGATCAGCCGCACACTCCGCGAGTCACCCGGTTCGAACCGTGCAGCGGTCCCGGCGGGGATGTCCAGCCGGCGCCCGTAGGCGGCTTCCCGGTCGAAGGCCAGGGCGCGGTTGGCCTCGGCGAAGTGGAAGTGCGAGCCCACCTGCACGGGCCGGTCGCCAGTGTTGGTGACGGGCAGCTCAATCGCCTCCCGTCCGGCGTTTGCCGTCACCGGCTCGGGCCGGAGGACGTACTCTCCTGGGATCATGGCCTGCCCCTTCAGCGGATGGGATCGTGGACGGTGACGAGCTTGGTGCCGTCGGGGAAGGTGGCCTCGATCTGCACGTCGTGGATCATCTCGGGTACGCCTTCCATGACGTCGCCGCGGCTGAGCAGGGTGGTGCCATAGCTCATCAGGTCGGCCACAGTGCGGCCGTCGCGGGCGCCCTCGATCAGTTCGTAGCTGATGATGGCCACGGCCTCGGGGTAGTTGAGTTTGAGCCCGCGGGCCTGGCGGCGGCGCGCGAGGTCGGCGGCCACCACGATCAGAAGCTTTTCCTGCTCACGTGGCATCAAATGCATGAGGGTCCCTTCGGCAGCCATCGGACGGCGTGGGACCCACAGTAGGTGGCGGACGTTTCGGCCACGTTTCAGGTTTGTTAGCGCGGGCTCTCCGCGTGCACGCCCGGCGTTGCGCTGAATTTCCCCAGGTCTCGGCGCAGGGAAGGCGATGACGACGGCGCGTCGCCGGGACACGCCGTCGGCGGCTCCAAAAGGCGGGGAGGCTCAGCGGGCCAGCCGCGCGAGGATCTCCTCGGTGGACTGGACGGGCTGGCGGTAGCTGGTGGAGAGGATGCGCAGCATGTCCGCAGCGTCCTGGGTGTCCTCGGAGGCCATCGCGTCCCTGGCGTAGGTGACCCGGATGTTGTGGGCGAAGGCGTCTGCGCCGGTCTGGGCGATGCAGTTGTGGGTGGACACCCCGGCGAGGACCACCTCATCCGCGCCCCAGTTGCGCAGCCGGGACAGCAGGTTGGTGCCCACGAAGGCGCTGTCCCGTGTTTTGTTCAGCTGCGGCAGTCCGTCGAGGGCGAGTCCAGGTACAGCCTGCGCCTGCTCGGTGCCGCGGAAAATGAAGCCCTGGTCGTCGTCGAGCATGTTCAGCGTCCAGGTTGACTTGTCCCGCTCGTGTTCCGTCCCCACCATCAGGGCCTTGTGGCCGCTCGCCTTGAAGGCCTCCAGCAGCCTGTTGCAGGACGCCACCAGCCTTTCCTGCTGCGCGGCAAGTTCGGGCGCCTCGAAGTATGCGTTCTGCATGTCGATGACAAGAAGTGCAATCATGTCCGGAACCGTACCCCGTGGCGTGCCCGGCGAAACCTCGACAGGAACAACCCCTACGGTGCCGACTCGCGGACCTCCAGCCGGAAACCGGCCTCCACGTGCACCCCTTGCTCCTCCGCAGTGCGCCCCTCGATCCGGTCGATGAGCAGCCCGATGGAGCGTTCCGCGATTTCCTCCATGCCGGGCGAGATGGTGGTCAGCGAGGGTGCGGCGAACCGGGCCTCGTCGATGTCGTCGAAGCCCGCCACGGCCACCTCCTGCGGAACCCGGATGCCGCGGATCAGCAGCTCGTGCATGGCCCCCAGGGCCAGGACGTCATTCAGGCCGAACACGGCGTCGAACTGCACGCCGTTGTCCAGGAGGCCGGCCACGGCAGCGGCGCCGTTGTCCCGGCGCCACTCGCAGGGGGCGATCAGGGCCGGATCAAACGGCACCCCTGCATTGTCCAGCGCCTTGCGGTAGCCGTTGAGGCGCAGGCCCGCGCTGCCCGCTGCCTCCCCGGGGTGGGCACCGACCACGGCAATCCGGCGGCGGCCGCCCGCCAGCAGGTGCGTGGTGAGGGCGGCAGCAGCTTCAGCGTTCTTCATGGTGACAAGGTCGAACCGGGGATCCAGGATGTGCTCGCCCAGCAAGACCAGGGGCTTCGTGCCCAGGCGGCCGGCGATGCTGTCCGCGTCAATCACCAGCGGAGTGAACAGCAGCCCGTCGGTGAGCTGGCGGAACGGGCCCTGCAGGGTGTTCAGTTCCACCTCGCCCACCGCGTCCGACTGTTCCACCAGGACCCGGTACCCGCGCCGGGACGCCGCCTTCATCAGCCTTGACGCCAGTTCCGCGTAGTAGGGCGCGGAGAGGTCGGAGAGGACCAGGCCCAGCATCCTGGTTTTCCCGGACCGGAGGCTGCGCGCGGTCAGGTTGGCCTCGTAGCCCAGCTCCGCGATGGCGTCCAGGACCCGCTGCTTGGTGGCAGGCCGGATGAATTCGTAGTCATTGAGCACGTTGGAGACGGTCTTGAGCGACACCCCCGCCGCCCTCGCAACGTCGTTCATGGTGACCGCCATCGTGGCTCCTTTGTGTGGTTCCGCCAGTTCCTGCCATACATCGTTGCAGAAAATCGAAGCCGTGCAGGACCCAGGAAAGACCAAAAGCCGGTGCGGCGATACATTTCGAACGTATCGCCGCACCAGCTACGGTCCGGTTGGACGAGGCACCTCAGCGTCAGCGTTCCCACCGGGGAAGAGCCGATGCTCCCGGCTTCACTGGCCGCGGGCAGTCCCCACGGGCTCGACCGGCTCGGTGGCTGCCGTCTTCTGCTCGCTGGCCGGCGGTGTCCTCCGGAGCTTGAACCGGGTGGACATGGCGGGTCCTCCCCCGACCCGGTTTTTATTGAAGATGTCAAAGGCAACGGCCACCAGGAGGACCAGGCCCTTGATCAGTTGCTGGTAGTCGGTGCCAAGGCCAAGGATGGACATTCCGTTGTTCAGCACGCCCATGATCAGCCCGCCGATCATGGCTCCGGCGACGGTGCCCACGCCACCCTGCACAGCAGCACCGCCAATGAAGGCCGCCGCGATGGAGTCCAGCTCGAAGCCCGTACCGCCTGCAGGCTGGGCAGAGTTGAGGCGGGCGGTGAAGACCAGGCCTGCAAGGGCTGCCAGGACACCCATGTTGACGAAAAGCCGGAAGGTGACGGCCTTGGTCTTAATACCTGAAAGTTCTGCCGCGTGGAGGTTGCCGCCGATTGCGTAGATGTGCCGGCCGAAGATGCTGTTGTTCATCAGTGCCGAGTAGATGATGACCAAAGCTGCCAGTACGATCAGGACGATCGGAGTTCCGCGGTAGCTCGCCAGCAGGAACGTGATGATGAGCATCAGCACCGCGATGAAGGCCGTCTTGATGGCGAACCACGCCATGGGCTCGTTTTCAAGATCATATTTCCGGCGCACGCGGCGCTCTTTGAGGGCTTGGAACACGATGGCCGCCGTGCCGCCCACTCCCAGGATGACGGTGAGGATTTCGAGTACCGAGTTACCCCCCGTGATGTCCGGCAGGAAGCCCCCGCCCAACGCGCGCAGTTCCTCAGGAAAAGGTGTGATCTGCTGGTTTTTCAGTGTGATCAAGGTCAGGCCGCGGAAGATCAGCATTCCGGCGAGGGTGACGATGAAGGCCGGGATGCCCACATAGGCGATCCAATACCCCTGCCAGGCACCCACTAAGGCCCCCACCAGCAGGCAGGCGGGGATGGCGATCCACCACGCCCAGCCCCAGTGGACTATCATCACCCCCGACACCGCACCGATGAAGCCGGCGATGGACCCGACAGAAAGATCGATATGGCCGGCGATGATCACCATCACCATGCCGATGGCCAGGATCAGGATGTAGCTGTTCTGGACTACGAGGTTTGTCACGTTTTGCGGCTGGAGCAGGATGCCGTCGGTGAGTATTTGGAAGAGTAGGACGATCAGGATCAGGGCGACAAAGATGCCGACCTGGCGGAGGCGGCTCGTCAGGAAACCGAGTGATTCTCGTAAGGCGGACATGGTCGCTATTCCTTTTCTTGGGTCATGTAGTGCATGAGCGTCTCCTGGGACGCCTCGGCAATGGGGATCTCGCCGGTGACGCGGCCCGCCGACATGGTGTAGATCCTGTCGCAGATGCCCAGGAGCTCGGGGAGTTCCGAGGAGATGACGATGACGGCTTTTCCCTCGGAAGCAAGCCTCGCGATGATCGTGTAGATCTCGAATTTGGCCCCAACGTCAATACCCCGGGTCGGTTCATCAAGGATCAGGACGTCGGGGTCCGAAAACATCCACTTGCTGAGGACAACCTTTTGCTGGTTTCCACCCGAGAGCTTCCCGGTAATCGCGGCAACCGTGGGAGCCTTGATGTTCATGCTGGTTCGGTAGCGGTTGGCCACAGCCGTTTCTTCGTTCTTGTCCACCCAGCCCCTGTTGGCGAGTTTGCCCAGGCTGGCCATGGAGATGTTGCGCTTAATGTCCTCAATGAGATTCAGCCCGTAGTGCTTGCGGTCTTCCGTGGCATAGGCGATTCCCTGGCGGATGGCGTCGGAAACCGTGGAGGTATTGATCTCCTTGCCGTACTTGAGCACCCGCCCTGATACGGCCCGGCCGTAGGTACGCCCGAAGACGCTCATGGCCAGTTCCGTGCGGCCGGCTCCCATGAGCCCCGCCAACCCAACAACCTCGCCTTTCCGCACGTGCAGGCTCGCATTCTGGACTACCGTGCGCGTGTGGTCCTGGGGGTGTTGCACGGACCAGTCCTCTATGCGCAGGACCTCCTCGCCAATGACCGGAGTCCGCTCCGGGTAGAGGCTTTCCAGGTCCCGGCCGACCATTCCGCGGATGATCCGTTCCTGGGTTATCTCCCCTTCGTTCAGGCGCAGCGTCTCGATCGTCTTGCCATCCCGGATGATCGTGACGGCATCGGCCACCTTCCGGATTTCGTTGAGTTTGTGGCTGATGATGATGCTGGTGACGCCTTGTGCCTTCAGGTGCAGGATGAGATCCAGCAAATGATTGGAGTCCTCGTCGTTCAACGCAGCGGTGGGCTCGTCGAGGATGAGCAGCTTGACTTCCTTGGAGAGTGCCTTGGCGATCTCGACGAGTTGCTGCTTTCCAACACTGATGTGCTGGATGGGCGTAACGGGGTTTTCATTCAGGCCCACGCGGGCCAGCAGCTTGGCTGCCTCAAGGTTCGTCTTGCGCCAGTCCACCCAACCCCGCGTCGACAGTTCGTTGCCCAGGAAAATATTCTCGGCGATCGACAGGTAGGGGCTGAGGGCGAGTTCCTGATGGATGATGACAATGCCGCGTTTCTCACTGTCGCTGATGCTCGCAAAGTCACAGGGCTCGTTCTCGAACAATATGTCCCCCTCGAAGGTGTTATGCGGGTAAACCCCGGACAACACCTTCATCAAGGTGGATTTGCCTGCGCCATTTTCGCCGCAGATGGCATGCACCTCGCCGCGGTTCACATCCAGAGTGACGTCCTGGAGGGCCTTCACGCCGGGGAATGTCTTGGTGATTCCCCGCATTTGCAGAATGGGTACGTTCATGGTCATTTCCCGCTGACTCGCGGAAGCCTGGCTCCTGCATGCAGGGGCTGCCGAGGTTGCGGCCAGGAACACCCGGCCGCAACCTCACCGGCTCCTACTTGACGTCAGCTTCTGTGTAGTAGCCGGAGTCGATCAGTTCCTGCTTGTAGTTGTCCTTGGTGATAATCACGGACTCCAGCAGGTAGGCCGGAACAACCTTGACTTTGTTGTCATAGGTGGTGGTGTCGTTGGTTTCCGGTTCCTCGTTCTTGAGGACGGCGTCGACCATCTTCACGGCCCGCTTGCCGAGCTCCCGGGTGTCCTTGAAGATCGTCGAGTACTGTTCCCCGGCGATAATGGACTTGACCGACCCCTTCTCAGCGTCTTGGCCGGTCACGACCGGAAGGTTCCCTCCGGAATACCCACCGGTGCTCGTGAGAGCGGAGATGATGCCGATGGAAAGCCCGTCGTAAGGGGACAAGACGCCGTCGAGCTTCTGCCCTGAACTGTAGGCGGCAGTGAGGATGTCTTCCATCCGCTTCTGGGCCACAGGGGCCTGCCAGCGCAGGATGGCGGCCTGCTCGAATTTGGTCTGGCCGCTGGGAACCTTGAGGGCGCCTGCGTCAAGGAACGGCTTCAGGGTGTCCATGGCACCAGTCCAGAAGAAGTTGGCGTTGTTGTCGTCAGGGCTTCCCGCAAACAGTTCGACGTTGAAAGGGCCAACGCCGTCCACCTTCTTGCCCTGGGCATCAAGGAGCCCGAGGCCGGTCAGGAGTGAAGTGGCCTGCTGAACGCCTACTGTGTAGTTGTCGAAGGTCGTGTAGTAGTCGACGTTAGGCGTGCCGTTGATCAACCGGTCATAGGCGATCACTTTGACATCCTGCTCTTTGGCTTTGGCGAGGACGTCCGTCAGGGTGGTGCCGTCGATAGCGGCGATGATCAAGGCCTTGACGCCCTTGGTCAGCATGTTCTCAATTTGTGACACCTGGGTCGGGATGTCGTCGTTGGCGAATTGAAGGTCGGTTTTGTAGCCGAGTTCCTTCAGCGATTTCTCCACATTGTTCCCGTCGGCTATCCACCGCTCGGACGTCTGGGTCGGCATGGAGATGCCGACGAGTGATTGGCTCGGGTTGGCCGTGCCGCCGGATTCAGCGGCCCCTCCGCGGGTCCCACAGCCGGTGGCGCCCACCGTTAGTGCCAGGGCGACGGCTATGGCGCCCACGAGTTTCCTGATTTTCACGCTATTCTCCTCCCGCGGCCACTTCAGCCACGCATCGGTGCTGGAGCGGAAGGCATCGATGCCTCCCGCTGAGCCGGGATTTTTGCAGCGTTCCCGGGTGCTCCAAGCAGCGCCTGGCGCCGTCGAACCCGGACAAGGCATGGCCGGAAGCGTCGGTACTGTTAGCGCTAACAGTGCACGAGCTTAACCCGGGCTTGGGCTATGGAGCAAGTCACAATTCTGCTACGGGGCGCGAACCGGCCCCGACGGAACGGCAGGTCAGGCCTTTGCGGCTTTCGCAGCTGCCTTGGCCGCCTGCTTGCTGGCACGTACCTTGGCCAGGGACTCCGGGTCCACAATGTCCGCCACCGAGAGGTAGGAGCCTTCTTCCCCATAATGCCCCGCGGCTTCACGCCAGCCCGGCGCCTGGAGTCCGCACTGCTTGCCGAGCAGTGCCAGGAAGATCTTTGCCTTCTGCTCGCCGAAGCCGGGCAACGCCTTCAGCCGGCGCAGCACTTCAGCACCGTCAGGGCCGCCTTTGGTCCAGATCGCGGTGGCGTCGCCGCCCCACTCGCCCTGGACGGTCTCGGCGAGCGCCTGGACACGAGCCGCCATTGAGCCGGGGAAGCGGTGCACTGCGGGCCGTTCCTTGAACATCTCCACAAATGCCCCCGGCTCCTGCGCCGCGATGGCCGCGGGTTTCATGGATCCGATCCGCGTCCTGATTTTCTCCGGCCCCGCGAACGCGGACTCCATGGTCACTTGCTGGTCCAGCAGCATACCGGTCAGCAGTGCGAAGGCGTCCTCGCTCAGCAACTTGTCCGCGGCAGGATCCCCTGTGATGTGCAATTCCATGCGGTCCATCCTCCCAGAGGAGGACCGCCGTCGTCATGCACCCCTCCCGACCGTCCCCATGCACCCTCCCCGCGGAGTTTTTGTCCAGGTATGCAGGGTTGTACGCGGTTTATCTCCGCATATCTGGACAAAACTCGGGTGCAGGGCTACTGGTTGACCGCCAGGCGGATCATGGACCAGGACACGGGCGGGAGCTGGGCGGTGAGGCGGCCGCCGTCGGCCTTCGCCGTGATGTTTTCGGCCGGCAGGACCGACGTCGAATCATCAGCGGTTGCCTGCCAGTAGGGGTCTTTGTTGGCGTAGGTGAGGGCCTCCACCACGCGCACGCCGCCCAGGCCGGACACCGCGGCGTCCAGGCTGAGCGCCTCCGTGGCCGAGCGGTTGACGGCAAAGACGACCGCCTCGCCTTTCCCGGCGTCATGGGTCGCGACGGCGGACACCGCGGCAAAGTCCGCCGTCTTGCCGCCGGTGACCAGCGGGGATTCGACAGCGAGCTGCAGCACCGTTCCGGAAGCGTGGCGGGAAGTGAGGGCGAACGGGTGGAAGGTGGTTTGCTTCCACGCGCGGCCGCCGGGCTCTGTCATGATCGGGGCGATCACGTTCACCAGCTGGGCCAGGCTGGCCGAGTGGACGCGGTCCGTGTTCCTAAGCAGCGTGACCAGGAGGTCGCCCACAACGACGGCGTCCGCCACCGTGTAGGTGTCCTCGAGGAGGACGGGGGCCACGGGCCAGTCCTTGCCGGTGGGGACGCGGGACTCGTCGCGGCTCATGTGCCAGACGTTCCACTCATCGAAGGAGATGTTGACCTGCCTGGCGGACTTCTTCACCGACTTCACGTGGTCGATGTGGCTGACGATGTCACGGATGAAAGCTTCCATCCGGTGCCCGGCCGAGAGGTGCTCCTGCAGATCGCCAAAGTCCTCGAAGTACTGGTGGGCCGAAATCAGGTCCACCAGCTCGTAGGTTTCGGAAAGGACCACGCGCTCCCATTCTCCGAAGGTGGGCATGCTGGGCCCGGAGCTGCCACAGGCCACAAGCTCCAGGTCGGGGTCGATCATCCGCATTCCGCGGGCAGTGTCCGCTGCCAGGCGGCCATACTCCAGAGCGTTCTTGTGCCCAATCTGCCAGGGCCCGTCCATCTCGTTGCCCAGGCACCACATCCTGATGCCGTAGCCGTTCTCCGCACCGTTGGCCCTTCGCTGGTCAGAGAAGGCGGTGCCGCCGTCGATGTTGCAGTACTCCAGCAGGTCAAGCGCCTCCTGCGTGCCGCGGGTGCCCAGGTTCACGGCCATCATCGGCTCGACGCCGGCCTTGGCCGACCACTTGGCGAACTCGTCCACGCCCACCAGGTTGGGGTCGGTGGAATGCCAGGCCAGGTCCAGCCGCACCGGCCGCTTGTCCGCCGGCCCCACGCCGTCCTCCCAGCGGTAGCCGGAAACGAAGTTCCCGCCCGGGTAACGGACGGTTGACACGCCCAGCTCACGGGTCAGCTCCAGCACGTCCCGGCGGAACCCGTCCTCGTCGGCGTCGGGGTGTTCCGGCTCGAAGATACCGGTGTACACACACCGGCCGAGGTGCTCAACAAAGGCACCGAAAGTGCGCCGGCGGACCGGTCCCACCACGAAGGCGGGGTCCATGGTGATTTTGGCTGCGGCTGGTTCTGTCACTAAAACATCCTTGTCTCATATTTTTACAACGTTATAGATAGCATTGTTCGTGCTGCGGCGGCAGGAGTCAAGCACGGTCCGCACGGGCTGCGGGAGGGGCCGCAGGGGGATCGGCCCGGATCACCGCACGCCGGACCTGGGAGGGACGCCCACGGCCTCGTGGCGGGGCGGAAATCCAAGTAGTACCTAATCTCAAAGTCGGGTACTTCTTACGCGTTCGCCGGCCCCAGCGTCCGAACTAGGTTTTTCTCAGAGACAAGACGTGTTCTGGCTTGTAGTACTTGGCTCACTAGGGGGTGTGAGACGGCAATGCACGCACAGCAGGTAAGCGCGGGTTTCCCGGTCCATCGGACGCGGGTATTGAGCGGGGCCGGCGACGAGGAGGCCTTTGAGACCAAGGCCTCTCCCCCAGCCGTCGCCGGCCCTCTTCGTTCCCAGCAGGGCCTGAACCACCGGCAGGCGCCGGCACGTCCCGCCCCTGGAAGCCCGGCCGAGTCCGGCGCCCAGGACGGGCTGTTGCTTGACCTGGTCACCGGCACCAACAGCCTGCTCGAATCCCTCGACCTGCTGGCGGCCGCAACCGTCCGGACAGTTATCCAGGCCACGGGGCTCCGGATCGAGTGCGGAGTGGTGGTGCACCAGCCTAAGAGGAATCCAACAGCCACCGGCACCTCGGAAGATGTGGCCAGGCTCCTGGAATGGGAACAGGAAACCAAGGAGGGCCCGCTGAACGAGGTCCTGTCCGGCGGCCATCCCGTGGCGGTACTCCAGCGGAACGGCGACTTCCGGTGGCCGCGGTATTCCACGCAGCTGCAACTGGCGGGGTTCGGCAGCGCCATGGGGGTACGGCTGCGGGTGGGAACCGACGGCGCCGAAAGCGCGGCCGCGGACGGAGCCGCTTTTGGCGAGACAGCCGCCGGCCTGGCATTCTTCGCCCAGGACGCCAAGGCTTTCCCGCTGCAGGTCATCGCCGAAGCCCGCACCTTCGCCGGACTTGCCGCGAAGAGCCTGGGCATGGCCATCAGCCTCCACTCGGCCAGGTCCATGGCCACCGACCTGCGCTCCGCGCTGGACAGCCGGACATCAATCAACGTTGCCTGCGGCGTGATCATGGCACAGAACCGGTGCTCGTACCACGAGGCGTTCTCCATCCTCGCCAAGGCTTCCAGCCACCGGAACATCAAGGTGCGCCGGGTGGCGGAGGATATCCTGGAGCGGTTGCCCGAGGGTCCGCCCCGCGCCCACTTCGGCCACTGAGCTGCATAGGCGGGGCTGCATAGGCGGTGAATCGGCCTCCGACCCGGGAGTTTAGATCCCGCCGGCCAGTTTGTAGTAGGCGGCGTTCCAGTTCAGGTCCTTCTTGAACTGCCGGATGGTGGTTCCTTCATCGATGGTCAGCAGCTCGGTCCTGGCGATTTCAGCGAAGTCCTCGAACACGTCCATGCCCACCTGGGTGGACAGGACCGTGTGGTGCGCGGCGCCGGCCGTGAGCCAGGCGGCGGCGGAGGTGGCGAAGTCCGGCTTTGGCTGCCATAGGGCGCGGGCAACGGGCAGGTTGGGCAGCGGCTGGTCCAGGGGCACGACGTCGACGGCGTTGGCCACCAGGCGGAACCGGTCCCGCATGTCCGAAAGGGCCACGACGACGCCCGGGGAGGCATCGGCGTCGAACACCAGCCGCACGGGGTCTTCCTTGCCGCCGATGCCCAGCGGGTGGATCTCCAGCCGGGGCTTCGCGGCGGTCAACGAGGGGCAGACCTCGAGCATGTGCGCGCCCAGGATCTTCTCCGAACCGGGCTCCAGGTGGTAGGTGTAGTCCTCCATCAGGGAGGCGCCGCCGGGCAGGCCGGCGCCCATCACCTTGGCGGCGCGGACCAGGATGGCGGTCTTCCAGTCACCCTCGGCGCCAAAGCCGTACCCTGCGGCCATCAGCCGCTGCACGGCCAGGCCGGGGAGCTGGCGGAGGGCCCCGAGGTCCTCGAAGGAGGTGGTGAACGCCGCGGAGCCGTTGGCGTCAAGGAAACTGCGCAGGCCCAGTTCGATCCTCGCGCCGTACCGCAGCGATTCGTGGCGGGCCGCGCCTGCGCGGAGCTCCGGAACCACGTCGTAAAGGTCCTCGTACTCGGCAACCAACGCGTCGACGTCGGACTCCCCGGCGCCGTGCACGGCCTCGGCGAGCTCGTTGACGGACCAGGTGTTAACCGCGACACCGAAGCGCAGCTCCGCCTCGGTCTTGTCGCCTTCGGTGACGGCGACGTTGCGCATGTTATCGCCGAAGCGGGTCAACTTCAGGGTGCGGACGGCGGCCCAGCCGGCGGCGGCACGCTGCCAGGAACCGACCTGGCGGGCCACCTCGGGGTTGGAGACGTGCCCGACGACGGTCTTCCGGGCGATGCCCAGGCGGGACTGGATGTAGCCGAACTCGCGGTCGCCGTGCGCGGCCTGGTTCAGGTTCATGAAGTCGAAGTCGATGTCCGCCCACGGCAGGTCCCGGTTGGCCTGGGTGTGCAGGTGCAGCAGCGGCTTGCGGAGCAGGTCCAGGCCGGAGATCCACATCTTCGCCGGAGAGAAGGTGTGCATCCAGGCGGTGACGCCGATGACGGAGTCGTCCGCATTGGCCTCCAGTGCCGTGCGGCGGATGGAGTCCGAGTCGGTGAGGACCGGCTTCCACACGATCCGCACCGGAACCGATGAGGCGGCGTTGAGCTGGTTGGCGATCTCCTGCGACTGCGCGGCCACCTGCTTAAGGACGTCCTCGCCGTAGAGGTGCTGGCTGCCGGTGAGGAACCAGACCTCAAAACCGTCAAGGGAAGTGTTTGCTGCAGTGCTCATGGATGCTCCTGGAAGTAAGTTGTGGGGGCCGGCCGGGCGGGCCGGCTATTGGCCGTAGACGTTTTGGTAGCGGGCGTAGAGGGAGTCGATGGAGCCCTGGTCGATGGCGATGGGCTCACCCAGCTGCCGTGCGATGTGGACCGTGCGGGCCACTTCCTCGCACATCACGGCGGCCTTGACCGCGGATTTGGCGTCCTTGCCGATAGTGAACGGGCCGTGGTTCTGCATCAACACGGCCGGCGAGTTCGAGTTCTTCAGCGTCTCCACGATGCCGTGGCCGATCGAGTCATCACCGATCAGCGCGAATGGCCCCACCGGAATGGATCCGCCGAATTCGTCGCTCATCATGGTCAGCACGCATGGGATGGCTTCACCGCGCGCCGCCCAGGCCGTGGCGTAGGTGGAGTGTGTGTGCACCACCCCGCCCACCTCGGGCATGTGCCGGTAGACGTAGGCATGGGCTGCGGTGTCCGACGACGGCGAGAGCGGCGGGTTGCCCCACGCACCTGCTGCGCCTCCCGCGACAGGCTCGCCGTACAGGTCCGTGACCACCATCTGTTCCGGGGTCAGGTCCTGGTAGGAGACGCCGGAGGGCTTGATGACCATCAGCTCGTAGCCGGGGACCCGGGCGGAGACGTTTCCCGCCGTCCATACCACCAGCCCATACCGGGTCAGCTCGGCATGCAGGGCACAGACTTCCTCCCTGACGCCGGCGATGGTTTCCAGGATTCCGGCTCCCGCTGCCTTTTCGGCGCTCATGCGGACACCTCCACAGGAGCCTCGGCAGCAGCGCCGGCGGCAAAGACGGGACCGGCAGCCCTGCGCTGGATGGCCTTGAGCCGGTGCATCACATCGTTGGTGCCCCGGCCGAAGTAGTCATGCAGGGCCTTGTACTCCTGGAACAGCTCCTCGTAGGCGGCCACGTTTTCGGGAATCGGCGTGTACACCTCGCCCGGTTCCGAGCCCATCGCGGCGGCTGCAGCCCGGATGTCCGGGTAGGCGCCGGCTGCGACGGCCGCATGGATGGCGGACCCCAATGCCGGACCCTGGGCGGACCCGATGGTGGAGAGTTGCAGGCCGGTGGCGTCCGCGTAGATCTGCATCAGGAGCGGGTTCTTGAGCAGGCCGCCGGCCACGATGAACTCCTCCACGGGGACGCCCGAGCCGCGGAAAGCATCCACGATGGTGCGGGTGCCGAAGGCGGTGGCCTCCAGTAGCGCGCGGTAGGTGTCTTCAGGCCGGGTGGCGAGGGTCTGCCCCACCACGACGCCGGAAAGCTCGTGGTCCACCAGGACCGAGCGGTTGCCCGAGTGCCAGTCCAGAGCGATCAGGCCATGCTCACCGATGGCCTGCCGCGAAGCCAGCTCCGTGAGGTATTCGTGGATGCCCAGTCCCGCTGCCTCGGCCGCCTGGTGGTATTCGGGGGGCACGCCGTACTTGGTGAACCAGCCGAAGATGTCCCCCACTCCGGACTGGCCGGCCTCGTAGCCCCACAGCCCTTCAACAATGCCGCCGTCAACCACCCCGCACATTCCGGGCACTTCACGCAGCTCCGCGCCATTCATGACGTGGCAGGTTGAGGTGCCCATGATGGCCACCAGCTGGCCCGGATCTACAGCCTTCGCGGCCGGGGCAGTGACGTGGGCGTCCACGTTGCCCACAGCCACGGCGATGCCCTCCGGCAGCCCGGTCCAGGCCGCGGCTTCGGCAGTCAGGTACCCGGCGGCTTCACCCAGGCGGCCGATGGTGTGCTCCAGTTTGGCGCTGACGAAATCCTTGAACTGCGGATTCAGGGCGGCCAGGAAGTCCGTGGATGGGTAGCGCCCATCCTGGTAGATGCCCTTGTAGCCGGCGGTGCAGGCATTGCGGACATACTCGCCGCACAACTGCCAGACTATCCAGTCAGCAGCCTCCACCCAATGGTCCATTGCCGCGTAGGCTTCCGGATCCTCCTCCAGCAGCTGCAGGCCCTTGGCGAACTCCCATTCAGAGGAAATGAGCCCGCCGTAGCGGGGAAGCCAGGTTTCGCCGCGCTCGGCGGCCAACTGGTTGATCCTGTCAGCCTGCGGCTGTGCCGCATGGTGGCGCCACAGCTTCACGTAGGCGTGCGGACGGCGTTCGAACCCTGGCACTTCATTCAGCGGCGTGCCGTCCGCCTTGGCCGGCACCATGGTGCAGGCGGTGAAGTCCGTGGCAATGCCGACGACGGCGGCCGGGTCAATCCCCGCCTCGGCAACAGCGGCGGGAACCGCGTTGCGCAGGACCTCCCGGTAGTCGTTCGGTACCTGCAGGGCCCATTCGCCGGGAAGCCGCACCGTTCGTCCGTCATCGCCGCGGCCAGCCACGTCCTCCGGGAGGGAATCCGTCACCACGGCATGCGGATAGTCGTAGACACCGCTGCCGAGTTCCTTGCCATCCCGAACCCGCACCACCACCGCACGGCCCGAGAGCGTTCCGTAGTCTACGCCGACAACGAATGTATCCGGGGTACCCACTGCGTCCATAAGAAGCTTCCTCCATAGCTGCCGCAGCTTCGCGGCCTGACCACAATTGTGAGCGCTAACAGAAGTGAAGTCAACAGGGGAAAGTCAAGAGGAAACGATTGTGGGTTCCAGGCATATTCGCAGGCAGCCCGGGTAAAGGCAGGAAGACTGGAAAGACGGCCACGGGAGGAAGCGATGGAGGGTGCATCAACCGCGCCGGCACCTGCAGGCTCCAGCCGGACCACACGGGGCGCTTCCCCTGCGTGGCTCGCCGGCCCCCTTTCCGCCGGGCTGGGCCTGGCCGCCCACGTGGTTGCCGGCGGCCAGGCACCCGGCATCCTCATCGTCACCGCCCTGGCTGCCCTGCTGGGGATGGCCGCGTCGATAGCTGCCTCGATCTCGGGCGAACGCCGGCTCCCGGGGTGGGCTGTACTGCTCGCCGCCGGCCTGGTGCAGCAGCTGCTGCACCAGGCCTTCGACGCGTTTTCCACAGCCAGCGGCCTTTCCCTTCCCGGCCACCACGGAGGAGCGCCGGACCCGCGGGCGCCGGACCCGGCAACACCTTCCGCGGAAGGATCCGGCGCTGCCCACTCCCCGCACCTGATGCTGCACCTCCACGCCGCAGCCGCACTGGCGGCCACGGTTTTGGCCACCCAAGGGGCCACGTTGCTGTCAGCGGTCCAAGGGCGGAGCCGCTCAGGTGTTGAGCGTGCCCCGGACGATGCTGACGCTTGAATGGGCGGGATTGCCGTCCACGGGCTCGTCCGAGACGTCAACAATGGGGTATTCCGAGAGCTGCAGGCCGGCGGGCAACTGGAAGGTTCCCGAATCGGAATTCATTACACCAAGGCTCACCAGCCTGGAGAGGTCGGGGGCGATCAGCCAGACTTCCTGGTAGCCCTTCGCCTCGTCCTTGCTGAGCTGTATCTCCAGGGCACGGGAACCGTCCGCTGCCTCCACCACCTTTGCCGAACCGGCGGCGGAGAACTGGGCAAGGGGCGTAAGGTCTGCTTCAGCAAGCGGCCGGGGCGCCTGGTTGAGCGACCAGACAGCTCCCGCAGTGACCAGGACAGCCGCCGCGGCAGCAGCCATCCAGGTACCCGGGCGCTGCCACCAGGCTGTGGTCCGGCGCCGGGCAGGGCCGGTTCCAGCCCTGTCCTGCAGGGAAACAGGCCCCGCCGCGGCCTGACCGCTGGCTGCCTCCCTGCGGCCCTCCGCCGCCCCACGTTCGGCCGCCGCCTGGGCTTCGGCCCCCGCTTGGCGCTCGCCCGCCGCCTGGGGCCCTGCCGCTGCCTGCCCGGCCCCGGCCTCAGCCCTGGCCAACGGATCTTCCTGCACGGCCGCGGACAGGCCCAGCTCCCTGTGGATCCCCGCCCACACTTGGGGGCCGGGGCGCTCAAGGCTGCCGGCATCCGGCGTCGTCTTGACCGCGTCCACGGCCCGGCGAAGCGCAGCGAAGTCCGCCGCGCACTCAGGGCAGGCCCGCAGGTGTTCCCTGCTGCCGCCGTCGTCCCAGTCGTCATACAGGGCAAGGAGGCTCAACTCTTCCGGATCAAGATGCGGCATGGTTTACCTCCAATCTGTTTCTCAGGTGGGACAAGCTGCGGCGGATATGGCTCTTGACGGTACCAAGAGGCAGGCCGAGTTTCCGCGAGATCTGCTCATGGGTCAGGTCATCGTAGAAGGCCAGCTTCATGATGGAGCCCTGGGGTTCGCCAAGCCTGTCCAGTTCCCCATCCAGGAGGAGCCTGTCGGCCAGGAGTTCGGCATCTTCAAGGCCGTTCCCGGCTTCGTCCGCCATGCCGGCTCCCGCCGCCGCGAGGGCTTTCCGCGCTTCCCGGGCCGAGGCGGACAGGGTGTCCGAGATGACGTTCCGGGTGATGCCCACGATCCAGGCGGGAAGCCTGGCAACCTGCGGGTTGAAGGTGCTCCGGGAGCGCCACACGCGGATGAAGACCTCCTGGGTGACATCATCCGCCGCCGAACGGTCGGGCAGCGAACGCAGTGCAAGGGTGTGTACCAGCGGCGCGAATTCACGGTAGGCAGCAGCCAGGGCGCGTTCATCCCCGGCCAGGAAGGAGGGTGTGAGCTCGTCTTCCCAACCCCGCGGAGCCTGGTCGGGAGGTACCAAACGTGGCTCCTTCGCGGCGTCGGTGGCGGAAATCAAGGCAGCATCACCGCTCACTCAAGGACCGCGGTGACAATCACATTGTCGCTGTAGTCCATTCGTTCGTCCAGCCATTTGCCACCGCAGGTCACCACCTTAAGTTCATGCGGACCCGAGCGCCGGAACACTGAGCTGCCGTCAAACCTGTCCTTGGCCATCAGCTCCACGCTGACCACCCGGTAGTTCAGGGCAGGCGCACCCTGGCGGCCCACCTGCACCAGCGTTCCAGCGGCCACCGTTTTCAGCTGCGAGAACGGTGCAGTATCCGATTTCGTGTCAATGTGCCCGGCGATTACCGCTGTACCCGCCGCCGCGCCCGGGGCCGGGCCAAAACGGTACCAGCCAGCCCGGTCGAAGGCGTCGGGTATTTCCATCGCCCCGCCCTCCACAACTCCCACCGGCACCACGGGCATGTCGATGGAGGTTCCGGCCACCGTGAGCGAAACCGGGGAAGGTGCCGCTGCCGTTGATTCCGGCGTGGCGGGCCGCACGGGAATGTCCGGAACGGGAGCAGTCCCGGCGGCCGCGGGGCTTTCCGACTGGACTGGAGCCGGCGCAGCTGCCTGGCTGGCTGCCGGCGGGGAGGACGGAGCCGGCTGCGAGGGGTCGGCCGCGCAGGCGGGAAGCAGCAGGGCCACGGCCAACAGGGCGGCGGCCCCGGAAAAAACGGAAGGACGACGGCGGTACTCCCCTGCCGTCGTCGTACCTGTTTGTGCCTGTCCGGCGTTCACTTGCATCGGGACCACCTGTCCGGCCTTTCTCGCGTCAGTCCCTGGGCGGGAACCTGCACCTGATGGGAAGGGGACAGCCGCCCGGCTTTCACCGGGCGGCCGCCAGTGGGGGCGTACTCTGCCGTGGGGTTTACTCTGCCCGGCGGGCGGCGGCGGTGCGGGTTACGCCCAGGCCGCCGAGGAGCAGGGCCAGGGCTGCGGCGCCAAGACCGACAGTGAGTGCGGCCGGGTTGGTCGGAGCAGCATCGCCGGAGCCGTCACGGGCTCCCGGCACGGAGGCGGGAGCGGAGTGCAGCCCCTCGATGGTTTGGACGGCGAGCTGGAGGTTCTTGTCCGCCAGGCTGCCCCAGGCGTACACAATGGTGTGCGTACCCTCGGCGATCGTGACGTCGGCCGGACCGATAACCGGCGCGGTGGTTCCGGTGGCGGCAACCGCAGCGGAAACGGTGCCCGGGTCCAGCGTGAGCGTCTGTTCGTTCGGGTTGGCGAGGTTGGACACCACGGGGGCACCGCCGGCCAGGACGTCCACGGCCGGGGCGGCGGCTGTGTGCCGGACGGTCAGCTTGCCCTTGCCGGCCTCGATCTGGGAAACGTTGTTGGTGAAGAGGTTGGCCGTGGGGTTGCCCGCTGCGTCAAGGTTGGCGACGGCGGTGTAGTTGCCGTTGGCGGCCAGGGTGACACTGACCGGGCCGATCACGGCTGCGGACGCATCGGCTGCATCCGAGGCGGTGATGGCCAGTTCGTAGGCCCCTGGCGGCAGTGCCAGCGGACCGGCCAGGCTGCCGGGAGTGAAGTCGTCCAGCGTTCGGTCGCCGTTGACCCAAACGTCCACGGTAAGGCCCGGGACGCCATGGAGGACGGAAAGCTGGGCGTCCCCTTCCGCCGCCTGTGCAGGGCCGGCGAGAGCGATGGCAGCTGCGATTGCCGCTGCTCCGGCGCCTGCTGTGAAGATCCTGTTGCGCATGTCCTTCTCCTTGATCGGCCCGCCGTACGGGCGTTTTTTGCTTACACCCCTACTACCGGCGCAGCATCAGAGTTGGATGCACTTGCATGGAAATTTGTTAGGAATTTTTTCTGGCGCGGTTAGGCGGCGGGCGGGGCGGTGCTCGCCCGGAGGACCAGTTCCGGCGTGACCACTGTGGAGCTGACGTCGGCGCCGGCTTCGATCTCCTTGAGCATGATGTCCATGCAGCGCCGGCCCAGCTCCTCGAAGTCCTGCCGCACCGTGGTGAGCGGCGGCGTGAAGTACCCCGATTCCGGTTGGTCGTCGAACCCCACCACGGAGACATCGTCGGGCACCCGGACCCCCGCTTCAGCGAAGGCGCGCAGCACGCCGAGCGCCATCTGGTCGTTGCCTACGAAAAGCGCCGTTGCGGTCCGCCCGGCGGCGAGCTTGCGGCCAGCCTCGTATCCGCTGCCGGCGCTCCAGTCGCCCTGCACCAGGAGGTCGTCCGCCAGACCGGCGGCCCCGAGTGCCTCGCGCCAGCCTTCGGCCCGTTCCGAGCCGTCCGTCCAGTCCTGCGGTCCGGCGATGTGGCCGATCCGGCGGTGGCCCTGGCTGATGAGGTGCGCGACGGCCAACTGGGCGCCCGCGCGCTGGTCCACCATGGCCCCGCTGACAGTGCTGCTGCCGAGGGACCCCACCGCCACCACAGGCACTGGCAGCCGCATCTCTTCGAGGGCAAGCAGGGTATCGGCGTGGGGCACCAGCACCGCGATTCCGTCAACGGCCTGGTCCATGAAGTGGTTGACGGCGTCGGAAATGGCATCCCTGCTTACCTCTCTCAGGGCTGCAATGCTGACAAAATAACCGGCATTCCGGGCGGCCTGTTCCACGCCCAGGAGCGTGTTGGCCGGACCGTACTGGGACAGCTCGCTGGCCAGGACGCCGATGGTCTGTGAGCGCCGGGTCACCAGGCTCCGGGCCGCGGTATTCCGGCGGTACCCCAGCTCGGCAATGGCGGCCTCCACCTTTGCCCGCGTAGCTGCGCTCACGTTGGGGTGGTTGTTGATCACCCGGGAGACGGTCTGGTGGGAAACCCCGGCCTTGTCCGCCACGTCCTCCAGGCGCGGCATCCGCCCCTTGCTGCTTTTTGCCATGTGCCTATTCTGCCTGCTGCGGACCTGCCGGCAGTCCTGGGCTTGTTCGCGAATCCCAACCTTCAAGGTCAGGAACCGCGAACAAGCTTAGGAACGCCACGCTCTGCCGGGACCACAAATAAAAACCCCCGGCTGCCTGCTGCTGCAAGGAACCGGGGGTTTTCCACTCTTCGCTAAAAGAGTGGGCCCTGTGGGGCTCGAACCCACGACCCACGGATTAAAAGTCCGATGCTCTACCAACTGAGCTAAAGGCCCCCGCCGGGTGGTTCACGCTGTAAGCGCTGCCCACCTCGGCCCAATCCATTTCTGGACGTTAATACTCTAACCCATGGTTCCGGCGCGTTCGCACGGAGCTGCCCATCCGCCGTCGGGCGCGGAATCATGCGCCGGGCAAGGCGAACGGATGCTCGATTTCCACCTTGGCACAGGAGTAGCGTGGGGGCATGAGTGAGCAAGCAGGATCCAGTCCTTACGGCGGCGCGAACCGGCACCATAAGCCCAAGCCCTTCGCTCCCATCGACTTCGAGCCCTTTGCCGGGGGCGCGGATCCCGCGCGCGTTTCGGAGGCGGCCCACCTCGCGGCCCAGGCCCTGGTTCGCCATGGCCGCGACAGTGACGATCCCGTGGTCACTGAGCGCCTGGTGAAACTGGCCGACGAGCAGGGGCTGGAGGCCATCGCGGAAATGTGGGCGGAAAGTCCGGCCCGTTCACTTCCCGGCGCGTTGTGGCGCCTCTACGCATTGCGGGCTGCCACGGTCCAGGACCCCGAGCGCATCTCTGTGTACTTCAGGGCCGGCAAGGATACCGCCCAGGTGTCCAACGTGGTGGCCGGGGCGGCCGAGCCGCCGGGCGCCGATGAGATGCGGGCCATGGCCGATGCCATCCTCTCCGGCGCGTTCGACGGCGAGTTCGACGTCGCGCTGGAGCGTTCCGCAGCCTTCTGCCGGGTTGTGGCGCTCGGCCAGGCGACCATCGCCGACGGTGCCGAGCACGGCAACGAAGCACAGGCCAGCAAGCTCACCCGGAACTCGCACCAGCTGGTGAAGACCGCTGAGGACCTGGAGCACGCCGCGAACGCGTGGCGGCTGGGCGAACTCGACTGAACCTGGCGGCCTGCCCCGTCCTTGCCCCATCTGTCAAGATTGACTTGCGCCAGCCAAAGTAGAAAACTGAAATCGGTGCCGAGCCGCGAAACCCCCGGGCTTCAACAATTAGCCGCCTAGAGCGGCCTACCGCCGAGAGGCGTATCCGGTTCGGCACCATTTTTCTGCCACTTTTCCTGCCGTCCTTCGGGACATTCCGGCCCTGTTTGCGGGCGCCAAGTTACGGGCCGGTAGAGTTGGCTCAGTTGCGTGCCGGGGTCAAGTCACACGGCAGCAACGCCCCGCCCGTACTTTTCCCCGGAGACCGGTAAACACGTGAAGCTGCGCCTTTTCCCCCAGGAGCCCGCCGGGCTGGACCTCCTTTCACAGTTGGCCCAGCAGATCGTGCTGGCCACCGCCACCCTGGCCGAAATTCTTGGCGTCCCTGCTGCTGAACACGGCAAACTGGTGGAGGACATGCACAACCACGAGGCGAAGTCCGCGGAGCTGCACTTCGCCCTCCTCACGCACATGCGCTCCAGTTTCGTGAACCCGCTCCCCCGCGAGGACATGTACGCGCTCTCCCGCTACCTCAACGAGGCGATGGAGAAGATGGACGCGGCTGCAGAGCTGGTGGCCCTGTACAAGCTGGAGCGGCTGCCCAAACGTGCCGCCGACCAGCTGGAGATCATCAGCCGGCAGGCGGAACTGACGGTGGATGCCATGCGCCGGCTCAACAACCTTGATGACCTCGAGGACTACTGGATCGAAATCCTCCGCCTCACCAAACGCGCCGAACGGACCCACCGCGTCTGGGTGGCGGACATGATCGCGGACATGAAATGGGCCCAGTACTCCCGCAATCGGGATATCGCCAACCAGCTGGTGGAAGTCACCAAGGACATGCGGCGGATCGCCACCCAGGTGGGCAGCCTCATCGTCAAGGAATCGTGAGGTGACGCCGCTCATTTTCGGCCTGGTGGTCCTGTTGTCCGCGGCGTTCGCATTCCTCAACGGCTTTCGCGACGCGTCCACCTCCGTTGCGCTTGCCGTCCGCACCAGGGCACTCACACCCAGTGTGGCGGTCCTCCTGGCGGCCTTCTTCAACTTCCTTGGCGCCCTGGTAAGCGCCGGCCTGGCGGTGGCCATCAGCCGGGCCTGGATCAGCCTTCCCCCGGGGCCCGAGGGCCTCAGCATCCTGGTGGCCGGGCTGGCGAGTGCCTGCGCCTGGGGAATCCTGCTGTGGTGGCGGGGCATTCCCGCCTCGTCCACCCACGCCCTGGTGGGCGGCCTTGCCGGTGCCGGGCTGGCCAGCCTTGCAGTGGGCGGAACCGGCGTTGGAGGCGTGGACCAATCCTTGCTCTTCCAGGTGGTGCTTCCGCTGGTACTGTCCCCGCTTGTCGCTTACAGCGGCTCATTCCTGCTGGTTTATCCGGCCACATGGGCGGCACGGTACACCCAGCCCAACGTGGTCAACCACCGCTTCCGCCGAAGCCAGGCCGTGGCGGCCGGGGCGGTGGCTTTTGGGCACGGTGTGCAGGACGGGCAGCGGGTGAGCGCCGTGCTCCTGCTGGCGCTGCTGGCAGCAGGGTATTCCGACGGCGGCGCCATGCCCCTGTGGGTGATGGTGGTGACGGCGGTGATGATAGCTGCCGGGACCATGTTCGGGGGCTGGCGGATCTCGCACACCATCGGTTACAAGATCACCAGGGTGGACCCGCTGCGGGGCTCCGTGGCCCAGATCTTCAGCGCGGTGATGCTTTTTGTGGGTGCAATCGGGCTTCACTGGCCGCTGTCCACCACGCACACC
This sequence comes from Pseudarthrobacter sp. L1SW, assembly GCF_020809045.1. Classification (NCBI taxonomy): domain Bacteria; kingdom Bacillati; phylum Actinomycetota; class Actinomycetes; order Micrococcales; family Micrococcaceae; genus Pseudarthrobacter; species Pseudarthrobacter sp. L1SW. The sequence goes on along the minus strand of NZ_CP078079.1, from coordinate 344,555 downwards.
GTCACATCGGCCGTCCTCGGCGCCGGAGAGAACCAGCACTTTTCCGTGACCAACCGGAAATTGGTGATCCGGATCGTGGGGCTTTGGATCCTCACCCCGGCGGTTACGGCCGCGCTGGCATTCGTGCTGGCCCTGGCACTCACTCCGGTGGCCCGCTGAACCCGGCGCCTGCTCGGCTTCCTGCAAGGCTTCGCTTCCCCTATACAGGCCGTTGACCGTGCCGTAGATTCGAAAGTAGGTCCCCGGAATTTCGCGGTTACAGCGCAAGTTGCCAGGGTCCTGACATCCGCCGCCGGGTGCACGGCCGCGGATAGCCGCTGCAGCATCCGGCGGCATGGACGCACCACGCGGAAAAGACCAGGCATCATGTCCAGATCGGATTCCCGGCATTCCCTGCCACAGCCCCGGCGGCTCCGTTGCGAAACCTGCGGAACCGAACATGAACTGACCATCCACGCCATCAGGTCGGTGGGCGCGGCCAACGGGGACCTGGTCCTTGCCGCGTACACCTGCAATGACTGCGGCCTGTTCCAGGAACACCTCGCTTATGCACGGGATGTGGCCGCAGCGCTGCACCAGGTGCGCTGGATGGCCCAGGTCATCCTCTTCGGGGACGATTACATCCACTGCGGGTTCCCCATGGAGGAAGCCGCGTTCGAGATCGAACGGCTCAGCTACCGCAGCAGCAACGGCGGAGGAGGACTGAACGTTGTCTCGCTGCCCACCAAGGTCATGCGCTGCCGGTGCGGCTTCCAGCTTGAAATCCCGGACTAGCAGCCGCCGACGGCCCGGACGCTGAAGCCCTTGCTGGCCAGGCGGGCCAGGCGGTCCGGCGCCGGCTCAGGCGCGCGGGGCGTCCAGCAGGGCCGCTTCCAGTTCCTCGGACGTCAGGTTGGCCGCCTGGAGGAGTGCACCGTGGTCCACGCCGGAACTGGCGGCCTGCCGCACTGCCTGCCTAAGGGACTCGTGGGCGGCATCGAGTTCCCACTGGATGCTTTCCAGATAGGAACTGGTGCGCCACACGGCGGAGAGGTGCTCCCCATCGGCGCAGGTTTCAGGCCCGTTGGGATGATGGACCCGAAGGCCGTTTGCCATCTGCGTCAAGGAAAACTCCTGAGTCTTCTATTTACTAGTTCCCAAAGTATCTAGCCAAGCGTACTAAATACCGCCAGTCATCGCCACCACTTTTTGCACGACTTCTCTGCTGCAGCAGACAGCCCGAGCAGGAAGGATTCCTGCTCGGGCTGCGGGGCGCGTGGGCCAAAACCAGCGGGTTATCCGAACCGGCCCGAGACGTAGTCCTCGGTGGCCTTCTGGGTGGGGTTGCTGAAGATGGTATGCGTGTCCCCGACCTCGATCAGCTTGCCGGGCTTGCCGGTGCCTGCGATGTTGAAGAAAGCGGTGCGGTCCGAGACGCGGGCTGCCTGCTGCATGTTGTGCGTCACGATCACCACCGTGTACTGGTCCTTGAGCTCGTTGATGAGGTCCTCAATGGCCAGCGTGGAGATGGGGTCCAGTGCCGAACACGGCTCGTCCATGAGGATCACCTGCGGCTCCACGGCGATGGCACGGGCAATGCAGAGTCGCTGCTGCTGTCCGCCGGAGAGGCCCGAGCCGGGCTTCTCAAGGCGGTCCTTGACCTCGTTCCACAGGTTGGCACCCTTCAGCGAGCGTTCCACCAGGACGTCGGCCTCGCCCTTGGAGATCTTCTTGTTGTTCAGCTTCACGCCGGCCAGCACATTGTCCCGGATGGACATGGTGGGGAACGGGTTGGGCCGCTGGAACACCATGCCGATCTGCGAGCGTACGGTCACGGGGTCCACGCCCGGGCCGTACAGGTTGTCCCCGTCCAGCAGGACCTCACCCTCCACGCGCGCGCCGGGGAGGACCTCGTGCATGCGGTTCAGCGTGCGCAGGAAGGTCGACTTTCCGCAGCCCGAGGGTCCGATGAACGCGGTGACGGACTTGGCCTCGATGTTGATGGTGACGTCCTCCACGGCGAGGAAATCGCCGTAGTACACGTTCAGGTCCTTGACGTCGATGCGCTTAGACATGGTGTTCCTTCACTAACTGGGTATGAATTGAAGTCTAGGTTCCGGCGGGTAGGACCGGAAGGGACGAGGGCTGGAAGCGGTCAGCGGCCCGTCTTGGGGGCAAAGATCCGGGCGATCAGCCGGGCGCCAAGGTTGAGGACCATCACCAGGATGATCAGCACCAGGGCTGCGCCCCAGGCGCGCTGGGATGACGGGTCCGGGTTGGCCGGCGAGGTGGGGTTCAGGATCTGGGTGTAGATGAACGTGGGCAGCGAAGCCATCCAGCCGCTGAACACGTTGGAGTTGATGCTGGTGGCGAAGCCCGCGGTGACCAGGATGGGCGCCGTCTCACCGATGACGCGTGCGATCGCCAGGGTGACGCCCGAGGCAATGCCGGAAATCGCCGTCGGAATGACAACCTTGACGATGGTCCTCCACTTGCGCACGCCCAGGGCGTACGCGGCTTCGCGCAGTTCATTGGGAACGATCTTGAGCATTTCCTCGCTGGAACGCACCACCACGGGGATCATGAGCACGGAAAGCGCGACGGCGGCAACGGCGCCGGTCTTGGTGCCGGGGCCCACGACGGCGAAGAAGAAGGCCGCGGCAAAGAGGCCTGCCACGATGGACGGAATGCCTGTCATCACGTCAACGAAGAACGTAATGGCGCGGGCCAGGCGGCCGTCGTTGCCGTACTCCACCAGGTAGATGGCGGTCAGGAGGCCCACCGGCACCGAGATGACCGTGGCCAGGACGGTGATCTGGATGGTGCCGATAAGGGCGTGGTAGATGCCGCCCAGGACCGGGGCGCCTTCCTCTACGGCACGGTTGTCATAGACACCGGTGACGCCGTTCATTGACCTTGTGAGGAATCCCGGGTTGAGGAGTCCGGGGACGCCGTTGACCAGCACCGTCCAGATCACAGAGATGAGGGGCAGCAGTGCGATCAGGAAGGACCCCACCACCAGGCAGGTGGCCAGCTTGTCCTTCGCCTTGCGGGAGCCTTCCACGGCTCCGCTCCAGGAGACCAAGCCGATGGCAAACAGCAACGCCGAGACGATGCCCCAGCCGACGGGGTTGAAGCCCACCAGGGCCATGATGGCAGCACCCAGGATCAGCGCGGCGGCCAGGACGACGTACGGCGCATACTTGGGCAACTGGCCCTTGGTGAGGGCCGAGCGCTTGCTGCGCACAGGGGTAAGCGTGGAGGTCATTTAGTTGGCTCCCGAGAATTCTTTGTGCCGGGTGATGATCCAGCGCGCGATCATGTTCACGGCCAGGGTGATGACGAAGAGGACCAGGCCGGCGGCGATCAGGGTGCTGACCTTGAGCCCGCTGGCCTCCGGGAAGTTCAGGGCGATTTCCGCGGCGATGGTCTGGTTGCCGGACTGGATCAGGCTGGCGGTGAGGGCGCCGGAGGAGAGCACCAGGGCAACGGCCATGGTCTCGCCGAGGGCACGGCCCAGGCCCAGCATGACGGCGCTGATGATGCCGGGCCGTGCGAATGGCAGGACGGACATCTTGATCATTTCCCAGCGCGTGGCGCCCAGGGCGAGCGCGGCTTCCTCATGCAGCTTGGGGGTCTGGAGGAAGATTTCGCGGGACAGGGAAGTGATGATGGGCAGGACCATCACGGACAGGACGATTCCTGCGGTGAGGATGGTCTTGCCGGTTGCGGAGGCCGGGCCCTGGAAGATCGGCAGCCAGCCCATGTTGGCGGCGAGCCAGTTGTAGGCGGGCGAGATTTCCTGGGCCAGGAAGGCCGCACCCCAAGCGCCGTAAATGACGGACGGGATGGCGGCCAGCAGGTCCACCACGTAGCCCAGGCCGGAAGCGAGTCCGCGGGGGGCGAAGTGCGAGATGAACAGGGCGACGCCGATGGCGATGGGCGTGGCGATGACCAGGGCGATGACCGCTGCGATGAGCGTGCCGATTACGATCGGCCAGATGTAGGCGAAGAAGCCCGCACCGCCCTGGATTTCGTCGGCCGGCGCCGTCAGGGCGGGGATTGCCTGAACAACCAGGAAGAGTGCGACGCCGAAGAGGACGGCAAGAATGAGGCAGCCGGCGGCCAGCGCGGCGCCCGAGAAGATTTTGTCCCCGGCGCGCCCGGCGCCCTGGGTACTTGTCAGGGGGGTGGCGGTCATTCGACGGCCCTTCGGTCGGTAGCTGATTCAGGAAAGATGTGCTGTCCAAAGCCAAGTTCCCCGCACTGCCTTTCGGCAGGCGGGGAACCCGGTTTCAGAGCGGTTATTAGGACTTGACCTTGATGGAGTCGATAGCCGCGGCTGCCTTCTCTGCAAGAGTAGAGGAAAGCGGGGCCGACTTGGCGGAATCCGCGGCGGCCTGCTGGCCTTCCTCGGAGACTACGTAGTTTTCGAAGGCCTTGACCAGGTCAACGGTTTCCTGCTTGTCGTACGCGCTGCAGACAATGTGGTAGGAAACCAGCACCACCGGGTATGCACCCGAGGCGGTGGTCTTGCGGTCCAGCTTGATGGCGACGTCGTTGGCTGAACGGCCCTCAACGGCCTTGCCTGCCTCGACGGCCTTGGCTGCGGCGTCGGCGGAGATCTTGACGAAGTCCTCGCCCACCTTGATGGAGGCGGTGCCGAGCTTGCCGCCCACGGCTGAGTCATCAGCGTAGGTCACGGCGCCGGGGGTGTCGGTGACGGTCTTGACAACGCCGGAGGTGCCCTTGGCGTTCTCGCCCTGCAGGGCTGCAGGCCAGATGCCGGCGGCCTTGTCCGTCCAGACCTCGGGTGCGGCCGACGCCAGGTAATCGGTGAAGTTGGTGGTGGTGCCGGAGTCATCCGAGCGGTTCACGGGGGTGACCTTGAGGTCCGGCAGGGTGACGCCCTCGTTCAGGGCGGCGATGGCGGGATCGTTCCACTTGGCGATTTCGCCGCGGAAGATTTTGGCCACGGTAGCTGCGTCCAGCTTCAGCTCGGTGATGCCGGGAAGGTTGAAGGCCACGGCGATCGGGGAGATGTAAACCGGGATGTTGATGGCGCCCTCGGGACCGCAGACAGCCTTGGAAGCCTCGAGCTCTTCGTCCTTGAGGTAGGCGTCGGAACCGGCGAACTGGGCCGAGCCGTCGATGATGGCCTTGCGGCCTGCGCCGGAGCCGTCCGGGGAGTACTGCACGGTGGCGCCCTGGTTTGCGGAAGCGAAGCCTGCCTTCCACGCGTCCATGGCCGCACCCGTGGAGGATGCGCCGATGCCGGTCAGGGTGCCGGTGACCTTGGGGCCTGCGGGCGCCTGGTTGCCGGTGGGCGAGGTGTTCGTGGCGTTGTCTGAACCGCAGGAGGTAAGCGCGAGAGCGCCGGCTGCGAGAACAGCGATAGCCGCGTGGCGGCCGAAGCGGAGTGCCTTCACTGGATGTACCCCTTCCAGGGTTTTCAATATGCGGGCAGGGACGGAGAACCCTGTTGCGCGATGCGTACGTTTTGTACCTTCATCGAAGTTAGGGTCCGCAGGTAACGGGATTGCCTGCCCAAGGTTAACGGAGGATTAACGGCGGCCGGATATTCGTTTACATATGCCCGGTCACCATTGCGCAGATCACATGTTGGGCCGTAAGGCGCCGCGCACCGGAAATGAAAGGGGCCGGGCAGCAAATACACTGGACGGCATGGCTCCCGCAGCAGGACTCTCAGCAGGCAGACGGTTCCTGCGCGGCCGCTTCCGCACCGGCCTGATCCGCAGCCGGAACTCGCTGGTCCCCGCGGTCCAGATGACCGTGTGCGCCGTAGGCGCCTATGCCTTCGCTGAGTACGTGCTGGGCCATTCCGGCCCGCTGTTTGCGGCCACCTCCTCGCTGATCGCCTTGGGGTTTTCCCGGGAACCCCGGCTGCGGCGCGTCCTGGAGGTCGGCCTGGGCTGCACCATCGGCATCGCGGTGGGCGACCTGCTCCTGCACTGGCTGGGCGCTGGAATCTGGCAGGCCGCCGTCGTCCTTTTGTTTTCCATCCTGCTGGCCCGCTTCCTGGACAGCGGAAACATCTTCACCACCCAGCTGGCCCTGCAGTCGCTGCTGGTGGTGCTCCTTCCGGCACCGTCCGGCGGGCCGTTCACCCGGAGCATCGACGCCGTGGTGGGCGGGCTGTTCGCATTGCTGGTGACCATCCTCGCGCCGAAGGACCCCCGCCGTGAGCCCCGCAGGGACGTGCAGAAACTCCTGCACGAGCTGGCGGAGGTGCTGCGCGAATGCGCCGACGCCCTCATCAACAGCGACTCCACCCAGGCCTGGCACGCCTTGGTCCGTGGCCGCAACTGCCAGCCCCTGGTGGACGCGATGAGGCATTCCCTCCGCGCATCCGGCGAAGTGGCACGCCTCGCGCCCGCGTACCGCCGGCACCGGGACGAGCTGGACCGGCTGGAACGCTCGCTCGATTTCATCGACCTTGCGCTGCGGAACAGCCGCGTCTTCGCCCGCCGCCTCACCAGCGCCATCAACCACGCGGCACTGTCCGATGAGGCCACGGAAAACATCGCGGAGGTGCTGCAGGAGACCGCTGCCGCCATTGACGAGCTTTCGCTCGGCTTGGCGGAAACGCACGACGGCGTCCGCCGCGCCCACATGCGCACGGCCCGCCAGGACCTCAGCGAGATCGCCCTGCGCCTGCATCCGAAGCTCCTGGGGGTGCAGCGGCTGGAGGGCGAAACGGTGGTGATGCTCTACCGGCCGCTGATGGTGGATTTGCTGGAAGCCACGGGCATGGACGCCCGCGAGGCCCGGGACGTGCTGCCCGCGTTGTAGGGGGCTGGGCCCACGCGGCAGGGTCCTCCAGGGGGCGGCAGCCCGGAATGTCGGAGCCCGCCACTAGGGTTGGACGCATGGCTACAAAGACTTCCCGGGCATCCAAGGCGCCCGCCTACAAGTGCGCTGAATGCGGCTGGACCACCGTCAAATGGGTGGGCCGCTGCGGCGAGTGCCAGGCGTGGGGCACTGTTGAGGAGACCGGCACCGCCGTTGCGCGTACGACGGCGGCCACAACAGTTGTAGAGCCGGCCCGCCGCATTGCCGAGGTGGATGCCACTACGGCGGCGTTCCTGCCGACGGGCGTTGACGAACTGGACCGGGTGCTGGGCGGCGGCCTGGTCCCCGGCGCGGTGATACTGCTGGCCGGCGAGCCCGGCGTCGGCAAGTCCACGCTGCTGCTGGACGTGGCCGCCAAGTTCGCGCGGACGGCCCAGGACGTGCTGTACGTGACCGGGGAAGAGTCCGCGGCGCAGGTGAAGCTCCGCGCGGAGCGGATCGACGCCGTGGCCGAATCCCTCTATCTTTCCGCGGAAACGGACCTCGGCCAGGCGCTGGGGCAGGTGGAGAAGATCGAGCCCCGGCTCCTGATCGTGGACTCGGTCCAGACCCTCAGCAGCGCCGATGTCGACGGCAGCGCGGGGGGCGTGTCCCAGGTCCGGGAGGTTGCCGCGTCCATTATTGCCGCGGCCAAGCGCCGCAACATGACAACCCTGCTGGTGGGCCACGTGACCAAGGACGGCTCCATCGCCGGGCCGCGCCTGTTGGAGCACCTGGTGGATGTGGTGTGCCAGTTTGAGGGCGAACGCCATTCCCGGCTGCGGCTGCTTCGTGCCGTCAAGAACCGCTACGGGCCCACCGACGACGTCGGCTGCTTCGACCTGAACGAGAACGGCATTGAAGGCCTCGCTGATCCCAGCGGGCTTTTTGTCAGCCGTACCAAGGAACCGGTCTCCGGAACCTGCATCACCGTGACCATGGAAGGCCGGCGGCCCCTGCTGGCCGAGGTGCAGTCGCTGCTCGCCGAGAGCCCCAACTCACAGCCGCGGCGGGCAACCAGTGGCCTGGACAGTTCCCGGGTGTCCATGCTGCTCGCCGTCCTGCAGCAGCGCGCGGGAACACTGCTGCACAAGGACGACTCCTACGTGGCCACGGTGGGCGGAGTAAAGCTCAGCGAACCCGCCACGGACCTTGCCGTTGCCCTTGCCGTTGCCTCGGCCAAGGCCCGCAAGCCGCTGCCCATCCGGCTCATTGCCTTTGGAGAAGTGGGCCTGGCGGGCGAGGTCCGTCCTGTTCCGGGCATCAACCAGCGCATCCAGGAGGCCCACCGCCTCGGGTTTACGCACGCGGTGGTTCCTGCGAGCCATGCGGGCCCCGGACCAATACCGGCAGGTTTCTCCGTGCGGGAAGTGGAACACCTGACCGAGGCCCTGAGCCTGCTGATCGGGTAGCTAGCCAAGCTGCGGCAGGGAATCCGGATCGTCCTGGTGGGCGTTGAATAGCCAGCCGGACACGTCGCTGCGCAGCACCAGCAGCGGTCCGCCCGTGGCGGTGACGTTTCCGGTGGGCACGTAGTAGCCGCGGCCGGAGCCCGGCCCGCCGGCCGCCCGGTCCAGGGCATCCACCAGATACCGCGGCAGGTGGCCCTGAGGACCAAGGCTGCGAAGCTCTTCAAGTTCTTCCGGCGTAAGCCGACCCAAAACCTCAGCAATATTGGCCATGACGGGTCCCTTCGAGCAGAGTGCCTGAAGGAATAACCTAAAGCAGCGCCGTGAACTGCAGGTTAACGTTTGACGGCATCTTCTGTTTTTTTGTGGAACATCCATCCCCTGGAGGACAAATGCCCGTTACGAGTGCAGGGCTCCTGTTGTACCGGCAGGGTGCCGGGGGCCTGCTGGAGGTGTGGATTGCCCACATGGGCGGCCCGTTCTGGGCCCGCAAGGACGCCCACGCCTGGTCCATCCCAAAGGGTGAATACTCCGCAGGCGAGGACCCCCTGGCTGCCGCCTTGCGGGAGTTCGCCGAGGAGATGGGAACTCCCGCACCCCACGCGGACTACCAGCACCTCGGCCAGTTCCGGCAGCCCTCGGGCAAGGTCATCACGGTGTTCGCCGCGGAGCAGGACTTCCGGCCGGAACGCATCGTCAGCAACACGTTTGCCTTGGAGTGGCCCAGGGGTTCAGGCAGGATCCAGCAGTACCCGGAAATTGACGACGCCCGCTGGTTCCCGGAACCGGAAGCCCGGCTCAAGCTGGTGAAGGGCCAGCTGCCAATCCTGGATGCGCTGGCCGAGCATGTGCGCGCGGGATCCTAGGACTGCCCCACCTCGCCAACTACCCGCGCTCCGGGCACCCGCTACCGGGCTTCGCACCCTTTGGTGCGCGGGTGCGTTGTCCACATGCGGGTGGGATGCAGGCCCTGGCGCCTAGAAGTGGCCGTTGTCCGCTTTGACGGCCAGGACCGGGCGGTCCGCCTGCATCAGGATCTGCTGTGCGTGGCTGCCCAGGATGAACTTACCCACCTGGGTGCGGTGCCGCAGCCCGATGACGATGAGCGAAGCATCCACTTCCCGGGCGACGTCCAGGAACTCGTCGGCAAGATCGTGCTGGTAGGGCGGCTGGATGACGGTGGCTGTCACGCCGTCGTCCGCGGCCCGCTGGGCTGCCTTCGCCAGGACGTCCTCCGTTGCCACGGCTTTGTCCACCAGGGCGCCCTGGCGGGCAGAGTTGACGATGAATAAATCTTGCTGCCGGAGCTTCGCTTCGGCGATGCCTGCTGCGAGGGCGGCCTCACCTGCCGGCGTGGGAACGAATCCGACGATGATGCTCATACCTTCTCCTTGATGTTGTTGGCGGTGCCACTGTTGGCGGAGCCGGCGGACGCCGTCGTGCCTTTGCGCTTGGCGAGCACGCTGCGGATGCCCGGCAGCACGGCCACCAGGATGAAGACCACCAGCAGGGTGGCAGAGATGGGGCGGGTGAAGAAGCCGGCGGGATCGCCGCCGAAGACCAACAGCGAGCGCCGGAGCGAGCTCTCCAGCAGTTCACCCAGGACGAAGGCCAGGACCAGCGGGCCCGGTTCGAAACCGAACTTCTTCATCAGGTAACCGACGACGCCGAAGACCACTACGAGCGTTACATCAAACATGCTGTTGTTGATGGTGTAGGCACCCAACAGCGTGATCAGTGCCGTGATCGGGGCGAGGATTGCCGCGCGGACGCGGAGGATCTTCACGAAGATGCCCACCAGCGGCAGGCTCATGATCAGGAGCAGGATGTTCCCGATGTACATCGAATTCACAACACCCCAGAACAGCTCCGGGTTCTGCTCAACGAGCTGCGGGCCGGGCGTGACGCCCTGGATCAGCAGCGCACCGAACATGAGTGCCATGGTGGCGTTGGCCGGGATTCCGAGGGTCAGCAGCGGAATGAACGACGACGTCGCTGCCGCGTTGTTGGCTGTTTCCGGGCCTGCCACTCCTTCAGGAGCTCCCTTGCCGAACCGCTCGGGCTGCTTGGCACGCTTCTTTTCCATGGCGTACGAGGCCATGGACGCGATGGTGGCGCCGCCGCCGGGCAGGATGCCCAGGAAGAACCCCAGGACGGAGCCGCGGCCGATGGAACCGGAGGCCTGTTTCAGGTCCGAGCGCGAGGGCCAGACGTTGGCTACCTTCGACGGTGCTTTCGCGGCACGGTGCCGTTCCTCGAGGTTGTAGAGGATCTCGCCCAGGCCAAAGATGCCCATCGCGATGGGAACGAAGTCGATGCCGTCTGCGAGCTGCATGCTGCCGAAGGTAAACCGGCTTTCACCCGTGAAGATGTCCCTGCCCACAGTGGCCAGCAGCAGCCCGATGGCCGCTGCGATCAAGGCCTTGGCTTTGGCGCCGCTGCTGATGGTGGCCACGAGGAGGATGCCCAGGAGGGCCAGGGCGGAGTATTCGGGCGGGCCGAAGTCCAATGCGAAGCTGGCCACAAGCGGTGCCAGGAAGGTCAGGCCGATGATCGCGGCCGTGCCTCCAATGAACGATCCGATTGAGGCCAGGCCCAGGGCGGTACCGGCCCGGCCCTGCCGAGCCATTTGGTAGCCGTCAAAGACCGTGACCACCGAGGACGCCTCACCGGGGAGGCGCAGAAGGACGGAGGTGATGGTGCCGCCGTACTGCGCGCCGTAGAAGATGCCGGCCAGCATGATGATGGCGGTGACGGGTTCCACGTTGTAGGTCAGCGGAAGCAGGATGGCGATTGTTGCCGCCGGCCCCAACCCGGGCAGCACGCCGATCAGCATCCCGATGACTACGCCGATCAGGCAGTAGAGGAGGTTCGTCGGCTCCAGGACGACTGAAAATCCGTTAATCACAGGATTCAGGAAATCCACGGTTGTCTCCTAGAAGAGATGGGGAATGGAGGTGTTGAGCGCGAGGACGAAGATTCCGTAGAACGCGACAACAACGAGTGTGCTGACCACGAGCGTGGACCGCCAGGTCTCGCCGCCGAGGAACCGCATCCAGATGATGCAGAGAACCAGGGCCGGGACTTCGAATCCGATCACCGGCATCAGCGCCACCATGGCCGCCAGCGTCACCAGTCCGGTGAGCGGGGCGAAGGACATCCGGGTGAACTTTTCAGCGTCGCGGTTGCGCCGGCCCAGGACCAGCTGGAAAAGCCCCAGGGCCACCATGACGCAGCTGATCATGAACGGCCACAGGCCCGGTTGCGGGCTGGCGGGGGTGCCCAGGCCCATGGCGACCGACAGGACAAGCGCACCGATTCCGACGGCAAGCACCATCAGGGAGGATGCGGTATTCGCCAGGGCTCCCGCCGACGGCGGTTTTTCTTCTTCCCACTGGGCCGCGAGCTGCTCGGGCGTGAGGGCTTCGGGAGCTCCTTCGGGTACGTCAGCGTGAGCGTCCCCGCCGGACGGGACGGCAGAGCTGCCCCGTCCGGCGGATACTGCTGGAGTTGTCTCCATGGCTGTTACTTGTTTCCGCCGAGGTTGATGCCGTGCTTCTCCACCAGTTCCTTGTATTTCGCGGCGTAGTCCTTCCACTGCGTCGTGACTTCCTCGCCGGAGATCTCCTTGGGCGTCAGCAGGTTCTTCTTGTTGAACTCCTGGTACGCCTCGGTCTTGAAACTTTCCCGGAACGCGGCGAGCAGCTTGTCTTTCACGTCCTGCGGGGTTCCCTTGGGGGCTGCCACGGCACGGTACTGGGCTACGGGCACGTCGTAGCCCGCTTCCTTCGCGGACGGGACGTCAGGAAGGAAGGCGTTGCGCTCTTCGGAGAAGACCAGCAGCGGTGCCACCTTTCCGGCTTCAATCTGCGGCATGGCCTCGCCAAGCTGGATAGTGGCAAGTTCCACCTGGTTGCCGAGTACCGCGGTCAGCGCCGGCTTACCGCTGTCGAACGGAACATCGGTGCCCTGGACGCCGGCCTGCTTGAACAGGACAGTCTGGGCCAGCTGGCTGCCGGTGCCTACACCGGTGGTGCCAAAGGTGACGTTCCGGCCGGCATCGGTGACATCCTTGAAGCTCTTGAAACCCGACTGGCCGCTGGCAACCAGGACGTAGTCGTCCTGGGACAGCCCTGCGATGATGTCGAGATCGTCGATGTTGACGGCTTCGTCAGCGGAGACAGCCAAGGGCGTGATGGTGATCAGGGAAGCGTTGAGCAGCACGAGCTCCTGGCCATCGGCGGGCTTGCCTGCCACTTCCTTGGTTGCCAGCGCCCCGTTTGCGCCTGGCTTGTTTACTACCGGCATCGGTGCACCGAGGGTCTTGGCGGCGCCTTCAGCGAGTGCGCGCGCAATCAGGTCGGTGCTGCCGCCGGCAGCCTGGCCGACAGTGAGGGTGACCGGGCCGGCGGGGTACTTGGACGCGTCGGGGGCGGCGCCGCCGGCAACATTGCCGCCGCAGGCGGTCAGCGCCAGCAGGGTGAAGACCGACGCTGTTCCCAGGATGGTGCGGCGGGTGGGGAAGTGCTTCATTGGAACTCCTCGTTAAGTCTCCGGGCGGGGTCCGGACAATCTGTGAACCGGGTCACCCCGATTCGCTTTGTCGAGTGTAGGGAGCAGTTATGATGCCTGTCTAAGCCCAAAACTGCATCAAGTGATACCCGGAAGGCATCATGTTCACATTCGACCAACTGGCCGGCTTCATTGCCGTCGCTGAGGAACTGCACTTTGGACGGGCAGCTGAGCGGCTGAACATGACCCAGCCCCCGCTGAGCCGCCAAATCCAGAAACTTGAAAAAACCGTCGGCGCTGAACTGCTGGAGCGGGACAACCGCAAAGTCGAACTGACCTCTGCAGGGCAGGCGTTCCTGGACGAGGCCCGGCGGTTGATGGCGCTCGCCGAACGGGCCCCCGCCACTGCAAGGCGCATCGCCTCCGGACGCTCCGGCGTGCTCCGTATCGGCTTCACCGCGGCCAGTGGTTTCAGCATCCTGGGCCCGCTGCTGGAGGAGCTTTCCGGGATCATCCCGGATGTGGACATCGACCTGCAGGAACTCGTGACGGGCGACCAGTTGAATGGCCTGCTGACCGGCGAGCTTGATCTCGGCCTAGCCCGGCCCCCCTTCGACAGGGAGACCTTCGATTCCCACTTGCTGTACCGGGAGTCCTTGGTGCTGGCCGCTCCCACCGGCCACCCGTTGACCCTGCTCGCCCGGGACATCACGGCGGAAGACTTCAAGGACGAGCCGCTGATCATGCACTCCCCCACCCAGGCCCGCTATTTCTACGACCTCGTGGTCCGCATGCTGCCAATACGCCATGCCAACGTTGTGCACACGGTCAGCCAGATCCTCACCATGGTGTCCCTGGTGTCCGCCAACAGGGGTCTGGCCTTCGTCCCCCATTCGGCCACGCTGCTGGGGATAAAGGGCGTTGAGTTCCTGCCGCTTGGCGTGGGCAACGAGGAGCAGGTGGAATTGCACGCATTATGGAACCGCCGGATCACCAACCCCGCGCTGGCACGCCTCTTGCGCGACCTCGAGTTCTCCATGGAGTAACCCGCCCCGGAGACAGTTATGCCTCAAAGGTATCAATACATACAAAAGTGCACTTAGACAGGCATCGGCACCGCTCCTACGCTGGGAAGGAATCATCACCCCGCCGCCCGCGGCACACACACCGGAGGACCACATCGTGGCAAAGTACTCACCCCAGGAACTGGCGGACACCCTCAAGGAAGGCCTGCTGTCCTTTCCTGTCACTTCGTTCGACGCAGAGCTGCAGTTCGACGAGGAGAACTACCGCAAGCACCTGGCGTGGCAGGCGAGTTTCCCGGTGGCCGGCCTGTTCGCGGCAGGCGGCACGGGCGAGGGCTTTTCCCTCACCCCGGCCGAATCCGCGCACGTTGTCCGGACCGCCGTCGACGAAGTGGGAAGCCGGGTGCCCGTCCTCGCCTCGGCCGGCGGGTCCACCGCACAGGCAATCGAGAACGCCAAGGCCGCCGAAGCTGCGGGGGCGGAGGGCATCCTCCTGCTGCCGCCGTATCTGACCGAAGCCGACCAGGAGGGGCTGATCGAACACGTCAGCGCCATCTGCAGCGCCACTTCCCTGGGCGTCATCATCTACAACCGCGCCAACGCCATCTACAAGGACACCACCGTTGCCGCATTGGCAGAGCGACATGAAAACCTCATCGGCTTCAAGGACGGCGTGGGCGACCTCGAGCACGACGCCCGGGTCTACGCCAAGCTCGGAGACCGGCTCTTCTACCTGGGCGGCCTCCCCACAGCCGAGACCTTTGCCCTGCCCTTGCTCCAGCTCGGCATGAGCACCTACTCCAGTGCCATGTACAACTTCGTTCCGCAGTTCGCCCTGGATTTCTACCGGGACGTCCGCAACAACGATCGCGTGGCCGTCAACAAGAAGCTGAACGACTTCGTGATCCCCTATCTGGACATCCGGGACCGGGTGAAGGGCTACTCTGTCTCCATCGTCAAGGGCGGCCTCGACGCCATCGGCCGCTCGGCCGGACCTGTCCGCCCACCGCTGCAGAACCTCGCAGAGCAGGACCTTGCCGACCTCAAGGCCCTGATCGCCAGCGTTTCCTGACCGTCCCTGATCCCCTCTCCTAGGAGTAATCATCGTGACCCTCACCGGACACTCCCTGATCGCCGGACAGACCGTCGTCGGCGAAGGCAAAACGGCCTTCGGCTTCAACCCGGCCACCAATGAACAGCTGGACCCCGCCTACTCCCTGATCACAGAGGACCAGTTGAAGACCGCCACGGCCGCGGCGGCTGAAGCCTACCCGTCGTTCAGCACGCTGGATCCGGAAACCCACGCCGCTTTCCTGGAAGCCATCGCGGACAACATCGAGGCTATCGGCGAGGAACTCATCATCCGCGCCGGCCAGGAGACCGGGCTGCCCGCGGCAAGGCTGCAGGGCGAACGGGCCCGCACCACCGGGCAGCTGCGGCTCTTCGCCGATGTGGTCCGCCAGGGCGACTTCCGCGGCGTCCGCATCGACCCGGCCATCCCGGACCGTTCTCCCCTGCCCCGCGCGGACATCCGCCAGCGCCAGATCCCGCTCGGTCCCGTGGCCGTGTTCGGTGCCAGCAACTTCCCGTTCGCGTTCTCGACGGCGGGCGGGGACACCGCCTCGGCCCTCGCCGCAGGCTGCCCGGTCATTTTCAAGGCGCACAACGCCCACCCCGGCACCGGGGAACTGGTGGGGCACGCGGTCGTCAAGGCCGTGAAGGACTCCGGCCTGCACCCAGGCGTGTTCTCCCTGGTCTACGGCCCCGGTGCGAGCATCGGCCAGGCCCTCGTGGCGGACCCGCACATCAAGGCCGTTGGCTTCACCGGTTCCCAGGCTGCCGGCATCGCCCTCATGAAGACCGCCGCCGCCCGGCGCGAACCCATTCCGGTCTATGCCGAAATGTCCTCCCTGAACCCTGTCTTCGTCTTCGAAGGCGCCCTGAACGGCTCCGCCGAACACATCGACGCACTCGCGCAGCAGTACGTCACCGCTGTCACCGGCAGCTCCGGCCAGCTCTGCACCTCCCCCGGCCTGCTCTTCGCCCCCGCCGGCGAGGCAGGGGACAAACTCGCAGCCGCCGTCGCACGCGCTGTTTCCGCCTGCTCCGGGCAGACCATGCTTACCGAAGGAATCGCCGGATCCTGGAACGCCGGAACTGAAACACTGGGCAGCGCAGCAGGCGTTGACCTGATCGGAAAAGGCCTGCAAGGCGCCACCCGGAACGCTCCGGCCCCCACCATCTTCGGCACCCAGGTCCGCGACTTCGTCACCAACCACGTCCTGCATGAGGAAATCTTCGGCGCCGCCTCCCTGGTGATCCGCTACAACACCACCGAAGAGCTCCTCGACGCCGCGGCACGGATCGAAGGCCAGCTCACCGCCTCGCTGCACCTGGCCGAAGAGGATTATCCGACGGCGGCGCCCCTGATCCCGGTCCTGGAGCAGAAAGTGGGCCGCATCATCGTCAACGGCTGGCCCACCGGCGTCGAAGTAGGCCACGCCATGGTCCACGGCGGCCCCTTCCCCGCCACCTCCGATTCCCGCAGCACCTCGGTGGGTACCCTGGCGATCAACCGGTTCCTCCGGCCTGTCGCCTACCAGAACATCCCCCAGGAGCTCCTCCCCCAGCCGCTCCAGGACACCAACCCCTGGCACCTCAACCGCCGGATCAACGGCGATGTGGTTCCCGCTGCACAGAAAGCAGAGGTCGGCGCATGAGCACGCAGCCCACCATCACCGGCATCGAAGTTGTTCCGGTTGCCGGTTACGACAGCATGCTGATGAACCTCAGCGGCGCCCACGGCCCGTTTTTCACCCGCAACGTGGTGATTATTACCGATTCCCACGGCCGCACCGGCCTTGGCGAGGTGCCCGGCGGTGAGAAGATCCGCACCACCATCGAAGAAGCCGGCGCCCTGATTAACGGCAAACCGGTGGCCCGGTACCGTTCGCTGCTGCGTGAGATTGCCGCTGGGTTCGCCGACCGCGACGCTGGGGGCCGCGGCCTGCAGACCTTCGACCTGCGCACTACGGTCCATGCTGTCACTGCCGTCGAGTCGGCCCTGCTGGACCTGCACGGCCAGTTCCTCGGCGTCCCTGTCGCTGAACTGCTCGGCGACGGACAGCAGCGCACCTCGGTGCCGATGCTCGGCTACCTTTTCTTCATCGGCGACCATGCCCGCACCGACCTGCCCTACCTCGTAGAAGACGCACCTGCCGACCGGTGGGAAAAGCTCCGCCGCCAGGAGGCAATGACCCCGGAAGCCGTCGTCGCCCTCGCCGAGGCGGCCCAGGAACGCTACGGCTTCAGCGACTTCAAACTCAAGGGCGGCGTGCTCGCCGGTGACGACGAAGTGGACGTTGTCACTGCCCTCGCCAAGCGTTTCCCGGAGGCCAGGGTGACGCTCGATCCCAACGGCGGCTGGCTCCTAAACGAAGCAATACGGCTGGGCAAGCGGATGCAGGGCGTGGTGGCCTACGCCGAGGATCCGTGTGGTGCCGAAGGACGGTTCTCGGGCCGCGAAGTGATGGCCGAGTTCCGCCGCGCCACCGGCCTGAAGACGGCCACCAACATGATTGCCACGGACTGGCGGGAGATGTCCCACGCCATCCGGAGCAACGCCGTGGACATCCCGCTGGCGGATCCGCATTTCTGGACCATGCACGGCTCAGTTCGCGTCGCGCAGATGTGCCGGGAGTTCGGCCTTACGTGGGGATCGCACTCGAACAACCATTTCGACATCTCGCTGGCCATGTTCACCCACACCGGGGCAGCCGCCCCGGGCGAAATCACCGCCCTGGACACGCACTGGATCTGGCAGGACGGCCAGGGTCTGACCAAGGAACCGCTGCAGATCAGGGGCGGCGCCATCGAAGTCCCCAACAGGCCCGGCCTGGGCATCGAACTGGACCGGGACGCCCTGGACAAGGCGCACCAGCTGTACCTGGAGCACGGCCTCGACGCCCGTGACGACAGCATCGGCATGCAGTATTACATCGACGGCTGGTCCTTCGACCCCAAGCGGCCCTGCCTGGTCCGCTAGCAACTGCCGCCTGGCAAGTTATGCCGGCTGCAGTCCAGTAAAGTGGTGGGGTCGCCGTGAGCGGCCCCGCTGTGTTGTGCCGGGCCCTGCAGCCGGCCTGCGTTATCCAATCCCCTAAGGAAACATTCAATGATGTCTGTGGACAATGCTGTCTCGGACGTGGCCTCGGCCACGAAGAAGTTCTTCAAGCGCGTGCTGCCCATCATGCTGGTGATGCTGGTCTGCAACCAGCTCAACCGCTCCAACATCGGTTACGCGCAGGACCACCTGCAGGCTGATGTGGGCATCGGTGCCGCTGCCTACGGTTTTGGGGCGGGACTGTTCTTCATCGCCTACGCCATCTTCGAACTCCCAAGCAACGTGATGATGGAAAAGTACGGCGCCAAAGTATGGCTGACCAGGATCATGGTCAGCTGGGGCACGGTCTCCTTCCTGATGGCTTTCGTGCAGAACGAAACCATGTTCTACGTGCTGCGCTTCCTGCTGGGCGCCGCCGAGGCCGGCTTCTTCCCCGCCGTCATTTTCTACTTCGCCCGCTGGGTCCCGGCGGGCCAGCGCGGCAAGGCCACTGCGATCTTCATTGCCGGTTCCTCCATTGCCGCCGCAATTTCCGGCCCCATCGCCGGCATGCTCCTCAGCCTCCACGGCGCGCTCGGCCTGCGCGGCTGGCAGTGGCTCTTCGGCTTTGAGGGCGCCCTGTCTGTGGTGGTCGGTTTCGCAGTGTTCTTTGTCCTGGATGCCAGGATCAAGGACGCGAAATGGCTTTCCGCCGCGGAAAAGGACGCCCTGACCCGCGCCATCGCTGCTGAGGACGCGCAGCACACCCCGGCAGGGGGCGGCAAGGTGAACCGCTGGAAGATGCTGCTCAACCCGCAGATCCTGCTGCTGTGCGGCATCTACTTCTCCGTGCAGCTGTCCATCTACGCCAACACGTTCTGGCTCCCCAGCATCATCAAGCAGATCCCAGGCACCACGGACCTCACCGTCGGTTTCCTCTCCTCCATCCCGTGGGTCTGTGCCGTGTTCGCCATGTACTTCGCGGCGAAGCTGCAGGACAAGGCCAGGTCAAAGAAGCCGCTGCTGGTGGTTGCCCTGCTGGTCGCCGCCGTCGGAACCTTTGCGGCAGCCATCGCGTCGCCGGTCATGGCGCTGGTGTTCCTGGCCATCGCCGCGATGGGCTTCAAGAGCGCATCCCCGCTGTTCTGGACCATCCCGCAGTCAGGCCTGCACCCGCTGGTGCTGGCACCGGCAATCGCGATCATCAACTCGCTGGGCAACCTGGGCGGATTCGTGGCACCGTTCGGTTTCGGCATCATCAAGGAGCAGACCGGCAGCGTCATCCCCGGCCTCTTTGCGCTGGCCGCCGCCTCGACGATTGCCGCAGTTTTGGTGTACTTCGTGAAGGAACGCCGCACCGACAACGGTGCGGCAGCAGAGGGTCGCGAACTGCCCGTGGAGGCTCCGGTCCCGAGCCGGGGCTGACGCGTTGCGGGTGCAGCGCCCCTGCCCGGGGCAGGGGCTGCTATGCGCCCGTAATCACCAGGGCAACGCTGTGCCCGCCGAAACCGAAGGCGTTCACCAGCCCGGCCGGAGGAGTTCCCGGCTGGAGCCGGTGAACGTCTTCGGTGACGACGTTGAGGTCGACCTCGGGATCCTGTTCCTCGACGTTCAGCGTCCCGGGAAGCATCCCGGTGCGCAGGGCTTCCACCACCACGACGGCGGCCAGCGCCCCGGCGCCGCCCAGCAGGTGGCCGGTGTGCCCCTTCGTTGAAGTCACGGGTATACCGGCGCCGAAGATGGCGTTGATGGCCTGGCCCTCGAGCCGGTCGCCAACAGGGGTGGACGTGGCATGCGCGTGCACGAAGCCGATGTCCCCGGCGGCCATGCCGGCGGATTCGAGCGCCTTCTGCATCACGCGCCGCTGCATGGCAGGATCGGCTGCCACGATGTCGTTCGCGTCGGACGTCACCGCTCCCCCGGCCACCGCGCCCAGCACGGCGGCGCCGCGTGCCCGCGCGTGCTCCTCGCTCTCCAGCACCACCACGCCGGCGCCCTCGGCGAGCACAAAGCCGTCCCGGCCGCCGTCGAACGGCCGTGATGCCCGCTGCGGGTCGTCGTTGCGGGTGGACAGGGCGCGGATCTGGGAGAAGCCGGTGATCACAAGGTCGTTGACCGAGGCGTCAACGCCGCCGGCAATCACGACGTCGGCAGCGCCTGAGCGGATCATCTCGGCTGCCTGGACAATCGCCTCAGCCCCGGAGGCGCAGGCGCTGACCGGCGTCCGGGCGCCGCCACGGGCCCCTAGGTCGATGGATACCCAGGCCGCCGGGCCGTTGACCATAAGCCGGGTAAGGGTGTGCGGCGAGACCTTGCGCGGGCCTGATGCTGCCAGGGTCCGGTCCTGTTCCAGGGTGGAGCCGAGGCCGCCATATGCGGAGCCGATCACCACGGCGAAGCGTTCGGGATCGACGTCCGGGGCGCCGGCCTGTTTCCAGGCTTCGCGGGCCGCGATGAGCGCCAGCTGGCCGCAGCGGTCCATGCGCTTCATTTCGCGGGTGCTGAGGTGCCCGGAAAGGTCAGCCGTGACCTGTCCCGCCATCTTCACCGGCAACTGCTCAGCCCACGCCTCCGCAAGCGGCGCGATCCCGGACTTTCCGGCCACCAGGCCGGCCCAGGTTTCGGGCACGGACGAGCCGACCGGGTTGATGGTGCCGACGCCGGTGACCAGCGCGCGGGGCTGTGTTGCACCGGCTTGAACTGCGTTCATGGTTCGCTACTTTGCTGGGTTGTGGGTGCCGATGGGCATCAGGGTGAGGTCCGGGTGGTTCTTTTCGATGCGCCGGAGCGCCCAGACGTCATTGAACAAGGCGAGGTATTCGCCGTCGGACCGCAAAAGCACCTCTGCGCCCGGTACGTTGGCGAGCGCAGGCATGGCGTCCGCCGTCGAAATCCTGGCCAGGGAGTAAGGCAGGCGTTCCAGGCGCATGGGCGCGCTGAAGTCGTGCGCCATGCGGTCCTCCACCACTTCGAACTGCATGGGGCCGACGGCGGCAAGCACCGGAGCCTGGTCGCCGCGGACGTCCGAGCGGAGCACCTGGATGACGCCCTCGTGTTCGAGCTGCTCGATGCCGCGGCGGAACTGCTTGAACTTGCTGGGGTCCTTGGAGCGAGTCACCTGGAAGTGTTCCGGGGCGAACAGCGGGATGGCGGGATACTCCACGGGGCCTTCGAGGAACAGGCTGTCCCCCACGCGAAGGGAGGAGGCGTTGACCAGGCCGACAACGTCCCCGGGGTACGCCTCGTCGATCACTTCGCGTTCACGGCCGAACACCTGCTGGGCGTACTTGGTTGCGAAGGACTTGCCGGTACGGGTCTGCGTGACCACCATGCCGCGCTCGAAGACACCTGAACAGACGCGGATGAAGGCTACGTGGTCCCGGTGGGCCTTGTTCATGCCCGCCTGGACCTTGAACACGAAGCCGGAGAACGGGGATTCGACCGGCCTGGGGTTGCCCTCGATGTCCGGGCGCGGAGCTGCCGGCGGGGCGAAGTCCACCAGCGCGTCCAGGAGTTCCTTGACGCCGAAGTTCAGCGCGGCGGAGCTGAACAGGATGGGGGTGGCCTTGCCTGCGTGGAAGGCCTCGACGTCGAACTCCAGGTTGGATTCGATGACCAGGCCGGCCTCGTCCACGGCGTCGGACCAGTTGCTGCCCTGGCTTTCCGCAGCCTCCTCGGGGGTGAAGTACTCGGTGATGGCAATCTGGGCGCCGGCGTTGTTGCGCTGGAACCGGGCGAAGCGGTCATTGCGGAGGTCCCAGACGCCGCGGAAGTCGCCAGAGATGCCCACAGCCCATGTGAGGGGCATGGGCTGCAGGCCGGTGCGTTCGGTGATTTCGTCCATCAGGGCCAGGGCGTCCAGGCCCGGGCGGTCCCACTTGTTGATGACGGTGATGATGGGCAGGTTGCGCTGCTTGCAGACCTCGAAGAGCTTCATGGTCTGGGTTTCCAGGCCCTTGGCGGCGTCCACGAGCATCACGGCGCAGTCGACGGCGGCCAGCACCCGGTAGGTGTCCTCGGAGAAGTCGGCGTGGCCGGGGGTGTCCAGGAGGTTGATGACGGTGTCCCGGTAGGAGAACTGCAGCGCCGCGGAGCTGATGGAGATGCCGCGGTCCTTCTCCATCTGCATCCAGTCGGAGACGGTTTCCTTGCGGTTGGCCTTGCCGCTGGAGGCGCCGGCGGTGCCGATCACCTTCGCGTGCAGGGCGAGCGCTTCGGTGAGCGTGGACTTGCCGGCGTCGGGGTGCGAAATGACAGCAAAGGTCCGGCGCCGGCCCGCCTCTTTGTGGATACCGGAGATCCGGGCGGGGGTCAGGACATCTTGGGACACGGTGCTACTTTCGCTGCGGTTTGGGACTGCCCGGGCGGTGCCTCGTGGGGCGTTGAGGCGTTGGACCGGGGGAACGGGCTGGCAAACAGCCAAGTTCCAGTTTATCGCAGGGCGGCAAACCGGCCCCGGCGCCACTTAACGCCACCGAAACGGAACGTTCAAAGCCGCGAAACGACGCCCCGCTACCGTGACCCGCATGGACACCAATCACAACCCGGCGCGCAAATGCCACCTGCGCCGCACGGATCGGATCTGAGCGGCAGTGCAGGGTGTTTCCTTTTCCGGCAACCTGTTCTTCGATCCCCTGGCCACCGGCCTGGCACCCGCCCGGATGCAGGACCCCGATTCACGCGGGAACGCAGTGGAACCGCGCCGGGGAACGCAGACTCCGGCCGAGCAGAAAGCCCTCAGGGCGGCGTCTCTTTCGAAGGTCAGCAAGGACCTGGAGCGGATGCTGCGGGACCGGATGCGCTGACTCCGGTGTTACACCCTATTGCACCGTACTGTAATGCGGCATTACACTTTAACAACAGGAAAAGCAGAAAGGAGGAGCACAAAGAACGTGAGCAAGCGCGAAAAGCTCGTGCTGAAGTTCTGCGACTACTACTCGTTCATGTCGTACTCGGACTTCCGGGCATGGGTTGAGGCAGACGATGAGTCCGCCCCCACCATGTCCTATTCACAGTCCACCGGCATCGCCTAGGGACTATGCCTGGCACCCAAGGGCGGGATGGAATTGACTCATGCAGGAAGAAAAACCAACAGTCCCGCTCCTTGGCTACATGGAGATAGCTGAAGCAATCGGCCAGGACGTCAGCCTTATCCGGGTTTGGAAGAACCGCGGAAAGCTTCCCAACCCCGATTTCCAGCTCGGACAGTCCCCTGGCTGGCTGGCGGAAACCATCAATCCCTGGATCCAGGAGCACCGGCAGTAAACCGGCCATACTCCATGCCGCCCAAGGGCAGGCGCACCCCTATGCCCACCCGGCCACCGCCGTCGAACGCTTACCGAAGCCCTTCCCCCTGCCGGGACCTTCCTCCCCTGCCACCACCCGCCGCGTCCCGCTGTGCCGCGCCGGAAGTGCGGGAGCGTCCGGCAAAAGGCCACATTAAGTGAGAGAGCGTCGCAGCATGGGGACGGCAAAAATGCCCACCCGGCCACCCGTCGTCGGACGCGTTCCTGAGCCCCTGCGCGCACCCCCTAACGGGGCACTTTGGGGCTTACCCGTGCGGAAGATGGTGTTCCTTACCCCTATCATTGAGCTTGCGGGAAACAGAGCACTTTCTGGTCCTGCCGGCAACCTGCTGAAGCCGGCATTCTTGCGGGCGGCCGCCTGCACCTTTGAAGGGAACACCTATGGCGCGGAGCCCCGAAGAATCACTCAGGGCAACTCTTGGCAGGGTGGCACCCGGCACTCCCCTTCGCGACGGCCTCGAGCGGATCCTGCGGGGACGGACAGGTGCACTGATCGTCTTGGGCTCAGACCGGACCATCGACTCCATCTGCTCCGGCGGCTTCGACATCGGCATTGACTTCTCCCCCACGCGGCTCCGCGAACTCGCCAAGATGGACGGCGCCATTATCTGCGACAAGGACGCCGGCAACATCCTCCGCGCAGCCGTCCAGCTGGTCCCGGACTCCAGCATCGAGACCCAGGAGTCCGGCACGCGGCACCGCACAGCCGAACGCGTTGCCATCCAGACCGGCGTGCCGGTCATCTCCGTCAGCCAGTCCATGCAGATCATCGCCCTCTACGTCAACGGCCTGCGCCACGTCCTGGAGGGCTCGGAGAAGGTGCTGGCACGCGCCAACCAGGCCCTGGCCACCCTGGAGCGCTACCGCTCGCGCCTGGACCAGGTCACCAGCTCCCTCTCGGCCCTGGAAATCGAAGCCATGGTCACCGTGCGGGACGTGGCTGTCACGCTGCAGCGGCAGGAAATGGTCCGGCGCATCTCCGAGGAAATTGCCCAGTACGTCCTGGAGCTCGGCGAGGACGGCCGGCTGCTCTCCCTGCAGCTCGACGAACTCACGGTGGGCAGGGGCCCCGGCAGCGACGTCATCATCCGCGACTATGGTTCTCCGGATGCCACTCCGGAGGACATCGAGAAGGCCGTCAGCGCCTTGGTCAACCTTGGCCCCACGGAGCTGATCGACCTCGGAAAGATTTCCGGAATCGTGGGGTTTGCGGGCGGCGAAGCCAACCTCGACGCCGTTGTGCAGCCGCGCGGCTACCGCCTGCTGTCAGGGCTGAAGGCGGTTCCCCGGGCTGTCGCGGACCGCCTAGTTGACCACTTCGGCGGGCTCCAGTTCCTGATGGCCGCCACCATCGATGACCTGATGACCGTGGACGGCATCGGTGACCAGCGCGCCCGCACTGTCCGTGAAGGCCTCAGCCGGATGGCGGAAGCAAGCCTGCTGGACCGCTTCCTCTAGCCTCCATCGAGTGCTCCGCAGACGTCCTTTTGGAGGCTGACAACGGCATCTATGGAGCAATCGATGCTAATTCAGCTGGAAAACGGCCTTGGGGCTGGCCTTGGAACCAAGCTTCGCGGTGAAAATGTAGTACGCCCCGCCCCCGCCCGGCTTGGCTTCGACAGGCTGGCAGCCCTCCACGCTCCGATTGCGGGACCAGGGGAAATTGGCGGTCTCGCTGGCACCGGGCGCAATCACCTTCAGCAGGTCCTCGCTCTTTGCCTGGCAGTCACGGGAGGAGAAAATCCGGTCCGCGCCGCTGGTCACCAGGAACTCCATCTGGGACGTGCCGATGTTGACCTCGCACGGCATGGTGCCGCCGTTGGTCACCTTGAGCGTGAGCATCGGGTTCTCCTCCGGCCCGTAGGCTGCCTTGTCCGTGGAGGCTGAAACCGTTACCAGGTTCTGGTTGCAGGTTGGAGTGGCCGACGGCGTGGGCGTCGCCGCAGGTTCGGTGGCGGAGGCGGACGGTGCCCCGGGGGCAGGATCGGCGGGCGCCGTGGCTCCGGCCGCGGGGTCGGCGGAGGAAACCTGCTCCGACTTGCCGCTGAACGCACCGGCAACGGCGAAGGCGGCCACCAGCGCTATGACCAACAGGAGCGCCCCGCCTACAAACAGCCGACGGCGGCGGTAGACTGCCGCGCTTGGCTTGCGGACGGCGCTGGAACCGGATGCCGGTGCCCCGCCGCGTGGTGATGAATTGCCTTGCCTGCCCATACTTCTAGGCTAGGGAACTGCCCCACATCTGCTAACCACCACGCCGCCGCGCCGCCAACGATCTGGTCACATCCGGTTTTCAGCCAGCCACGACGCATCCATTACAGTGTTGGCATCGACACTGCATCCTCCACTGCCGCCTTTTCCGCGCTTCCTGCCGGCCCCGCCGGAAGTGCCGTAGAACTCAACACGCTGCACGAACGCATCAACGCCTGGTTCGCCGAAACCGCCCGGGACCTGCCCTGGCGTGAGCCCGGCTGCTCCCCGTGGGGGATCCTGGTGAGCGAGATCATGCTGCAGCAGACTCCTGTGGTGAGGGTGCTGCCGGTATGGCACGAGTGGCTGAAGCGCTGGCCCTCCCCGGCAGGACTTGCCGGCGAACCTGCCGGGGAGGCCGTCCGCTCCTGGGGCCGGCTGGGGTATCCGCGCCGCGCGCTCCGGCTGCATGCGGCGGCAGTGGCAATAGCCCAGGACCATAACGGCAAGGTCCCGGACACGAACCCGGAACTGCTGGCCCTTCCCGGGGTCGGCAGCTACACCGCTGCCGCTGTGGCGGCCTTTGCGTACGGCCGGCGGGAAACCGTGGTGGACACCAACATCCGGCGCGTTCACGCCCGGCTGGTCAGCGGCACAGCCCTCCCGGCCCCTGCACTCACTGCGGCAGAGATGCGGCTGGCAGCTTCACTCCTGCCCGCCGCGGACCATTCTTCAGTCCGGTGGAACGCGGCGGTCATGGAACTGGGCGCACTCGTGTGCACGGCACGTGCGCCCAAGTGCGCCGCCTGCCCCGTCAACGACCTTTGTGCCTGGCGGGCAGCAGGCGAGCCGCCGCCGTCGTATGTCCCCAAGGGCCAGGCGTGGCACGGGACGGACCGCCAGGTCCGGGGCGCCGTGGTGGCTGTGCTGCGGCTGGCCGAGGCTCCGGTGCCGCCGGAGATGTTCTATCGGGAGCCCGCGGACCTGGGTTTCGCGCCGGCGGGGATGGGCGTCCCTCTCGCGGCACTGCACAGGCTTAATTCCGCCCCGGAGCAGCTGGAGCGGGCGCTGGCAGGGCTGCTCGCCGACGGCTTGGCGGAGATCCACGACGGCGGCTTTCGGCTTCCTGCCTAGGCACACCACGTTCCGGTGGCTGGGCCAGGCAAAGCAGGGGAACCGGGGGAAACGTGAAACTGATTCTGTACTTTGTGTGGGCGCTGTTCGTCACGGCAGCCGTCTTTGCCGTTGTCCATGCCGTGCGCAAGACCAGGCGCGAGGAGCAGCTGGTTGCCGCCTGGCCCAAGGTACAGGCAACCATCACCGGCAGCGTAGCGGGCTGGACGAAGGGCGGAGGCGGTTCCAGCCGCAGCCGGCGCTTCTATCCCACGTACCAGTTCACGGATCCGCACGGCACGTTGTTCGCCGGCGAATCGGAAATTTCCTTTGCCGGCCAGCCGGTGCCCGGCTCGCGCATTGAGGTGACCTACAACCCGGCCAACCCCAACGAGTCGCGCCAGGTTTCCTCCTCACCCCGGACAGCGCTGGGATGCCTCGTACCGTTCTTCGCCGTTTTCGCGGCGGCCTCCTTATGGTTCATCAGCATTTTTCCCGTGGACTGAAACCGATGCGCCCTGGTCTCCTTTTGGCAGTCACTGCCCCGGGGCCAATAACAATGCGGGCACCAGTTGCCCGGGAGGCGCGGCACCGCAGCCCCGAGCGCCATACGCTGAAGGTATGCGCAGGCAGGGGCTGCTTTTGGCATTGATGACGACGGCGGGACTCACCACGGCCTGCGGCCCGGGCGCCGCCCCGTGCCCTGCCATCGCCCAGGCAACTGCCGTCTCGGTAACGGTGCCGGCAAGCTACGCCCAGCAGGTTGCGGCCCTTCACCTGAAAGCCTGCCAGGACGGCGCCTGCACGGAAGAAGACGTGGAGCTCCGGCCGGGAAGTGCGTCGATCGACCAGGGCTGCACCAACGGCGTCTGCTCCGCCACGGCTTCCCCCGACGGAACGAAACTTGCCACATTGTTCCTGCAAACCCTGACCGAATCACCGATGGCTGTGACCGCTGCCGGGACGGCCCCGGACGGGACTGCCCTGCCGGTGCGGATGCTGGATTTCCGCCCGCGGGGTGACTATCCGTTCGGGGAGCAGTGCGGCCGGTTCATTACCGCGTCACTGGTGCTGGACGCCGAAGGGCTGCACCAGCGCGGCTGACTCCCGGGCTGCCTGCCTTGGGAACCAGGCCCTTGGGATGGGGATGCTCAGAACAGTGCAGGCTGGCCGAAGGGGTTGCCGTCAGCGGTTGCGGGGGCGGGCTCCTGCGCTGGCGTGCCGTGCCGCCACTCAAACCCCAGGTCCGCCAGCAGCTCCTCGACGGACGTCTGCCCGTCCAGTACTTCGATCTCCGCGGGGCTGTCTTCGGGCTGGGGCAATTCCATGGCATCGAGCATATTCGCAGGAGCGGCCATGGCTGCCTGGAACACACCGCCGGACGTTTATTTGGACCAGCACTGGATGTGGACGGGCCGCTTGATGCGAACTGGCGCTGATTTAGACCGGCCGAACAAACAGCTCCCAGGCAGCCTCAAGGTTCCCCGAACCCAGCCTGCACCAGCCCGCCAACGTAGTTCACGGCGCGTTCCGCGTCGGCGCCCCAGGCTTCCACATGCAGCACGGAACCCTTCCCCGCGGCAAGCGTCATCAGCCCCGTCATTGACGCGCCGTCCACCCCGTTCACCGTTACCTCGGCGTCCAGCGCGGAGAGGCCCCCGGCGATCTTCGCCGCCGGGCGCGCGTGCATCCCCGCCAGGTTGACCAGTTCAAAGTCCCCGGTGAAGTCCGGGCCCGCTCCGGTGACGCGTCCTTCCTCAATAGTCTTGCGGGGCGAGTCCTCCTGATGGATCCCGCCGCCCGCAGCTTCAGCGGCCCGCTTGACCGCCTGCACGTCCGCGCCGCCCTGGGCCGCCACGGCTGCTGCCACGAGTCCCTCCACCAGCGGTGCATCGGCCAGCACCATGTCTTCGGCGTTCTCGGCGAACTCCAGCGCGGACTCGGCCGTCATCACCGCCGATCCCAAGTCGGTAAGGATCACAGTGCCTCCGCTGCCCGCTTTGTCCAGTGCGGCCAGGACTTTTTCCAGGCTGGTGCCGATCCTGCCGTCAGTGGTGCCGCCGGCAGCCAGGACCACCACGTCAGGCGCCATCTGGGCGGCAAGTTCGGCAGCGCCGTCGGCAATCTTCCCGCTGTGGGACACCACCACGAGGCTGACCGTCACGCAGCTGCCCCCACGGCGGCGCGGAGAATCAGCGCCGAGGAGGCGGCTCCGGGGTCCCGGTGCCCCGCGCTGCGCTCCCCCAGGTAACTCGCGCGGCCTTTGCGCGCCACCATGGGATCGGTGGCGACAGCTCCGGCTTCGGCGGCCTCGGCCGCCGCGACCAGAACCGTCAGGACATCCGAACCGCCGTTCAACGCAGCCTTCTGCGCTGCTTCCACCGCCGGAGTCCACGCATCAACCATTGTCTTGTCCCCGGACTCAGCCTTCCCACGGGCCACAATGCCGTCCCGCGCCGCGGCCAGGGCGCCTGCCCAGGCCGCCGGATCGATCTCAGCGGAGTCCCCCACGGAGGCGGCCGCCCGGAGGAAGGCCGTGCCGTAGAGCGGGCCGGCGGCTCCGCCGACCTTGGACATCAGTGTCATGGCTGTCAGTTTGAAGGCAGCCCCGGGCGTCTCCGGCGGCGCTTCCGCCAACTTAGCCAGGACGGCCTGGAAGCCCCGGTCCATGTTCTCCCCGTGGTCCGAATCCCCAATGGCACGGTCCAGCTCGATCAGCTCCACCCGGTGTTCAGCCATTGCCTGGGCGGACAGGGTCAGCCACTTCACCGCCCAGGTGACATCCAGCACCACTGCTACACGCCCCAACGCAGTGCCGCCGTGTGCACCGGCGCGTCCCACAGTTCCGTGAGGTCGTCGTCCAGCCGCAGTACCGAGATGGAGCAACCCTGCATTTCCAGGGAGGTGATGTAGTTGCCCACCAGCGAACGCTCCACGGTGGCGCCGCGCTCGGACAGGACCTGCGCGGCGCGCCGGTAGACGATGTACAGCTCGCTGAGCGGCGTGCCGCCCATGCCGTTGACAAACAGCAGGACCTTGTCCCCCGACGTAATTCCGAGATCCGCCAGTACTGGTTCCAGCAGCCTGTCGGTAATGCCGTCGGCGTTCTCCATGGGCATGCGGTGGCGCCCGGGCTCGCCATGGATGCCGATGCCGATTTCAATCTCGTCCTCGGCCAGGTCGAAGCTGGGCGAGCCCGCGTGCGGGACGGTGCAGGCGGATAGTGCCACACCCATGGTGCGGACGTTCGCGTTGACCCGTTCGCCAACGGCGGCCACAGCTTCCAGGTCATCGCCCCTCTCGGCGGCGGCACCGGCGATCTTCTCCACCAGCACGGTGCCGCCTACGCCGCGGCGCCCGGCTGTGTACAGCGAGTCCTCGACGGCGACGTCGTCGTTCACCAGGACCGTGCGGACGCTGACGCCTTCGGCTTCGGCGAGTTCGGCAGCGGTTTCGAAGTTCAGGACGTCGCCGGTGTAGTTCTTCACGATATGCACGACGCCGGCGCCTGAGTTGACCGCGAGCGTCGCCGGAAGGATCTGGTCCGGCGTCGGTGAGGTGAATACCGCCCCCGGCACGGCGGCGTCGAGCATTCCCCGCCCCACGAAGCCGGCGTGCAGCGGTTCGTGCCCGCTGCCGCCTCCGGAGACCAGCCCTACCTTGCCGTTCACGGGCGCGTCCTTGCGCGTGATGAACGTGGGATCCGGGCTGACGTTAACCAAGTCAGCGTGGGCAAGGCCAAAGCCCTGAACGGATTCATCGACTACGGCACGGGGATCATTAATGAGTTTTTTCATGGCGGCGCTCCTGGTTCTGGTTCCTGGAGAATGTCACTTTGACCCTACTACCGGCGCCGGGACCGCGGTAGGGACTCCCTGCCGGCAATGGCCTTGAGCGGACGCAGCAAAGGGACAGCCCCCAATGACTGTCCCTTTCCTGTGGGCCCCCCATCCCGGCCTTAGCCAGTTTATCCATCAAATCGAATAAAACAAGTCTTCGCAGGTCAGGCCGAAGCAGCAGGTGTTTCGCGCCGACGGCGGGCAGGATGGCACCCCTGAACAGGTTGTGCGGAGAAACGCGGTTTACAGCACTTTGATCATGCGGGTGTTGCCCAGGGTGTTGGGCTTGACCCGGGCGAGGTCAAGGAACTCGGCAACACCCTCGTCGTGCGAGCGGAGGAGTTCGGAATACACCACCGGATCAACCGCTGACTGGTCGGCCATGACGTCGAACCCGTGGCGCTTGAAGAAGTCCACCTCGAACGTCAGGCAGAAAACACGGGAGACGCCAAGGGCCCGGGCTTCATCCAGGAGGCTCTCCACCAGCACGTGCCCCACTCCTTTACCGCGCCAGTCCTGGGAAGCAGCAAGCGTGCGGACTTCGGCAAGGTCTTCCCACATGACGTGCAGCGCCCCGCAGCCAATGACTTCGCCGTCGCTGGATTCAGCGATCCGGAACTCCTGCAGGCTTTCGTAGTAGGCCACCGTCTCCTTGGCCATAAGGATCCGCTGCTCCGCCAGCGGCGCCACCAGTTTCTTGATGGCGGGGACGTCACCCGTGCGGGCCGGACGAATATGGAAAGACTCAGTCACAGGGCAATCCTAGTTCGCACAACCCACGGCGCCCCACCGTGCCTTCTTCCGCAGGCATTTCCTCCGCTGGCCGCCGGGCAGCAGTCCCGGCCTTTGTCCGGGCCGGAGGAAATGCCTCCCAGTCAAGCGCTGTGGGCGTTAGCCACGTAGCCGGAAATGCCTCCGGGGTTGCTTCCCCATCGAATGGCGGGACTTCGCACTTGATGGCTGGCCGTTCTTTATGGCATTCCGGGTGGGACGTTTTTACGGCGGTACGGCAGGAAACCCGCCAACCCGGCCGCCAATTCTTTCCGCGACAATGCCGACGCACTTATTCGTCCCCCGCCTGGCTGGTCCCGTATTCCGCCTCCCTGCACCGGCGTCGATGAATTTGGGGCTTCTTGGCTCTATTGCAGCCGGCTTTCTTTGGCCGGACCGCTTTTCTTTCCAGCCCACGCCCGGACGGCGCAGAAAGGCCTTTGCATTGTCCCGCCCGCTGCTTTCCCTGGCGGGCGGGACAATGCCAAAAAGGGGCTTCCCTAAACCTGCCCCTAAGAGCTACAGCCCGAGCTCGGCAGGAAGTGGCACGTCCTGCCCAAGGACATTCTTGGCCAGGAATGATTCCACAACCTGGTACCAGACTTTTGCATGCTGCGGCTGGAGCACCCAGTGGTTCTCGTCCGGGAAATACAGGAACCGGTGGGGCGTCTGCCCGTCCTGGTCCGCGGCAAGCTTTGACTTCGACAGCAGCTCGTACCAAAGCCGCAGCCCCTCGCCAATGGGTACCCGATAGTCCTTGTCTCCGTGGACCACCAGCATGGGCGTGCCGATGTTTTCGACGTGCAGGTGGGGCGAGTTGTCCAGCGCCATTTCTTTGGTCATTTCCTTCAGCCAGTACTGGGAGGCATCCGTGGTGGGGCCGAACTGGTCCAGGGCCCACAGGCTGGCGTGCGTCACGATCGCCCTGAACCGGTCAGTTTGACCTGCCACCCAGTTAGCCATGTAGCCGCCGAAGGAACCTCCCATGGCGGCGGTTCTGCCGGCGTCGATGTCGGGCCGCTCCACTGCTGCGTCCGTGACCGCCATCAGGTCCGCGAATGGTGCTTTGCCCCAGGCTCCCCACCCACGCTGGATGTGGGCCTGGCCGTACCCGGTGGAGAGTGCGGGGTCTGGAAGGAGGACCGCGTAGCCCTTGGCAGTCATCAACCACGGGTTCCACCGCCAGGTCCAGGCGTTCCAGGACCCGAGCGGCCCGCCGTGGATCCACAGGAGCATGGGTGCCGGAGACTCTGCCGACGCGCCCTCCGGCAGGGCCAGGTAGGCCGGGACGCGGGAGCCGTCCGCCGCCGTAGCAGCGATGCGTTCCAGCCTGCCGGGACGGACCGGCCGCTCCGCGGGGGCGGGCAGCCGCGTGGCTTCGCCCGTCCGCAGGTCCAGGCGGACTACTTCCGGCGGGAATTCATAGGAGCTCCGCAGGGCGTAGGCGGTGCGTCCGTCCGGTGAAACCACGACGTCGGAGTATGCCGCAGCGTCCTGGGTCACCCGGGTGACACTTACTTCAGCCGCGGCGGCGGGGACGCTGATCCGGAAAACCGGCGACGCGCCGTCGTCGTCCGCGGTGACCAGGAGGGCGGACCCGTCCGGAAGCCAGGCAGCGGGCTTGGGCCACCGGTCCCAGCCGTGGGCGAGCGGCACCAGCCCGCCAGGGGCATCTCCGCCTTGCCCTGCTACGTCCAGCAGATGGAGCTTGACCTGCGGGGCCTCCTGCGGCGTGGTGTCGGTTTCGCTGACCACTGCCAGCGTGGTGCCGTCGGGGCTGACGGGACCCGGGAAGTAGCTCGTGCCTTCCTCGTCCAGAAGCACCTTCATGCTGCCGGAGGCCACGTCCACAGCCACCAGGATGGAACGGCTGTCAGCCTTGGCCAGCGGCTTGGTGTAGCTCGTGTAGATGGTCTTGCCGTCGGGGCTGACCACGCTTTCCGCCTCCCGCAGCCTGGGTCCGGCGTCCGGCGTGAGGTTTCGGAGGACCAGCGGCGCCGTGGCATCCACCGTCGCCGGCTTGCCGCCGTCCTGTTCCTTACCGGGCTCGACGGCGAAGATCCGCGGCTGGCCCGGCCCCAGGTCCGCGTCCCAGTACCGGACCGGATATTCGCTGTGCAGGATGGCCGAGACCTTGCGGTCCTTCCGCGACTTGCGGCGCTCGGCGTCCTCCTCCTCGTCGGCGGAACCGGCCAGCACCTCCGCCGTAACGAAGGCGGCATCCGCATTCCTGGCCGTCAGCACGGCGCCCACTCCGCCGGGGCGGTTCAACACCACGCGGGCTTCGCCGCCGTCCGCCGGCAGCAGCCAGAGCGCCTTGACGGGCTCCTCCTCGGGGCTGTCCGGGTCCGGCCGCGCGGACGTGAAGTAGACGTCCCCGTTGGCAGCGAACGCAGCCCCGGCCTCACCCTTGGCGCTGCGGGTGATCCGCCGGGCGTGCTTTTGCCCCGCGGGATCCAACTCCCACAGGGCCGTGCCGAATTCAGTGCCCTTGCCGTTGAGGGTGGCCACGGTAGTGACCAGGCGGGTGCCGTCCGGGCTCAGGGCCAGTCCGCTTACCCGCGGAATGGACAGGTAATGGTCCAGGTCATGAAAAGGGGTCAAAGGTTGCTCATCCGGGATCGCCGGTTCCAAGTTAGCCATGCCCCCGATTCAACCGGACCGTGTCCCACATCAC
Source organism: Pseudarthrobacter sp. L1SW (assembly GCF_020809045.1). Classification (NCBI taxonomy): domain Bacteria; kingdom Bacillati; phylum Actinomycetota; class Actinomycetes; order Micrococcales; family Micrococcaceae; genus Pseudarthrobacter; species Pseudarthrobacter sp. L1SW. Next base: position 310,780 of record NZ_CP078079.1, on the reverse strand, counting down.
AAAATAAGCGGCGGCGACATCCACCAAGCTCCCCTCGACCGCACCCGGCCACCCTTAACGATGCTCCCCTGAGCGGCGTCTGGCTGGGTTGCGCCGCCACCGGCGCCATTTGCCGCTTGCTGCTCCTTCGTCGCTTTGACGCAATCTACACAAATGACCCCGGCGCCTGCGCTAAGTGCCGCCGCGCACGAGGTGCCGGGCATCAGGGATTTATGTAGGCGCCGTCAAAGCGACGAAGGAGCAGGCGCCGGGAAATCTCTGATGGCCGGCACCGGGCAGAACCGCGGCAGAGACCTCAGCCACGGGTGACCGCCGGATGCCAACACTTGACGGGACTGAGGGCAAAGCGAAAGCCCCGCCTGCTCGTGGAGCTGGCGGGGCCTTCGCTTTTGGTGCTTAGACGCTCGGGGCGATTTCCGGGATGCGGGGCTTGGCATTGCCGGCGAAGGTGAACTTCGCGTCGTCGCCGTCGCCTTCCACGTCCACAACGACGATGTCGCCGGGGTGGATCTCGCCGAACAGGATCTTCTCGGAGAGCTGGTCCTCGATCTCGCGCTGGATGGTGCGGCGCAGCGGCCGGGCACCCATGGCGGGATCGTAGCCGCGGGTTGCGAGGAGCACCTTGGCGGCCTTGGTGAGCTCGATGCCCATGTCCTTGTCCTTGAGGCGCTTCTCCAGCCGGGTGACGAACAGGTCCACGATCTCGATGATCTCGTCCTGGGTGAGCTGCGGGAACACCACAACGTCATCCACACGGTTCAGGAACTCCGGGCGGAAGTGCTGCTTGAGCTCCTCCGTGACACGGGCACGCATGCGGTTGTAGCCGGTCTGCGTGTCTGTGCCGGACTGGAAGCCGGTGGCGACGCTCTTGGAGATGTCCCGGGTACCCAGGTTGGTGGTCATGATGATCACGGTGTTCTTGAAGTCCACCACGCGGCCCTGGGAGTCGGTCAGGCGGCCGTCTTCCAGGATCTGCAGCAGCGAATTGAAGAGGTCCGCGTGGGCCTTTTCCACTTCGTCGAACAGCACCACGGAGAACGGACGGCGCCGGACCTTCTCGGTCAACTGGCCGCCTTCCTCGTAGCCGACGTAGCCCGGAGGGGCACCGAAGAGCCGGGAAACGGTGTGCTTCTCGGAGTACTCGGACATGTCCAGCGTGATGAGGGCGTCCTCTTCACCGAACAGGAACTCCGCGAGTGCCTTGGCCAGTTCAGTCTTGCCGACGCCGGTGGGGCCGGCGAAGATGAACGAGCCGCCGGGACGCTTGGGGTCCTTGAGCCCTGCACGGGTACGGCGGATGGCCTGGGAGAGTGCCTTGATGGCCTCGTTCTGGCCCACCACGCGCTTGTGCAGTTCGTCTTCCATCTTCAGCAGGCGCGAGGACTCTTCCTCGGTCAGCTTGAAAACGGGGATGCCGGTGGAGTTCGCCAGCACCTCGGCGATGAGATCCTCATCAACCTCGGAGATGTCGTCCATGCCGCCGGACTTCCAGTGGCGCTCCTTCTCCGAGCGCTCGGAAATCATCTTCTGCTCCTTGTCGCGGAGCGCAGCAGCACCTTCGAAGTCCTGCGCGTCGATCGCGGACTCCTTTTCCATCTTCAGCTTGGCGATGCGCTCGTCCATGGCCTTGAGCTCCGGCGGAGCGGTCATGCGGCGGATGCGCAGCCGGGCACCGGCTTCGTCGATCAGGTCGATCGCCTTGTCCGGCAGGAAGCGGTCCGAGATGTAGCGCTCGGCGAGGCTGGCGGCAGAGGCCAGGGCACCGTCGGTAATGGTGACGCGGTGGTGTGCCTCGTAGCGGTCACGCAGGCCCTTGAGGATCTCGATGGCGTGCGCCACGGAGGGTTCCTTGACCTGGATCGGCTGGAAGCGGCGCTCCAGCGCGGCGTCCTTTTCGATGTGCTTGCGGTACTCATCCAGCGTGGTTGCACCGATGGTCTGCAGCTCGCCGCGGGCCAGCATGGGCTTCAGGATCGAGGCAGCGTCGATGGCTCCTTCAGCGGCACCCGCACCCACGAGGGTGTGGATTTCGTCAATGAAGAGGATGATGTCGCCGCGGGTGCGGATCTCCTTGAGGACCTTCTTCAGGCGCTCTTCGAAGTCACCGCGGTAACGCGAGCCGGCCACCAGGGACCCGAGGTCCAGGGTGTAGAGCTGCTTGTCCTTGATGGTCTCCGGGACGTCGCCGCGGACAATCGCCTGGGCAAGGCCCTCGACGACGGCGGTCTTGCCGACACCCGGCTCACCGATCAGGACGGGGTTGTTCTTGGTACGGCGGGAGAGGACCTGCATGACGCGTTCCATCTCCTGCTCGCGCCCGATGACGGGGTCCAGTTTGTTCTCGCGCGCAGCCTGGGTCAGGTTGCGGCCGAACTGGTCCAGGACCACGGACCCGGCGGGGGTGCCCTCGGGCTGCCCGGAGCCGACGCCAGCGCCGGTGGTCTCCTTGCCCTGGTAGCCCGACAGGAGCTGGATGACCTGCTGGCGGACCCGGTTCAGGTCGGCGCCGAGCTTGACCAGCACCTGGGCGGCAACACCCTCACCCTCGCGGATGAGGCCCAGCAGGATGTGCTCCGTGCCGATGTAGTTGTGGCCCAGCTGGAGGGCTTCGCGCAGCGAGAGCTCCAGCACCTTCTTGGCACGGGGCGTGAAGGGGATGTGGCCGGACGGCGCCTGCTGGCCCTGTCCGATAATCTCCTGCACCTGCTCGCGAACGCCGTCGAGCGAAATGCTCAAGGACTCAAGAGCTTTGGCGGCAACACCCTCACCCTCATGGATCAGACCCAAGAGGATGTGTTCGGTACCGATGTAATTGTGGTTCAGCATGCGTGCCTCTTCTTGGGCAAGCACAACTACGCGACGGGCACGGTCCGTAAATCGCTCAAACATTTCGCCACACTCCTAGCTACGACGTACTTTGATGCTACGTGGCTGGCCCCTGGTTGTGGAGCGTGTTCGCCACAGGGGAAACCGGGGCAGTTTGGGAATAACCTTGAAAGGGGTCTAGGGAGGCAAGGACATGTTCCAGGTGGATCCGAAACGCGTGCGGCGTCCGGCGGAAGTTGCCGTGGCGGCCGGGGTTGTGTGGCTTGCAGGCATCAGTCCGGTGTCCGGCGTCTATCTTGAGCCGGATCCCGCCCGGCGCCTCGCGATGCTGCTCAAGGGACGGCGCTCCTGGGTCGCGGGGCAGCACGTCGCCGCGGCGGGCACCGCGGCCATGCCTGCCGCGTTCGCACGCCTTGCCCTGGCACTCCCGGCCGGCCGGGCCAGGACGCTGGTGGGCACAGCCGCCGTCGCCCTTGCCGCGGGGGCGCCCTTGTTTGTTTCCCAGCTGGCCTTGCGTGCCTCCGACCCGGAGCGCTTTGCGGCGCGCCGGCTCCCGGGGTGGCCGTTCCTCAGCTATGCGTGGCTGCATGTGCTGGCCGTCGGCTCACTGTCCGGCGCCCTGGCGAGCCTGCCGGACAGGGAAAAGGAAGCGGCCGCCGTCGGCCTGGCGGCGCTGGGGGCCGGGACGGTCCTGGCAAAAACCGGGGACATCCCGCCGTTTGTGTTCTATGTCGCCGAGCAGCTTGCCGCGGCAAGTTTCCTGCGCAGGAAAAAGGCCCTGCCTCCCGGCATGGGAAGCAGGACCTAATGACCGTTAGGCGCCGGAACTAGGAATTTGCCTTTTGGTAGGCTTCCTGGATTTCGGCCTGAATTCGGCCGCGGCTGTTGACCGTGTAGCCGTTTTCGCGGGCCCATTGCCTAATCGCTGCAGAGTCGTGGCTGCGTCCCCCCGATGCCGCTTTGGCCCGGACCGGGCGGCCACCGGAAGTTTTCCGTGCGGCTGCAACAAAACGTTCCAGCGAAGACCGAAGCTCAGCGGCGTTTGCCGCCGAAAGATCAATCTCGTAGTTCGTTCCGTCAAGGCCAAACTTCACATTCTCGTCTGCGGATCCCCCATCCAGATCATCAACGAGGATGATGTTTACTTTCTGTGCCATTAAAAGACTTCCTTTTGGAAAGGGTTCGGTGTGCAGAAAAGCAGGATGTTTCCCTAAAAGTATGACTCTCTTTATGGCAACGCGTCAAAGCGCCAAATGGTTCCGGGGGATATTGGGGGGAAAAGCCAAGGGTTTATCTATTCGATTCAGGGTCCGGCCGGTCAACGGGGGAAGCCGCTTTAGCTTCGGCTTCGGCCTGGGCTTGGGCTTCCGCCTGCCGCTCGGCTTTGTCCGCATTGAAAATCGATTTCATGGCGAACCAGAAAAGCAGGCCCACCACCACCGAGGGAAGAAGGACAGCCACGTATTCCATGGTCAGTGTCCTTCCGGCTTGAGCAGCGGGAAGAGGATGGTTTCGCGGATGCCGGCGCCCGTGAAGAGCATCACCAGGCGGTCGATCCCCAGGCCGATGCCGCCCATCGGAGGAGCACCGTATTCAAGGGCGCGCAGGAAGTCCTCGTCCAGCTGCATGGCCTCGTCGTCGCCGGCGGCGGCATGCCGTGACTGCTCGGTCAGGCGTTCGCGCTGGATCACCGGGTCGATCAGTTCGGAGAAGGCGGTGCCGCGCTCCATACCGCCGATGATGAGGTCCCAGGCTTCGATCAGGCGGCCGTCCTCGCGGTGCGGGCGGGCCAGGGGCTGCGCGGACGGCGGGTAGTCGTAGACGAAGGTGGGGTTGAGCAGCGTGGGCTCCACAATCTCGCCGAAGAGCTCAACAGCCAGCTTCTCGGCGTCCCACTTCGGGTCCACCTTGACCTCGTGCTTTTCGGCGATTTCGCGGAGCACCTCCAGCGGGGTGTCCGGGGTGACTTCCTGGCCGACGGCGTCGGAAAGCCCGGGGTAGACAGCGAGCCATGCCCACTCGCCGTCGAGGTTGATCTCCCCCGCTTCCGTCTGGATGGTGCGTCCGGCACCCACGGCGTCGGCGGCGTCGAGGATGATCTCCTTGATGCGCTCGGCCATCACAAACTGGTCAGCCCACGCCTCGTAGCACTCAAGCGTTGTGAACTCGGGGCTGTGGGTGGAGTCCACGCCCTCGTTGCGGAACACGCGGCCCATGTCGTACACGCGGTCGATGCCGCCCACAACGGCACGCTTGAGGTACAGCTCGGTGGCGATGCGCAGGGTCATCTTCTGGTCGAAGGCGTTCATGTGGGTCTCGAACGGGCGGGCCAGGGCGCCGCCGTGGACCAGGTTCAGGATGGGGGTCTCCACCTCCACGTAGCTGTGGCGGAAGAGGGTTTCGCGGATGGAGCGGGTAATGGCCGCGCGGGTGTAGACCATTTCGCGGGCTTCATCGCGGACCATGAGGTCCACGTAGCGCTGGCGCACCCGGGTCTCCTCATTCAGTTCCGCGTGCAGCACCGGCAGGGGACGTAGCGCCTTGGAGGCCATGGACCAGGACTCTGCCATGACTGACAGCTCGCCGCGGCGGGAGGAGATGACCTCGCCCTTGATGAAAACGTGGTCGCCCAGGTCAACCAGAGCTTTCCAGTCCGCGAGCGCTTCCTCGCCTACATTCGCGAGGCTGAGCATGGCCTGGAGCCGGGTTCCCTTGCCGTCGGTGCCGCCTTCCTGGAGGGTGGCGAAGCACAGCTTGCCGGTGTTGCGGACGAACACCACGCGGCCGGTGACGCCCACGGTGTCCCCCGTGGTGTCGTCCGCCTCAAGGTGGGCGTACTTCTCGCGGATTTCGGCGAGGGAGTGCGTCCGTTCCACGCCCACCGGGTACGCCTCGGTGCCGCGCTCGATCAGTTTGGCGCGCTTCTCCATGCGGATCCGCATCTGCTCGCTGGCGTCGAGGGGCTCTGGGGCGTTCTTGGGCGCGGTGGTGTTTTGGGAAGTCACAATTTCCAAGTTTACCGGGAGTTGGGCAGCCGGGCTTCGCGGCGCCTTGGGGGCGCCTGCCTAGGATGGGGTGGTGAAAGAACAGGTACTTCCAACGCACGACGGCGGCCGGCTGGCTTTGTACAGCTACGGCACCGAAGATGCGCCGGGAGAGCGCCGGGTGCTGCTGATCGGCGGGGCCTTCCTCACCGCCCTGATCTACCGGCCGTTCTCCGTGGCCCTGGCCGAGGGCCTCGGCGAGGGGTGGGCCGTTGACGTCTATGACCGCCGCGGGCGAGGCAGCTCCTCGGAACAGCCGGCCGGCTACTCCATGGCCACCGAGATTGAGGATGTCCGGACGGTCCTGGACGCCACCGGTGCGCGGAACATCCTGGGCCACAGCCTGGGCGGATCCGTGGCCCTCAACGCGGTCCAGGAGTTCACGGGGACCGCGTACGTGCCGGACAAGCTTGCGGTGTACGACGCCGCAGTGAACATCGACGGCAGCATCGATACTGGCTGGCTGGACGGATTCGAGGATGCCGTGGACAACGGCAAGGTGGGGCACGCCCTGGCGCACATGAAGAGGGCCACCAAACCGGGCTCGGCCATGGCGCGGATCCCCGAGCCTGTCCTTGCCGGGCTGATGGCCGTGCTGTCCCGCACCAAGGTGAACAGGATGTTCCAGGAAGTCATGCCCAGCGGGGTGGGCGAGCTGCGGGCTGCCTACAAGGAGGCGGACCATGCCAGGGACTTCAGCGTGCTGCCGGCCAACACGCACTTCATGGCGGGCGGCAAGAGCCCCAGCTATTACAAGGCAACAGCCGAGCGGCTGCATGCCGCGGTCCCCGGCAGCACCTACGAGCTCTCCCCCAAGTGCTTCCACGGCTCCATCCCGGCCGCCGTGGGCGAACTGGTCACCGACATCTCCCGCTACTTCAAGAGCTGAAGCAGCGCATTCCGGTCTGCCAGCCAGTCGCCGTAGCGGGTGATGTCCTCCCCCTGCGCGGCGGCCACCGCATCGCAGGCGAAACCCACGGCCCTGGAACCGTCGGCCAGTTCAATCGATCCGAGCAGCATGGGTTCCGGAAGTCCGGCCAGGAACCTGCCCAGGCCCGCTTCGGAGACGAGCCACCGTTCACCCACAAGCTCGGCGCCGCCGCGGTCCGAACGGTACACGCCGGGCTTCGGCGGTACGGTGTCCAGGGACACCATCCGGTAGCGCGCCGCGGTGCGCACGCGGCCGTCCCAGGCGGCGCCGAGCTCCTCCAGTTGCGGGGCCAGCGGCTGCCCCTTCCGGTGCGCGCCGACCACCACCAGCGGGACGGCGGTTGCGCCTGCAGCCACGGGCCAGGGAACGGACGACGCCGGGCGGGCGCCTGTGCGCGCAGCCTCCTTTGCCGCGACCGGAGCGGGCAGGGCAGGAGCGAAGAGGGCGGGCGCTTCGGGGGTTGCCTCGAGGAGCCGGGCGATGTCCGCGGCAACGGCGTCCTGGAACGTCCGCGCCACCACGGTCAGCCCGAACTGCGCGCCGTCCACCTCGCCGGCCGGGACGGCAACGGCGCTGAGGTCAAACAGGTTGCAGAAGTTCGTATAGGTCCCCATCAGCGAATTCACCCCCACCGGATTCGCAGCCACCTCGGCAAGGGTGGGGTGGAACGGGGCGGTGGGGACCAGCAGGGCGTCAAAGCCTTCCAGCCGCGCCATCGCCTTGCGCTTCAGTTCCTCGAGCCTGGCGGTGTCAGAGACGTACCGGTGGGCGGGCACAGTCCCGGCCGCCCGGATGATGCGTTCCACAGTGGGATCGATGCCCGCCTGGCTGTCCGTGCCGCCGTCGTACTTGTCCAGGAACCCGCCCACGGCGGCATAGCGCTCCGCCACCAGCCCGCCGTCGTACAGCAGCCGGGCGGCTTCGAGGAAGGCATCGAATTCGATCGCCTCCGCCTCCACGCCCAAGGACTGAAGCCTGCCAACGTTGCGGTGGAATTCCGCGGCCCAGGTCTCCGGCAGCGCAGGCAGGGTTGCCGGGTAGGCCACCCGCGGCTTCTCCGGCGCCGCCAGCCGGATGTCCGGCGGCCAGGACCGGGCTCCGCCGGCCATCACGCCCATGGCGAGCTCGGCAGTGGAGAGGTGGCGGGCAAAGATGGTGACGGCGTCCCAGGACTTGCAGGCCGGGACGACGCCGGCGGTGGACACAACATTCAGGGTGGGTTTGATGCCCACGATGCCCTGCAGCCCGGCCGGCACGCGGCCCGAGCCTGCCGTGTCCGTCCCGATGGCGATGTCCACCAGGCCCAGGGCCACGGCCACTGCGGAGCCGGAGCTGGAGCCGCCGGAAATGAAGTTGGGACGGCGGGAATCGCGGACAGCTCCGTACGGGCTGCGCGTCCCCACCAGGCCGGTGGCGAACTGGTCAAGGTTGGTGGCTCCCAGGACAACGGCGCCGGCGGCCCGGAGCCGTGACACGGCCTCCGCGTCCTTCTCCGGAAGGTAGGCGAAGCCGGGGCACCCCGCCGTGGTGGGGATGCCTGCCACGTCAACATTGTTCTTGACGGCGAGCAGGAGTCCGGCCAGCGGCAGGTGGGCGCCGTCCGCCACGGCTGTGTCAATGCCGGCGGCCTCGGCCAGCAGCTCGTCAGTTCCGCGGAGGGTGATCCAGATTTCCGGCCGGTCCACGGCGGCCAGGGCGGCGAGGGCGGCCTTGACCCGTTGGGTGGCGGGGCCTGGGGTTGCGGTGTTCATACGGCTGCCTCTTCCAGTTCGTGTGCTTCGGTGACGGCCCCGGGCTCCACTTCCATTCCGAGGACCACCACAGCCTCTCCCGCAACCACCTGCGAACCGGCGGCCGGCAGGACCTGCAGCACCACGCCGTCGCAGGGCGCTTCCAGGACGGTCTCCATCTTCATCGCCTCCAGCGAGACCAGCGCCTGGCCCTGCACCACCCGGTCACCGGGCTTCACGTCCACCTTCCAGACGCTGGCGGCGAACGGCGCGGCAACAAGGGAACCGCCGTCCGGAACGGTCACCTCGTCTGCCACCGGAGAGATGACAGCGGCCAGGGCGTCGGCACGGTCGAACTCACCGGCGTCGGCCCATGCCTGCCGTTCAATGGCGAAGGCTGCGCCCTGCTTTTCGCGGAACGCCGCAATGGATTCACGGTTCTCCCCAAGGAACACCTCGTGCTCGGCGAGCGAGAAGGTGCCGTCCTCGATCTCCACGCCGCGGCCCCTGCCTGCAGCCATGTCCGCGCGCAGGTCCAGGAGTTCCTCGGGGCTGACCGGGTACCAGGAGATGCGGTCGAAGAAGCGCAGCAGCCAGGGAGAACCCGGCTCGAACGGGGCGGAGTCCGCGTAGCGGGACCATACCTGGGTGGTGCGGCCCACGAACTGGTAGCCGCCTGGGCCTTCCATGCCGTAGATGCACATGTACGCCCCGCCGATGCCTACCGCGTTCTCCGGGGTCCAGGTGCGGGCCGGGTTGTACTTGGTGGTGACCAGGCGGTGCCGCGGATCCAGCGGGGTGGCCACCGGGGCGCCGAGGTAGACGTCGCCCAGTCCCAGGACCAGGTATTCGGCGTTGAAGACGGTGTCAAAGACGTCGTTGACGGAGTCCAGGCCGTTGATCCGGCGGATGAATTCGATGTTCCACGGGCACCAGGGGGCATCGTCGCGGACGCCTGTCATGTACCGTTCGATGGCCTCGCGGGTGGCGGGATCATCCCAGGACAGGGGCAGCCGGACGGTGCGGCTGGGCACCACCAGTTCTGAACTGGCTGGCAGTGCCGCCTCGATCTCCCGGACCAGGCCCAGCAGCCGCTTTATGGACAGAACGGACGGGTCCACCTTGATCTGGAGTGAGCGGATGCCCGGGGTAAGGTCCACGATGCCGGGCACGCGGAGCTGTTCCAGGTGCTGGTGGAGGGCGTGCACCCGTGCGCGGAGGCCCAGGTCCAGCACCATCTCGCCGTACTCCACCAGCAGGTTGTCATCGCCGGAGCGGCGGTAGGTGACCGCAGGCCGGCCGGAACCTTCCGGCACCCGGCCCAGCACGCCGTCGTCGCCATCTCCCCGCGCCGTACTGATGGCGGGCGGGGTGACTGAGGCGCTTGCGTTCGCCACATCCGCAGACCAGCCGGCGTCGCCCGGGAGGACCAACTGCCGGCCGGGCCCCAGGTCCTTGGCCGACGGCACCTGGCTGGTCTTGACCGGAACGAACCGTACCTTGTCCCCCGGCCGGAGCTGGCCAAGCTTCCAGCGGTCGGCCGTCACCACGGTGACGGGGCACACGAACCCGCCCAGGCTCGGCCCGTCAGGGCCCAGCAGGATGGGGGTGTCGCCGGTGAAGTCCAAGGCCCCCACCGAGTAGGCGGTGTCATGGATGTTGGAGGGGTGCAGGCCGGCTTCGCCGCCGTCGTTCCGTGCCCAGCGCGGCTTGGGGCCGATGAGGCGGACGCCGGTGCGGGCGGAGTTGAAGTGGACCTCGTACTCGGAGGCATGCAGCTCCTCGATGTCTTCGCGCTGGAAGAACTCCGGGGCGCCGTGAGGGCCTTCGGTGACGGCGAGTTCCCAGCTCGAGGTCAGGGCAGGGCGGCTGTCCAGCGGAACTGCCGGCGCCGTCGCGGACTTGTCTTCGGCACCGTCGGCCCGGGTGACTGCACGCAGCACGTCGCCCGCCCGGAGGACCCTGCCGGCGTGCCCGCCGAACTGGCCCAGCGTGAAGGTGGAGGCGCTGCCCAGGTACTGGGGAATGTCCAGGCCGCCCTGGAACAGGATGTAGCCACGCAGGCCGCTGCCGGCGGCCGTTCCGACGTCGAGCGTTCCTCCTGCGGGCACCGTCACCGGCGTCCACGCGGGCACCTCCGCCCCGTCAACCGTCACAGTGGCTTCCGCGCCGGTCACGCAGACGGTGGTGGCGTGGGTGAAGGTCAAGCTGGGCCCGGTCATGGTGAATTCCAGGCCGGGAACGCCTTCCGCGTTGCCGAGGGCGGTGTTGCCCAGCCGGAACGAGAGATCGTCCATGGGCCCGCTCGGCGGGACACCGATCTGCCAGAGTCCGGTCCGGCCGGGCCAGTCCTGGACGCTCGTCTGCAGGCCGGGGCGGCCAACGGTGATGCGCGGTTCAGGGTCACCCACGGTGTCCAGGGTGCCGGTGGAGTGCTGGACCTGGCGGACCACATCCAGCGCAGTGGCGGCCCGCAGCATGCCGAGGTTGGTCTCGATGCCGTCGATCCGGGTGCCGGCGAGCGCGGCGGCCAGCCGGTCAAAAGCCTCGGCGCGGTGTGCGCCGGAGGTGATGATCTTGCCCAGAAGCGGGTCGTAGTTGGTGGACACCTCGGTGCCGGTTTCGGCCCAGGCGTCCACCCTCGCTTCTGCCGCCCCCGGGTAGGCGGCGTTGGTTATGGTGCCGGCGCTGGGCTGGAAGCCCCGGGCCGGGTCCTCGGCGTAGACGCGGGCTTCCACGGCGTGGCCTGCAACGGGCAGGCTGTCCGGCGCCCCTTCAAGGATGCTGCGCGCCGCGCCGCCGCCCTGGGCCAGGCGGAGCATCCACTCCACCAGGTCCACGCCAGTGACGGCCTCGGTGACGGGGTGCTCCACCTGCAGCCGGGCGTTGACTTCGAGGAAGGACGCCTCGCGGCGGGCGGAGTCGTAGACGAATTCCACGGTTCCGGCGGAGCGGTAGTTGAGGGAGGCGCAGAGGGCGCGGGAGCTGCGGTGCAGTTCTTCCCGCAGTTCGTCCGGCAGGTCCGGTGCGGGTGCCTCTTCAAGGACCTTCTGGTGGCGGCGCTGGAGGGAGCAGTCCCGGTCGCCCAGGCTGACAACCCGGCCTTCACCGTCGCCGAACACCTGGACCTCGATGTGGCGCGCGTTCTCCACATACCGTTCGGCAAAGACGCCGGCGGTGCCGAAGCTGGCGCCGGCCAGCCGGGCCACGCGGGGGAAGCTTTCGGCGAGTTCGGCCTCGTCACGGCAGACCGTCATGCCGATGCCCCCGCCACCGCCGGTAGCCTTGAGCATCAGCGGGAAGCCAATGGCGGTTCCGGCCGCGACGGCAGCGTCCACGTCCTCCAGCAGCCCGGATCCGGCGATCATCGGCACTCCGGCCGCCCGGGCGGCGTCGCGCGCTGTGTGCTTGGTGCCGAAGGTGCGGAGTTGTTCGGGGGTGGGTCCTACAAAGACCAGCCCGGCTGCTTCAACGGCTTCGGCGAAGTCTGCATCCTCGGACAGGAAGCCGTAGCCGGGATGGATGGCGCCGGCACCCGTGGACCTGGCGGCCTCGAGCAGCGCGTCCACGCGGAGGTAGGACTCCTTGGCCGGCGCCGGCCCCAGGAGCACTGCTTCGTCTGCCAGCCGGACGTGCTTGGCGCCCCGGTCGGCCTCGGAGAACACGGCCACCGTGCGAAGGCCCAGTTTCCGTGCGGACTCGATGATGCGGCAGGCAATCTCCCCCCGGTTTGCGATCAGGAGGGTATCAAAGGTGTTCACAGCGCAGCCTCCGGCCGGGTGACGATCATGCGGACAGGGGTGGGGTTGAAGCCGTTGCAGGGGTTGTTGACCTGCGGGCAGTTGGAGACCAGCACCAGGGTGTCCACCTCCGCCCGGAGCGCCACCCGCTTGCCCGGTGCGGACAGGCCGTCCACGATGCCCAGGGCTCCGTCCGGGTCCACGGGCACGTTCATGAACCAGTTGATGTTGGACACCAGGTCCCGCTTGCCGAGGCCCCAGCGCGAGCCCTCGATCAGGAAGTTCTCCACGCAGGCGTGCTGTTCACGCGTGTGCTGGCCATAGCGGAGCGTGTTCGATTCCTGCGAGCAGGCGCCGCCGATAGTGTCGTGAACGCCCACCTCATCAGCAACAACGGTCATCAGCGGCGTTCCCGTTTCCGCACTCAGGACGGAACCCGTGGTGAGGACTATCGACTGCTGGCTTGCGATCGTGACGGCGGCGGAGTAGCGCACTGTGGTGTCGCCTGCGGCGTACAGCAGGCAGTCCACGGCCTGGTTGCCTTCGAGGTCCACGATGGTCAGCACGTCACCGGCGGAGACGACGGCGGACCAGGGGCCGCGTGCCTCGACAAATTCGTCCAGGACCACCTCACCGGGGGCGAGGGCAATGGTCCGGGCGTCCGCTGCGGAAGTGGCTTGGGTGGCGGTGTTCATCGGGCGTTCCTTGCGGTCAGATCGTGCTCGGTGTTGTGAAGGGCCTGCAGGTGTTCCGGAGCCAGGGGCCCGGCCAGGGCACCAGATTCCAGTGCCGCCAGGTCCTGCGGCGCGTGCCAGGCCACGATGTCCACGGCGGTGCCGGTGAAGTGCGGGCGCGGGTCCAGCGGGTGGGCGGTATTGGCAAGGACCAGGACGGCGTCCAGCTGGAGGAGGAGTTCGACGGCGGCACCCGGCCCGGCGCTTCCGGTGAAAGTGATGCTGCCGGCGGGGTCCACGGTGATGCCCTTGAAGAGGGTCAGCGACGGCGCCACATCGCGGGGTCCCAGCCCGCTCTTCAGTGCGCCCAGGGTGAGCAGTTCCCGTGCGGCAGGTGAGGCGCTGTGCGCAGTTCCCCCGCCGTACTTGGCTGTGTTTCCTGCCAGCGTGGTGGCGCCGGTCAGGGCGTCGTGGCGCGAGGACGTATCCGCTACGATCGTGGCCATCAGGCGGCCGGCGTCGGACAGCAGCGGGTGCCCGGTGGCAGGGTAGGCCTGCCAGGGCACCTTGACGGTATCCGCAATGTTGAGCCGTTCGTGCAGGGCGCCGGTGCGGTACAGCAGGGCATGCACGCAGGCGTCGCCGGCGGTGTCGGTGAGCCGGATCCGGGTGCCGCGGGCCAGGGCCATGGTGGTGTAGCGGCCGAAGGCGAGGGACTCCGCCCATGTGGGGGACGCGCCGTCGGGCATTCCGGCCAGAAGGCGGGCCGGGGCGGTGGAGGCGGGCACATGCCGCATGGTGTCCACGGTCCTGCCGTGCTGCTCCCTGGCGTGGGCGCGGGCGCCTGCCGTGGTGGCGGTGCCGGCTGCTGCCGGGCTTTCGGTTACTTGTGTCATGTCAATCCCGTGTTGTTCTGGAGCGTGGTTTGCTGCGCGTGGTTGTTCTGGAAGCTGCTGTTCGGAAGCCCTGTGAAACGCCGGCCGTCAGGCCTTCGAAGCCAGGTTCCGCCGCCGGACCCACATCCCCAGGAGCAGGACCACGGCAACCATCAGCGGCGCCGAGTAGAGGAGGAGTCCGTTTTCGCCGGAGGGGTCGTAGACCTCGGGCCGCGGCCAGGCGAGGTTCACCACCATCAGGGCGCCGTAGAGGACGGCGAGGATATTCACCGGGAGCCCCCAGCGTCCCAGGGAAAACAGTCCCTCCGGCAGCGCCTCCCCCACCCGGTTCCAGTCGCCGCGGAGCCTGTTGAGGAGCTGCGGCACGGTGACCAGGAGGTAGGCGATGTAGACCATGACGATGCAGACGCTGCAGAGGGTGGTGAACAGGGCTGCGTTGCCAACGTTGATGGCAAGGACGCCGACAGCGAGGGCACCGATGGCGATCGACGGCCACATCGGCGTGCCGCGGGTGGGGTGGACCGAGGAGAGCAGGTCCGAGGCGGGCAGCTTGCCGTCGCGGGCCATGGAGAACACCAGCCGTGACCCTGCAGTCTGGATGGCCAGGGTGCAGACGAAGATGGCGATGGCAACATCCACCAGCAGGACCTTGCCCCAGAACGTGCCCAGGACGGCGGTGAGGACATAGGGCAAGCCCTCGGTGGCGAGCCGGCCGTCGTCGAGGCTGGGTGCTGCCATCAGGGCCGTGATGATCATCAGCGCACCGCCGATGCCGGAGATGAGCAGGGCGGAGAGAATGGTGCGCGGGGCTGTCCGGCGCGGATCCTTGGTCTCTTCGGAAAGCTCGCCGGCCGAGTTGAAGCCCACCATGACGTAGGCGGCCATCAGGCCGGAGACCAGGAAGGCCCCCACGGCGCCGAGGTCCGAGCCCTGGAGCACAGTGGTGTCAGCGACAACTTCCGGTCCGCGCTGCGCCGCGCTGATGAGCGCGAGGATGACGGCCACCACGCCGACGATCTCGCAGGTGACGCCCACCGAATTCACATGGGCCATGAGCTTGACGCCGAGCGAGTTGATGATGGTGGTGGCCACCAGGAGCACGGCTCCGAGGATGACGGCGTTGGCCGCGCCGCTGACGGTGTTGAGCGCCGGGTCACCGCCAACCACCTGGAAGCCGTCCCAGAGCTGGGGCAGCACCACCTGCAGGGCGATCGCTGCAGCTGCGGCGGTCACCACCTGGGCGATGGCCATGAACCAGCCTGCGAACCAGCCCACGCCCTCTCCCCCGACCCGCCGGGCCCACTGGTACACGGCGCCGGACAGCGGGTAGCGGGCGGCGAGTTCCGCGAAGTTCAGGGCAACGAGGAGCTGGCCCACCAGCACCACCGGCCAGGTCCAGAAGAAGGCCGGGCCCGCGAAGGAGTAGCCGAAAGCGAACAGCTGGAAGATGGTGGTGAGAATGGAGACGAAGGAAAAGCCGGCGGCAAAGGAGGCGTAACGGCCGAGTTTCCGGTGGAGCGTGGGTTCGTAGCCAAGGGACGTCAGATCCGCGTCGTCCGCGTGGACGGCGGGAGCAATGGTTGAGGTCATCGGATTCTCCAGGGGCTGGAATGGCGGAGGGCCGCCGGTACTGCAGCACTCGGCCGAAAGCTGCGGAATACCGGTCACTTGATAGTTTTCCAGCGCCATGTCCCCGGCTAGTTTCGCCTCTGTAAAAGGCGCATAGACATCTTGTTTCCGCCGTATTTCCGGCTCCTCACCCCGGACCCGGGCGCGATGGCTTCCCGGTCCTGGTGCAAGAATGATGCCGTGACTTCAGCCGGACCGGGACGCCCCCGCAGCCAACAGCCCTCCAGGCCGGGGGCGACTGCCCGGGACGAGATCCTGGACGCGGCGGCCGAGCTTTTCACGACGCACGGCTTCGCCAACACCTCCACCCGGTCTATAGCCGACGCCGTGGGGATCAGGCAGTCCTCGCTGTACCACCACTTCAAAACCAAGGACGACATCCTCGAGGACCTGCTCGAGGGCACCGTTCTGGGCGGGCTCGTGTTTGCCCGCGCGGTAGCCGCCCTGCCCGGCGGTGAGGGGACTCCTGGAAGCCGGCTTCACGCCGTCGCGCTTTATGACGGCACGCAACTCTGCAGCTCCCGCTGGAACCTTGGAATCCTGTACCACCTGCCCGAGGCCCGCGGCGGCCGCTTCGCCCGGTTCCTGGCGGAGCGGCAGGAACTGCGCAGCCTGTACGGGGACCTGGGCGGCGCCCTCTCCGCCGCGGGTCCTGCCGCTACGGGGAACCCGGGGGACCTTGCGTTCCGCCTCGTCGAATCCCTGGTCAATTTGCGGGCGGACGGCATGGCAACACCGGAGTCACCGCTCCAGGCGGCCGACGCCGGGCTCATCCTGTGCGGGCTTGGCACTGAACTGCCCGCCATCCGGGAACAGAGCACGGCGCTCATCGCACGCCTGGGGTGACGGCCAGCGGCGGGCCGGGCGGCTGCGGCGTAGTGTCCTGCGGCGGGGTTGCTCAGCTAGGCTCGGAACATGACGCGTGAGAACATCAGGACCCCCGACGGCGGCACGCTGGAGCTCTTCTCCACGGGCTCGGAGCTCGCTTCCGCCGGTTCGGGCGTTGTTATTGTCCCGCCCTCCATGGTGACCGCCGCGGACTACACCAAGTTTGCGCAGAAGCTCAGTGCGGCGCTGGGCCGTCCGGTACACACGTTCAACCGCCGCGGCCGCGGTTCATCCTCACCCCAGCCCGAGGACTACACCCTTGATGTGGACATCCGCGACCTGGACACGGTCATGAAACACACCTCGAGCACGGACGTGTTCGGCCACAGCTTCGGCGGGGCGGTTGCCCTGCACGCGGCGCGGACCCTGCCGGTGGAACGCCTCGCGGTATACGACCCCGCAGTCTCCGTGAACCACAGCGTGAAGGCGGACTGGATTGCCGAGTACGAGCACGCGGCTACAGCCGGCGACGATGACCGCGCCCTCGCCGTCCTGCAGCGCGGGCTTGAAGCCGGGGGCTCCTTTTCGTCCCGTATGCCGCTGTCCATGCTGACGCTCGCCAACAAACTGACCGCGGGAACCTCAGAGGGCAAGCAGCAGCGCGAAATGATGCGGACCGGCGTCCGCGAAATCAAGGCCATCATCGCCGCGGACATGCCGGCCGAGCCGTTCCTGGAACTGCCGCTGGAGACGCTGATTGTGGTGGGCGAAAAGAGCCCGGCGTACTTCGGGGTGGCCTGCGGCCAGATCCACGACGTCCTTTCAGGCTCCAGCTACACCATCCTCCCGGGCTATGGGCACGACGGCGTCATCAAGGCCCCGGACCGGCTCATCAAGGAGCTCGCGGACTTCTTCGCCGGCTGACCCAAGTAAGTAGCGCCAAGTGTCGTTTTGGGCAGTCAAAACGACACTTGGCGCTACCTAGTTGGGCTAGTGGGCGGCGTGACCCGGCCCGGCACCTTCGGTCTTGCGCATCATCGCGGAAAGTACGACGGCGGCGAAGGCTATGACGGTTGCCGTCAGGAACGCCGCGCTCATCCCCGCCACGAGGCCGGACGCTGCCGACACCACCGCGAAGATGGACACCAGCAAGGCTGTGCCCGCGGCTCCGGCGACCTGCTGGGTGGTGCTCATGATCGCGGACCCGTGCGAGTAAAGGTGCGGGGGCAGCGGGTTCAGGCCAGTGGTGAACGCCGGCGTGAACAGCAGTGCCAGGCCGAAACTCAGCCCCACATGGAGGGTGACGATCCACGCCACGGACGTGCCGGCGTCGAGCATTGAAAACTGCCACAAGGCCAGGACCATCAGAACCGAACCGGTGACGGTGAGCGGCAGCGGGCCCACCTTGTCGAACAGGCGGCCGATGACAGGGCCGAGCAGGCCCATCGCGAGGCCGCCGGGCAGCAGCGCGAGCCCGGTTTCGAGGGAGCCGAGGCCGCGGATTTCCTGCAGGTAGAGCGGCAGCAGGATCACGCCGCCGAACAATGCCATCATGGCCACCACCATCAGCAGGACCGAGACGGTGAACATGCGGAAGTTGAACGCGCGCAGGTCCAGCAGCGGCGCTTCGGCCTTCTGCAGCCGCAGCTGGCGGAGGACAAAGACGGCAAGGCTGGCCACGCCGATCACCAGTGCCGCGATGGCACCCGCGCCCGGACCGGCCTGGCCGCCGTGCCCGCCGCCGATCTGGCTGAGCCCGTAGACCAGGCCGCCGAAGGCCGGAACGGTGAGGAGGACGGACAGGAAGTCGAGCTTGGTCTTCTCCGTCTCCCCCACGTTGGTCAGGTACTTGGCGCCGATGGCCAGTGCAGCCAACGCCACAGGCAGGACGAACACAAACATGAAGCGCCAGGTGAAGTGTTCAAGGATCAGCCCGGAAACCGTGGGACCCATGGCCGGAGCCACCGAAATGGCGATGCTGACGTTACCCATCACGGCCCCGCGCTTGGCGAGCGGAACCAGGGTGAGGATGGTGGTCATCAGCAGCGGCAGCATAATGGCCGTGCCGCCGGCCTGGACGATGCGCGCCAGCAGCAGGACCTCAAACCCGGGGGCTGCAGCCGCGAGCCCGGTGCCGCCGGCAAAGAGCCCCATGGCCAGCATGAAGACGGCGCGCGTGGAGAGGCTCTGCAGGATGAATCCCGTGGTGGGGATGACAACGGCCATGGTGAGCATAAAGCCGGTGGAGAGCCACTGGACGGTGGGCGCATCCACCCGGAGGTCCACCATGAGCCGCTGCAGGGCCACGTTCATGATGGTCTCATTGAGGATCACCACGAAGGTGGCCACCAGCAGCGTGCTGATGATGGTCACCGATTCACGGGACATCTTCTCCTGCGCGGCGGGCTTGGTTCCTTCGGTTTGGACGGATTGCCCGTTGGCGTTTGGAGAGACTTCGGTAGACATGGGTGTTCCCTCAGGGAGTGTATGGATGATGCGCGAACATGGCCGCTGCAGATGCCAACACTCTACCGGGTGGAGTAATTCCTCCGCGCCGGAACTTTTTCCAAAGCCTGAGGGAACAGCCGGGGTTTGTTTTGGAGCTAGGCGGTCTGGCCGGCGTGCTGGCCTTCCGCGATTTCCTCCACCAACTTGGCGTTGAAGGCGGGGAGATCGTCCGGCGTGCGGCTGGTCACCAGGCCCTGGTCCACCACCACTTCCTCGTCGGTCCAGTTGGCGCCTGCGTTCTTCAGGTCCGTCTGGAGCGTGTGGTACGAGGTGACGTTCCGTCCGCGCAGGACGCCGGCTTCAATGAGGAGCCACGGGCCGTGGCAGATGGAGGCCACCGGCTTGTGCTGCTCAAAGAAGCTGCGGGTGAAGCTTTGGGCGTCCTTGTCCACGCGGAGGTGGTCGGCGTTCACGACGCCGCCGGGAAGCACCAGGGCGTCGAAGTCCCCGGCATTGGCCTCGGCAACGGTGAGGTCGACGTCGAACGTGTCGCCCTTCTCCGTGCCCTTGAAACCCTGCAGCTTGCCGCTCTTCGGCGCCACCAGCGTGGGCTGGCCGCCGGCGTCCTTCACTGCCTGCCACGGGCTGGTGAGTTCAACCTGCTCGACGCCGTCCGTCAGCAGGAAGGCGACCTTCTTGCCTGCGATGCTCTGCTCTGCCATTGTTCCTCCTCGGCTGGGGCGGGCCCGGCGCCTTGTGGGCACCGGACCGCGCACCGGAAGTTATTGCCTGACAGTTTCCAGCCTAGGAACACCGAAAGTGATAAGCAAGCTGAGCATTTCCGTGCAGCCGTGCGTTCACTTCACGGAGCCTGCCGTCAGTCCGCCAACAATGAACTTCTGCAGGTAGAGGAACAGGATGAGCACCGGCAGCGCAATCATCACGGACCCGGCGGCGAAGACGCCCAGGTTGTTGCTTCGGTCCCCGGCAATGATGCCGAACATTCCCACGGCAAGGGTCTTGACGCCGTTGTCCGTCAGGAAGATGCTCGCCAGGATGTATTCGCCGATCACGGAGACAAAGACCAGCAGTCCCGTCACGGCCAGTACCGGACGGATCAGGGGCAGGATCACGCTGGTGAAGGTGCGGAAGTGCCCCGCACCGTCGATCCTGGCGGCCTCATCGAGCTCATGTGGAATGGAGTCGAAGAAGCCCTTGATCAGCCACACCTGGCCAAGCGCCCCGCCCATCAGCACCAGCCCGTAGCCGGCGAGCGTGTTCAGGCCGATGGCCGGCACAACCTTTCCGAAGTTGGCGATCATCAGGAACAACGCCACGATGGCAAGGAACTGCGGGAACATCTGGACCAGGAGCAGCGCCAGCAGGCCGCCGCGCCGTCCATAGAAGCGGAAGCGGGAGAAGGCGTAGGCAGCGAGGGTGCTCAGCAGCACCTGCGCGACGGACACCACCGTGCACAGGACCAGGGTGTTGAGGTACCAGGTTCCGAACGGCCCCTTGGAACCTCCCAGGAGGGTTTCGAAGTTCACCAGGCTGAAGGTGCTGGGGATGATCTCGGTGGTGGCCACGCTTCCCAAGGGGTTGAACGCCGCCGAGATGATGTACAGCACGGGGAACCCGGCGAAGGCGACGCCGGCCAGCCCTGCCACGTGGCGCCAGCCCACTTCCCGCCACCAGCGCCTGCCGCGGGGCATCTCGAGCCCGTCCTTCCGGACGCGCATCGCCGCCCGGCGGGCCGGTGCCGGGGTCTCTGCCGGTGCATCAGTGAGCAGGTTTGTCATCGGACATCCTCCAGGGCTTTGGTGTAGCGGAACTGGATGCCTGCAAGCACCGCGGTGACGATGAACAGGACAACGGAGATGGCCGAGGCAAAGCCGAATTCGGCACCGGCACCGCCGAACGCGATGCGGTAGGCGCCGCTGATCAGGATGTCAGTGGCTCCGATCTGGCCGCCGCTGGCCGGGAAGGGGCCGCCGCCGGTGACCAGCTGGATCACGTTGAAGTTGTTGAAGTTGAAGGCGAAGGAGGACACCAGCAGCGGCGCCACGGCAACCAGCAGCAGCGGGAACTGGACCCTGGTGAAGGTTGTCCAGGAGCTGGCGCCGTCGATCTTCGCGGCCTCGGCAATGTCCTGCGGAAGCGCCTGCAGGGCTCCGGTGGCGATCAGGAACATATATGGGAAGCCCACCCAAAGATTGGTCAGCAGGACGGCCACCTTGGCCAGGACGGGGTCCCCCAGCCAGTCGATCTTCGCCCCGCCCAGCATGGAGTTGATGAGGCCGAAGTCCTTGTTGTAGAAGGACTGCCACACGATGAACGAAATGAACACCGGGATGGCATACGGGATGATGATCACGGCCCGGTAGAGCTTGAGTCCGCGGACGCGGGGGTCGTTGAGGGCGGCGGCCAGGAGGAGTCCGACGACGAACGTGGTCCCCACCGAGCCCACCGCGAAGACCAGCGTCCACACGAAGGAGCCGAGCAGGGCATCACGCACCTGCGGGTCCGTAAACAGCCGCTCGTAGTTGGCGAAACCGACGTTCCGCTCCCAGCTCTGGTCGAAGCCTTTGGACCCGTTGGCGTCGGCAAAGTATTCACGGTCGCCGAACTCCTGGACGGTGAAGACCTTTCCGGTGACCGAATCGGTGATGCTGTCCGTTCCGGCGTCGTATTTCAGTGTCTGCACGCCTTCAAAGGCGCGGTTGATGCCCTGTGCCCGGATGGCTCCCTTGTCCGTGGGAACGGTCAGGCCGCTGATCCTGGCACCGGCGGCGTTGACTTCCTTGCCGGTGAGGATCTGGTATCCCTCAGCGCCGCGGACGTAGCCGTTTGCTACCGTCACATCGCTGCCGGCCAGCGGCCGGAGTCCCTTTTCATCGCCGGCGAAGACGTCGTTTGACGGTGTTTCGACGAGGAAGAACGTGAAGGGACCGTCAGTGATGGAGCCTTTTGTGCCCACGGTGAGGTTGTATGTCCGGGATTCGGGCAGCTGCGTGACCGAGTTGCGGACGATGGTGGAAATGGCGTCTTCCTTGGAGCCCCGGGTTCCGTCTCCTGAGTTGGTGAAGGAGAGCTGGATGGTGGACAGGATGGGAAGCAGGACGAAGACGGTCAGCAGCAGGGTGCCGGGAACCAGGTACTTCAGGGGAACCATGCGCTTGGTGGAGTAGACGGCCAGCAGCCCGGCCGCGCCGGCCCAGAGGCCGATCAGCATGCCCCACTCGCCTCCGGCGAGGAGCAGCGGCGTGAGCGAGACGGCGGCGCCGAGCACGGCGCCCAGCCCGAGGATCTTGGCCAGCAGGGCGGGGACCGACGCGGTGGAGCCCAGCGACAGACCGGGCCCCACCGCCTGCCCCGAAGGTTTCTTGAATCGGGTGGTCATCGGGATGTTATTTCAGCGCACCGGCGATGGTCTGGCCGGCCTGCGTCATGGTGGCCGCGGGGTCGGCACCGCCGGCGATGGCGGCTTCGGCCTGGCCCAGCGGGGCCCAGACGGCGGCCATCTGCGGCAGGGACGGCATGGGGATTCCTGCAGCCGCGGCGTCGGCAGCGATCTTGGTTTCCGGGCTGGTCTGCGCTACTTCGTCCACCAGGGAAGCGATGGCCGGCGGGATGCGCACTGCCTCGTACAGCGCGCGCTGCGTTTCCTTCTGCGAAGCTGCTGTCTGGACGAAGGTTTCCGCGAAGGACTTGTTCTTGCCCTTGGAGGCGACGTAGAACGACTGCACGCCGGTGAACGGCTGGGCGGGCTTCATGCCGGCGAAGCCGGGAACGGGGCTCAGGCCGAAGTCAATGCCGGCCTTCTTGACGTCGCCCAGCGCCCACGGTCCATTGACCATGAAGGCGGTCTTGCCCTGGTTGAACAGGGCAATGGCGTTGTCCGCGCTGACAGAGGTGCTGAGGACCTTGGAGCCCTTGTCGCCCAGCTCCGAGATCTTCCGGGCAGCGGCAATGGAACCTTCCTTGCCAACGCCGAGGTCGGCGGTGTCGAAGCTGCCGTCCGCCTTCTTGCCGAACAGGTATCCGCCGGCGGAGGAGTACAGCGGCTGCATGAAGTAGGCGTCGCCCTTTGCCCCGACCTGGAGGTTCAGTGCGCGCTCTGCCTTCCCGGCGGCAACGGCGGCGTCACCCGCAGCGAGGAGCTCCTCAAAGGAGGCCGGGGCGTCGGGGGCAAGGGCCTTGTTGCGGATAAGGACCAGCGATTCCACTGAGGCGGGCATGCCGTAGGTCTGGCCGTTGTAGGTGACGGCGTCGGTGGCGACCGGGAGGAAGGCGGCCTTCTGCTCGGCCGTGATCTGGACGGGGTCGATGGCACCGTTCTGGACCAGGTTGCCGATCCAGTCGTGGGCGCCCATAACGATGTCCGGGCCGTTGCCGGAAGCGTTGGCCGTCACGAAGTTGGTCTGCAGTTCGGTGGCGACGGTCTGTACCTCCACCGTGATGCCGTTCTCTTCGCCGAACTTGTCCGCGATGGGCTGCAGCGCCTGGACCACCGGGCCGTTGGCCCAGATGACGAGGTCCGCATCGCCCCGGACGGGAGAACCAGTCGCGGGGGCTTCGCCGGTGGCGGCCGCTGCACTTTCGGATGCTGCGCCTGAGGCATTTCCCGACGGCGCTTGGCCGCCGGCGCAGCCTGCCGCGAGGAGCATCACGGAGACGGCTGCCGCCGTCGTAAGGGAAAGCCGCGCCTTGCGGGCCAAGGGCGTGATGAGAGTTGTGCGCACCAGTGCGCCTCCTTCATGAATTGGGCAAAATGCCCGGTGTGGAAACCGCGGCCAGGGGATGGGGGCGGTGATATGCCGATCCGGGCGCGGTGAGACAAGTCACAACTGTAAGCGATTCCAAACGTTCCGTCTACACGCAGTTGAAAGTTGCTCATCCCTTGCAGTTACTGGATGGAAGCTGTTCCAATTTCAGGACGATGCGGGCTACGATATGCCAATGACGAACACACTTTCCCCTGCAGAGCCCGACGTTTCCGCCGCCCGCCTGGTGCCGGTCCACCCGGCGGACGAAGGCTCGGAGTGGTGGCGGTCTTCGGTGATCTACCAGATCTACCCGCGCTCGTTCCGGGACCTTAACGGCGACGGCGAAGGCGACCTTCCCGGCATCACGGCGGAGCTCCATGAACTGGCCGCCCTCGACGTCGACGCCGTCTGGCTGTCCCCGTTCTACGTCTCGCCGCAACGGGACGGCGGCTACGACGTTGCCGACTACTGCGACGTCGATCCCGTGTTCGGCACCCTCAGCGACTTTGACGCCCTGGTTGCCCGGGCGGATTCCCTGGGCATCCGGGTCATCATCGACCTCGTGCCGAACCACTGCTCCTCGGACCACGCCCTGTTCCAGGCAGCACTCCAGGCGGGACCCGGGAGCCCCGAACGGGACATGTTCGTTTTCCGCGACGGCCGCGGGGATGCCGGTGAACTGCCGCCGAACAACTGGCAGTCGCACTTCGGCGGCCCGGCGTGGACGCGCATTACGGAACCTTCGGGCGAACCCGGCCAGTGGTACGTGCATCTCTTCGACTCCTCCCAGCCTGACTTCAACTGGGACAACCCGGCCGTGCATGCTGAGTTTGAGCGGATCCTGCGGTTCTGGCTCAGCCGCGGCGTGGCCGGCTTCCGGGTGGACGTGGCCCACGCCCTGGTCAAGGCGGACGGCCTGCCTGACTGGCACGGACGGCCCGACGGCGTCAGCACCGATGAGTTCCCGGGCCACCTCGCGCCCATGTTCGGCCAGCCGGAGATCCATGACATCTACCGCGAGTGGCGCAGGGTCCTGGCAGAGTTCGACGGCGACCGCATCCTCTGTGCCGAAGCAAGCATCGATCCCCTCTCCCGCCTGACCAACTGGGTCCTGCCGGACCAAATGCACCAGGCCTTCAACTTCGCCTACCTCGGGACGCCCTGGGATCCGGCCAAGCTGCGGGCAGTCATTGAGAGTTCACTCCGGATGTTCGATTCCGTGGGCGCGCCCACCACCTGGGTGCTTTCAAACCACGACGTCGTCCGGCACGCCACGCGCTTCGGCATCATCGAGCCTGCGGCCCGTCCCGGTGACGGCCTGGGCGCGGAAGACGTCCAGCCGGACGCTGAGCTTGGCCTGCGGCGTGCGCTTGCGGCATCGATGCTGATGCTCGCGCTGCCCGGCGGCGTCTACCTGTACCAGGGTGAGGAACTGGGCCTGCCGGACCACACCACCATGGACCACACCTTCCGCCAGGACCCGTCCTTCCGGCGGACGGCGGGAGAACGCATTGGCCGCGACGGCTGCCGGGTGCCCCTGCCATGGGAGGCGGCCGCGCCGGCTTTCGGTTTCAACGGCACCGGGGAGTCCTGGCTGCCGCAGCCCGAAAGCTGGGCGGCATTGTCCCGGGATGTCCAGCGGCAGGACGAATCCTCCGCCCTGTCCCTGTACACCCGCGCATTGGGGCTTCGCCGTGCCCTGAAGCTCGGTGCCGGTTCCCTGGCATGGCTTGACGGTTTCACCTCGCCCGACTGCGTCACGTTTGTCAACAACGGGGTCCTGGTGATGATGAACATGGGCGCGGAACCGGTGGATCTGCCCCGCTTGGAGATCCTCCTTAGCACGGACGGCGACGCTGCCGACCAGCGTAAGCTGGGTCCGGCGCAGTGCATCTGGCTGCGAATGTAATCAAGGGGAACAGCAGAGGGCCAGTGGCAGGAATCAGGGACGTAGCGCGGCTGGCGGGGGTTTCACAGGCGACGGCGTCGCGTGCCTTGAGCGGCAAGGGCAGTGTTTCCACCAAGGCACGGGAAGCTGTGACCGCCGCAGCCAGTGAGCTTGGCTTCGTGATGTCCTACCACGCCTCAAGCTTGGCGAGCGGGCGCAGCCACAACATCGGAGTGGTCCTGCCCTTCGTCAACAGGTGGTATTTCGCCACGCTGCTGGAAGGCGCCAATTCCGCCCTGATGGACGCCGGCTACGATCTCACCCTCTACGACTTCCAGGGCGACCGCTACCGGGAGTCGGTGCTGGGGGATTTCCTCTTGCGCAAGCGGCTCGACGGCGTCCTGGCGGTCTCGCTGCAGCTCAACGCCCACGAGACTGAACAAATCCTCGCCGCCGGAATCCCGGTGGTGGGCGTCGGCGGCCCGCTTCCGGAAATTCCCACCCTCCGGATCGACGACGTGGAGGTGGGCCGCCAGGCAACAAACCACCTGATCGGCCTCGGCCACACACGTGTGGCGCACGTCGGCGGCGAGCATGAGTACGGGCGGAACTTCGAGATCTCCAGCGGACGGCGAGCCGGCTACGAGGAAGCCATGGCCTCGGCCGGCCTGCCACTTCGCGAGGCGTGGTCCCTGATCTCCGACTACTCTGCGAATGACGCCTACAAGGCGACAAAGCACCTGCTGGCGGACGCCGCCGAACGGCCTACCGCAATCTTCTGCGCCTCCGACGAAATGGCCTTCGGCGCAATGCTGGCGGCCCGCGACCTGGGGTTGCGGATCCCTGACGAGCTGTCCGTCGTTGGCGTTGACGGCCACGAGATGGGCGAAATCCTGGGACTCACTACCATCGACCAGTTCCCGCGTGACCAGGGAATGCGGGCGGTGGAGCGGCTGTTGGCGCTGGTGCAGGATGACGCGGAGGTTGCCGGGCCGGCCGATGAGCTGATGAAGACCCGGCTGGTGGTGCGGTCCAGCACTTCCGCTCCCCGCACGCCGGAGCGCGGCCGCTAGCCGCGGTGGTGCTCGATCAGCCAGCCGGCCATTTGCTGCGCGCGTTTGGCGGCCTGCATGTCCCCTTCGGTGGCCGAGATGATCGAACCCTTCATCAGGATGTGCCAGGACCGGGCGAACTCCTCCGGCCGCTGCAGCCCGGCTTCCTCCGCCAAGGCCTGCACGTGCCCGCGGATCTTGGCCAGGTAGTCGATGCTTGCCTGGCCCAGCGGATGAGCAGGGCCCATCTCGAGCAGGACGTTGATAAAGGAGCAGGCTTCAAAGTCTTCCCGCAGGAACCAGTCGCCAAAGACGTCGAAGATGGCCAGCAGCTGATCGGCAGGCGTGCTTCCCCGCCGCCGGGCCTCCGAGACGATGGCATCCACGGTCCATTGCCTGTCCCGCCGTTCCAGGAAGGCCAGCACCAAGGAGTCCTTGGAGGGGAACTGCCGGTAGAAGGTCGCCTTGGCTACCCCGGACCGTTCAATCAGCTCATTGACGCCGACATCCCTGACACCCCGCCGGGAGAAGAGCTCGTAGGCCACCGCCATGATCCGGTCCACGGAATTGGCATGGCCGCCCGTCGCCACCACCGGTGCCGGCACGGGGGACGGAGGGACCTTCGCCTCTGGATTCATGAGGCTTCAAGTCTACTGCCGGAGGGGCAGACAGACCGGTCTTTCCCGCTGTAATGTTTTTCCTACGTGCTTTTGACGCCGCGGAGGCCCCCACCGGCCCCTTCGGGTTGGTGCAAGGAGGCCCCTATGTCAGCAGAGCAGATGTTCCAAAGTGTGCCCTCGGACCCGGATCCCTGGATGGCCAGTGATACGCCGGCCGAGATCCGGCAGTTTGCCATCGAGTCGCTCCGATGGCAGGCCCAGGAAATAATCGACGAGGTGCTCTGCAGCAAGGCACCCGGCGAAGAACTGGCCCGGGCCCGGCTCCGCCGCTGCGTCGCACGGCATCCGGGCGAGCCGGAGCAGGCGTTGCTGGAGCAGCTGATGTACCGCGGGCACCTGCCCCTCTGACTGTTGCCGCTCCTGATTGCCGGTGGCCGCCGGGCGTGACCCGGGCAATGTGCGCCGCATTGGAAACCAGCCGCGGAGAAACCAGCCCCGTTCCGCGGACCAGGACGCCCGGCTAAAGCGTGAGGCTCCTGTCCACAATCCTTCCGGCGGTCTCATGGAGGGCTTCGTTGTGTGCACGGGCGTGCTTGCGGAGCAGCCTGAAGGCACCTTCCATGTCCACCCCGGATGTGTGCGCGATGACCCCTTTGGCCTGCTCAATCAGGACACGGCTGTTCAGCGCCCGTTGCAGCTGTTCGTTGACCACGGCCGCTTCCCTGATGGCGCGCTCCTGCAAGAGGCTGATGGTGGCCACGTCCGCCAGCGCCTGCCCAATGGCGGCGTCCTCAGGGCTCAGTGAGCCGGGAGCGGAGCGGAAGAGGCCCATGGCGCCGATGGTCCGGCCATGGAGACGCATGGGGACCGCGTGCACGGAGTGGAAGCCTTGGGACAGTGCCGCGGCCTTGAAAGCCGGCCACCGGTCAAGGACCCGAATATCGTCCGCAGTCACAGCCTTGCCGGCTGCGAAGGATTCGACGCACGGCCCTTCCCCTGCCCGCAGCTGGAGGACTTCCACCAGCCGGCTTTCCTCGCTGGTTGAGGCCAGGACCTGGAGTTCCCCGCTGGGATCGGCCAGGACAAGTCCCGCGGCGGCGATGTCGAGGAGCCCCACGGCTTCTTCAACCAGGGTGTGGAGCAGGTCAAGGACGTCATAGTCCGCCACCAGTGTGTCCGTGAGTTTCACGAACGCCCCACTGACGCGCTCAGCGCGGGTAGTCGCCTCCATGGCGATATTTTACTGCAGCGGCCAGCCAAGGGGGCCGCCGTTGTGGGCAGCTTTCAGGCTCAGCCGGCCTTCGAGGACTGCGTCGGCAGTCTCGCGCAGCGTGAGCTCATGGGCAAAAGCGTGCGCACGCAGCAACAGCAATGAATCCGCGGCGGTGGCGCCGGACTGGGCGAGGACCATGCCCGTTGCCTGGTGGATCTCACGCCGCGACATGAGCGCGGGCTCCAGGGCAGGATCGGTGTCCGGCGAACTGATTGTCAGGATTTTTCGCAGGAGGTACCACATGGTCTGGCCGGCGAGCATGGCCGCTGTCGCCTGGTGGGACCGGCTCAGCGTACCCGGCAGTGAATGGTACAGCTCCACCACGCCCAAGTCCGCGGCACCAAGGGTCAGTGGAAAGACAAACAGCGCTGCAGCGTCCGTGCCGGCCATCGCTTTATGGAACATGGGCCAGTCCGGATGGGCCACACCCTGTGCATCGGGAACCAGCACCGGCAACCGGGTACGGACGGCGCGCCACCGGGGTCCCTCGCCCAGGCTGAACTGCAGTTCATCCAGCCGGGCAGCCAGCGCGTCACTGGCAGAAACCAGGGTTTCAGCCGTCGCACCGCCGAAAAGGGAAACTGCGGCGCCGGTAACCGGCAATTTCTCCAGGTACGGACCACAAAGGTCCTCTTCATCCGCGGCCACGCCGGGCACGTCATCCATGGTGAGCCCGCTGTCCCTGATTTTTTCCGTCACAGCCCGGGGCAGCCATTTCCGTCGTTGGCGTTCACACGCCGTGAAGTCTCCAACAGATGGGCAAGGAGGGCCCGCTCAGGACGGCCCGGATGGGATGCCATGCATTGGCGCAGCCGCAGCTGGACCTCCGCCAGCCCAGGCGAACGGTCCTCGAGGATGGAGAAGATGATTTCCAGCGCCTGCGCAGCGATGGGATCGGTGTCAGGTGCCGCGCCATACGCGGCAGGATCCACAAGCCCGTGGATGGGGGTGTATAGATTTTTGCCCACGTTATTTCTTGATCCTCCTGGATCGCCGTAATGGGACGATGCCAGGGGTCTGGGGCAACAATTCGAGCATAGCCGATCAGCTGCCGGCCCAACAGGTGTCCCTGCCCCCTATCGGCGGCAGGGGGTACCTGACCCCGGCAGGGCGGGGCCCCGGGTCCAGATCAGGAAGACAGCGGCGCGTTGTCGATCAGCCGGACCGGGCCCACCTTGGCCGCAATGAGCGCCAGGGCTTCGCCCCGGAACGGCGTCTCCCGGCAGTTTTCGGCCAGGGGTTCCAGGGTGCCTGGATCCACCACGTCGAAGTAGTCCAAAGCCACCAGCGGCTGGGACTCCACCATCGCCTGCGCGGACTCCAGGTCAAGGGGCTGCCGGGCCTGCGCCCGTTGCTCCAGGAGGCGAAGGGCCCTGGAAAGCACAAGCGCCGCCGCTCGTTCTTCGTCGGAGAGGAAGCGGTTGCGGCTGGACAGCGCCAGCCCGTCAGCGGCGCGTACGGTGGGCACCCCCACGATGTCCACCGGGAAGTCCAGGTCAGCCACCATGCGCCGGACCAGCGCCAACTGTTGGGCATCCTTCTGGCCGAAGTACGCCCTGTAGGCGGGCAGGGCGGCACCCGTTGCCCCGCCGGCCGGCAGTCCTGCCGCGGGCATCCCGTAGTGGAGCAGCTTGGCCACCACGGTGAGGGCGCCGTCGAAATGCCCGGGCCGGGATGTGCCCTCCCACTTTTCCCCGAGCCGGCCGGAGGTGATGCGCACCAGCGGTTCGCCGCCGGGGTAGACCTCGTCCACCGACGGCGCAAAGACCAGGTCCACGCCTTCAGCCTCCAGCAGCGCCAGGTCCGCGTCCAGGGTGCGGGGGTAGCGGTCCAGGTCCACTGCGTCGCCGAACTGCAGCGGGTTGACGAAGATTGTTGCCACCACCACGTCATTCTGTTCGACGGCGGTACGCGCCAGGGCGGCATGGCCCTCATGCAGCGCACCCATCGTGGGCACCAGGCCCTGCGAGGTTCCCTGTTTGGAGCCAAGGAGCCGGGCTCCCTCAGCGTGCAGGGCGGCCACCGTGGTGACGAGTTTGATGGGCATCTTCAGTCCTCCTTCGGTTCGAGGGCCTGGCGCAGCCCCTCCAGCTGGCCGGCCTTCAGCAGCCCGCGCCCTTCGGCGCGCAGCGCCGTGGCGCGCGCCATCGCAAGGTAGGCCGCGAGCACATCGCCGTGACCGCCGCCGTCGAACTCCCGCAACGCCGCCGCGTGGGCGGCAACCGTTCCCACGTCGCCGCGGGCTACCGGCCCGGTCAGGGCGGATTCGCCCGAAGCCAGCGCGTTCTCCAGGGTTGCCCGCAGCAGCGGACCCAACATGCGTTCGGGCAGCTCCACTCCCACGTCCCGCAGCAGCTCCGATGCCTGCGCCACGAGGGTCACCAGGTGGTTGGAACCGTGCGCCAGGGCTGCGTGGTAGAGCGTCCGGTCCGCCTCGGCGATGGCCACCGGTTCCGCGCCCATCTCCACCACCAGGGCCTGGGCGATGGGGAGCATGGCGGCATCCGCTGTCACACCGAACGTGCAGTCCAGCAGCCGGGTCAGGTCCAGGCTCATCCCCGTGAACGTCATGGCGGGATGCAGGGCCAGCGGGACGGCACCGGCAGCGCGCACCGGATGCAGGACACCCACTCCAAACCGGCCGGAGGTGTGGGCAACCAGCTGGCCCGGCTGCCAGGCGCCGAGCTTGGCGAGGCCCTCCACCAAACCCGGCAGGGCGTCGTCCGGTACGGCGAGCAGGACGAGCTCCGCACGCTCCACGATCTCCTGGACCTCCAGGACGGGCACGCCGGGAAGCAGCGTCCCGGCCCGCTCACGGCTCGCCTCGGAAACGGCCGAGACCCCGACGACGGCATGTTCGGCAGCGCGCAGGGCCGCACCGAGCACCGCCCCCACTTTGCCCGCGCCAATGATTCCGACGCCGAGGCGTCCGGGCTTAGGCATGCTGCCCGCCTTCCTGTTGTTGGGGCTTCAGGGTTTCGGCAGGCTCCCCCGCCCGCGTTGTATCAACCACCGGGGCATCCGGGGCTACCTGCCGAAGCCACTGCTCCGTAGTCTGCCGCTTCCGGGCCAGCCGGGCGCGTGCGGACTGTTCATCGAACAGTGCCAGCGCCTGGGCCGTACCGGCCTGCGTGAGCCGGGGCGCAACGGGCCCGGGCGTGGTGTGCAGCACCAGGTCTGCCACACCGAAGCGGCGCGCCAGCGGGCCCTGGTGCAGGGCCATGGACTGGGTGCGCTGGTGCGGAACCACCACGAGCTGGCGCCACCAGCGGCCGGACCGGAGAAGCAGGGCGGTGTCCGTGGCCGTGAACCCGTTCCGCCGCCAGCCCAGCGGGGCAAGCCAGCGTGCGGTGCGCGGAGTGGTGACGAAACCGCCGTCGGAATCCAGCCCGGTGAGCCCCGCCCCGAAGACGGCGGCGGGCTGCGCTGTACCGGGGTCCGGCAGCACCAGCGCCAGCATGGCCAGCACGTCTTCGAGCCTGCCCACGGGCAGCAGCGTGGTCCGGGCCGAGCCCTCGCCGGCGTTCTCCACAATCCCGTAACCCGCCACGTTGACCTGCATCCGGTACCAGCCCAGCGGCCGCCACAACGGCGGCTGGGTGACTTTCAAAGCCTGGATACGCCCCGGCGGCAACGTCTGCGCCTGGGTGTCCAGCAGGCCGTAGCGCAGGCGGATGCCGTCCGGGGAGATCGCGGCGCTGAAGTTGTAGCCCTTGTTGAACAGTCCCCAGTAGCTCGCGGCGAGGCCCACGGCGGCCGGAATCAGGTAAAAAATGAACCCCTGGTGTTCGGTGATGGCTGAGAGCACCACGGACACAATGCCGCCCAGCACCACGAAGAAGCTCTGCTCGCTGAGCAGCAGGGAACCGACAAGGCGCGACGGCGGCACCGAAAGTACCGGATATTCCGGCGCCTCGGGCGCGGGTTCGCCCGGGCGGTCCGGGCCTGTGGTGACACCGGCGGCCCGGGCGAGGATGGTGGCACGGAGCTGCCGGGCGTCGTCGACCTTCAGGTAGGCGAGCCGCACGGCTGACTCCCCGGCGTCCGCCACCTCGAACTTGAGTTCCGCCAGGCCGAAGATCCTGGCCAGCAGCGGCTGCACGATGTCGATGGCCTGCACCCGGTCCAGCCGCGCCTGGCGCTGCTGCCGGAACAGGAACCCGGTATTCACCCTTACGTAGCCGCCGGACACCTGGTACTTGGTGAAGTACCAGGTCAGGATGAACCCCAGCACCGACGCCAGCAGCACGGCTCCGCCGCCCACCAGCAGAAAAGGGGCACGGCCGGCCAGGTCCCCGTCAAGAAGGGGCCGGCCCTGCAGCGCGCGTTCAAAGACGTCGCGGCCGAAGAAGAAGCCGATGGCGGCCAGGGCAACCCAGCCGCGGACAAAAGGGGACGCCGGGTGCACGCGCAGCCATTCGCCGTCGGGCGCGGTGCGTGGCAGCTGGCCGGGGGCACCGGTGCCCGGCAGCGGTTCAGGCGCGCCGGTGCCCAGCGCAGCGGCCGGGGCACCGGGCCGCGGAGGTCCTTCTGCCGTCACAGTCCTGCCAGCCTGGCTTCACCGCGGGCCGCCAACTGCTCGCGGAGCCGGGCCCCCTCGGCGGCGGGCAGGCCGGGGATCTGCGCGTTCGTGCCCGGCGAGGCCGTGTGGAGCTTGAGGGTGCACAGGCCAAGACTGCGCTCCACCGGTCCCACGCCGATGTCCACGTACTGCATCCGGCCGTACGGGACGGCCATGGTGCGCTGGAAGAAAATGCCGGTCCTGATAAGGAGGTCGTCGTCCCGTTCCGCGTAGCCGATGGCCCGGACCTGCCGCGGGATGAGCGCGAGCCGCCAGAGGGCCACCACCAGCATGCCGGCGGGCACGGTGGCGGCAAGCCACAGCGGCGGCCAGGCCCACACGTCCGCGACGACGAGGACCAGCGGCAGGGAGAGGACCAGCACGGCGGCCAGGTTTCCCAGGGCCCACTGCACCACCCTGACGGTGACGTATTTGGGGGATACCCGCTGCCACGTGATGCCGGGAGGGTCAATCGCCCCGGTATGCATATTCGCCTTCCCCCGACGCCTCACCGACGGCGCGGCCGGGCTTCCCGTCGAGGCCCTTCGTTTCGCCGTCCTCCGGCGGAATCCTGCAGAACCGTTCCACCAGCAGGCCCACCACGATCATCACCAGTCCCCCACCGGCCATGGCAAGCGCCAGCCAGGTGATGCCCTGGTCGCTGCGCAGGCTCCAGATGCGCAGCTGGTCCAGGAAGATGCCCACGTGCCAGCCCAGCAGCACCGTCCCGGCGTAGGCGCATGCCTGCGCCAGGACCAGGGTGCGCGCGGCCAGAAGGGGATCGAGGACCGTCTTCTTCTTGCTGCTGTCCTTGAGGCTGTTCCGCCACCTGAGGACCTTGATTCCGAGGATCAGCGTTATGGCCACGATCACGCCCATGGTTGCCAGCGCCGTGGGCGGCAGCACCGGGGTGGACATGCTGTACCGGCTGGTCACCACGGTGGCGGACCAGCCGGCCACGGCCAGGATGAAGCCGATCAGCAGGAGTCGCAGCGGGTTGATGGGCTTCATCGTTCCTCCACCGCCCCGGCGGTGGGCATTCCGTCGAAGTCGCCGAAGCCGTCAAAGGGGGCAAGGTCATCGAAGTCCGCCGCCTTGGCCGCCAGGGCCGTGATCCGTTCACCGTCCAGGACGGCCCCGGGTTCGATGAGCGACCACGGATAGAGGACGAACGCCCGGCTCGCCGCGAGGGGATGCGGCAGGGTCAGGACGGGATCGTCGCTGCGGACGTCACCATAGGTGATGATGTCGACGTCGAGCGTCCGCGGCCCCCAGCGCACCTCCCGCACGCGGTGGTGCTTGTTTTCCACCGCCTGGCAGTGCTCCAGCAGCTGCCGTGGGGTGAGGCTGGTTTCCACCGTGATCACCATGTTCAGGAAGTCCGGCTGCCCGGCCGGACCGCCGACTGCCTTCGTCTGCACCACCGGCGATACCGCCAGCAGCCGCACCTCCGGCGGGTCAACGAGGTCCGCAACGGCCCCGGACAGGGTGTCGTTGCGCTCGCCCAAATTGCTGCCGAGCGCAAGGACCGCCTTGGTGTAGCCGCCGTTCATGGCCCCTCCCCCTGGCTTTGCCTTTCTTCGCCGGTGCCGTGACCGTCAGTCCGGGTCCCGTCATTCCGGGCGCGGTGGACGCTGACTGAAACGTCGCCGAAGGGAACCTCGATGGGGGCCTGCGGCTTGTGCACGGTGATGTCCACGGCCTGAAGCTGGAATTCGGCCAGCAGGCCCTCCGCGATCCGCACTGCCAGCGCCTCGATCAGGTTCAGCGGCTCTCCGGCGATCCACTCGGTAATACGCTGCGCCACCTCACCGTAGTGTGCGGTGTCCCGGACGTCGTCGGACTCCGCCGCCTTGGCGAAATCCAGGTACAACACTGCGTCCACAACAAAAGGCTGGCCCTCGCGGCGCTCAAAATCAAACACGCCGTGATGGCCGACGGCGGTCACGCCGCTCAGCGCAATCCTGTCCATGGCTGCGCTAGCTGCCGGCGCGCGGCGCGGCCATGCGCGCGGCAACCTTGACGGCGTCAAGGCTGGGGCCGACGTCGTGCACGCGGACGGCCCAGGCGCCGCGGTAGGCGCTGATGGCAGTGATGGCGGCGGTGGCCCCGTCACGTTCCTCCGGGGCGGCGGACTTGCCGGCCACGGTGAGCAGGGTGCCCAGGAACCGCTTGCGGGAAGCCCCCACAAGGATCCGGTGGCCCAGGCTTTCCAGCTGGTCCAGGTTCTGCAGGAGCTCCCAGTTCTGGGCGTCATTCTTGGCAAACCCCAGGCCAGGATCGATGATGATCTGTTCCTGGCTGACGCCCGCGGCATACAGCTTGTCCCGCACCCCGGCGAGCTCGGCCACCACTTCGGCCGCCACCTCCTTGTATTCGGCGAGCGAGTTCATGGTGCGGGCGTCGCCGCGGCGGTGCGTGAGGATGTAGGGCGCGTTGGAGGCCGCCGCGAGCTCGGCCATTTCCGGTTCCATGGTGAGCCCGGAGACGTCGTTGATGATGGCGGCGCCGGCCTTCAGGGCGGCCGCGGCGGTGGACGCGTGGGTGGTGTCGATGCTGACCAGGGCGCCGGCCTTCACCAGCGCCTCGATCACCGGAACCACGCGCCGCTGTTCTTCCTCCGGGCTGACGTCTTCCGCGCCGGGGCGGGTGGATTCGCCCCCGACGTCGATGATGTCCGCTCCCGCGTAGAACATCCGGAGCCCAGCCGCGATGGCGGTGTCCGGCGTGGCGTGGCTGCCGCCGTCGCTGAAGGAGTCCGGGGTGACGTTCAGGATGCCCATCACCAGGGTGCGGCCGGTGGGCAGGTCTTCGAACCGGGCTGCCGGGCGCGGTTTGCGCAGGACGGGCAGTGGTGAGGTTGCCGGGCCGGTTCCCGGCGCTGCAGCGAGTGAATCCATGGTCTGTTGATTACCTTCCGAGGATGAGGCTCATGGCTTCGGCGCGGGTGGCCGGGTCATGAAGCTGCCCGCGGACCGCACTGGTGACGGTCTTCGCTCCGGGCTTGCGGATACCGCGCATGGACATGCACATGTGTTCGCATTCAACAACGACGATGGCGCCACGCGGCTTGAGGTGGCGGACCATCGCTTCGACGATCTCCGTGGTGAGGCGTTCCTGCACCTGCGGGCGGCGGGCGTAGATGTCCACGAGCCGGGCCAGCTTGCTGAGCCCCGTCACCTTGCCGTCGTGCGACGGAATGTAGCCAACATGGGCCACGCCGTGGAACGGCACCAGGTGGTGCTCGCACGTGGAATAGAAGGGGATGTCCTTGACCAGGACCAGTTCCTCATGGTCCAGGTCGAAGGTGGTGGACAGGACGTCCGCGGGGTCATGGTGGAGCCCGGCAAACACCTCGGCGTAGGCCTTGGCCACCCGCTTGGGGGTGTCTACGAGGCCGCCGCGGTCCGGGTCCTCTCCGATGGCCAGGAGAATCTCGCGGACGGCTGCCTCGATCCGGGGCCGGTCCACTTTGTGGTGCTTTGAGTGGTGGGCGCCGCCCTCCGCCGGGTAGCCGGCGGAGGCGGAAAGGTCGTCGTCGTCGAAGTGGGTCACGTAAGAAAGCTTAGCCGCGAAGGGCGTCAGGCCCCGCGTCCGTTACCCCGCCCTGGAACGGTGCGTCCTCCGGAACACCCTGCGGGTGCGGTGGCTGGGCGTCCAGCGGCTCGTCCAGGCGGGCCTTCTTGGCCTCTTCCTGGGCTTCGCGCTCCGCCCTCTCCTGGCGGGACTCCACGGGGCCGGCCATCTGGACCGGGCGGCTCTCCTTGGACAGCCACACCTCACGGAAGTCGCGCTTGCGGATGTCCCTGAAGATGTCGGCGATCTCGGCCTGGTTCAGTGTTTCGCGTTCCAGCAGTTCCAGGGCCAGCCGGTCCAGGACGTCCCGGTTCTCGGTGAGGATGGCGTACGCCTCGTCATGGGCCTGGTCGATAAGGCGGCGCACTTCCTCGTCCACCACGTAGGCGATCTGGTCCGAGTAGTTGCGCTCGTGCCCGGCGTCGCGGCCAAGGAACGGCTCGCCGCCGCCCTGGCCAAGCCGGACAGCGCCCACCCGCTCGCTCATGCCGTATTCGGTGACCATCTTGCGCGCGGTGCCGGTGGCCTTCTCGATGTCGTTGGAAGCGCCGGTGGACGGATCGTGGAACACGATCTCCTCGGCCACGCGGCCGCCCATGGCGTAAGCCATCTGGTCCAGCAGCTCGTTGCGGGTCACGGAGTACTTGTCGTTGTCCGGGACCACCATGGTGTAGCCCAGGGCGCGGCCGCGGGGAAGGATGGTGATCTTGGTGACCGGGGCGGAATTCCGGAGCGCGGCTGCGACGAGGGCGTGGCCGCCTTCGTGGTAGGCGGTGATCTTGCGCTCATGCTCCTTCATGACGCGGCTGCGCTTCTGCGGGCCGGCCATGACGCGGTCAATGGCCTCATCCAGCGCGCGGTCGTCGATGAGGTTCGCGTTGGAGCGGGCGGTGAGCAGGGCGGCCTCGTTCAGGACGTTGGCCAGGTCCGCGCCGGTGTAGCCGGGGGTCTTCTTGGCTACGGCCTTGAGGTCCACGCCGGGCGCCATCGGCTTGCCCTTTGAGTGGACCTGAAGGATCTGGTCGCGGCCGATCAGGTCCGGCGCTTCCACGCCGATCTGGCGGTCGAAGCGTCCCGGGCGGAGCAGCGCGGGGTCCAGCACATCGGGACGGTTGGTGGCGGCGATGAGGATGACGTTGGTCTTGACGTCGAAGCCGTCCATCTCCACCAGCAGCTGGTTGAGGGTCTGCTCGCGTTCGTCGTTGCCGCCGCCGATGCCGGCACCGCGGTGGCGGCCAACGGCGTCGATCTCATCCACGAAGATGATGGCCGGGGAGTTGGCTTTGGCCTGCTCGAAGAGGTCGCGGACGCGGGAGGCGCCGACACCGACGAACATTTCCACGAAGTCCGAGCCGGAGATGGAGAAGAAGGGGACGCCGGCCTCACCCGCGACGGCGCGGGCCAGGAGGGTCTTGCCGGTACCGGGAGGGCCGTACAGCAGCACGCCCTTCGGGATCTTGGCGCCGACGGCCTGGAACTTGGCGGGCTCCTGCAGGAATTCCTTGATTTCCTGGAGTTCCTCCACTGCCTCATCGGATCCTGCGACGTCGGCGAAGGTCACCTGCGGCATGTCCTTGCTGACCATCTTGGCCTTGGACTTGCCGAACTGCATGATCTTGGAGCCGCCGCCCTGCATGCGGGTCATGAGGAACCAGAACAGGGCGCCCAGGAGGATGACGGGAATCAGGAGGGACAGCAGGCCGGAGAACCAGTTGCTCTCGATGGGCTGGTCCGTGTAGCCCTGGGCCGGCTTGGCGTCCGTTACGGCCTTGACCACGTCCTGCGCACGGGCGTCCACGAAGAAGAACTGGACGCTCTTGCCCTTGTCCTGCCCGTCAAGCTGCAGGTTGTCCTTCAAAGTCAGGTCCACGCGGTTTTCGCCGTCGAAGATCTTGGCCTGCTCCACCTGGTTTCCGGAGAGCAGTTCCAGGCCCTTGTCAGTGTCGATCCGTGCCGCACCGCCGGGGGCCAGCGTTGCAAAGGCCACCAGGAGCAGACCGACCACGACGACGATCCAGATGCCCGGGCCTTTGAAGAAATTCTTAGCTTTCATCTGTTCGGGGGCTGGCCCCGTCCCTTCTGGTAGTGCTGCACGGCGAGTAGTCTGCGCGCGTGATGGTGCTGCGTCAGCTTCTAGCTATACACCGTCCGGAGTAGATCACGCATGATGGACGGCAAAAGTTCCCTGTGGGCGTAGCTGGGCGAGGGCGGGCGGCAGCAACCGGCAGCGTCCGCGGGATGGCATGCGGCGGCAGTCCGGGCCTGCAACACTGCGGTTAGGTGCCATCCCGCGCAGCGGGGGCTTACTCGTAGACGTGCGGCGCCAGGGTGCCCACAAAGTCCAGGTTGCGGTACTTCTCGGCGTAGTCCAGGCCGTAGCCCACCACGAACTCGTTGGGGATGTCGTAGCCGACGTATTTAACGTCGATCTCCACCTTGGCAGCCGTGGGCTTGCGGAAGGCGGTGCAGATTTCCACGGAGGCCGTGCCGCGGGATTCCAGGTTGGTCTTGAGCCAGGACAGCGTGAGGCCGGAATCGATGATGTCCTCGACGATCAGCACGTCCTTGCCCATCAGGTCCGTGTCCAGGTCCTTCAGGATCCGCACCACTCCGGAGGACTGGGTCCCCGAGCCGTAGGAGGACACAGCCATCCAGTCCATGGAGATGTGGCTGTGCAGGGCCCGGGCCAGGTCCGCCATGACCATCACGGCACCCTTGAGCACGCCAACGATGAGGATCTCGCGGCCCTCGTAGTCCTTGTCGATCTGCGCAGCCAGCTCCGTGATGCGCTGCTGGATCTGTTCCTTGGTGTAGAGAACGTGCTTGAGGTCTGCCTGGACGTCGTTTGAATCCACCAATGGCTCCTGTGTAGATGCGGGGTGCGACTATTTTGCGGGCGGTTTTTGAGGCCGGAATACTAGCTTCCCACAGCGGGCCCCTTCGCGGGGAACGGGGTTGGGGTTATCCGGGCCCCCGGAACTCCCGCCGGTCCCCGCCGCCTCCAGCTGCGCCAGGGACAGCCGGTAGGCGCTCACCCCGCCCGGCAGCTCGACCGGACCCGCCGAGCCCTGCCGCCGCAGCAGCGCCTCCGCCGCCAAAAGGCGCTGGTAGCTGGGCTGCTGCCCGCCGACGTCGGCCGCGGCCTTGGCGATGACGCGGTACCTGATGGCCGGGGCCAGGGCGCGCAACGCCTCCTCAGGAAGGCTCACTTCGGCGCCGTCCCGTTCAACGAGTGCTGCGAACGTGGTTTCTGCCACGTCCTCAAGGTAGTCGGCGTCCAGCTGGAGGATTGATGCGGTCCGGGCGAGGGATTCGGCGACGCCGGGGCCCAGTTTTTCTTCCAGGTGCGGGAGCACTTCCACCCGGGTACGAGACCTGGCGAAGGCCGGGTCCGCGTTGGTGGGATCATGCCAGGGCTCCAGCTGCTCCACCTCGCAGATCTCTTCCGTGTCCGCCCGCCGGAGCCCCAGGAACGGCCGCAACAGGAGGCCCCGCTCCGGCCTCATGCCTGCCAGGGAGCGTGTGCCGGAACCGCGGGCCAGGCCGAGGAGCACCTGTTCCGCCTGGTCGTCCAGCGTGTGCCCCAGCAGGATGGCTCCGGCGCCCTGGCCGGCAGCCGCGGCCTCAAGCGCTTCGTGCCTGGCCTCCCGGGCCGCTGCCTCAGGACCCATGCCGGCCGTTGCCACGGTCACCGCACGGATCTCCACCGGGGC
The DNA here is from genome assembly GCF_020809045.1 of Pseudarthrobacter sp. L1SW. Taxonomy (NCBI): domain Bacteria; kingdom Bacillati; phylum Actinomycetota; class Actinomycetes; order Micrococcales; family Micrococcaceae; genus Pseudarthrobacter; species Pseudarthrobacter sp. L1SW. The sequence goes on along the minus strand of NZ_CP078079.1, from coordinate 270,585 downwards.
GAGTCCCAAGTCACGGAGGGCCCGGGCGGTTTCCTCTGCCACGCTGGCGGACCCTTCCTGCAACTGGTGGTCCACCACTACCGCGCCCACAGTCACCGGGTGGCCGTCCACATGGCCGCGCCGGGCAAAGTACGCGGCCACGGCGGCCAGCGCCAGGGAGTCCGGTCCGCCGCTGCAGGCAACCAGGACGTGGCGCGGATAACCGGCCTGGGCCAAGGCGTCCTGGAGCGCTTTCCGCGCTTTGCCGACGACGGGCGCCAGCCTGCCCGGCCGTCGTCGTCCGCCCTGGAAGCCGCTCCCGGGAGATTCGCTCCGCGGCAATCAGAGTCCCATCCGCTCAAGCCACAGCTTGGCGTCGTGGATCTCCGGTTCGGTGGGCAGGTGGTCCGCGGACTCCCAGACCTTGTTGAAGCCCTCCATGCCGGCTGCGTCCACCACCGCCCGCACAAACCGGGCACCGTCCGAGTACTGGCGCATCTTGGCGTCCAGCCCAAGGAGGCTGCGGATGAACTTTTCGATGACCCCACGGTCCTTGCCGCGGTCGTTGAACCGCTGCCGGATCGTCTTCACGGACGGGATGATGCTCGCGTCCACGGCATCCATCACCACGTTCGCATGGCCTTCGAGGAGGCTCATCACGGCCGTGAGGTGCGAGATGGCCGCCTTTTCCTCCGGGTCCTGCAGGAGATCCAGGATGGCACCGCGCCCGGGAGTGTTTCCCGAGGCAGTGCGGTCCTTGAGGGAGCGGGCGGCGGCTGTGGCCCGCTCCATCAGGGAGTCGACGTTGCCCAGCAGGTGCACGCTGAGTTCGTCGATCTGTTCAAGCATGTGGTGCCGCAGCCACGGGGCCGCGGCGAACTGCACGCGGTGGGTCTGCTCGTGAAGGCACACCCACAGGCGGAAATCCTCCGGGGCGACGTTGAGTTCGCGCTCCACGGCCACGATGTTCGGGGCGACGAGGAGGAGCCTGCCGCCGGGAGGGGCGGCGGAGCCTTCCGCGAGCGCCGCGAAGGGATCGTACTGTCCCAGGACCTTGCTCGCCAGAAACGCCAGGACCGCGCCGAGCTGGCTTCCGGTGATGGCCCCGCTGACGCTGGCAGCCCCGGGGCTCAGGGTGCCACGCCTGTTTTCCAGCATCTTTTCCATGGCGGGCTTGAGCATCACTGCAAAGCTCTGGGTGTTTGCTTTTGCCCAGGACGCCCGGTCCACCACCAGCACGGAGGAATCCCGCAGGTCGCGTGCCGCCTCCAGCCCGGTGATTTCGTGGACGTGTTCAACGGACACATCGGCCAGGCGGCGCAGGCTGTCCACGGCCTCGCCGATTTCGGCCCCGCTGAGCACGGGCCCGGCGGGGGCCAGGCGTGCGGCGGTGGAGGCGGCGAGGTCCCAGTTGATCAGGGACTGTGCCGTGGCGGACAACGTCTGGGATGACGACTCGCGTGCAGTGGGCTCCATGGTTCCCATCAGAACACAGCATGCTGCGGATAGTCCTTAAGTTCGCTGACCGGCGAACCTCCCGAAGCATCCTGTCCGGCCAGCAGATCCTATTTCTTGCGTCCCGACGTCGTCGTCGTTATTTCGGCACGCGCCGTGTTGGCGTAGACGTCCTTGCTGACCTCGTAGCCGTGCTGGTCGAGTTCGAGCGCTTGCTGGTTGATTTCCGCCAGTTGTCCGTCCGTGAGATGTTCAACTCTGGTGAGATCCAAGGTTTCCTGGTTCACCCCGCCCTCGGCCGTCACTTTAACCAGCCCGGTTCCGGCTGAGTAGTACTTGCGCTGATGGCCTACATTCGGTTCCAACGGATTGTGCTCATCAATCACCAACACGTCTCCGTAGCAGCCTTTGGGCACGCAAAGCGCTATATTGTCGTCGAAAACAAGCCCGCAATCGAGGAACCCCACGGAAGCGGCGTGAGCCTGGACATATGCCGGCGTTCGGGTCCGGGGCGCCGCCTGCATGGCAATTCCGGCCTGGCTGCCGGAGATGCCGTGGATGAACGTATTGGGCGCCCCAATGAACTTGTCCTCTTCAAACTCCTCGGGATACTCGCCGAACAGCCACACCGTCCCGGCGTTATCCTGCGCGAAGAAGGCAAGTTCCGATTCCACCAGCGCGCCATCCTGGTAATCGCGGTCCCACATCACTTGGGTCTTCACGCCGTCAATGACCTTGGTCAGGCCAGTGACGGTGTGCGTGACCCGCCGCTCAGTGGTTCCACCTTCACTTTCCACCGTGCCGGTGGTGGTGTACTTCATCCCCGGCTTGAGCGGAAACCACTTGTTGTCGATGACGGGCGACTCCGGGAAGGCCGTCTTGTCGAACTTGATGGCAGACCCCGGCCCGCACAGTTCCGGCGCCGGCGGCACCGCTGCGGGCGCCAGGGTGGGCGGCCCCGGCGGTGCGCTGGAAGGCGCAACCGGCGCCGAAGTGCCGGTGGATCCGGGCTTCATCTGCCCGGCCTTCGGGTCTGCGCACGTGGCTACGGCCGGCATGGCCAGAAGCAGCGTGAAAGCGGAACCGAACACTGATAATCGTGTATTTGCGTGGAACATCGTTGTGGCCTTTGGCGTGAGGTTTTTACATCTGTAGGAGCAGTGTCCTGCCAAACGCGCGGCTTCGAGGCACAACGCTGGGCCTGGCCGCGGTTTGGCTGGAGCGAACGAGGCGCGCCATCACGTAATTCGGTTGGCTATGGACACCAAACCCCACCCCCTCATGACGGTTCGACGCCGGAAGTTCGTTACGTTGCCAACCCCGGAGTCCGCACGTGTGGTCGAGTGTAGGGCGGCCCGCAATCCAGGGTCACGAGTAGCCGCTACTCGTTTTTTCCATCTGCCGCACTTAATACCTCACCGGCAGCCGCAGCCGGCGAGCGCGGTGGCCGCGCGGTCCAGCGCTTCCTTGTTGCCGGCGGCCCCGGGCGTCAGCCCGTTGCCGATGAAGGAAAAGACCAGCAGCCTGCCGTCCGCGTCAACCACATAGCCGCTGAGCGCGAGGACTGTGTTCAATGTGCCGGTCTTGGCCCGCACCAGGCCGGCACCGCCCGCCGTTGCGCCGCCGCCGTAGCGCGTGTCCAGGGTTCCCGTGAGGCCTGCCACCGGGAATCCGTCCAGCGCGGCCCGCAGCCTGGTGTCCGCGCCCGACGTGATGGCCCGCACCACCTCTGAGAACTGCCGAGCCGGGACCTGGTTGCCCATGGCCAATCCACAGACATCCACCAGCTTCATGGCATCGGTGGCGAGGCCCGCTGCGGAGAGCTGTGCGCGGACTGCCGCTGTGGCGCCGTCGTTGCTGCCCGGCAGCCCGTCCGCCAGTGCCGTCAGCCGCCCCAGTGCTTCCGCCAAATAGTTGTCCGAGTCCTGCAGCATCACGTCCACTTGCTCGGCCACGGTGGCGGACTGCACCTCCGCCAGCACCACTGGCTTTTCGCTTTCCCCGCCTGCCGCCCGGGCTGGGGCGGGTGAACGTTCGACGCCGGCGGCTACAGTGAGTCCCGCGGCGGCGCCTGCCGTCCGCAGCCGGGCGGCAAACTCCTCGGCGGCAGCTATGGCGGAGTCCTGGGGCCGGGGACCGGTGGTGACGGCAGGATCGTAGCGGCCCGAATTCAGGGCGAGGGGGAACAACGGCGCCACTTCGCCGGCCGCCACATCCCCGCTGTCCCAGGCCGGATTCAGCGCGGGCCCGGAGAACAGGGAATCATCCACCAGGACCTTGAGCTCCCCGGACGCGCCGTCCGACGTCAGGGCCTCCACCGTGGCGGCAGCCAGGGTTGCCAGTCCGGCGTGTCCCAGGGCCCGTTCGGGGTTGGAGTCGCCGGGCCCCAGGAGGACGTCGCCGCCGCCCACCAGCACCACCTGCCCGGGCGCCGGCCCGGCAACAACGGTTGTGCTGAAACGGTGCCCGGGGCCCAGGGACCGCAGGGCGGCGACGGCGGTGAGCAGCTTCATGTTGGACGCCGGCACGCGGCCCTCCGACCCGCCGCGGTCAAACAGGACCTGGCCGGTCCACGCATCCTGGACCATCCCGGTGAACGTCCCGCCGCCGTCGGCCTTCAACAGCGGATCCAGCTGCGCAGTGACGGCGGGCTGGGACGGGATCTCTGCCGCCGCGTCGAGGGCGGCCAGGCCCTGCCGGGCGGAGAGCGTGGCGGGTGCCTGCTGCCACGCGGGCGCGGACGGAGCGGGGGCAGGGGCTTCGGGACCCAGGAACCCGGGGGCCACCAAGAGGGCAGCGGGGAGGGCGAGGGCAACCAGGAGGGCCGAAAGGAGGACCAGCGGCCACGAGCTCCGCAGGCCGGTGACGGCCCTCCGCGCGGCCTGCCGGACACGGCCGTGCTGCTGGTCCGTGCCGATTGTTTTGGTCATGCTGGTGCCGGTCCTCAAGTCCTGAAATTTCCCCACAAGTTCCTGATTCCAGGGCCTCTCGCTATATCCTCAATAATAGTCGGCGGCACTGACAGTCCTTTTTGTTGCCCGTCAGAAGTGCCGCGAACCCCCTGCAATTGCCGAGGAGCATTCCATGAAGCATGACGTGACCATCGAGATCCCCAAGGGATCACGCGTCAAGTATGAAGTTGACCACGAGACCGGCCGCGTCCGCCTGGACCGCGTCCTCTTCACCTCCATGCAGTACCCCACGCACTACGGATACTTCGAGAACACCCTCGGCGAGGACGGCGACCCGCTGGACGCACTGGTGCTGCTGCAGGACTTCGACCTGCACCCCGGCGTCATCGTTGAGTCCCGCCCCATCGGCGTCTTCAACATGACGGACGACGGCGGCGGGGACGCCAAAATCCTCTGCGTACCCGTGGATGCCCGCTTTGACCACATCCAGGAGGTCAGCGACGTCAACGACTTCCTGATCAAGGAGATCGAGCACTTCTTTACCCGCTACAAGGACCTGGAGCCCGGCAAGTGGGTCAAGGCCGAGGGCTGGGGCGACCGCGCCGCCGCCGAGGCCGAGCTGGAAGCCTCCATCAAGCGTTACGTGCCCACAGCACACTGATTTTCCCGCGTACGACGGCGGGTGCCCGGCTTGCAAGAGCCGCGCACCCGCCGTCGTACTTTTAGGGAGGTGTGACATTGTGGATTGGTGAACTTCGAGCCTTCGTTCTATCCGCCCTGTGGTCCCGTCACAGGCAGGCGGGACGGGGACGTCCTCCGGGCAACCGGGATCCCCTACGCCACCGCCGGGCGTTTCCAGCCTCCCGCCCCGGCACCTGACTGGACCGAACCGCTTGCCGCCACCTCCCCCGCGCCTGCCTGCCCGCAGGGGCCGGTGCCGTTCCTCGACGACGTCCTGGGCACCCGCTACGGGGAGCTGCCGGGGAGCGAGGACTGCCAGAACCTCTCCATCACCATGCCCGCCGATGTGGACCCCGGCGAACAGCTGCCCGTGATGGTCTGGATCCACGGCGGCTCCTACACCACCGGTTCGGGCGACCTCGCCATCTTCGATCCCGCGGCACTGGTGGCCGAGAACCGGGTGGTGGTTGTCTCGGTGACGTACCGCCTGGGGCTGTTTGGGTTCCTGGCCACCCGCTCCGGCCGGCCCGGCAACCTGGGCCTCCTGGACCAGCTCGAGGCATTCCGCTGGGTGCAGCGGAACATCGCGGCATTCGGCGGCGACCCCGGCCGGGTGACCGCCTTCGGCCAGTCCGCAGGGGGCGATGCGATCGCCCACCTCATGGCCACCGCCGAAGCGCCGTCCCTCTTCCAGCGGGCCATCATCCAAAGCGCGCCCCTGGGAATCTCCCGCGGCAGGGCCAAAATGAACCACGCCATGGGCATCGTTGCCGAGGCTGTGGACGAGGAGACCCCCGCCATGGACGTTGTGGAACGGGAGGACCACGTGGCGCAGGTGGCCCGAAAATTCGGCATGCTGGCCGCCATGCCGTTCGGAACGCAGTACGGCCATACACCACTGCCGGAGGAAAAGGATATTGAAGCCGCCTGGAACCGCGCCGCCCCCGGCATTGAGGTCCTGATCGGGCATACCTCAGAGGAAGCCCGGCTGTTCCTGCCCCGCAGCCCCTACCTGAGTCGACTGGCCCGCGTCCCCTTGGTGGGGGCTCCGGCTGTCCGCGCCATTGACTGGGTGGTCACCGAGACGGTCTATGGACGGGCGGCACGGAAGTTCGCACGGCGCCACGTCCGGGCCGGAGGGAAGGCCCACCGTTACGTCCTGACCTGGCATGCCCCGGGAAATATCTTCGGCGCTGCCCACACCGTTGACCTGCCGCTGCTTTTCGGCAACCGGAGCACGTGGGAGGGCGTGGGCCTGATCGCGGGCGCCGGCTGGGAAGAGGTCAACGCGGCCGGTCGCCAGCTGCGGGCGCTCTGGGCTGGTTTCGCCCGCGGTGACAGCCTCGGCGAAAGCGGCACCATCCCGGGAACACTGCACTACCGGGCGGCGTGAGGGCCCCATGCGGACCTTAGGCGTGGACCTGGCCGCCGCCACCAGGAAAACAGCTGTGGCCGTCCTCGAATGGGGCAAGGATTCCGCCGAGCTGGTGCACCTGGCGCTGGATGTGGGCGACCAGGAGATCGTGGAGATCTTTGGCGGCGCCGCCATGACGGGAATCGATTGCCCGGTGGGGTGGCCGCAGGCCCTGGTCCCGTTCCTCACCGGGCACCTCAATTTCGACGCCGGCCCTGTGCTCGAGCACGACGGTATCGAGGGCCGGCGGCTGCTTGCCTACCGTGACACGGACAGGTTCGTCACCGGCCGGACCGGGCTGATTCCCCTCAGCGTCTCGGCGGACCGGCTGGCACACCCGGCCATGCGGTGCGCGGTGATCCAGGCCAAGATCGCGGCGCTCCACGGGCCACAGCCCAGGGACGGGTCCGGACGCCTCGCGGAGGTCTATCCGGCCGCTTCACTCAAGCTCTGGGGACTGGCCGCCCGCGGCTACAAGGGGCGGGGAACTTCCGAAGCCGAACGGCTTTCCGTGCTCCTCGCGACCCTGCGGGAGCAGGCTCCCTGGCTGGACCTGGCTGGCCAGGAGGGCAGGCTGGCGGCCTCGGACGACCTGTTCGACGCCGTCGTTGCGTCCCTCACCGCCCGCGCGGCCGCCGTCAGGCTTACCGTTCCCCCTGATGCCGCGCACGCCGCAGCCGCCCTCACGGAGGGGTGGATCCACCTGCCCTCGTGCAGCCTCGACGGACTGGTCGGCCAGAGGGGCTAGCCGAGCTTCCAGTTCCGGATCTCCTCCGGGTCCTCCCCGTGCAGCCTGGTGTGTTCCCGGGCCCGCATCCGCCGGTCCTGGAGGTGCTGCCGGAGGAGGGAGTGCCTCTCGGCCAGCCCGGGCACCCGGTCGATGGCGTCGATGGCCAGCTGGAACCGGTCGATCCCGTTCAGCATGGCCATGTCGAACGGCGTGGTGGTGGTCCCCTCTTCCTTGTAACCGCGCACGTGCAGCCCGTCCTGGTTGGAGCGGCGGTAGGCCAGCCGATGGATCAGGGCAGGGTAGCCGTGATAGGCGAAGATGATGGGCTTGTCCGTGGTGAAGATCCCGTCGAAGTCCCGCGCCGGGAGCCCATGCGGGTGCTCGCTCACATCCTGCAGCCGCATCAGATCCACCACGTTTACCACCCGGACCTTCAGTCCTGGCGCGCCCTCGCGGAGCAGTTCGGCTGCCGCGACGGTTTCCACCGTGGGCACGTCACCTGCGCAGGCCATAACGACGTCGGGCTCCTCGCCGGGCACCTCGGACCCCGCGAACTCCCAGATCCCCAGTCCCCGGCGGCAGTGGTTGGCGGCGTCGGCCGGGCCCAGCCAGGTGGGTGAGGGCTGCTTTCCGCTGACAACGATGTTCACGTAGTCGGTGGAGGCGAGGCAGTGGCCCATCACGCACAGCAGTGTGTTGGCGTCCGCCGGCAGGTACACCCGGATCACCTCTGCCTTCTTGTTCACGGCGTGGTCGATAAAGCCCGGATCCTGGTGCGAGAAGCCATTGTGGTCCTGCTGCCACACGTGCGAGGACAGCAGGTAGTTCAGCGATGCCACCGGCTGGCGCCACGGCAGCTGCCGGTGCACCTTCAGCCACTTGGCGTGCTGGTTGAACATGGAGTCGACGATGTGGATGAAGGCCTCGTAGCAGCTGAAGACGCCGTGCCGGCCGGTCAGGAGGTACCCTTCCAGCCAGCCCTGGCACAGGTGTTCGCTGAGCACCTCCATCACCCGGCCGGACCGCGCAAGGTGCTCGTCGGCGTCGTCAATCCGGTACTGCCACACCTTGTCGGTGACCTCGTAGACGTTCTGCAGCCGGTTGGACGCGGTCTCGTCGGGGCCAAACAGCCGGAACGTTTCCATGTTCTGCGCGATGACGTCCCGCATCCACGAGCCCAGCGTGACCATGGGGCTGACCCGCTCGGTCCCCGGCACCGGGACCTCGACGGCGTAGTCCCGGTAGGCCGGCAGCTTCAGCGCCTTCCGCAGCAGTCCACCGTTGGCGTGCGGCGTCGCGCTCATCCGGAAAGCGCCCGTGGGCGCGGCCTCGGCGACGTCGGGCCGAAGCCTGCCGTCGCCGTCGAACAGTTCCTCCGGCCGGTAGGACTGCAGCCACTCTTCCAGCTGCTTCAGGTGCTCCCCGTTGGTGCGGACCTCGGAGAGCGGGACCTGGTGGCTGCGCCAGGTACCCTCAACCTGCAGCCCGTCCACCGTCCGCGGCCCGGTCCAGCCTTTCGGCGAGCGCAGCACGATCATGGGCCAGCGGGGCGCTTCGACGTCCGTCTCGGCCGCGTCTGCCTGGCGCGTCCGCCGGCTGTCCTGGATGGCGCGGATGCCGGCCATGCAGCGTTCCAGCGCGTCCGCGAAGTCGCGGTGCGCCTGCTCCGTGTTGTCGGGGTCCTTCACGGTAACGAAGCAGGGCTCATGCCCATAGCCGCGCAACAGCTGCTCCAGCTGGGCTTCGGGCATCCGCGCCAGGATGGTGGGGTTGGCGATCTTGTAGCCGTTCAGGTGCAGGATGGGCAGCACGGCGCCGTCCGTGGCGGGGTCCAGGAAGTTGTGCGAGTGCCAGCTGGCCGCGAGCGGGCCGGTCTCCGCCTCACCGTCGCCGATCACGACGGCGGCCACCAGCTGGGGGTTGTCGAGGACCGAGCCGTACGCGTGCGCCAGGGAGTACCCGAGTTCGCCGCCCTCGCTGATGGAGCCCGGGCTTTCCGGCGCCGCGTGGCTGGGGATGCCGCCGGGGTAGGAAAACTGGCGGAACAGCTCCGCCATGCCGTCGCCGTCGTTGCCCACGTGGCCGTAGATCTCGGAGTAGGTGCCCTCCAGCCAGGTATTGGCGACGACGGCGGGGCCGCCATGGCCGGGACCTGCCACAAAGAGCATCTCGGCGGAGTCGCGGCGGATGATGCGGTTCAGGTGGGCATAGACGAAGTTCAACCCTGGGGTGGTGCCCCAGTGGCCCAGCAGCCGGGACTTGGTGTGTTCGGCCTTCAGCGGTTCGCGCAGCAGCGGATTGGAACGGAGATAGATCTGCCCGACGGAGAGGTAGTTCGCGGCGCGCCACCAGCGGTCCACAAGTTCGATTTCGTCCTGGCGCAACTGGTCCTGCCGCGTCCCATCCTGCCCAATGCTGCCGGCCATAACCATCCTCACGTCGGGGTGTGCCGCTGCAGGCGGCCGTCCTCCCATCGCAACAGATGGAGGGGCACGCAGGCAAGCCCCGCCGTCGGCCGCCCTGATCCACCCGTCCCCGCCGCGGCCATCGCTGCCGTCCCCACAACAGAGCGCCAGATTGCGGCCCTGTAGAGTACTAAGCAAGCTTAGCTTCCGCCTGGCGGAGCTGGGAAAACACAACTGTGGGGAGATCAAGACATGCCAGCCGAAGACGATGTTGTAATTCCAGGGGCTCCGGCCAGCGAACCTCCGGCCCTCGAAGAACCCACCACCCCGCGGGAGCCCTTGCCGCCGAAACCGGACCAGCGAGGTCCCGAGGCCGTGTCCCCCACTGGAAGCCCCACCGGTGCGCCGACTGCCTCACGGGCGCAGTCCGGCCAGTACCTGACCACCGCGCAGGGGCTTCGACTGCAGGATACGGACCATTCCCTGAAAGCCGGCGCGCGTGGTCCCATCCTGCTGCAGGACCATCACCTGCGCGAAAAGATCACCCATTTCGACCACGAGCGCATCCCGGAGCGCGTGGTGCACGCCAGGGGCGCCGGAGCGCATGGCGTTTTCCGCTCCTACGGGACAGCGGCAAAGGTCACCAAGGCCGGATTCCTGGCCCCGGACGTTGAAACTCCGGTGTTCGTGAGGTTCTCCACGGTGCTCGGCTCCCGCGGTTCCGCCGACGCGGTCAGGGACACCCGCGGATTCTCGACGAAGTTCTACACGGATGAAGGAACCTACGACCTGGTGGGGAACAACATCCCCGTGTTCTTCATCCAGGACGGCATCAAGTTCCCCGACGTTGTGCACGCGGCGAAGCCCCATCCGGACCGGGAAATCCCGCAGGCCCAGAGCGCGCACGACACCTTCTGGGACTTCGTCTCGCTCCATACCGAGGCGCAGGCCCACACGATGTGGAACATGTCCGACCGCGGCATCCCCCGTTCCTACCGGACCATGGAGGGCTTCGGCGTCCACACCTTCCGGCTGGTCAACGCCGCCGGCGACACCACGCTGGTGAAGTTCCACTGGAAACCCAAACAGGGTGTGCACTCCCTGGTCTGGGAAGAGGCCCAGATCATCAACGGGATGGATCCGGATTTCCACCGCCGCGACCTTGCCGACGCCATCGAGGCCGGCGCCTACCCGGAGTGGGAGCTTGGCATCCAGGCTTTCCCGGACACCGAAGACCAGATGTTCGAAGGAATCGACCTCCTGGACCCCACCAAGTTCGTCCCCGAGGAGCTCGCACCGGTACAGCCCGTCGGCCTCATGACCCTCAATGCGAACCCAACGAACTTCTTCGCCGAAACCGAGCAGGTGGCCTTCCATCCCGGGCACCTGGTACCGGGAATCGACGTCACCAACGATCCCCTGCTGCAGGTCCGCCTGTTTTCCTACCTGGACACCCAGATCTCACGCCTGGGCGGCCCCAACTTCGCCCAGATTCCGATCAATCGGCCGCACGCGCCGCTGAATGACATGCTCCGTGACGGCATGCACCAGACCGCGGTGCACGCCGGAGTTGCCCCGTACCGGCCCAATTCCCTGGACGGCGGGTGCCCTTTCCTTGCCGGACAGGACATGGGGGCGTTCGTGGACGTACCAGAAGCCGTGGCGGAATCCATCAAGGAGCGGCGCACCCCGGCCTCCTTCGATGACCACTACAGCCAGGCCCGGCTGTTCTTCCGCAGCCTGGGCGCTGTGGAGCAGGACCACGTGATCCAGGCCTACACGTTCGAGCTCGGCAAGTGCTTCGAAACGCCCATCCGGGAGCGCCAGCTCCAGGCACTGGCCAACATCGATGCAGGGCTCTGCGCTGCGGTGGCTGCCGGCCTGGGCATGCCCGCACCGGAAGCCACCGAACAGGTCCCCGACCGGGACCTTAGCCCGGCGCTGTCCCAGCTGGGCGCAACCTGGCCGGTCGCAGGCAGGGTGGTGGGCATCATCACCGATTCTTCCAGCGACCTGGCCCAGGTGGCTGCCGCCCGCACAGCGCTCGACGGCGAGGGCATGGTCCCGCTGGTCATCGCCCCGACGGGTGGCACGCTGTCAGGTGACGGGCTCTCCCTCACGGTCCAGCGGACCTTCCTGACGGCGCGGTCCACTGAGTTCGACGCGCTGATCGTCGCCGGCGGCCAGGTGCCCGCGCCGGACGCCACTGCGGGACGTGACGCCAAAGCCGGGAACCCAGCCGGATCCCCTGATCCGCGCGTCGCCATCATGCTGTCCGAGGCCTACCGCCACGCTAAAGCCATTGGCGCCTGGGGTTCCGGATCCGATGTACTGGCCGCGGCCGGCATCCCGGCGGAAGCGCCCGGTATCAGTGCGGGCGACGCCGGCGCCCCGGTGGCAGCCGGCATCTCCAGCCTGCTCGCCGCCCACCGCGCGTGGGACCGTTTCCCGGCCACGGGCCAGCCGTCCCAGGGGAACTGACGCCGGCCGGCTGTTCCGCCAGCAGGGGACGGGGGCCCGCACCAGCACGGTGCGGGCCCCTCCCTTTTGATGAACCAGGTTTGTGGATCTGGGCGGCAGAGCCGCCTGCAATCCGGGGCGTTCCGCAATTCCTACTTCCGGGTAGTGTGGACCCAGAATGTTCACGTTGACCATCAACCAGACGGACAGCCGGCGCGACGGTGACCGGGTACCGCAGCTGCTCAAGGACCTGCGGCACATTCCTGCGCGCCTGGATTTCGACCGCTCGGTGGAAGACGAGGTCCAGGGCATTGTCGACTGCCCCCACCAGGCGGTGGAAGCTGCCCTAATCGCCTTGAGGTGCGGTTCCTGGTACGTGGGGATTGGCGTCGGGCCCGTCAACGAGCCGCTGCCGAACCAGATCAAGGACGCGTCCGGCCACGGGCTGGTGTATGCCCGGCGTGCGGTGGACCGCCTCCACGGCAGCAAGGAGCGCGTGCCGGTGGCCGTGGAGGGCCCACTGGCGGATATTGCCCACGACGCCGAGGCCGTGCTGCGCCTCCTCGGGCACATCGTCCGTAACCGGTCCGAGGCCGAGTGGCGCGTGCTGGACCTCCTGACCCCCGGCGTGCGCGGGCAGCAGAAGGCGGTGGCCCAGGAGCTCGGTATCACCACGCAGGCTGTGAGCAAGGCCGTGGCCCGGGCCCAGTGGAACGAGGAGCATGCGGCCCGGCCTGCCGCGGCCCGGCTGCTGGCATTGATCCTCGAGGTGCGCTAGGGGCTGGCCCCACTCAGGCCTGGGTGGCCGCCATTACCGGCTCGCCGTTGAAGTACTCGAGCTGCCAGCCGTCGATCGCGTGGTGGTGCGCCAGGTTCAGCACGGCGTTGTCGATACTGGCCAGCGTGGTTCCCACCGCGCGGCTGAGGCTCACCCTGAGCAGCGTCCCATGGGCGACGACGAGAAGTCGGCGGCCGCGGAACTCTTCGGCCAGTGCCTCCAGGGCCGCCAGCCCCCGGTCGGCCGCCTCGTCCTCGCTTTCAGCGCCGCGGAAACCTCCCGGAATGCGCAGCGCGTCCAGTTCCGGCCCTGCCTGCATGCCCTCAGCCGGGCCGAAACTCCGTTCCGTCAGCTCCGGCACGTGCCGTACATCGGCGAGCCCCAACCCATTGGCGATCAGGTCGGCGGTCTCGGCGGCACGGCTCAGCGGGGAGGACACCACCGCGTCCCATTCGTAAGCGGACAAAACAGCGACGGCGTCACGCGCCTGGGCCCGGCCGACGTCGTTCAGCGGAATGTCAGTGGATCCCTGCAGCCGCCGCTGGGCGTTCCAGTCAGTCTGGCCATGGCGGATGAGGGCGAAGGTGGTGAGGGTCATGGCTTCCATTCTGCCCGACGGCGGGCTTCCGCCGGCCGCGGGACCATAGGCACGGGTGGTCCGCCGGCGCTACAGCAGGCTGCGCAGCACGTGGGCAGCGCCGTCGTCGAACACTGAGTGGGTGACCTCGTCGGCGACGGCGATGACTTCCTCCGGCGCCTGCCCCATGGCCACTCCACGTCCTGCCCAGGTGAGCATCTCGATGTCGTTGCGACCGTCGCCGATGGCCACCGTGAGGTGCCGTTCGATGCCGAGCCTGCCGCGGAGGCTTTCCAGCGCGCTTGCCTTGGTCACACCGGCGGCGGCGATGTCCAGCCACGCGGTCCAGCCCACAGAGTAGGTGACGCCGGCCAGGCCTACGTGCTGAATGGCCTCGTTGAACTCTTCCGGCGTGTTTTCGGTGCTGAAGACCACCACGCGCACGGCTGTGGCTTCAAGCATGGTGTGGAAATCCACGCCGATGGCCTCGACGCCAAAGCTCGGGTCCTGGAAGCGCTCGGTGGACAGGAAGTTGCCGTCCGCATCCTCCAGCGCATACTTGGCCGAAGGAAGCCGCTCGCGGAGTGCCCGGAGCGCAGGTCCGGGGTCGAACGTGGCTTTGTGGATGACCTCGTAGCCGCTGTCCAGTCCTGGGTGGAGCCGCAGGGTCACACCGCCGTTGCAGCAGACGGCATAGCCGCGCTCAATTCCAATTTTCTCGATGATGGGCAGCGTGGCGTTGAGCGAGCGGCCCGTGGCGATCATTACCTCGTGCCCGGCGGCCACGACGGCCTGCGCCGATTCCCGGACACCCGGGGACATGTGGCCGTCGTGGTTCACCAGGGTGCCGTCCACGTCCAGGGCCACCATCAGCTTCCGGCCGTTGTTGTTTTCGTTGTCTCGCCGGTCATCGTTGCCGGCGACTGAGGTTTCAGTCAGCGTTGTCATTCCAATAGTGAACCAGACGCCCCTAAACGCCGCTAGGACGCGCACCACAGTGTTATTGAACAGTTGGTAAATACCCACAGGTTGTCCCCGGCATGAGTGCTAACCATCGCCTGTGTATTCGCCCACTTCCAAGCTTGTTCGCGAATCCGAGCCTTCAAGGTTCGGATCCGCGAAGAAGCCTGGGACACGTGGCCGCAGCCCGGCCGCAAGGAGTTTCCGCCGCAACCGCTCCGGCTGCTCCACATCCGCCCAGCCCCACCGCACGAAACCAAGCCCGAGGGCGCGGATCCGGTCTTCGCGGAGCTTCTCCCGGTAAACCGCCTCCTCCGGTGAGGCACCACCACGGACAGCTGCATCAAGGTACTTTGCCTTGCCGTCGAACTCGCCCACAACCCGCTGCCGCGGCCACCAGCAGTCCACCCTGCCAATGAAGCCTTCCATGTCCCGAAACACATGCTGCAGTACGGGCTGCTCGAATCCAAGGAGCTCAAAGGCGGCCCGGCTGTAGGACTCACCGACGGACTCGGCCAACGGGCTGGCGAGGGACGCCACACGTACTGCACGGAGTCGCGCGGCCGAGTAGGCGTGAGCCGAGATGCCGGCGGCGATCGCGGGAACGGCCATCAGGCTGTCCTCAGCCGGCAAGACGCCCCCATGATGCATCATCCGGGCCAACCCATCCGCCACCACCAGGGCCTCGCTGAACCTGCCGGAAACCATCAGGTCAAGGGTTGTCTGTACGGGGCTGGTACACCGGAATTCGCCGTGGACCACAGTCTCAGAGGCGGGCCGTAGGCAGTATTTGAGGGGATACGAGCGTTTGCCCCGGACCTGCTGGGCAGCTGAGTCCTCGCCCAGTACCGTCAGGGGCGAGCGCCGCACTCCGCTTCGACCCGGCAGCGTTGTGGCCAGTTCCACGCATGCAGGTGTCCGCAGCGTAGGCAATCCAGCGGCGAGGGCCGCCGTCTCCCCGCACAACACCGCGCCCTTTACCGACCTGGCCACTGCCGCCGTCGACCATGCAAAGCGCTCCGACGGACGGGCGCCAAGCCAGTCAGCCGTCCGGACGTAGAAACCCCTGCGGATCCTGACCAGCCGCCCAGCCCGGAACCCGCGGTGGATCACATCAGTGGTCCCCTGGGTCCGAAGGATGGCGGCGGAATCAATAAGTCCGGGCGGAATCTCCATGCCACAATGCTGGCGGAACGAGGCTGCAGCGTCAGTACGCGGGCAGGCCTATGTGGAAATCCGCCCGCGGATCAGAGGCTTGTTCGCGAATCCGAGCCTTCAAGGTTCGGATCCGCGAAGAAGCCCGGGAACAGCAAACTAGAGGACCGGGAGGACCTCAAGCCCGCCCAGGTACTTCTGCAGGGCCTTGGGCACGTTGACCGAGCCGTCCGGGTTCTGGTGGTGCTCCAGCAGTGCCACGATCCAGCGGGTGGTGGCCAGGGTTCCGTTCAGGGTGGCCACGGCCCGGGTGCCCTTCGCCACGCCCTCTGCGTTCACCACGCGTTCGCGGATGTTCAGCCGGCGGGCCTGGAAGGTGGTGCAGTTGGACGTCGAGGTCAGCTCGCGGTACGCGCCCTGGGTGGGAACCCAGGCCTCGCAGTCGTACTTCCGCGCTGCGGAGGTGCCAAGGTCGCCGGCGGCGGTGTCAATCACCCGGTACGGCAGCTCGCACTTGGCCAGCATCTCCTCTTCCCACGCCAGCAGCCGCTGGTGCTCGGCCGCAGCCTCCTCAACGGTGGTGTAGATGAACATCTCCACCTTGTTGAACTGGTGCACGCGGATGATGCCGCGGGTGTCCTTGCCGTGCGAACCCGCTTCGCGGCGGTAGCAGGAGCTCTGGCCCGCGTAGCGGATGGGGCCGGCGGCGAAGTCCAGGATCTCGTCCGCGTGGTAGCCGGCCAGGGCCACCTCGGAGGTGCCCACCAGGTAAAGGTCGTCTTCGGCGAGACGGTAGATCTCGGCGTCGTGCTTTACGTCAAAGCCCGTGCCCTGCATGGTCTCCGGACGCACCAAGGTGGGTGTGATCATGGGAACGAAACCGGCCTCGATGGCCTGGTCCATGGCCATCTGCAGCAACGCCATCTCCAGCCGGGCGCCCACGCCGCGGAGGAAATAGAAGCGCGCGCCGGAGACCTTGGCGCCGCGCTCCATGTCGATCGCGCCGATCAGCTCACCGATTTCCAGGTGGTCCTTCGGCTCGAAGTCCGGGAATTCACGTGGGGTGCCGACAGTCTTGACCACCACGTAGTCATCCTCGCCGCCCTCGGGAACGCCGTCCTCAATCAGGTTGGGAATGCTGCGCAGCAGTTCTTCCTGCTTCGCCTGGGCGGCATCAGCCTCGGCGGAGGCAGCCTTGACCGAGTTGGCCAGTTCCTTGACCTCTGCCAGCAGCGCCTTCTTTTCGTCGCCCTTGGCCTGTGCCACCTTCTTGCCGAAGGCGTTCTGCTCGGCACGGAGGTTCTCGAAGCGGATCAGCGCGGCACGGCGGGCGGAGTCCGCGGAAATGATCGCGTCCACCACTGATTCATCCGCGCGGCGGGCACGCTGGCTGGCACGGTATTTATCCGGGTTTTCGCTGAGGTCTTTTACGTCGATCACCAGACAAGGGTATCCAATCCCGCGGACGACGGCGGGCGGAGGCGGGCGTGCCGGACCGGAAGGCTTCGCCGGGCTACTGTTGAACCACCATGAGCGACTGGATCCTGTACCTGCTGATTGGGGTGGCCCTCGCGTTTGCCATCTCAAGCTGGTGGGGCGTGCGCAGGCTCAAGGCGCTGCACATCCGCAGTACGGTGGGCGGGGAGGCGCAGGAATCGGGGCTTGCGGAACAGCGCGTCGCCGTGATCCTGAACCCCATCAAGGCAGGGTCGATGGAAGCCAAGGGCAAAATCCAGCGGGGCTGCCTGGCGGCAGGCTGGGAAGATCCCGTCTTCTTCGAGACGACGGCGGAAGACCCGGGCCATTCACAGGTGCGGGCCGCGCTGGCGTACAAGCCCGACGTCGTCCTGGTGGGGGGCGGTGACGGCACCGTCCGGGTTGTGGCTGAGTCCCTCGCGCACAGCGGTGTGGCCATGGGACTGGTCCCGCTGGGGACGGGCAACCTCCTGGCCCGGAACCTTGACCTGGACGTCAATGACCTTCACGCCAATGTGAACACTGCGCTGTTCGGCCGGCAGCGGTACATCGACACCGCCCGGATGGACATCGAAAACTCCGTGACGGGCGAATCATCCGAGCATTCGTTCCTGGTGATCGCGGGCATCGGCATGGACGCCGAGATCCTGGCCGACACCAATGCGGGCCTGAAAAAGGCTGTGGGGTGGCTTGCATATACCGAGGCCGGCATGCGGCACCTGCCGGGACGCCGGAAGAAGGTCTCGATTTCCCTGGACGGCAGCCCGGCCCAGGTCCGGAACATCCGCAGCGTGCTGTTCGCCAACTGCGGCCTGATCCCGGGCGGCATCGACTTCATCCCCCAGGCCATGATCGACGACGGCATGCTGGACGTGGTGGTGATGAGTCCCCGCAGCGCCCTTGGCTGGCTGCTCATGTACGTCAAGATCATGTTCAAGCACAGCGGGAAGCTGCCCGTCATGACCGTCTACCGCTCCGGGAAAGTGGTCATCAAGTGTCCGGAACCGATGCCCACCCAGCTGGACGGCGACACCGCCGGCGAGGCCACCAAGCTCACCGTCCACGTGGAGCCGCGGTCTCTATTGGTGAGGGTCAAGGGCCGGGACTAGGGCACGGGAACCCGGAAGGGTCAGTGGCTGTCCCTGTGGGCCTCGGCAGCTTTTGCGGCGGCGTGGGCCTCGGACTGCTCGCGGATCATGGCTTGCTCTTCTTCAAAGCGCAGGCGGTCGGCACGGTCGGCTTCGTCGCCGTCCCAGTCCTGGTTGTCGGCGGTAGGCCGGGGGTTGACGATCATCCCCTGGCCATCGTTTTCGGTGCTGCTGGTAGTCATGACGCGCTCCCTTCACTAGGGGCCATCCCCCATGTGGATCAAGCAAGCATACGCATTGTCCACAGCCCGCGAAAGTACTTCGGAGGGCATTTGCGTACGCTTTGGGCGAAGCGGCGGAACCGCTTTCGCTGCCCTGTCATGCAGGCCGGAGAATGTCTCCCACCCACGCCCGCGCTGCCTGGAACGCCTGGTCAGCGGTGTGCCGCTCCACCACTGTGCGTTGCATGTCCGCCTTGGGATATGAGCCGAGGAAACGTGTGGCCGGGCTGATGCGGTGGAGTCCTGCCAGGGCATCGGCCATCCGCTCGTCGCCAACGTGCCCGTCGGCGTCGATGCTGAAAAAGTAGTCCCCGAGATACTGTCCCGTGGGGCGGGACTCGATGCGGCTGAGGTTTACTCCGCGGCTCGCAAACTGGTCCAGAATCTCCATCAGGGCTCCCGGACGGTCCTCCGGAAGCGGCACCACCACGGTGGTTTTGTCCGCTCCGGTGCGCGCGGGCAGCACGCCCGGGCGGCTGACCAGGATGAAGCGCGTCACGGCTTCAGGATTGTCGCCAATGTCCTCCGCCAGGACGGACAGGCCCGGCTGCCCCTGCGCCACCAGTGGAGCGCAGATGGCGGCCTCATAATGGCAGGCCTCCTCGAGGAGCCCCATTGCCGCCGCGGCGGTGGATGAGCCCGGGACATATTCCGCTGACGGGATATTACTGTCCGTCCAGAGGCGGCACTGCGCCCAGGCATGTCCATGCGTTGATACCCGGCGCACGTCGGCCAAACGGACTCCCGGCCTGGCCACCAGGACGAAACTGATGGGCACCAGGACTTCGCGGATGATCCTCAGTTCCCCGCCGCTGGCGATGGCGTCGAGGGTGGCGGTAACCCCGCCCTCCACGGAGTTTTCGATGGGCACCATGGCTGCATATGCCGCACCGTCACGTACGTTGTCCAGCGCAGCGTTGACGTTCGACGACGGCACGCGGGTGGCCTGCGCGGCGTCCGGCACCTGCATGAGGGCAGCCTCGGTGAAGGTACCCTCGGGCCCGAGGAAGGCATAGGTGACGGAGGACGCAGACATGGGTGCCCTTCGCCTACAGCACCATGGGCTTGAGCCCGTTGTCCGAGACAAGGGGCTTACCGGCCTCCAGCCACATGTCCATGCCGCCGGCGACGTTGATGGCGGTGTAGCCCTGGCCTGTGAGCCATTGCGCCGCGCGGAAGGACCGGCCCCCGGTGCGGCAGATGACGTAGACGTCCTCGTCGGGATCGAGTTCCTCCAGCCGGCCCGGAAGCTGGTCCAGGGGAATGTGGAGGGCGCCGTCTGCGTGGCCTGCCACCCATTCGTAATCCTCACGGACATCCAGGATGACGGCATCGTCGGGGATGTCGTTGACGGGGACGTTGTCGAAATCGCTCACGGTGATTCCTGCCTTCGCGGATCGGGGGTCGGCTTTAAGCCTAGTGCTTTACGTCCGGCAGGGGCCTCTTGGCCGCCAGGTTAAGCTCGCGCAGCCACGTTAAGCTTCTGTGTGACCCAAGGAGGAAAATTGCTCCCTGCACACTTTGCCGTGGCGGCCGCTGGCCGGGGCAGGCCGGGCAGCCGCTGCCGCCCTGCGCTGGCCGCGGGATCCCGTGGCTGAACTCCACGAGCTGTCCGCGGTGGCCCTCCGGGACGAGCTGCGGCAGGGAAAGGTGTCGGCAGCGGAGGCGGCAGCCCATTTCCTGCAGCGGATAGAACAGAAGAACCCACTGCTGGGCGCGTTCATCACGGTGACGGTGGACCAGGCCATGGAGCACGCCCGCTCCGCGGATTCCCGGCGATCCCGGACTCCGGCCGGAGAGCTGCCACTGCTGCACGGCATGCCCCTGGCCTTCAAGGACCTGACCGACGTGGAAGGGGTGCCAACCACGCATGGCAGCGCGGCGCTGGACCACAAGCCGGCCCTCAGCGACGCCCCGCTGGTGGCGCTGCTCAGGAAAGCCGGCGCAATTTCCCTGGGCAAGACCCAGGTGCCCGAGTTCGGATTGACTGCCTACAGCGAAAACCGGATCGCGCCGCCGTCGCGCAATCCCCATGGCCCCAGCAGGAGCTCGGGGGGATCCTCCGGCGGCAGCGCCGCCGCCGTGGCCGCCGGGCTGCTGCCTTTCGCGCCGGGATCTGACGGCGGCGGATCGGTCCGGATTCCCGCTGCCGCCTGCGGGCTGGTGGGCCTCAAGCCCGGCCGCGGCCTGGTCCCTGCGGGGGAAAGCCTGGGGGATCCGGCCCGGCTGGTGGTTGCCGGCCCCATCGCCAGGACCTCCGCCGATGCCGCACTCATGATGGACGCTCTTGTACCTGGGTCCTCCCCCGCCCTGTCCACGCCCGCTGCACGCAGCCTCCCTGCCTCCACACGCGCGGCGCCCGGGGGAGTTGCCCGAGGGGAGGGCGCCTACCTTGAGGCGCTGGAGCAGGATCCGCCGAGGCTCCGCATCGGCGTGACGCTGGACAGCCCGTGGTCCAGTACCTTTCCCTTCAGCCCGGAACAGGAAGCGCTGGATGCCCTCCAGGCGGGCATCGGCCTGCTGGAACATGCCGGACACGCCCTAGGGGAGGCTTCCATGCGCTATGACAACCGCTACCCCGATGCCTTCACCACGGCCTGGACGGCGGCAGTGGGGACGGCCCGGATCAGCCCGCACCGCGAAGCGCTGCTGGCTCCCCTGACCCGCACTTTCCGGCGCCGCGCCCAGCAACGCAGCCCGGCGAAACTTGCTGAATCGCTGGCCTTCCTGCGGCAGTTCCAGCACGATACGGTGGCGCAGTTCGCCCAGTGGGACCTCATGCTGATGCCCGCACTTGCGCAGACACCCCGCCCGGTGGGCTGGTTCACCGGGCTGCACGGGGGCGAACGGTGGCCCGCGGCCCACTGGCCGGGGGACGCCGACGGCGACTACCGCAAGCAGTGCGAATACGCGCCCTGGTCCTCCATGATCAACGTCTGTGGCCTGCCGGCCATCACCCTTCCTGTCCACTGGACGGGCGGAACACCCGGCCTGGGACTGCCGATGGGCATCCAACTGGTGGGGCCGGCGGGTTCCGAGGCCCTGCTCCTGCAGGTGGCCAACCAGTTGGGGTACTAGCCAGGCAATTGGGGCACTAAAAGCCTTGATGGGGGTCTTGTTGACCTGGATCTAACACCGGTTTAATTTTCCCGTAACCGTGTGGGACCAGACTGGCAGAGTCCACACGGCTTTCGCTTCCCCTAATCTGGCCATCACTCAACGAGGAGTTGCCGATCATGAACGCTGAACACTCCCGCACCGCTCCCAGCAACACCCACGAAGCGAACCTGGCCCGGCCGGACCTGAACAACGCAAATATCAGGGAGGACCTCGCGGAGAGGGGCCGCTGCGGCATGGTCCATTTGCCCACGGGCCGGACCTGCCTCCTTCCCCTCCGGCACCATGGCCCGTGCGAGTTCCACCGCCCTCAGGAGGCCGAGGACGTGATCACCGGCGGATAGCCACCCCGTCGCGGGCACGCCGGAGCCGGACGACGCAGCAAATGCACCCGCCAGGGTGTCGACTCCCCACCGAAACGGGAGGACGATTAAAGGGCAGTCACTGTGAGGAGGTCTGTGATGTGCTATTCATCCAGCAAGGACTTCGGGTGGGGCGCCAGGAAGGAAACCCACCGCCGGCCTGAAGCCAAGCAGGACACCCCGGAAACCCCGGTAGAAACGCCTGAGAAGCCAGTCAGGGCGCAGGACTTCACGTTCTGGGCTTTCCCGGCCTGGTGGAAGACGCCAGAGCCCCGCACCACACCTGCTGATCGGAGCAAGGAGAGGGTCTGACGCCGGCGTGGCAAAGTCAACGGAAGGGTCTTCACGGAAGGCCCTTCCGCTGTCTCCGGACGCGGACTGCGGACGCGGGCTCCGGACGCAGCCTCCCCACCCGTTCGGACACAGCCTCCGGCCGCATGCGGACACAGTATCCCTACGCGGGCCCGCGCAGGAAAACCCCGCAGGAGAAAGGACGGCATGCCCGGGATCTATGTACATGAAGCCACCGTCCTGATGGACGCCGGCTCCGGAACCGGGGCGCCCGGGGCAGCCATCACCGTTGCCCTGTGCGGCAGCTGGCAGCATCCGCCGCCCTGCCCGCTGGCCGCCCACCACACAGCAGCGCAGCGTGACGGTGAAACCGTGACGCTGCGAACCATCTTCACTGCCGACCCGCAGCGGGAAGCCGAGGTCCGCCGTCGTATTGATGGCGCCCTGGCCCACGGCTCACAGGCCGGCCCGGACGGCACGGTTGTCCGGTGGACTCTGGTGGCAGCTGGACCGGCCGGGCTGACGGCGGAGGAGCGCGGGCATGGTCGCCGAATCGCCGGGACTTAGCAGCCCCCGCGTTGTGCCGCCTGAACCCCGACCGCTAAGGTGGCATCAGTAAGCATGCTTAGCATTTGGGAAGGGGACGCAATGAGTGCTGGACAGTACACGCCTGGGCCTGAGGGGCAGCCGGAGCAGGGCGGCAACGGGATGCCGCCGGACCGGACCGGTACAGCAGCGGTGCCGAACGCGCGGCCGGCAGACGCCCGGCCCGTCTCCCCTGGCCCCACGGCCCAGGTTCCCGCTGCGGAGCAGCCACGGGTGACCCGGGCAGGGGTGGTGTGGGCTGCCGTCGTTGCCGCCCTGGTGGTGCTGATCCTGCTGATCATCTTCATCCTGCAGAACCAGGACCAAGTGGTGGTCCGCTACTTGGGGCTGGAGGGCATGGTCCCGCTGGGCATGGCCCTGTTCATCGCCAGCGTGACCGGCGGCGTCCTGGTTGCCATGGCCGGCGGCGCCCGCATCCTCCAGCTCCGCAGGAACGCCCACCGCGCAAGGGTCCAGCAGCGGAGGTAGCGCCGCCGCAGCAAGGCTGCGGCCAGGTCACCCCGCGCCCAGGCTCCGGTACTTTTCGGAGCGCGCCGCAACCAGCCCGGCGACGGGAAGGCCGGAGAGCGAGCCCAGCTCATACTCGATGGCCTTTGCCATGCGCTGGCAGAATGCGCGCGGCTCCAAAGAGGCGTCGTCCCGCTCATCCACAATGTGGTCCACCAGTCCGTGAGCGTACAGCGACGCGACGTTGACGCCCTGCGCCTGCGCCATCGCGGGGGCCAGCGCAGTTGTCCGGTGCACAATGGCACTGGCACCCTCGGGGGGCAGCGGTGAGAGCCAGCTGTGCTGGGCCGCGATGGTCCTGTCCGCCGGCAGCAGTGCCAGCGCCCCTCCCCCGGCACCCTGGCCGAGCAGCACAGAGACCGACGGGGCGGCCAGGCCGATCAGTTCGTGCAGCGAGCGCGCAATCTCGCCCGCCAGGCCGCCTTCCTCCGCAGCCTGCGAGAGCGCCGCACCCGCGGTGTCGATGACGGTCAGCAGCGGCAGCCGCAGCTCCTCCGCCAGCTTCATGCCCCGCCGCGCTTCCCGCAGGGATCCGGGCCCCATCCCGGCTGCTTCCTTGCGAAGCGGCCGCGCGTGGCCCAGGACGATGCAGGACTGCCCGCCGAAACGGGCCAGGGCCAGCAGCAGCCCGGGGTCCTTCTCACCCTGCCCCGTCCCGTTCAAGGGCAGGGCGTCCACTGCCCCGTACTTCAGGAGCTGCCGCAGGTCCGGACGCCGGGCACGCCGGGAGATGCCAATGGACGTCCACGCGTCCACGGGAGCGGGCCGGACGCCGAGCGTCGCGGGCTGCGCCGGAACGCCGGCCCGCTCCGCGCACAGGATGTCCAAGGCCCTGGCCACCAGGTCAGCGAGGTCGGCAGGCTCCACCACGCCGTCGATCAGTCCCTTGTTGAACAGGTTCTCCGCTGTCTGCACGTTCTCCGGGAAGGCCTCGCCGTGCAGCGCCTCGTAAACGCGGGGGCCCAGGAACCCCAGGAGGGCGCCGGGTTCAGCCACGTTGATGTGGCCCAGGGATCCCCAGGAGGCCATGACGCCGCCGGTGGTGGGGTGCCGCAGGTAGACCAGGTAGGGAAGGCCGGCCTGGCGGTGCGCCCGCACGGCCCCGGTGATTTTCACCATGGACAGGAAGGCCAGCGTCCCTTCCTGCATCCGCGTGCCCCCGGACGCCGGGCCGGCCAGCAGCGGCAGCCCCTCAGCCGTTGCCCGTTCGATGGCCGCCACGATCCGCTGTGCCGCCGCGTGGCCGATCGATCCCGCCAGGAAGGAGAATTCACTCACGATCACCGCCACCCGGCGACCCCGGATGAGCCCGGCGCCCGTGATCACGGATTCGTCCGTACCGCTCCGCTCCCGCGCCTTGGCAAGGTCGCGGCAGTACTCCGCGGACAGCGGCGGCTCCTGCGCCGGCATGTCCCAGGAGACGAAGGACCCCGCATCCACCACGTTGTCCAGCAACTCGGCGGCGCCCAGGTGCCGCACCTTTTCCGTCGTCGCCATGCTATTTCGCCCCGGCGGCCACGGCCCACAGGCCCAGCCATTCGCGGATGGCCTGCCCGTCCTCATCCAGCAAGGGCGGCGCGTCGTGTTCGGTGACCGTGGTTTCCGAGGCGTCGCCGGGAGCAAAGAACCTCAGCGGCGGCCCGGGCAGGCTGACCTTGCCGAGCAGCGGATGCTCCACATCCACCACCAGCCCCTGGGACGCAACCTGTTCCCACGCGTACACCTCGTCAAGCGAGCGCACCTTGCCGGCGGGGATCCCGGCGTCGTTCAGCTTCTGCAGCAGCTCTGCTGCCCCGTAGCGGGCAAAGACGCGTTCGACGGCGGCAATCACCCCTGCGCGGTTCCGCACCCTTTCGGCGTTGCTGGCAAAGCCCGGCGCCGCCGGATCCAGGCCGAAGGCCGCAGCGAACGAGGCCCACAGTTTTTCGCTGCCGACGCTGATCTGCACGCTCCCGTCCCTGCAGGCAAAGAGGCCATAGGGCGCGATGGACGGATGGTGGTTGCCCTGCGCCTGCGGAACTTCCCCTGCCACCGTGGTGCGGGTGCCCTGGAAGGCGTGCACCCCGATCAGTGATGCCAGCAGAGACGTCCGCACCACCTGCCCGCGGCCGCTTTTGTCCCGGTCAACCAGCGCCGCCAGCACTCCGAATGCCCCGTTCATGCCGGCGAGGAGGTCCGCGATGGGGACGCCGACCCGCTGGGGATCGTCCGGTCCGGAGCCTGTCAGGGACATCAGCCCCGCCTCGCCCTGGAGGATCTGGTCGTAGCCGCTGCGCTGGGATTCCGGCCCGTCATGGCCGAAGCCGGTGATGGAGAGGACCACCAGGCGCGGGTTTAGTTCGTGCATGGCAGCGGTGGAGAAGCCCAGCCGGTCCATGACGCCGGGGCGGAAGTTCTCGATCACCACGTCGGCCCGCTCCAGCAGCCCCCGCAGCACCGCCTGCCCGTCTCCGCTCTTCAGGTCCAGGCTGATGGATTCCTTGTTGCGGTTGCAGGACATGAAGTAGGTGGACTGCGGATCGTCGGCGGGGCCCACGAAGGGCGGACCCCAACCCCGCGTATCGTCCCCCGTCCCGGGGTTCTCCACTTTGATGACGCGGGCGCCCAGGTCGGCCAGCATCATTCCGGCATGCGGTCCAGCCAAAGCCCGGCTCAGGTCCACTATCAGGTGGCCGGACAGGGGCCCCTGCGTACTATCGGTTCTGCTCATTGCCTGGTTTCCTTCGTTTGCTGATCTCGCGGCTGCCGGTTCGGCGCTGCCGGGGTGCGTTCAACCGGCTACATCCAGCCCGGGACGACCATGACGAGCCAGGCGATTGCGGGTCCGGCGACCACGACGATGCCGCTGTAGGTCAATATCTGCTTGTAGAAGCGTTCCTTGTCCACGCCGTCGGGCGCATTGGCCAGCACAAGTGCGCCGTTGGTGGAGAAGGGCGAAACATCCACGATGGTTGCGGAGACCGCAAGTGCCGCGATGACTCCGACGGCACCGATTTCGCCGGCGGCAAGGAACGGAACCGCCAGCGGAATGAGTGCCGCGAGGATTGCGGTGGACGATGCGAACGCCGAAACGATTCCGCCGATGTAGCAGATCAGCAGCGCTGCCAGCAGGGGCAGGCCGAGGTTGGCGACGCCATCGGAGACGAACTTGATCGTGCCGGCTTCTTCGAGGACTCCAACAAAGGTCAGCATGCCGCAGATGAGCAGCACGGTGGACCAGCTGATCTTGTTGACGGCGCCCTTCTGGGCGGCCGGTGACACCAGCGCCAGGATGATGGCGATGGTAATGGAAACGAAGCCGACGTCGACCTTGAATCCGAGGGAGATGACGGCGAGGGAGATGAGACCAAGGATGGTCACGAGCTGCGGCACGGTGGCGCGGGCACCTGCGGAGCTGACCCCGGCCTCACCGGCTGCGGAGGACCCACCAGTGGTGCCCTTGGCCGAGACGCCAGAAGGGGGAATGTCCGAACCGGAGCCCTGCAGGGTGACACCGGCCGCGCGGGCGCCGACGCTCACCTTCATGCGGCTCTCGGCTGCCTGCTCAACGATCCGGCCAGCCTTGGAGGAGAGGAGTTTGCTGCCGCCGAGGACGATGAACAGGACCGCTGCCACGACAAGGTTGAAGATGAAGCTGGCCAGGAAGATAGCCATCGGGCTCGCGGCGAGTTCAGTCTTGGCAATCAGTCCGTTGACCGTAACGCCGTAGACGGCGATCGGCGAGAACCCGCCGGCCTGGGCGCCGTGGATCACCATCATGCCCATCAGCAGCGGGCTGATCTTGTGCTTCCCGGCGAAGCTGAGCGCGATCGGGGCGATGATTGCGACCGCGGCCGGGGACAGGGCACCGACGCTGGTAATCAGCGCCGTGATGGCGAACATGACCCAGGGAATCAGGGCTACGCGGTTGCCCACCAGCCGCACGGCGCCCCTCACCAGGAGGTCGATGGTGCCGTTGTTCTGGGCGATGGCGAAAAGGTACGTGACGCCGACGATGGTAAGGAACAGACCGCCGGGGAAGTTGGCCAGGATGTCACTGGTGGAAATCCCCAGGACAACGCTGCCCAGGAGGAAGGCGCCAACGAAGGCCAGCGCGCCCATGTTCAGGGGAAGGACGGTGGCGAGCAGGAACATCGCCGCCAGGATGAGGATGGATAAAACAGGAGCGGACATCGTTGGTCCTCCATTGGGGATGGGAGTGTGACGTGAGTTACTGGCTCACTGGACTAGCCTCCTAGACACCCAGTCTGTATGTCAATAGCAGGAGGCGCTATTCTGGAAGGACCGACGACGTAGCGAGGGCTTTGTGGAGAAGGCATCACGGCTGGGACTGGAACGAATCACGCGCCCCCGGCTGTACGAACAGCTCGTGGAGCAGATCCTGTCCTACATCGAGTCCGCCCAGCTGAGGCCCGGCGACCTGCTGCCGGCGGAGCGTGACCTTGCCGAGCGCCTCGGCGTTTCCCGTGCCACGCTCGCCCAGGCCCTCGTGGCCCTCGAGGTGCTGGGGGTGATCGACGTGCAGCACGGGACCGGAGCCGTCCTGGCGCGCCGGCCGAGTGTCGCCTCCGTGATAAAGGGCCTGCGCGAGCACCGCAGCAGGCTGCCGGAGATCGTGGAAGCGCGAAGCACGCTGGAAGTGAAGCTTGCCGCCCTCGCCGCTGCCCGGCGCACGGACGAAGACCTGGCTGCCATTGATGACGCCCTTGAGGTGATGGCGAAGGAAATCAGCGACGGCGACCGCGGAACCCACGGTGACGAGCTCTTCCACCAGGCCATTACGGCCGCAGCGCATTCCTCCGTGCTGGCGCAGCTGATGGCCTTCATCGCGGAAATGATTCTTGAAACCAGGATGGAATCCCTTGGCCAGCCCGGACGGCCCGAGCAGTCCCTTGCCTCCCACCGCAAGATCGCCGACGCTGTCAGGGCGCAGGATGCCGAAGGTGCCGCCGAAGCCATGCTTGCGCACATCGAGCTGGTGTCGGACGTGGAGCTGCTCCGCTGACGGGAGCGTATTGACCCCGCCCGGCGGCGGTTTTACACTCTGGACATCGCGTGAGGCTTCCGGCTCGATGTGCCGGCAGTTCCTCGTGGAAGGCGGCCAACGCCTCCCACATCTTCCTTATCCCCTAGGGTTCAGCCCTTAAGCGGAAGAGCACGGACGATGTCCACAGTTCATGACAACGCCAGGGAGTTGCAACAGGCACTGCACGAGCTGCGCGGGAAGCTGTCAGGATCCCTGATCGAGCCCGGGGATCCGCTCTACGACGATGCCCGTGCTGTTTGGAACGGCATGGTGGACCTCCGGCCGCGGGCCGTGGTCCGCGCCGGGGCCCTGACCGACATCGAGGTGGTGCTGGACGCTGTCCAGCGGACCGGCCTGGCCCTGGCGGTCCGCGGCGGGGGCCACAATGTGGCCGGTCACGGAACGGTTGACGGCGGACTGGTCCTGGACCTCGGGCCGATGAAGCGCGTCCAGGTCGATGCTGGATCCCGGCTCGTCACGGTTGAGCCGGGAGCAACACTTGCCGACGTGGACCGGGCCACTGCCCCCTACAACCTCGCCGTTCCGCTGGGGGTGATCAGCGGGACAGGCGTTGCGGGCCTTACCCTCGGCGGCGGGGTGGGCTGGCTGACCCGTACCGGCGGCCTCAGCTTAGACAACCTGGAATCGGTGGACGTCGTGACCGCCGCCGGAGAGCACCTGCATGCGAGCGGCCAGGAGAACCCGGAGCTCTTCTGGGGGCTGCGCGGCGGCGGCGGCAACTTCGGCGTTGCCTCCTCGTTCACCTTCCGCGCCCGTCCCCTGCCGGCGGCTCCCTTGGGCGGAAACCTGTTCTACCGGCGCAAACACTGGCGGAACGCCCTGCTCGCCTTTGCCGCCTGGACCCCCACCCTGCCCGAGGAAATGAACCCGATCGTCTCGTTCCTGGTCTTCCCGCCCGAGTTCGGGATGGGCGGGGACCCGTGGATGATCCTCGGGTTCATGTGGGTTGGCGAGGACCACCAGGCCGGCCTCGACCGCGTTGGGCAACTGACGGCCGCGGCACCGCCCGACGAACAGGAGGTTGGCCCTGCCTCGTGGCTGGACTGGCAGAGCGCCATGGACAGCGTTTTTCCGAAGGGCTCGCGCGGCTACTGGAAGAACGTCTCCTTTTCCCGCCTCGACGAGGAGACGGTGGATGTCCTGCTGGGTTTCGCGTCCGAGGTGACCTGGGAGGGAACCGGCATCGACATCCACCACATGGAGGGAGCGTTCGGTCGGGTGCCGGAGGACGCCACGGCGTTCCCCAACCGGTCCGCCCGCTACTGGCTCAACGTGTACGGATTCTGGCGCGACCGTTCCGAGGACGACCGGCTGACAGCCTTTGCCCGCAAGGCTTATGCACTCATGCAGCCGTTCGCCGAGCATGGCGAGTACGTCAATTTCCTGGGTGCCGAAGTCGGGCTGAAGGAGGCGGACGCTGCCCGCGCGGCGTACGGCCCGGAGAAGTTCCAGCGGCTTGTTGCCCTCAAGGACCGGTACGACCCCCACAACGTCTTCCGCCTTAACCACAACATCCCGCCGACGCAGCCGCCGCCAGGCTAGTCCCAGCGCTTTAGGCTCACAAGCGCTTAGTCGCATGAAGGCCTAGGCGGGCGACGGCGGCACGTGCGCCGGAGCGCCGGGCGGCGTGGGCGGCTGGTTCAGGCTGTTGAGCATGGCTGAGGACTTGGGGGTCAGAAGACGTGCGGTTCAGTATGAGTAGGTTGAACCGCCGCTGGTGCTGGCGACGGTCAGGCCGATGATGGCCAGCAGCCAGAGTGCGCCGTAGCCCAGTAGGCACAGGTACCCCAGGACGAGGCCGGCGATGGACATGCCCCTGCCGGCCGGTTCCCGCTTGAGGGCCAGGTGTCCGGTGATGATCGCGGCGACCTGGGGAATCAGGATCCAGCCCATGATCACCGAGGCGATGCCGCACACCATGCTGGCAATGCTCAGCGTCTTCGGCTCCGCCTGCATACCGTAGTAGTACGGCTGCTGGCCGTAGGGGCTGGCAGGCTGGCCGTACGGGCTGGCAGGCTGGCCGTAGGGGCTGGCAGGCTGCGCATACGGGCCTGGCTGCTGACCGTACGGTGTGCCGTACTGGCCCGGCTCGCCGTAGGTGTCCTGCCCGGAACCGTCCGGTGCATAGACGCCCTGCCCGTAGCCGCCCTGGCCATAAGAATTTTGCCCATCACCGCCCTGCCCGTACTGCCCGTGCTGCGGCTGCGACGGCATCCCGCTGCCGGATGGCCCGGCGGATCGGGGCGGCTCAAAGCCGGGCGGCGCCGGGGACTCCGGCTGCCCGGATTCGGGACGCTGGCTTGGCTGGTCGGACATGGTTTCCCCCTAGGATTTTGATCCAGCCTACTCCCGGCCGGTTGGGGGATCTATTGTCCCCAGTAGGGCAAGACGTACACGGCAAAAATCACAAAAGCGGCCAGCAGGGCCAGCCGTCCCCCGCCGGCAGCACCGTGCTGGCGCGAGGTCGGGCCGGCACCGTGCAGGG
This sequence comes from Pseudarthrobacter sp. L1SW, assembly GCF_020809045.1. NCBI lineage: Bacteria > Bacillati > Actinomycetota > Actinomycetes > Micrococcales > Micrococcaceae > Pseudarthrobacter > Pseudarthrobacter sp. L1SW. The sequence goes on along the minus strand of NZ_CP078079.1, from coordinate 239,819 downwards.
CCGAACCACGACGGGCCGAACCGTGCCGGGCCGGACTGCGTCGGGGCGAACCATGCCGGGGGGAACCATGCAGGGCCGGAGTGTGTGGCGGGACCGGGCTGCTGTTCGCGGCCGGCGTGGTCCCGGAGGAGTTTCCCCGGACCACCGGCCGGGGCGGCGAGCCAGCCCTCCGGACACCACCTGCAGGACCTGTTGGGTCACTTCCTGTCGCTTCGGCGGGCGGGACTGTGGTTCCGGCGGGCGGGACCACGGTTCCGGGCCGTACGCTCCGCAGCGCGGTGATGCCGGGCTCCTGTTCGTGGGTCAGCTCCTGGCCGAGGTGTTCGTAGAGTCCCGCCACGGCCTGAGGGTCCAGGACCGGGGGCAGGGCTTCTATGGCCCCCACCACGCGCCCGGTTCCGGCCACTGCCACGTCAGAATTCGTCACCCCAAAGAGGTCCGGCTGGGCAGCCATGCAGATCAACGGGCGCACCAGCCTCCGGTGCGCCGGAGCAACCACGGACGTCACGGCCGCACACTGGGCAAGGGCCCCCTCCACCGCCTGGGTCCGGGCGTAGCGCCCCTGCCACAGCACGCCCGAGGCAACGCGGACCTCGCCCGTCCAGTTCTTGGAATCCACCACAACCACGCCGCCCGGCCCCACCAAAACATGGTCCAGGCTGGCCTTTGGCCGGCCTGGCCAGTAGACATCATTCAGCACATACCAGCCCCGCGGCACCAGTTCACTGAGCTTCTCGGCCACTGCCGTAGTGCCCTCTGCGCCCGCGTCCCACGGCTTCGTGGCGCGCTCCGCTTCGTCGAGCCGGCGCTTGAGCCTGGCCACCCTCTCCGCGGCCAGCCTGGACTGCTCGGCTGCCCCGTCCCCTGCCCCCATGGCGTCCCTGCTTCCCTGCCGGAAGGACGACGGCGGCCGCCCGCCGTCGTGCCCTGCTTGCGGATGTTTTTCCGGATTTTCTCGAACGTAACAGGGCACGCAGGCGGCGGTATATAAGTACTTTCCGGGGTCGGTACTCAGTTTGACTACTCGGTTGATGACGTAATTTCGTCACAGGCCGGACACACGGGCCGCATTCCGGACGGATCGTTTTGACTCCGGCCGCCGTCTGGCATGCTGGTGGCATGGCTAGCCGCGCGGGCACAGTTGCCCAACCCCAGGACCTTGTTGACATCACTGCGCTCCTCGATGCGTATTACGACATCTCGCCGGATCTGGGTGATCCAGGGCAGCGCGTGGTCTTCGGAACCTCGGGGCACCGCGGCTCCAGCCTCAAGGCGTCCTTCAACGAGAAACACATCGTTGCCATCACCCAGGCCATTGTGGAGTACCGGGCGGGGCAGGGCATCACCGGCCCGCTGTTCCTGGCCAAGGACACGCATGCCCTGAGCGAGCCGGCGCAGAACTCCGCGCTTGAGGTCCTGGCGGCCAACGGCGTCCAGGTCCTCGTGGACGCCCGGCACGGCTACACGCCGACGCCCGCCCTGAGCCACGCCATCCTCACCTACAACCGGAAGGCCGCGGCCGGCGCCCCCCAGGCGGACGGCATCGTGGTCACCCCCAGCCACAACCCGCCGGCCGACGGCGGCTTCAAGTACAACCCTCCGCACGGCGGCCCGGCCGATTCCGATGCCACCGGGTGGATCGCCAACCGTGCCAACGAACTGCTCGAGAATGACCTCCGCGGCGTGAAGCGCGTTCCCCTGGCTGAAGCCCAGTCTGCGGACACCACCGGCAAATTCGACTTCCTCAGCAGCTACGTGGACGATCTCCCGTCCGTCCTTGACCTGGACGCCATCCGCGAGGCCGGCGTGCGCATCGGTGCCGACCCCATGGGCGGCGCCTCAGTCGACTACTGGGGCGAGATCGGCGAGCGGCACCAGCTCAACCTCACCGTGGTGAACCCCACCGTGGATCCGCAGTGGGCGTTCATGACCCTGGACTGGGACGAGAAGATCCGGATGGACTGCTCCTCGCCGTCCGCGATGGCGTCGCTGATCAAGCGGATGTCCGACGGCGGCAACGGCTCCGCCTTCGACGTCGCCACCGGAAATGACGCCGACGCCGACCGGCACGGCATCGTCACCCCGGATGCCGGCCTGATGAACCCCAACCATTACCTGGCGGTGGCCATCGACTACCTCTACCGCAACCGCAGCGGCTGGAACCCGGCCTCCGTGGTGGGCAAGACCCTGGTTTCCTCCTCGATCATCGACCGCGTGGCGGAAAGCCTGGGCCGCAAGCTTGTGGAGGTTCCGGTCGGCTTCAAGTGGTTCGTGCCCGGCCTGCTGTCCGGCGAGGGCGCTTTCGGCGGCGAGGAATCGGCCGGCGCCTCCTTCAACAAAAAGGACGGCAGCGTCTGGACCACGGACAAGGACGGCATCCTGCTCGCCCTGCTCGCCTCGGAAATCACCGCGGTCACGGGCAAGTCCCCCTCGCAGCTCTACAAGGGCCTGACGGACCAGTTCGGCGCGCCCGTGTACGCCCGCATTGACGCCGCGGCCAGCCGGGAGCAGAAGGCGAAGCTGGGCAAGCTCTCCGCCGCGGATGTCACGGCGACGTCCCTGGCAGGTGAGGAGATCACCGCCAAGCTCACCGAGGCGCCCGGCAACGGCGCGTCCATCGGGGGGTTGAAGGTGGTCACGGAGAACGCCTGGTTCGCCGCGCGCCCCTCCGGCACCGAGGACGTCTACAAGATCTACGCCGAGTCCTTCAAGGGCGAGGAGCACCTCAAGCAGGTCCAGGCGGAAGCCAAGGCCCTGGTGGACAGCGTCATCGCCTAGGCGCTGTTCCCGGTTTCCGCCAGCGTCCACAGCTTCAGGATGCGCCGGACGGTTCGGTCACCGTCCGGCGCCATGTCCACCAGTGCGATCCGGTCGAGCACGACGGCGTCCCCCGGGTCCAGCCGCTTGTGGCCGTGGTGTGAGACGTGGGGCCTGTAGCCGGACATGGTGTGGGCGGGCGTGAGGATTGTGCCGCCCAGGCCGCCGACGGCGGCGACCAGCTGCTCGTGCAGGGCCTGGAGATCCGGCTGCGGCTGGATGAGGTTCACGGGGACCGCGCCGTTCCGGCCGAAACCTGCGTCCTCACCCACCGTCAGCCCGGCACCCAGGGCCGCCAGCACTGGCGGTTCAGCCAGCCCGGCGAGGCGTTCGGCGGGGTCGGCACCTGCAGGACTGCCGACGTCGAACCTCACCAGGGTGATGTGCAGCGGCCATTCGCTGCGGGGGAAAACCAGCCCGTCCGCCACCGGCTCGACAAAGGCCACCAGGATAAGGTTCCGCATCGGCATAGCCCCAGTCTCCCACCCCCTCCGACGCTCTCTCACTTAACGCGGCTTAAGCGCCAACGCTCTCTCAGGGCGTGAGAGAGCGTCAGGGGCGGATTCAAGTGGTCGTTGCAACACGTCCTATGCTGCTGATTCTTCCAGTATTTGCTGGAGGGCTTGTGCGGGTGTTTTCCAGCCGAGGGTTTTGCGTAGGCGTCCGTTGAGTCCTGCGGCAGCGTAGTCGAGGTCTGCGCGGGTGACGGTGGTGAGGTCCATGCCTTTGGGGAAGTACTGTCGCAGGAGTCCGTTGGTGTTCTCGTTCGTGCCGCGTTGCCAGGGTGAGTGAGGATCGCAGAAGTAGACCTCGGCGCCGTGGCAATCCTGACGCGTTCGTGAATGCCGACCATCTCAGCGCCTTGGTCCCAGGTCAGGGACCGGCGCAGCTGGGCCGGCAGGGTCGGAAGGGTTGCCTCGATGGCGGCCAGCACCTGCTCGCCGGTATGTCCGTTAGGCAGGTGCAGGAGCATCACGAAACGGCTGCTGCGTTCCACGAGGGTTCCGATCGCCCCGGCGCCAGGGGTACCGATGATCAGATCGCCCTCCCAGTGCCCGGGCACTGCCCGGTCATCGGCTTCCGCGGGGCGTTCACTGATCAGCAACTCTTTCGGGACCCGGGGCCTTCGCATGCCCGCGCGCCGGTTTGGCTGGCGCACGGCCCGGCCGGTGCGCAGAGCAGCGGCGAGCTCGGCTCTCAGCCCGCCGCGGCCCTGGATGTAGATGCACTGATAGATAGTCTCCGGGCTGATGCGCATGCTTTCATCATCGGGGAAATCAATCCGTAGCCGGGCGCTGATCTGCTCCGGGGACAACCGTTCCCGCGCCGTCAGCATTCCGGCGACGTAAAGCGCCAGGGCCTCGTTGAAAGCCAGCTTCCGTGCCTTAGGCCTGCGCGCCAGCTTCTGCGCACGGTTCTGCGCCGAGGACGCCAGGTACGGACGGTTGCCCCCGTTCCGGATGTTCCTGCCCAGCTCCCTGCTGACAGTGGACGGGTTCCGGCCCAAACGCCGGCCGATCTCCCGCACGCCGCACCCGGCCGCCCGCCACACAGCGATCAACTCGCGCTCATCGAAGGACAGGAACCGCGCGCACGGGGGCTTCTTCGCAGGATCCACCCCACCATGCTGACGGACGATCAACCTGGCCGCAGACAGGGACATACCGGCCACCGCCGCCGCCACCTCATCAGATGCCCCAGAAGACCGCGCCTCCCAGAAAACCCGCACCACCGACTGCAACAGCTCAGGCCGACCAAAACCCACAACAACACCCCAATCACTCAGGTGTTGCAACGACCCCTTGAACCTGCCCGGAAAAAAGGCGCATTAAGTGAGAGAGGGCCGCGGGCAGGGTTAGACGGTGCGGACGACGTCCTCGTAGGCGAACTTGGGCTTCGCTTCGCCCCAGGCGTCCTCGGCCGGCTGGCCGATGTTGACCACCAGGAAGCTCTTCTGGTCGCCTGCCGGGAAGAAGGCCTCATCGATGGCGCCGAAGTCCGCGCCGGTCATGGGGCCCGCGGCGAACCCGAGGGACCTGACGGCCAGGATGAAGTAGCCGGCCTGCAGGTGGGCGTTGTTGTTGCCTGTGGCGGCCGCGAGCTCGGGGTTGGCATCGTACATGGCCTTGGGGGCGTTGTAGCCGGGGAGGAAGTTGTCCCACTGGCCCGCCCAGTCGGTGTCGTAGCTGAGGATTGCCACCAGCGGGGCGGAAGCGGTCTTGGCGCGGTTGCCCGGCATGAGGGCCTCCACCAGCCTGGCGCGGGCCTCATCGGAACGGACGTAGGTCACGCGCAGCGGCTGGGAGTTGAACGCTGTGGGGCCGAACTTGGTCAGCTCGTAGATGGCCTGCGCCTGCTCCTCGGTCACCTCTCCGGTGAAGGAGTTGGCAGTGCGGGCCTGGGCGAAAATGGCGTCTACCGCGGCCGCATCGATAACGGCTTCTTCGTGGGCAATGGTCATGGGCTTACCTTTCGCTGCGCCTCCCCGCTTCCCGGGGCCGGCCTTATTTGCTTTCCATACTTGCAACTTCAACCAGTTCCGCCCTCTTCCCGTGACGGCAGGTGACGTCCACCACAGCAGACCGCGGGCCGGCGCTGGCGGTATCCTTGTCCCAGTTAATCTCCGCCCTCCGCGGCATCCCCCTTGAAAGGCCTCCGCCCATGAGCATGCTCGGAATCAAATGGAAGCTGCACGGCACCGGCAAGTCGATTAAGCCCGGCCATGTGGTGGCCCCCGATGAGCGGCTGGCCTGGCCGCTCACCATTGGCGTCGGCATGCAGCACGTGGTGGCCATGTTCGGAGCCACGTTCCTGGTGCCCATCATCACGGGCATGCCGCCTGCCACCACCCTGTTCTTCTCCGGCATCGGCACCCTGCTGTTCCTGGTGATCACCAAGGGCCGGGTTCCCAGCTACCTTGGCTCAAGCTTCGCCTTCATCGCGCCCATCATGGCGTCCCAGCAGCAGTTCGGCGTCCCCGGGGCACTGGGCGGCGTGGTGCTGGCCGGCGCCGCCCTGGCCCTGGTGGGCGCCATTGTGCAGAAATTCGGCGCGGGCTGGATCAACCGGCTGATGCCGCCCATCGTCACGGGCGCAATCGTGGCCCTGATCGGGCTCAACCTTGCCCCTGCGGCGAAAAACAATTTCGACGCCGCGCCCGTCACCGCCGTGGTCACGCTGGCCACCATCATCCTGGTCAGCGTCCTCTTCCGCGGGATCCTGGGCCGCCTGAGCATCCTGGTGGGCGTGGTGGTTGGCTATCTCGTGGCCATGCTGCGCGGCGAGGTGAGCTACGACAAGATGGACGCCGCAGCCTGGATCGGCCTCCCGCAGTTCCAGACCCCCGAGTTCCACATCGGCGTGCTCGGACTGTTCGTGCCCGTGGTCCTGGTACTTGTGGCGGAGAACATCGGCCACGTGAAGTCGGTCGCGGCCATGACGGGGCAGAACCTCGACGGCGTCTCCGGGCGTGCGCTGATGGCCGACGGCGCCGCCACCGTCCTTGCCGGCTTCGGCGGCGGTTCCGGCACCACCACCTACGCTGAGAACATCGGCGTCATGGCCGCCACCAAGGTGTACTCGACGGCGGCGTACTGGGTGGCGGGCACCTTCGCCATCCTGCTGAGCTTCTCCCCCAAGTTCGGCGAACTGATCGCCACCGTCCCGCCGGGCGTCCTGGGCGGAGCAGCCACGATGCTCTACGGCATGATCGGCATCCTGGGCGTGAAGATCTGGGTGCAGAACAAGGTGAACTTCTCCAACCCGGTGAACCTGACCACCGCCGCCGTGGCCCTGATCATTGGCATCGCGGACTACACCTGGACCATCGGCGACCTCAAGTTCACCGGCATCGCGCTGGGTTCGGCGGCAGCCCTGGTGATCTACCACGGCATGAAGGCCATCGCGAAAGCCCGGGGCACGGTGGCAGAGCCGGAGACGGAACAGGCTGGCCTTCCCCCTGCCGTCAAGGCAGCCGTGAACGCTGCCGCCAAGCGGGCTCCGAAGAAGCGCTAAGCCTTCTTCAGGGACAGGGGCTCGGCGGGCAGGGCCCCCGGATGGCCCACAGCCGAATGCCCATGGCCAACAACCGGCCCGGGCCGGGGCCGTTTGGGAGCGGGCGGGGCCACCGTCGGGTGCCTGACCTGGCGGATTGCCCAGGGAACAAGGTATTCACGGGCCCAGGCGAGGTCCTGCGCCCGGGATTCCTTCCAGCTGCGAGGCGGGAGCGCCTTGGGCTGCAACGGTTCAAGGCCATGGGGAACGGCGAGTGCCTGCAGCACCCCTATGGCTATGGTGTGGTGGCCCAGCGGAGAGAAATGCAGCCGGTCAGGATCCCACATTCCGGGCCTGGTGAGGTCGCGCAGGCACCACAGGTCAACGATGACAGCGTCATGCCGGGCGGCCACTATGTGCAGGTTCTCGTTGAAGATTGCCACCTTGCCGCGTATCTGGCCGAAGACCGGGGTAGCGCCCCAATCGGGGCCGGCAAAAAGGACCACGGTGGCCCCGGATCGGGCGAGCTGCTCCACGCCGGCATCGATCTTTTCGGCCAACTTGTCCGGGTCGCTGCGGCGGAACACGATGTCGTTCCCGCCGGCGGACAGCGTAACCAGGTCAGGCTTGGCTGCCAGCGCCGGGCCCACCTGCTGGTCGAGGATCTCCTGCAGCCGCAGGCCCCGGATCGCTAGGTTGGCATAGGCAAAATCCGGTTGGCCAACACTGAGTTCCTCGGCCACGCGGTCGGCCCAGCCCCGCAGCCCGCCCTGGCTCCCCGGCTCGGGATCCCCGACGCCCTCGGTGAACGAGTCGCCGAGTGCAACAAAGCGGTGCCAGGGATGATGTCCGGCGTCTGAAGCCCATGCCGGATGCTCCTGCTTCTGCGCGGTCATGCCGTCCTCCCTTCTGGGTGCGATGACTTCTTGCGCGGTCCGGCCTTGCCGCGCGGTGCTTCCGCCTGCTGGTCCAGCTCGGCAGGGGGCAGCAGGCGGAAGTCCGCCACGCCGTCGGGCGTTCCCTGCCTCAGCCCTGTGGGTTCCCTGCCTGAATCCCCTGCCGTGGGGCTTTCCCTTGCGGAGCCGGGCGCAACAACGTTCAGGGCGGCATCGCGCAGGTCAAGCTCATGGTGCAGGGCCTGGGTCTGCAGGAACCGAAGCGCCCCCTCCCGGCTGAGCCCGTACTCATCCATGAGGCTGCGCACCGCCAGGTCCACCAGGACCAGGGAGCTTTGCACGACGGCGATCCCCGCCGTCGCTTCGGCCCGTTCCGCCACGCGCACCACTACCCGCAGTGCACGCGCCACCTGGTGAGCGTAGTTCCGGCTGCGGAGAAGGTCGTCACTGGTGAAGGCGTGGGGAAACGCCGCATACAGGTTGATGGCGGCGCTTGTCCCGCCCTCGGACGCGATGGGCATGGACAGGAGCGACTGCACGCCGTGGCTGGCAGCCGCACTCGCATATCCCGGCCAGCGCCGGTCCCGGCTGACATCTGACAGCAGCACAAACTCGCCGCTGCGGATGGCCTCCATAACAGGCCCGTCGGCGAAGGAGCACTGCTCCTGGTCAGCCTCGCGCGCCTTCTCCGTGCTGGCGGCAACGGTGCGGGCCTGGCCCAGGCGGAAAAGCGTGGCTGCCCAGGTTATGCCGCGCTGGTCGCCCTTGATGTCCGCCATGAAGTCACGGGTGACATCCCAGAGATAGGTTTCGACGTCCTTGCTGTCAAACACCTGTTCCGGGGGTACTGGAAAGGGTCCCCAGCCTAGCTGCCCTGTGGGTTCAGCGGCCATGATCCACGCCTTGGTTGAAGCGCTCCGGCCTACTGCAAAACCTATTTCTAAGAATACGTCCCCTGTGCGGCTGAAGGGAGGGGCAGGCCCTGTCAGCCTGCCTGTTCCTGGCCGAGCACGACGTCGTATGCCTCCACCTGCCGGTCGGTCACCGTGGTGGGTGACTCCAGATGGACGGCCCCGGAAGGCAGGATCCCGGCACCCCCGAACCGTTCCATCACGCGCCATTGGGCCACCACGTCCTCCCCGGCGTGGCCGGGCGGCAGGCTGTCCCAGAACGCGAACCCGCCCGCTTCGCTGAGCGCGTCGCGGCGGTACAGTGCGCAGCCGCCCAGCCAGGCCACCCGATAGGGCACCCACTGCCCCGGCTGGAGGGCCAGGTCGGCGCTGATGTGGCTGAGGTTTGCGGCACTGTGGAGGGGCCACCGTTCGAAGCCCGGGTCCCCGGGGCGGATGCGCTCGGCAGTGACGGGCCCTTCCCATGCCTCGAACACCGCTGTCTGTTCGGGCCTCCTGTCCTCCAGGTAGGACAGGCCCTGCGGCGCCATCCCCACGAAGCCGCACTCAAGCTTGTCCAGGGCGCAGCTGAGCCGGTCCAGCGCCCCGGGCTCCAGCCACACGTCGTCGTCAAGGAAAAGGCACTTTTCAGCGGTTGACTGTTCCAGCAGGAACTGGCGGTGCTCCGCCAGGCCCCGCCGCGGCAGGTGGCGGAGGAGGGTGACGGGCCTGCCCTGGGCTTGCAGGACACGCACCATGGCGGCAGCGGCAGGGTGCTCCCAGCCGGGGGTCCCGGTTGACTGGTCACTGATCACGACGGCGAACGCGGGCTCGGCCTGCGCGGCAAGTCCCGCGAGGGTTACGGCAAGTTCAGCCGGGCGGTTGCACGTGGGCAGCAGGACGTCCACTTCCACGCTTGCCTCCGCATCAACGCGCCGTGCCCACTGTTCTGACGATTTCCTGCTCACAGCCAACCTCCTGGCGCCTGCACTCGGCATGGATTGCGAATAGGGTCCGCCCTGTTCTTTACCCACATCGCCCGGATCTATGCCCGGCACGCCGAAGGCCTCCGCCCCTGCGGTTCCCGGGGAACCACAGGGGCGGAGGCCTCCGTTCAGTGACTGTCCCAAAGCTCCAGAACGTCCGGCGCGGACGGCCCCGGAAGGCGCCTATCCGGCGTCGAAGCTCTCGCCGCCCTCGTCATTGGGCGACTTCTCCTTGGGGAGGTCGTTGCCGCTGCCGTCCGGAATTCCGGCAGCTTCCTGCCCTGACTCGGACGAGACGGGAGCGGAGCCCTGGGAGTCATCGTTGGACTCGTCGATCTCAGCGGCGCTGGAGGGAAGGTCGACGTCGTGGGGTACCGGATCCCCGCTGGCGTCCGACTGGGGCTCGTTGGTTTCCACGCCTCCCGAAGCTTCCGTGCCGGTGCCGGAGCCGCCTCCTGAGCCCTGGACCCCGCCCATTTCCTGCTCAGCGGTGGGGGTGCCGTAACCGCCCGGGTCCGTTTCGGGCTGGGCATGCTGGTTTTCCTGCGTCATGGTTTCCTCCTGTTGTCTGGTCGGATGAAGCTGGCCTGCTGGGTCCCGTTCATTTTTGTGGAGCCCGGCTTCAGAGCCCCTTGCCCCCGGTCACCGGAAGGACTGCCCCCGAGATGTAGGAGCCGTCCTCGGAAGCCAGCAGTACATACGCGGCGGCAAGTTCTGCCGGCTGGCCAGCACGCTCCAACGGGGTGTCCTGCCCGAACTTCGGGAGCTTTTCCGGCCATTCCGTTGCCGGGATCAGTGGAGTCCAGATGGGGCCGGGGGCCACTGCGTTAACGCGGATGCCCTTGGGACCAAGCTCCTGCGCCAGCGCTTTGGTGAAGGCCACCTGCGCGGCCTTGGTCATGGCGTAGTCAATCAGGCCGGGCGACGGGTTGAAGGCCTGGATTGATGCCGTGGTGATGATGGAGGCACCTGGTTTGAGGTGCGGCACGGCTGCCCGCGCGGTCCAGAGCAGCGAGTAGAGGTTGGTCTTGAAGACGCGGTCGAACTCCTCGGTGGGCAGGGACTCCAGGCTCTCGCGGTTCTTCTGGTAGGCCGCGTTGAGCACCAGCACGTCCAGCCGCCCGAACCCGGACAGGGTCTCCTCTGCAATGCGCGTACTGAATTCCTCTTCCCGGCCGTCTCCGGCAAACAGGAGGACCCGCTGGCCGGCCTTGCGGATCCAGTCCGCGGTGTCCTGCGCGTCCTCCTCCTCTTCGGGGAGGTAGGAGATGGCCACATCGGCCCCCTCCCGGGCGAAAGCGATGGCGGCGGCCTTGCCGATTCCGGAATCACCGCCCGTGATGAGGGCCGCCTTGCCCTGCAGTTTCCCGTGCCCCTCGTAGCTCAATTCCCCGTGGTCCGGCTTGGGTTCCATCGGGGCCGTCAGGCCGGGCTGCTTCTGTTCCTGCTCCGGGAACGGGCCTGAGTGGTAGCCGCCCCGGGGATCCTTTGGCTGGTCTGCCTGCTTGTCTGTGTCGCTCATAGTCCGCCTGCTCACTGTGTCGGTTTTCGAAGAGCCCCGCCGTGCACCGGTCCTTCGAAGCTATCCCGGCCGGAGGAGCAAAGTCCACCGTTCGGTGCGAATAATCAGTAAACTTATCAAATGTTGGCGCAGGCGCAACGTCGGCCTTGTTTCTGGGTACGGGAAGAGTAGAAAGAGAACAAGGGGGCTGGCACGGGAAGGAGAGGCGATGTCCGAGGTTGAGGATTACACGGGCCGGTCGGGCCGGAATGAGACCCGTGAGGAGCAACTGGACCGCAACTGGGCAGAACTGCTGCAGGAGTTGCGGGTGTTGCAGATGGGCGTGCAGATCCTTGCCGGTTTCCTGCTGACGCTCCCCTTCCAGCAGCGGTTTGAGGACCTCGACGATTTCCAGGTGGGCCTGTACCTGACCAACGTGGTGATCGCGGCGCTGACCACGGCGCTCATCCTCCTGCCCGTGAGCGTGCACCGCAGGCTGTTCCGGAAGCGGCTCAAGGAAACGCTTGTGTCCAGCGGGGATACCATCGCCAAAATAACCCTTGCCGGAATCGCCCTGCTGAGCGCAGGGACGGCTGCGCTGGTCTTCGATGTGGCAGCCGGCCGGTCGGCCGGTCTTACCGCCGGCGGGGCGCTGATGGCAGTGATGGTGGTCCTGCTCGTTTACATCCCGATCCACCTCAACAAGCGCGCCGCTGAAGGCACGGCGCCGGACGGCTCGAAGGAAGGATGACCATGGGCAAATGGATGAGGGAACACGGGCTGTTCCTGGCGAATGCCGGACTGTTCCTCGCGTTTTTCGGCGGGATGATCCTGACGGGGGCGGCGAACTACAGCCAGGAGCAGCAGGCTCACGGCCAAGCCGCCGTCTCGGTATTCGAGTTCCTGGCCACGGGCGATTTCGTCGAGGCCACCTTTGAGAACTGGGAATCGGAATTCCTGCAGATGGCCATGTACGTGGTCCTGACGGTCTTCCTGTTCCAAAAGGGTTCCTCCGAATCCAAGCCCGTGGGCAAGGAGGCACCCCAGGACGAGGATCCGCGCCAGGCGGCCATCAAGCAGGCCACACCGTGGCCTGTGAAGCACGGGGGCGCAGTCCTCAAGCTTTACGAGCACTCCCTGTCCATCCTCCTGTTCCTGCTCTTCCTGGGCTCATTCACCGCGCACGCCCTGGGCGGCACCGCGGCGTACAACGAGGAACAGCAAAGCCACGGGGAGGCCGGCGTCACCGTGCTCCAATACGTGGGCACCAGCCGTTTCTGGTTTGAGTCCTTCCAAAACTGGCAGAGCGAGTTTTTGGCCGTCGCCGTCCTGGTGGGCGCGTCCGTCTACCTCCGGGAAAAGGGATCGCCGGAGTCCAAGCCCGTTGCCGAGCCACACTACGAGACCGGCGCCTAAGCCCGGACCAGCCGAAAGGAAAACCGCATGCGAACCATCCTGAGAACCACCCTTTTTGCCCTGCTGCTGATCTCCGCCCCGGTACTCCCGCTGGGAGCGGCCCACGCCTCCCCAGCTGCGGGTTCCGCACCTGCAGCCGTCGAAGGAAGTACGGGATCCTCCGGAGGAGTGTGGGCCATGGGCGCTTCCTCTCCCACGCCGTCTCCCGGGGATACCGCCTCCACCGGCCCCGCAAATCCGGGAACCGGGGAATCCGCGCAGAATGAGTCCACCAGGGTCAATTTCGCCCCTTGGGTTATCGGTGCGATCGCCCTTGCAACGCTGATTGTGGTGCTCATTTGGCGCCGGCGCCGCAACACCACCATCGTTTAGCTCGCTAGGCGCCCTCAAGTACCTGGCTTGTTGCCCAGGCCAGGTACTTGGCGGCGTTTTCGATGGCATCCTGCGGGGTGGGTGCCACGTCCAGCAGCTGCGCGGCGGCCACCACGCCGTGTTCTGCGAGCTCCCCGGGCGTGACCAGGATCCTCCCGGCCACCACGATCACCGGAATCCCGCGCTCCCGGGCGGCGTCCGCGAGCGCGATGGGTGCTTTTCCGGTCAGGGACTGCGAGTCCATGGACCCTTCGCCGGTGATGACCAGGTCCGCTCCGCCCAGCTGTCCGGCCAGGCCTGTAAGTCCGGCAACCAGCGAGAAGCCACCTTCCAGCGCGGCGTCGGTGAAGGCAAGGAACGACGCCGGGAAGCCGCCGGCGGCGCCCGCCCCGGGGACGTTCACGTCCCGGCCGGTTGCTTCGCGCAGGACCGATGACCAGTTGCGGAGGCCGGCGTCGAGGAGTTCCACAGCGTCCGGGTCCGCGCCCTTTTGCGGAGCGAAGACATGGGCGGCACCTTCCGGCCCGTAGAGGGGATTGCGCACGTCGACGGCGATGCGGAAGGTGACGGAGGCCAGCCGGGGATCCAGCCCGCTCGTGTCCAGCGCCGCGACGTCCGCGAGGGAGCCGCCGCCCAGGGGCACCACGTTCCCCGCGGAGTCCAGCGGCTTGAGGCCCAAGGCGCGCAGTGCCCCGCTGCCGCCGTCGGTCATGGCCGAACCGCCCAGGCCCAGCACAATCTCGGTGGCGCCGGCCTCCAGGGCGGCCGCAATGAGCTGCCCGCAACCGTAGCTGTGGGCCCGGAGGGCGTTGGCGGGGGTGGGCTCCATTTCCGCAAGGCCGGAGGCCTGGGCCGTCTCGATGACGGCGGTGACCCTGCCGTCGTCGGCCTTTCTGACCGCCCACGCGGCCCCGATTGGCGCAAGGATGGGGCCCACGACCGCATTGAGGCGCTCCTCATAACCCGCCGCCACCGCCGCTTCGAGGGTTCCCTCGCCGCCGTCGGCAATGGGGAACTGCGTGGCGACGGCGTCAGGGTAGACCCGCAAGGCACCTTCGGCAATGGCAGCTGCGGCCTCGGCTGCCGTGAGGGAACCCTTGAACTTGTCCGGAGCAATAAGAATGCGCATGCGCTCCATCATGCCAGCAGCCCCGGGGGAAAGCGCTTGCCCGGCTCGTAATGCGGACTGCAGGTCACCTTGCCCGGAAGGCTACCCTTCGCGCCACTCGTGGCTGGTGATGTGCGAGCCGGCCTGCGGCCCCATCTGCAGCATGCCGCCGTCCACCGCCCAGGACGCGCCGTTGACGTAGCTGGAAGCGGGCGAAGCCAGGAAGGCGATGACGGCCGCAATTTCCCGGGCATCACCGGGCCTGCCCAAGGGCACGCCGGGCCGGTCCTTGGTGGTGGGGTCCTCGTCCTCCTGCCCGGTCATGGGAGTGGCGATCTCGCCCGGCGCCACGCTGTTGGCCGTGATGCCGTGCTCTGCAAGCTCGAGCGCCAGTGTCTTCATCAGGCCGCCCAGGCCGTGCTTGGACGCGTCGTAGGCGGACGCGCCCACCCGCGGCTGGAATTCATGCACGCTGGTGACGGCAACCAGGCGTCCGCCCTTGCCTGCCTGCACCATGCGGCGGGCTGCGGCCTGGAGGCATACGAAGGCCCCGTTGAGGTTGGTGTCCAGCGTTTGCATCCAGGTGTCGACGTCCAGGTCCAGGAATTTGGTACCGTCGCCGGTCCCGGCATTGTTGACGAAGACGTCCACTCCGCCCAGCTCGTCCGCGAGTTCGTCGATGACGGCTCCGGCGGCGCGAAGCTCTGTGGTATCCAGCCGGCGCACCACCGCCTTGCGTCCGAGCTGGCGGATTTCCTCGGCCGTGCCTTCGGCCCCGTCCTTGTCGGAGTGCCAGGTGACGCCTACATCCATGCCAGCCCTTGCAAGCGCGACGGCGGTGGCCTTGCCGATGCCGGAATCTGATCCGGTAACGATGGCGGTGCTTGGGGCAAATCCTGCGGTGTCCTGCATGGTGGCAGCCTTTCGTTGGGTCAAGCCGGGCGGCGCAGTTCCGGCGCCGGGGGGTATTCGCCGTCCTGGGAAGATTCAGGCTCTTCGGGCACGGCCATCAGTGGGACCGCAAAGGTCACCACAGGGCGGCCTTCCGGATCGTCGGCGGCCCGGACGGTCAGGCTTCTGGTTCCGGGGGGCACCGTAGGGGTGAACACCTGGAGGTTCCGCGACCCCAGGGTGGCGGAATCCCGGAACGAGTACTCCGTGCCGAAGTGGTCCTGGAGGATGATCCGCGGCTCCGTAGCGCCGTCGGAGGCCAAGTGGATATTGACCACCAGTCCGGCGGACCAGATCTCGACGGACAAGACGGTGAACTCCGTGGAGTGGGTGACGTGCTGTCCGTAGGTGGGCGGCAGCAACATCCCGCGGAGGGAACCGGAGGGAATGAGTTCGCGCATGGTAGTTCCTGTAAGTTCTGCGCCCGCCGTCGGCGAAACGGCGCCGGCTTCATGGGCCGGTGCTGGGCTGGCGGCGGAACGGTACGCGGCTCAGGCGTCTTCGCGGCCGGGATTCTCCAGCCGGAAGAAGTTTGACTGCTGGCCGTCGCTGCGTTGTTCCTGATAGATGAAGTTCAGCCCGCGGGAGTCGAAGGTTTCAAACCATTCCTCCCAGCTGATGTGGCGGAGCTTGTCGTTTTGACCACCGAAGTCGATGCGCAGCACTCCCAGGTGGTCACCGTGTTCGGTGCCTTCCACCGTGGCCGGAACGCCGTCGCGCTCTTCGGCCCACTGCCGGATCACTTCGTGGTGCGTGGTGGCCAGGCTCCGGCCCTCGCGCTCGGGTTCGTCCTCCGTTGAGGTGACCTCCTGTGAATACTTGAGGGATTTGGATGATTCGGGGCCGGTCCGGACCTTGCCGTCATCAGGCCCGGCACCGAGATCTTCTTCGTCACGGCCTGCGCCGGCGTCCCGCGTGTTGTTGCCTTTGTCCTGCACCATGATGGCTATCCCTTCCCCTGAAGCTAAGTAGTAAGTTTACTTACCATTCAGCCTCCCAATCCACTGCGTGTCAAGGGTTTCGGCTGCAGTCCGATGGAACGCCGGAACGGGATGTGAGTGCAGAAAGGGGCGACCCTCCGGGCGGGAAGGGCGGAGCCGCGCCTAGTCCCTGGGGCGCAGCACGGCGAAGTACCCCGGGACCCGGCTCTTCCCGCCTACGCCCGTCATGGGGTGTGTTTCGATGGCCACTTCCCCGTCCTCCAGGAGCTCCCACTTCTCCGGCGGAAGGGCCCGGGAACGCTCTTCGGGACCGAAGTGGCCGGGCATCGGCAGCCCGCGGATGGCCCGTTCAAGGGGCGCGGGGATGCCCTGCGTGGTTGCACCGAGGTGGGAAACGTACTCAACGGGATTGCCCTGGAAGTTCGTTTCGGCAAGGAATATGGTGCCCCGGCTTCCGGCCATGAGCCGCAGGTTTTCCACCAGCGCCTCCTGGTCGGCCCTGTCCAGCACGTGGAGCACTCCCCGGATGAATACGTTTGCGTCCATGCCGCCGGCAAGGCCCCTGCCCGCGCCCGGCGCGGTCATGTCCCGGGCCATATAGCGGACGGTGCCGGCGCTGCCATGCGCGGCTGCCTGGGCGCCGGCGTGGGCTATGGCTTGCCCGGAAACATCCACGCCGATGACTTCAGGGAACACTCCGGCCAACGCACGGGTAAACCTGCCGTGGCCGCAGCCCACGTCCACCACGGGAAGTTCCGGGTCAAGGTGGCGGAGCAGGACGTCCTTGTAGCCGTAGAATTCATCGTCCGTCCCCGAGTCCCAGAGAACTTCGCCCCCAGTTCCGGCCCCCCTAATGCCGGCCCAGTACATGTCCCATGCCTGCGGCCGGTCCTTCGGAGCCGAGCGTGACAGCCGGATGAGCTTCGGGACCATCAAGTACTTCTGCACAGTGGACCGCAGTGACTTTGCCGGGAAGGACTTCGAGGGGGAGGGCACGGATCAAATATAGGGGCCGGTCAACCCGGCGGCGCGATCTGCCGCCTTATTGTGGCCTGTATGACCCCCGGCCAGCCAATTTCCGTGCCCGTCAGGGCCATGGAACCAATCCATGTCTTTCCCGTGGAGCCGCCCGCCCGGCGTGACCATACAATGTACTCAACTGGGAGGGAAGGGGACACTGTGGCGGTTGACACGCCGAGTGACTTGCGCGCGCCGCGCACCGCCGTCGTGGCAGACCCCGATGACGCGCGGCTCGCGTCCTACGCCAAGGCGCTGCGGGATGCAGGGTACTCAGTCCTGTGCGCGCGGGACGCTGACGGACTTGCTGCTTCCCTGGAGAAATGCCGTCCTTCCGTCGTGGTGGTTGATGCGTCTTTGTCCGCCGTCAAGGCGGACGCGCCGGTCCTTGTGGTGGTGGACCTTGACGATCCCGCAGAGCTCGCTGCCATGCAGCCGACCGGCATCCACGACTGCATCGCGAAGCCGCCCGCCCCCCGGGAACTGGCCTACCGCGCCACTGCCCTTATCGACACGGTGGCCCGGCGGAACGCCGTCCGGCAGGAGACCGAGGCGCTGCGCGAACAGCTCCGGCAGGTCTCTGCCGCGGTTCGGGCCACGAACGACCCCCAAGAGATCGCCCGCCATGTGGTGGCAGGTTTCGGCCGGACGTTCAAGGCCGACCACGTCTGGCTGACCACGTTCGAGGACAGCCGGGTTCCCCGTATCAACGCCGCCTGGAGCAGGCCCGGGCTAAAGCCGCTCCGCGAGCAGGCCCTGCCGGACGAGCAGGATGCCCGCCACGCAGCGGACCTGCTGTGGGCCGGCACCGAGACCTCGTCCTCACCCGGCGCGGAGGACCTGACAGCGGGTGAGGCCGCTTCGCCGGGCATCGCCGACGCCGTCTCCTCCTTGGCGGTACCCATGGGCGAGGGCAGTTCCTCGCTGGGCATAATCTGGATTGCGATGATCGACCAGCCGCGGACCTGGTCCGGGACCGAACTGGGGCTCATCCAACACGTGGCGGGCAACGCGGCGCACGGACTGATCCAGAGCCACCTGATCAGCAGCCAGCAGCAGGTGGTGAAGCAACTGCAGCAGCTGGACAAGGCCAAAACCGATTTCCTGGCCACCGTCAACCATGAGCTGCGGACGCCGCTGACGTCCATCATGGCGTACCTGGACATGATCCAGGAAAGCACCGAGCAGCCCGTTTCGCCCGAGGTCCACCAGATGCTGGACATCGTGGTCCGCAACACCGAGCGGCTGAGGATCCTGATCGAGGACATGCTGAGCGTCTCACGCAACGGACTTGATGACAGCCTGATGCACCTCACCCCGGTGCGGCTGGGACAGACCCTGGACCTGGTTGCCGCAGCACTCCGGCCGCTGGCCACCCTGCAAAACGTCACCATCGCCGTGGAGCAGGTTCCGGAGGACCCGGAGATCCTTGCCGACGAGGTGCAGCTGCAGCAGGTGTTTACCAACCTGGTCTCCAATGCCATCAAGTTCACCCCCAGCGGAGGGCGCATCCAGGTGGGGAGCGAGTCGCACGCAGCAGCCGACGGCACGCGGTGGGCCACCGTCAGTGTGGCGGACACCGGCATCGGCATTTCGAGCGACGAGATCGACCACGTCTTCACGCGGTTCTACCGGGCATCAAACGCCATGTCCGGCGCCATTCCCGGCACAGGGCTGGGGCTGGCCATCACCAAGGACATTGTGTCCCGCCACGGCGGCCGGATCGACGTCTCCTCAATCCTGGGCGCAGGGACCACGGTCACGGTCAGCCTCCCCCTCGACGCTGAACGCAGCCGGGAAAACTGAGCGGAATGCAGGAATCCGATGTTTGCGGATAACGACCCGCGGCTCTCCCAGCTCCTGGAAGGCATCGTGCGGCTGGCGTCCGGAGACCTCACCTCCCGGATCGAGGTTTCGCCGGCGCGTGATGAGCTGGATGCCATCATCATGGGCACCAACCTGCTGGCAGAGGACCTGCAGGTCATCTACGAGGAGCTTGAGCAGCGGGTGCAGGTCCGGACCCAGCTCCTGCACGAGGCCCATCTCGAGATGCAGAAGATGGCCATGCAGGACCCGCTCACGGGCCTGGCAAACCGCTCCGCCCTGATCGACGCGCTGAGGGCCGCCCTCGAGGCCCGCTCCGAAGAAGGCGAAAGCCCGGTCCTGCTGATGATGGACCTGAACGCCTTCAAATCCATCAACGACAGCCTGGGCCATTCCACCGGGGACCACGTCCTGATCACCGTGGGGGAGCGAATCCGCAGCGCCGTGCGCGAATCCGACGTCGTTGCCCGCCTCGGCGGCGACGAGTTCGCCATCGTCCTGCCGTCGGCCACCCCTGACCAGGCCGGCATCGTGGGCCACCGCATCCTGGCCGCCGTGGGCCAGCCCATTGAGCTGCCTGAACGCAGCTTCCGCTGCGGTGCCAGCATCGGGCTCAGCGCCGGCGAGCCGGGCAAGTCGCCGGAGGACATGCTGATGGAGGCCGACGTCGCCATGTATGCGTCCAAGGCCGAAGGCCAGAGCAAGCTGCACCGCTTCGAGCCGGGGCTCCTGCTGGTCCGCAGGCTCCGCAGCCAGCTGGTGGAGGATCTGCGTGCCGCGATCAGCAGCGACGGCCTGACGCTCAACTACCAGCCGGTGGTGGAGCTGGGCACAGGCCGGATCGAGGGCGTGGAGGCCCTGGTCCGCTGGAACCACCCGACCCGCGGCTTGATCATGCCCGACGAATTCATCCCGCTGGCGGAAGAAGCCGGGCTGATCTCCGAGCTCGGGCTGTGGGTGCTCCGGACGGCTGTGCACCAGCTCCGCGAATGGGTCAACGCCTCCGTGGTGGACAGCCGGTTCTCCGTCCGGATCAATATTTCCGCCACGGACCTGCAGAGCCTGCAGTTCATCGAGGACGTCAGGAGCGTCCTGAAGGAAACCGGCGTCCAGCCGGACCAGGTGGTGCTGGAGCTGACGGAAGTCGCCATCGTCAAAGGCAACGATCTGGACCGGTACTCGCTGGGCGGGCTGCGGGGCTTGGGTGTGGGGATCGAGATCGACGATTTCGGCACCGGCTACTCGTCCATCAGCTACCTGCGCCGGCTCCCCGTGGACCGGGTCAAGGTGGACCGGTCGCTGATCACCGGGCTGGGAACCGATCCCACGCAGCCCGCCCTGGTGGCAGCGGTCCTGCAACTCGTCCGCGCTTGTGGCCTGGAAGCGGTGTGGGAAGGCGTGGAAACGGCAGAGCAGGCGGAGCTTCTCCGCGGCCTCGGCTGCCTCAGCGCCCAGGGCTATTTCTTCAGCAGGCCGGTCCCTCCCGAACAGATTCCGGAATTGCTGGCGAAGCAGCCGGAAAGCGCGAAGCGGAAAGGCTGAAACTACTGCGCTTTTGTTCCCTGCGATATACGATCGTGGTGCGGTGTCTGCGGTTTTCGTCGCCGCGAAAATCAATGTTGGACAGGGCACCGGACTTTAAAGGCGTTTACAAATTGAACAACAAAGGGCCACTGGGTCATTACTTCGTCAACTGGGGGCGTAGCTAATGTCGGTTCGACTACAGGCATGGGGAATTATCGCCGCTGTACTGGCGGACACGGATCCGGCCGGAGCGGCTGTCCGGCAGCGCCTGAGCAACAGGCTGGATGAAAATCCCGGAGTGCCCGAACGGGCCCTGCTCGAATACCTCCTTGAAACCCGGCGGAGCGACGCCAACACGGTGGAAACGCTGGAAACCGCCAGGGAGATGCGCCTCACCCCGGCCGTCCCGCCTAAGGTGGCGGAGCAAATCGACGCGATCCGCAGCATGTCCCGCATCAGCGCCCTGCTCGAGAGCCAGATGTTGATGACGGCCTTCCAGCCCATCTATGGCCTGGAAGAAAAAATCGTGGTTGGAGTCGAGGCGTTGTCCCGGTTCGTCAGCGACGACGGTGCCGCCGCTGAACTGTGGTTCGCTGAGGCAGCCGCTGTGGGGCTGGGAGCAAACCTGGAATTCTCGGCACTCGGATCTGCGGCCGCCGCAGCCAAGACACTTCCCGAGAACCTGTTTGTGTCCCTCAACATCTCGCCCGATTCATGCCTTGACCCCCGGCTGCCGGAATTGTTCGAGCACATCGAGCTTCCCATCAGCCGTGTGGTGCTCGAACTGACCGAAACCGTCAAGGACGAGGAATACCCGCAGTTCATTGCCGCCATCAATCCGCTGCGCGACCAGGGTCTGCGCATTGCCGTGGATGACACCCATTCAGGGGCGGGGGCATTGAGCCGGATGGTGCACCTCCGGCCCGACTTCCTGAAGGTGGGCCGGAACGTCATTGGCGACGTTGACAAAGACGGCCTCCAGCGCGCCCTGGCAGCCTGCCTGGTGGACTTCGCGGACCAGATCGGCACCTCCCTTGTGGCTGAGGGCATCGAGACCGTCGGGGAGCTCAAGGTCCTCACCGAACTGGGAATCACCGCCGGGCAGGGCTACCTCCTCGGCAGGCCTTCGGTCCGGCCGAAGGACTGGGCCAGCTGGAACACCCGGCTGGACCTGGACGGGATCAACCGCCACCTGGCGGAACCCGGGCAGGCGGCCGGCACGCCGCACACAAACGAACCGCACTGACACATCCCGCACTGGCTGCCGGCCCGCCGGATGCAGTCCGGCGGGCCTGCCAAGCCTCACCAGTGCCGCTATTCGCTGTGGCCCTGGTCCCGGCTCATCTGGTCCTCAGCCGGCGGCGTCTCGCCCGGGGGCACTCCCCCGCCCGGCTCCAGGCCGGTGACGTTGCCTTCCGCAGGGTCCGGGTTCGGCGAGCCCGCAGACGCCTCGCTGCCGCGCCCGGCGGCTGTTCCGGCCGCCTCCGTGTGGTCCTTGCCCGGCTGGTCAGGGTTCGCTGGATCGTTTTCCGGATGGTAGCTGCTCATGGTGCATGCGTCCTTCCTGCCCGGCCGGGGTTCCTTGCCCCGGCTCTGGACTAATTGTAAGCATGCTGATAATTCTGGAAGGGTAATGCTCCGGGCATCCGCTGGGATGCCCGGCACGCGAGGTCGGAAGGAGCAGTCACATGGGTATCGGCGACAGCATCGGCAAGGCAGCGGAAAACGCCATGGAGGATCTGGCGGGGACATCCAAGCCCACGGAGAAAACACATGTTCCTGATCCCACGGATCCCAACGATGACGTGGAAGTGCACTCCTCCCTGAGCGAGGGATCCAACGCGATGGAAGCGGAGAAGGAAAAGGCACCCGGACTCAAGACCGGCGCCGCCCCCGGACCCGTATCGGCGAATCCGTTTAGCGGTGACGAGGAGGCCGGCAATCCGGAAGACGGCAGCGGCACGGGCGGCAGCGGCACAGCGGACCAGGACGACGACGGCCTGGCCGGCAGTGCCTCCGCCCCGGAAGGCGGTGGGGGTGTTGGCGCGGGCGGGGTTCCCGGGCCGGGCGGCCTGCCGGAGTCCAATCCCGACGAGTTGCGGGCAGACCCTTCCGAAGGGGACCAGGACCCCTCAACCAGCACAGGCCGCGGGTAGCTCACATCAGCCGCGCGGCCACTTTCCGCGTTCCAGCAGGACCTCGCGGAGCAGGTCCGCGCGGTCGGTCACCAGCCCGTCCACGCCCAGGTCAAGGAGCCGGTGCATCTCCTCCGGATCATTGATGGTCCAGACATGGACCACCAGGCCCAGGGCGTGGGCGCGGCGGACAAACCCGGGCGTCACCACTTCCACCCTGCCGTAACGCACCGGAACCTGGAGGGCGTGGACCCCGCGCAGGTTCAGGCGCATGCCCCACCTGAAGACCGGCCCCGGGAGCAGCGGGCCCAGCACGGTGAACAGGCCAACCGAAACCACACCGGCGGACGCAGCCACCGGCTGGCTCAGCAGCTTCAGTACCGCCCGCCGGCGCCGGTCCGAGAAGCTGGTCAGCAGCACCCGGTGGTGCACCTGGTGGTATTCGATGCCGGCGGCGATGCTGCGTACGGAGTTCCAGTCCTTGACGTCCACGTTCAGCCGGACGTCGGGGAGCTCCAGGAGCAGCTCGTCGAACCGCGGGATGGGCTCGCGCCCGCCGATGCGCACCTCGGAAACCCTATGGGCGGGAAGCTCGGACACCTTCCCGCTGCCGTCGGTGACCCGGTCCAGCGTCTCATCGTGGAAGAGGAACACCACGCCGTCGGAAGTGGTGTGGACATCGGTCTCGAGGTACCGGTAGCCGAGCTCGACCGCGGCGCGGAATGCGGCCATCGAGTTCTCCAAACCTTCGCGTGAAAACCCGCGGTGAGCCATGGCGATGGGCAGTAATGACCCGTCGGCATCAGCATGCTCGAAGAAGGGGAGGGCCACAATGCGAGCGTACCCCAGCCGGGGCCGGCGGGGATCAGCCCTCCTGGAGGACTATGTCCACGCCGTCGCTGCAGTGCAGCAGCGTCCGGCCCCGCCCGCCGTCGAAATCGATCCAAACCGCCGAATGGTCGGCGGTGACGGCGTCCACCAGGCCGCTGGCCTCGAAACCCGGAGCCAGGAGGACGCGGACCCGGTCGCCCTGCCGCAGCTTCTTCCAGTGCGGAGCAGGCGCGGCCTCGCGGAGCGGCGCCTCGGCAGTTCCATGCTTCGCTTTTCTTCCCATTGCTTCCCCCTGTGCACGAACGGAGAGGTTGGGCTCTCCGCCTCCAACGTTAGGGAGCAAAGGTGAACGCGAGGTGAGCGCCAGCTGTGTAAACGGCGCAGGTGCCGCCATTGCCGCAGCCGGGTCAGGACAGGTGGACGCCCAGCGAGGCCAGACGTGCCTCCAGGACCTGGGCCACGCCGTCGTCGTCAAAACGCGGGGCCTGCCGGCCTGCGGCCCGGATCGCGTCCGGGTGGCCGCTGGCCATGGCATAGCCGTGGCCTGCCCAGCGGAGCATCTCGATGTCATTGGGCATGTCTCCGAAAGCCACCACGTCAGCGGCCCCGATTCCCAGGCCGGCCGCATATTCCGCCAGGGTGACGGCCTTGTTGACGCCGGGGACCGAGAGCTCAAGCATGGACACCCCCGGGGATGAGTGCGTGGCGGATGCGAGGTGTTCGACGGCGGGAGCCACCTCCGCGAGGAAGTCGTCGGCGGTGCCTTCGCGGACAATGGCCAGGAACTTCACCACGGCATCGTCAGTCGCCAGCGTCCGCGCAAGCGGCGCCGGAGTGAATTCGGAGAGGAGTTCGCTGGAGCCGTTTTCGATGAAGCCGGGCTCCAGGTGGAACCCGGTGAGCGTTTCGGCGGCGAACAGGGCGGCGGGCCGCAGCCCCTTGATGACGCGGCGCACCTCCAGCACGGCGTCAATGGTCAACGTGCGGGCAGACACCAGCTGGTCCGCCTCAAGGTCCCAGACCACGGCGCCGTTGGAGCAGATCACGGTGCCCGTATGGCCAAGCTGGTCCTGCAGCGGGTGCAGCCAGCGCGGCGGCCGCCCGGTGACAAAAACGAGTTCGACGCCGGCCTCCCGGCATGCGTGGAAGGCGCGGACGGTGCGGTCGCTGATTTTTCCGTCGTGGCCGAGGATCGTTCCGTCAATGTCGCTTGCTACCAACCGCATCATGCCAGTCTACGTGGCTGTCCGGTGCGGTTGGCGTGGCTCCCGGCGCCGCTAGAAACTGGAGACGGTCAGGCCCAGGCCAAGGAGCCCCCGGCCCGCCTGTTCCAGGATGGGATCGGTGGCCAGCGTCGGATGGTTGAGCAGGACGCCCACATCGCGCTGGATCCGCTGCAGCGGATGCGAAAGCCGGTGGGCGCCCCCGCCGGAGCCGGCCATGGCCAGATTGACAGCCTGGGCGGCAGCCTGGCCGCTGAGGGCAAAGGACAGCCGGTGCTGCGCCCTTTCGTCCTCCGTCATGGTCCTGGGCTGCCGCCGGTGGGAAGCGGCCACCAGCCGCAGCGCCTCCATCCAGTGCAGCCGCGCTGTGGCCACCAGCCCGTAGGCCTGGGCAAAGCGCGCCTGTGCGAGGGGCGAGTCCGCCTGGCGGTTCTCCGCGGTGTTCTTGACCTTGCGCCGGAGCATCTGTTCCCGGAACAGCTCGACGGCGTGTTCTGCGGCTCCCAGGGCGGCCGAGGGCGCAACGATGTTCAGCAGCGTGCCCATGGGCGTATTGATGATGGGGTCAGGATGAATGCGGCTGCCGGGGTTGTCCTCGCCCGTCAGCAGGGTCCAGGCCGCCGCCCGGTGGGCAGGCACAAACAGTTGCCCTGCATGGATGTCATTGCTTCCGGTGCCCCTCAGGCCTGCGGTGTGCCAGGTGTCCACTACCTCCACATCACCGATGGGGACCAGGCACTGCAGGCGCACCCCGTTGTGTTCTACGGCCAGGAGCGCCCACTGGGAGTGCAGCACACCGGAAGCGAAGCTCCAGCGGCCGGTGATGAGGTAACCGCCCGGCACCTCCTCGGCAAGCCCGGCAGGCGCGCCGGTGGCGGCGGCCAGGGGCGCCGGGCCGTCCGCGAACACCTCATCCTGTGCCGCTTGCGGCCAGCGCGCGAGCATCCAGACATGCTCGGCCAGGTGCCCGGCGTTCCACGCCGTCGAGGGGCAGCCCCGGGCTAGCCGCCGCAAAACTTCACCGTAGGTTTCCACGCCCATGCCATAACCGCCGACGCCGGTGGGCGCGAGGATCTTGAAGACGCCGGCCTCCTGCAGCTCCAGCAGCGTATTGTCCGGGAGGCGCCGCTGGTTCTCGGTTTCCTCCGCCCGCTCCCTCAGCCCCGGAACCAGCACATCAACCCTGGCGAGCAGTTCCTCATGCGTGGGGATCCGCGCGGGGACCATGGCTGGCTTCGGCGCGGCGGATTGAGGGAGGGTGGACACGGCGTAAACGTCGTCGATATGGATTGTCATGGCTGTCCCGCCCGCCTCAGGCCGCAAAGTCCAGGGTATGGGCGGTGTGGTCCCGCTTGGCGGCCAGGTAGGCACGGTTCGCCGGAGACAGGTGGACTCCGGTGGGAACCTGTTCGGTGACCTCGATGCCCAGGGCCGTCAGCTGTGCCGTTTTGTCAGGATTGTTGCTGAGGAGGCGGACTGACGTGGCACCCAGCGCAGCGAGCATCTGGGCAGCGGCCGTGTAGTCCCGTTCGTCCTCGCCGTGGCCCAGGGCCACGTTTGCTTCGTAAGTATCCAGGCCTGCGTCCTGCAGCGCATAGGCATCGAGCTTTGCGTACAGACCGATGCCCCTGCCTTCCTGGCGCAGGTACAGCAGGAACCCGCCGGTTGCCGCGATCTCCTCCACCCCTTCGCGCAGCTGCGGGCCGCAGTCGCAACGCTCGCTGCCGAACACATCACCCGTGAGACATTCGCTGTGAAGCCGGACAATCGGCGCGGACTGCGCCGACTCCCGGTGGAGCAGGGCCTGTTCCCAGCCGCCGAGTCCAAGCAGGAGGTGCTCCTTGCCGTCGGCGAGCCCATGGAAGGTGAGAACGTCGGCGGTTGCGGTGTAGCCGTCCGGAAAGCGCAGGGGAACGCTGACCCGGCTGCGCACGGTGGCATTACCGAGCCGGTGGCTGACGTGCTGTTCGCTGGTTACGGTCATGTCGGGTCCTCAGGCGTTAGTTGAAGTTTCAACCTAACGATACCCGAGGTTACTTGAAGCTACAAGCTTTTGTTTCGGCCCTGCCGCTGGCCCGGGGTTTCCCTGTCTTCGCGTGGCCTCCCGCCGAGGCGGGCAGTGACTTTGGCAGCTGCGGCAGCACATGACTCCCCCAGCGCCTGCAGCCGCTCCGTGGACACCCGGAACCGGGGCGCCGGGATGAGGACGGCAGCCACCACCTCGCCGCGGTGGTCGTAGACGGGGGCCGCGAGTCCCACCTCATCGATGGAGGTTTCCCCGTAGTTGACGGCCCAGCCGCGCCGAAGGTCATCCTTCAACCGGACCAGATAGGCGTCCAGGCTGGATGCGTCCATGCCCGGGTAGGTGACAGCACCGCTGCTGAGCAGGGAACGGACCCTTTCCTCCGGGAGCTGCGCAAGGAAAACCTGCACCGAGGCGCTGAGGGCATCGTTGTACCGGGCGCCCAGTGGAGTTGTGTGCTTGATCTGGTGATGGCTGGCGATCTGCTCCACGCAGATGGATTCATCCCCGCTCCACACCATGAGTGCGCTGGTTTCGCCAGTCTGCTCGGACAGCTCCCGCAGCACCGGGTAGGCCACGCGGCGCTCCTCAAGTTCGGCGAGGAGCGGCCCGGCGACGGCGATCAGGCCCAGTCCCAGCCGGAAGCGCCGCGTCTCGGCGTCCCGCTCCACCAGGTGCTCCTGTTCAAACGTGGCCAGGATCCTGGAGACGGTGCTTTTGTGCAGCCCCACGCGGTTGGCAATCTCAGTGACGCCCAGGAGGGGCTCGTCCGCCGTGAAGGTCCGGAGGACGGCGACGGCGTTCACGATCACGGACGCGCCCTTGCTGTCGCCGCTGCCTGGCGTCTCGGATTCTGTTGCGCTCATGGTCCTACCCATCATTCCCTAATGGAGGCCGAAAAGCGGCGCCACCGTGCGGTGGCGCCGCTTCCCGTGCCTGAGGCTGGGGATCAGGCTCCGATGATGTTGTATTCGGGACCGAACGGGAACTTGGTGATGTTCTCCGCGCCGTCCTCGCCCACCACCAGGATGTCGTGTTCGCGGTAGCCGCCTGCGCCGGGCTGGCCGTCGAGGACCGTGATCATGGGTTCCATGGAGACCACCATGCCCGGCTCCAGGACCGTGTCTATGTCCTCGCGGAGTTCCAGCCCGGCTTCGCGGCCGTAGTAGTGGCTGAGGACGCCGAAGGAGTGGCCGTACCCGAAGGTGCGGTTGGCCAGCAGGCCGTAGCCCACGTAGATCTCGTTCAGCTCCGCGACGATGTCCTTGCAGACGGCGCCGGGCTTGATGAGTTCCAGGCCGCGCTTGTGGACCTCGACGTTGATGTTCCACAGTTCCAGCGACCGGGCGTCCGGCTCGCCGTAGAACAGGGTGCGCTCCAGGGCGGTGTAGTAGCCGGAGGTCATGGGGAAGCAGTTCAGGGACAGGATGTCGTGTTCCTGGATCTTGCGGGTGGTGGCCCAGTTGTGGGCGCCGTCGGTGTTGATGCCGGACTGGAACCACACCCAGGTGTCGCGGATCTCGGAATTGGGGAAGGTCCGGGCGATTTCGTGGACCATGGCCTCGGTGCCGATCAGCGCCACCTCGTATTCGGTGATGCCGGCTGTGATGGCGTTCCGGATGGCCTCTCCGCCGAGGTCTCCGATGCGGGCGCCGTGCTTGATGACCTCGATTTCCTCGGCGGACTTGATCATGCGCTGGCGCATGGCGGCCTGGGCCACGTCCACCAGGGTTGCGGACGGGAAGGCTGCCTGGATCTTGTTGCGGTTGTCCAGCGGGAGTGAATCGTCCTCGACACCGAGCCGGCGCGGGTTGATGCCGCGGGTCCGCAGGACTTCCTGGATGGCGAAGATGTAGTTGTCCCGGCGCCAGTCCGTGTAGACGATGTTGTCGCCGTAGCTGCGGCGCCAAGGCATGCCGGCGTCGATATTGGCGGTGACGGTGACGGTGTCATCCTTGGTGACCACCATGCCGTAGGAGCGGCCGAAGGTGGTGAACAGGAAGTCGGAGTAGTACTTGATGGAGTGGTAGCTCGTGAGGACGACGGCGTCCAGTTCCTTCTCCGCCATGATGCGGCGGAGCCCGGCAATCCGGCGCTCGAACTCGGCATCGGAGAAGGTGAGGCTGACTTTTTCGCCGTTCTTGAGGATCTTGGTGCGCTCGAGTTCGGCGACGGAGGTGGCGTTCTCGGTTGTGATGGTCATCGCGGGTGATGCCTTTCTGTGGTGCTTCTCGAAGCGAAATCGAAAGAGTTGCGTGAGGCGCAACGCTGTTGCACTAGAGTAAGCGTGAGCGACACCACAGTCAATGGGTCCTTGCCCTGTTGGTGGCGTAATCCGTTGCGCTCCCAGAAGTTGCGTTGCACGGGACGAAGATTCCATCTTCAGAAAGGGGCAGCAATCCCGGCACCGCGGCTGGCAGTTTCCGTTGACACGCCCCACGGCGACTGGCATATTTCGACTAAGCGCTATGCGAATCCTGTTGTGCATTACGCAATTGACGCGGATGCGGCAGGGGGTTCAATGCGGCCCACGCACCGTCCCTTTGGTGCGGGGACCCACCCCTTTGGGTAGCCGTCCGGAGGAGCCGTAGCTCCTAGACTTGATAGTCGCGTCGGGGATTTTCGTCTGGCCAAGGAAAGGAACACAGGAAACATGGTTCATAGAGTCAAGGCAGTGATTGCCAAGGAAAAGAACGCCCCGGTGTCGGTGGAGACCATCCTGGTGCCGGATCCGGGCCCGGGCGAGGCGCTGGTGGACATCCTCACCTGCGGCGTCTGCCACACGGACCTTCACTACAAGCAGGGCGGCATCAACGATGACTTCCCCTTCCTTCTCGGCCATGAAGCAACAGGTGTTGTGTCCGCCGTGGGCGACGGTGTTACGTCGATCGCTCCCGGCGACCGGGTGATCCTGAACTGGCGCGCCGTGTGCGGCGAGTGCCGGGCCTGTGCCAAGGGCCAGCCGCAGTACTGCTTTAACACGCACAACGCCACCCAGAAGATGACCCTTGAAGACGGTACGGTCCTCTCCCCCGCGCTGGGCATCGGCGCGTTCGCGGAAAAGACGCTGGTTGCCGCCGGGCAATGCACAAAGGTGGACCCCGAAGCCGATGCGGCCGCCGTCGGGCTGCTCGGCTGCGGCATCATGGCCGGCATCGGTGCCGCCATCAACACCGGTGAGGTCAAACGTGGCGAGTCCGTGGCAGTGATCGGCTGCGGCGGTGTTGGCATCGCCGCGATCGCCGGCGCCAAGCTTGCCGGGGCCACCACGATTATCGCGGTGGACATCGACGCCAACAAAGTGGAAATGGCAACGTCCCACGGCGCCACGCACGGCATCGACTCCAGCAAGGAAGACCCCATTGAGGCCATCCGCGCCCTCACGGGAGGCCACGGCGCAGACGTGGTGATTGACGCCGTCGGCCGCCCCGAAACCTACAAGCAGGCGTTCTACGCCCGCGACCTCGCCGGCCGTGTGGTCCTGGTGGGCGTCCCGACGCCGTCCATGAAGCTGGAACTGCCGCTGCTGGACGTGTTCGGCCGCGGCGGATCGCTGAAGTCCTCCTGGTACGGGGATTGCCTCCCCTCCCGCGACTTCCCGATGCTCGTCTCCCACTACAAGCAGGGCAACCTGGACCTGGACGCCTTCGTCTCCGAACGCATCACCATCGACCAGGTGGAGGAAGCGTTCGAGAGGATGCACGAGGGCAAAGTCCTCCGCTCTGTCGTCGAACTGCCGGTGGCGGGTTCCTGATGGGCGTCCGGATCGAAAACCTGGTCACCTCGGGAACGTTTTCGCTCGACGGCGGCACCTGGGACGTGGACAACAACGTCTGGATCGTGGGCAATGACGAAGAGTGCGTCATCATCGATTCCCCGCACGACGCCGCCGCGATCATCAGCCAGGTGAAGGGCCGGAAGGTCCTGGCCATCCTGCAGACCCACGCGCACAACGACCACATTGGCGCCGCGCGCGCGGTAGCTGACGCTGTGGGCGCACCGATCTACCTCAACCCCGAAGACCTGGTCCTCTGGGAACAGGTCTACCCGGACACCAGGCCGGACCGGGAACTGCACGACGGCGACCTCTTCGAGGTGGCGGGGGCAACCCTGCGGGCCATCCACACCCCCGGCCACTCCCCGGGATCCACGTGCTTCTACCTGGAGAGCGAAGGAACGGTCTTCACCGGGGACACGCTTTTCAACGGTGGCCCGGGCGCTACCGGGCGGTCCTACAGCGACTACCCCACCATCCTGGCCTCCATCCGCGAGCGGCTGCTCACCCTCCCGCCGGAAACGGTGGTCCGCACCGGCCACGGCGACAACACCACCATCGCCGCCGAGCAGGAAACCCTGGCGAAGGTGGCGCAGTAACCGCAGAAATCAACTAAGGTGCCAACAAGGCGCGCCAGGAAAAACCTGGCGCGCCTTCATGGCGCCACGAGCAGGGCCAGCAGTCAGCAGGAACGAGCAGGGCAACAAGACAAGCAGGACGTATGCCGGTTAGGAAGTTGGAACGATGAAGTTCGGTAAGCAGCCCGCCCCCGTCGCGGACATCAACGAGGACAACCTTGAGGTCCACAAGCCCAAGACCGAGGCAGCGGGCGTCAAGGCCGTGATGGTGGCGCTGGAGCGCGCGGTGGCGCAGGCCGGCGTGGCCCGGACGGCCCATTCATTGCTGCGGTTGAATCAGCGGGGCGGATTCGACTGCCCCGGCTGCGCCTGGCCAGAATCGGACAGGAAGCGCAAGGCGGCCGAGTTCTGCGAGAACGGGGCCAAGGCCGTGGCCGAAGAGAACACGCTCCGCACCGTGGGCGCCGAGTTCTGGGCCAAGCACTCCATCGCCGAGCTCGCCACGAAGACCGAGTACTGGCTGGGAAACCAGGGCCGGCTGAGTGAACCGATGGTGATCCGGGCCGGCGAGACCCACTACTCACCGATCTCGTGGGCCGATGCTTTCGAGCTGATCGGCGAGCACGTCCGGGCTTCAACTCCGGACCGCTGCGTCTTCTACACCTCCGGGCGGACCGCGAACGAGACCGCGTTCATGTACCAGCTCTACGCCCGGGCCATCGGCACCAACAACCTGCCGGACTGCTCCAACATGTGCCACGAGTCCTCGGGTTCGGCCTTGAACCCGACCATCGGCATCGGCAAGGGCACCGTTTCGCTCGACGACATCCACGACTCCGAGCTGATCTTCGTGGTGGGGCAGAACCCCGGCACCAACCACCCGCGCATGCTCTCCGCGCTGAAGGAATGCAAGGACAAGGGCGGCAAGGTGGTGGCGGTCAACCCGCTGCCCGAGGCCGGCCTGTTCAATTTCAAGGACCCGCAGACCGTCTCCGGCGTGGTGGGCGGCGGCACACCCCTCGCGGACGAGTACCTGCAGATCAAGGTGGGCGGGGACCTGGCGCTGTTCCAGGCGCTCGGCCACCTGCTGCTGGCTGAGGAAGAGCGCAACCCGGGGACCGTCGTCGACCATTCCTTCATCAACGCGCAGACGGACGGGTTCGACGCCTACCGCCAGGCCCGCGCCGAACTCGACTGGGCGGAGACGGAGAAGGCCACTGGCCTGACCCGGGCCCAGATCGAAACCGTGGCCGGGATGCTCATCAAGTCCAAGGCCACCATTTTCTGCTGGGCCCTCGGCGTAACGCAGCAGCCGCACTCGGTGGACACCATCAAGGAAATGGTCAACGTCCTGCTCCTGCAGGGCAACTTCGGCAAGCCCGGCGCCGGGGCCTGCCCCGTCCGCGGGCACTCCAACGTCCAGGGCGACAGGACCATGGGCATCTGGGAAAAACCCAAGGAATGGCTCCTCGCAGCGCTGGACACCGAGTTCGGGATTACTTCGCCACGGCACCACGGGTACGACGCCGTCGAAGCCATGGAAGCGTTCGAACGCGACGAGGTGGACGTGTTTGTGTCCATGGGCGGCAACTTCTCCCTGGCCTGCTCCGACACCGAGACCCTGGAAGCCGGGATGCAGCGAATCGGGCTGACCGTGCACATTTCCACCAAACCCAACCGCTCCCACATCGTCCACGGCCGCACCTCGCTGATCCTGCCCACGCTGGGCCGGACGGACAAGGACGACAAGCACCCCAACGGCGCCCAGTTCCTCTCCGTGGAAGACTCCATGTCCGTGGTCCACTCCACCCAGGGCCGCCTTGCCCCGGTTTCCGAGCACCTGCTCTCCGAGCCTGTGATCGTGGCCCGCATGGCCGAGGCCACGTTCGGTCCGGGCCATTCCGTTGACTGGAAAGCCATGGCCGAGGACTACGACGTGATCCGCGACCACATCTCCCGTGTCCTGCCCGGCTTCGAGGACTTCAACACCCGGGTGCGGACCAAGAACGGGTTCGTGCTGCCCAACCCGCCCCGCGACACCCGGTCCTTCAAAACGGACATCGGCCGCGGGCGCTTCACGGTCAGCCCGCTGGAATACCTCACCCCGCCGGACGGGCACCTGGTCCTGCAGACCATCCGAAGCCATGACCAGTACAACACCACCTACTACGGCCTGGACGACCGCTACCGCGGCATCTCCGGCGGCCGCCGCGTGATCCTGATCCACCCGGAGGACCTGGCAGAACTGGGCTTCAAGGACCGCGACCTGGTGGACGTGGTCAGCACCTTCCGTGGCCACGACCGGAAAGCCGACAAGTTCCGCCTGGTGGCCTACCCCACCGCCAAGGGCTGCGCTGCCGCGTACTTCCCCGAAGCCAACGCGCTGGTCCACAAGGAAAACGTGGCCCGGGAATCCAACACCCCCGGCTTCAAGGCCATGTTTGTCCGCTTTGTCCCGCACCTTGCTGAAGAGGCCGCGCAGGTTTCTTCAGAAGAGCTGGAACCGGCCGCAGCGGTGTAGTCTTCCACTCCCCTCGGGGGTCCCAGCCAGGCATTACGACGACGGCGACATCCGGCACGTGCCGGATGTCGCCGTCGCTGTTTTGGTCCCTGACCGGTTGCCTAGACCGGATTGTTGCCGTCGGGCTCGGCCTCGGGATCCAGGTCCTTGCCGTAGCCACTGGCCGAGGCGAGCCCGGCCACCTGTTGGCCGGCGTTGGTCTGCCCCGGCGTAAAAGCGCGGTCCGCTGCGCCCTGGGGTGCTGCGTCCTGGGGTTCTCCCCCGGCCTCCGGCGCGACATCCTGCCGCAGGTGCTCATCGGACGGAACGTTCTTGGAAACCTGGTCATCAGCCATCCCAACAGCCAAGCACTGGGCGAGGCCCAGGGCAAGGGGCAGTCGGGCACCGGAACGGCTGGCAGGTAAGCATCCAAGGCACAGGGGCGCAGCGGCGCGAGTGAGGCCGTCTTGGTCCGGGCATGAACATTGCAGGGTGTCGTTCAGGCGGGTGGCGCGTGCAGGAACCGTTCGAGTGCTTCTTCTCCGGGCGAGAGCTTGAAATACATGAAGTCAGGAGGGTCGCCCGGTGACGGTCGTGGATGGTTGCGGCCTTTCTGAGGTGGTGCCAACTGCTGGGGCCACTGTGGTGGTTCCCAGTCGTGGTGTTCGGCTTTGTAGTGCCGTCCGGTCGGTGAAGTCCAGCCCGGTGGTTCGGTTTTACTGGCCGGGGCGGGTTTCCAGCCGGTGGCGTGTTTGAGGCGGTGATGCTTTGGGCAAAGCTGGGCAAGATTGCTGATTCCGGTTGCGCCGCCGTGCTGCCAGGCCTGCAGATGGTCTGCCTCATTGTCCAGGGAGGGGTTGTTGCAGCCGGGGAACGTGCATTTGCCGTCCCGCAGCTGCAGCGTCTTCTTCATGGCTTTGGTGAGGCGGTAGCTGGTCCGGCCGATCTCCAACGGGGCCCCGTCGCGGGGATCCACCAGCACCCTGTAGAACGAAGCAGCCCCGCCTTCGACGAGTTGGCGGGCCATGGACGGCGGGATGGGGCCGTAGCCGTCCAGCATCGCGGGTTCGTCAGTCAGGCCCATCAGGGAGAACACCGGCACCGTGACCAGGACCTGCGCCCCGATCCCCGAGGAATTGCCTGCACCGGTTCCTGGACCCGTGGCGTCACCGTTTCGGGGACCGGCTGTCGGGGCATTGCCGTCATTGGCTCCTAAACCCGTGTACCCACTGGTCCCTGGGAGGGTGGCTGCTGGGCTGCTGGTGCCGCCGAGGAGCCATCCGGCATACAGGTCCGCCCGCAGTTGGGTGAGGGTCCGGTTCTCCTCCGGTCCCTGTGATTTCCGCACGGTGGCGGTGAGCCTGTTCCAAATCGCCATGGCCTGGTGGGCGGGCAGGTAGGCGGAGAGCCAGGCCATCCCGTCCTGGTCCGGCCGGTACTCGACCCGCCGGTCAGCCACACTCTTGGTATGGCGTTTCTCAATGCTTTCGGCGTGGTGGCGTTCGCGCCAGGTGCGGGCTTTGTGCCGGAACCGGTACGCTGGGATCTCCCCGATCACAGCGGCAGCAGGCGGCCTCGGCACAGCGGGGTCGAGGAACTGGGCCTCCAGTGCCGCCGTGCCGGCCCGGTCAAGGGTGGCCGTTTCGTCCACCATGACCACGGCGTGCTGCCAGCTGATCGTGCCGGACTGCAGTGCCGATAATGTCAGCGGCAGTTCCTTGACCAGGGAATGTGAGGCGGCCATGAACGCACCTGCCGCGCGGAGGCCAAGGGCCAGCAGGGCGCCGATTTCCGCGGCAATGGCCATTTCCTGCGCCTGCACCGGCATACCGGGAGCGGCGAGAGCGTGGGCGGTGTCCGCATACGTCACGGCAGCACGGGCCTTCAAACCCGCGAACCCGGCCTCCACTTCCCGCACCCCGGCAAGGATGTCCAGGCACCCATCCGCCAGCCCCGCCAAAGGGTCAGCAGCCGAAAAGGGCTCCGCACCGCACCCATCCACCTCGGCGTTGAGCACAGCAAGAGCGGCCTTGATGTCCGCATATGCCTTCGCCACCGCTGCCTGCCCCATATACCCATGATGACAAGGGGGTCTGACATTTTAGGACGGGACCGTTCCGCGCCGCGAATGGCACGGAAAAGCCGGGGGCCGCCTCTTCGGCGACCCCCGGCTAGTCCGGCTCAACCAGCGTTAGCCGCGGAGGCGCTCCATGCCCGGGTCAAAGAGCGGCTCAGGTGTGACGGTAGCGGCGATGCGCTTGCCGAAGTACTCAATCTCCACCGCGTCCCCTTCTGACACCGAAGCCGGCAGCCAGGCGTAGGCGATCGGCTTGCGGACGGTGTAGCCGTAGGCCGCGCTGGTGACGTAGCCAACGGCTTCTCCGGCCACGTACACCGGTTCCTTGCCCAGCACGATGGAGGTGCCGTCGTCGACCGTCAGGCAGCGCAGCGCGCGCGTTGCGGGCTGCTCCTTGCGCTCAGCCAGGGC
This sequence comes from Pseudarthrobacter sp. L1SW, assembly GCF_020809045.1. Lineage (NCBI taxonomy): Bacteria > Bacillati > Actinomycetota > Actinomycetes > Micrococcales > Micrococcaceae > Pseudarthrobacter > Pseudarthrobacter sp. L1SW. The sequence continues at coordinate 204,030 of NZ_CP078079.1, read as the reverse complement.
CTCTGCACCCACGAAGCCGGTCTTGTCCTTGGCCACCGAGAAGCCCAGGCCGGACTCGTACGGGTGGTGCTCGGACGTCATGTCCGTGCCCCACAGCCGGTAGCCCTTCTCGAGCCGCATGCTGTTGAACGCGCCGCGGCCGGCCGCGATGATGCCGTGCTCCCGGCCCGCCTCGAACAGCAGGTCCCAGAGCTTCAGCCCGTACTCGGCGGTGGTGTAGAGCTCCCAGCCGAGTTCGCCCACGTAGGAGAGCCGCATGGCCGTCACCGGGATGCCGCCCACCGAGATTTCCTTGGTGCGGAAGTACTTCAGGCCGTCGTTGGTGAGGTCGTCGGAGCTGACCTTGCCGATCACTTCGCGCGCCAGCGGGCCCCACAGCCCGATGCAGCAGGTGCTGCCGGTGATGTCGGAGACATGCACCCACTGGCTTGGATCGGCAGCGGACTGCTTCCGGGCCTCCACCCGGAGGTAGTCGAAGTCCACGTTGCTGTTGACGCCCAGCTGGAAGTCTTCCTCCGCCAGCCGTGCGACGGTCACGTCACTGCGGATGCCGCCGTCGTGCTCCAGCAGCAGGCAGTACGTCACGGCACCCGGCTTCTTGGCAATGTTGCCCGTGCTGAGCCGGTGCAGCAGCGCCTGCGCGCCCGGACCCACCACGGACAGCCGCTTCAGCGGCGTCATGTCGAAAAGTCCGACGGCGGTGCGCGTCTTCCACGCCTCCGCTGCGGAGATGGGGGAAGAGAACATAGCGGACCAGGAGTCCCGCTCCGGCGTCTGCCACTCGGCAGGAAGCTCCTCGAGCAGCCCGCGGTTGGCCTCGAACCAGTGCGGCCGCTCCCAGCCGGCGGACTCCAGGAAGAACGCCCCCAGTTCCTTCTGCCGGACGTTGAACGGGCTTACGCGCAGGTCCCGCGGGGATTCCCTGGGCTGCAACGGGTGCATCACGTCGTAGATCTCCACGAAGTTCTGCTGCGACGTCTCACTGACGTAGGCGTCGGAGGTCTGCACCTTCTCGAAACGGGTGAGCTCACAGCCGTGCAGGTCCGTGCGGGACCGCCCTTCCACCAGCAGCTCCGCCATTGCCTTGGCCACGCCGGCCGAGTGCGTGACCCAGACGGCTTCGGCTACGAACAGGCCCTGGAGGTCGGGCGCCTCGCCCATGAGCGGGCCGCCGTCGGGGGTGAAGGAGAAGATGCCGTTGAAGCCGTCCTGGATCTCAGCGCCACGCAGTGCCGGCAGCAGGTCCTGGCTGTCCTCCCAGGCGGGCAGGAAGTCTTCCAGGGTGAAGTCAAGGCGGGAAGGCATGCGGTGGTCCGACATTTCCTCTGCGGGGACCTTCGGCAGGGCGGACATGTCCACCGGCATGGGGCGGTGGGCGTAGCTGCCGATGCCGATGCGGTCGCCCCATTCGCGGTAGTAAAGGTCCTTGTCCTGGTAGCGCAGGATGGGCTTGCTGGCGCCCTTGGGGAGCTCGTTGACGCCTTCGAGTTCGGGCAGCGGGGTGCTGATGGCGTACTGGTGTGCCAGCGGCAGCAGCGGGACTTCCAGCCCCACCATCTTGCCGAGTTCACGGCCCCAGAAACCTGCACAGGACACCACGATGTCCGCCGGGATCAGTCCGTTGTCGGTTTCGACGCCGGTCACCTTGCCGCCCTCCTGGGCGATGCCTGTCACCGTCGTGGAGCCGAGGAAGGTCACACCACGCCCGCTGGAGCGCTCAATCAGCAGCTGCACTGCCCGGGCGGCCAGGGCCACGCCGTCGGTGGGGATGAGCAGGCCGCCCAGCACTTCACGGCCGCCGGTCAGCTTGCCGGTGTTCAGGAGGGGGTAGATCTTTTCGCATTCATCGGCGTCGACGATCCGGCTTTCGACGCCCCAGGAGGTCATCACGCCCATCTTGCGCTTGAGGTCGGCGAGGCGCTCGGGGGTGGTTGCCAGCTCCAGGCCGCCCACCTGGTTGAAGCAGGACTCGCCGTCCTTGCTCAGGGCCAGCAGCTTGTTCACTGTGTAGGTGGCGAACTCAGTCATGGTGCGCGACGGGTTGTTCTGGAACACCAGGCCCGGCGCGTGCGAGGTGGAGCCGCCGGCAAGTTCCAGCGGGCCCTGTTCCACCACCGTGATGTTGGTCCAGCCCCGGGTAGTGAGTTCGTCGGCAAGGTTGGTTCCGACAATGCCGGCGCCGATGATGACAACGCGTGGTGATGCGCTCATGGGTTTTGTTTCTCCTGTTTGGCTTTGCGGGCGTTGGCGTTAGCGGAAGACGACGGTGCGGGTGTTATTGAGCAGGACGCGGTGCTGGCAGTGCCATTTGACGGCCCGGGCCAGCGCCTGTGTTTCGGCGTCCCGGCCCACGGTTACCAGCGCATCCGCGTCCAGGCTGTGGTCCACCCGGAACACCTCCTGCTCAATGATGGGTCCCTCATCAAGGTCTGCCGTCACGTAGTGGGCGGTGGCCCCGACGAGCTTCACGCCGCGGTCGTAGGCCTGGTGGTACGGCTTGGCGCCCTTGAAGCCGGGCAGGAAGGAATGGTGGATGTTGATGGCGCGGCCGCGGAGGCTTTCGCACAGGTCGTTGGACAGGACCTGCATGTAGCGGGCCAGGACCACCAGGTCCGCGTTGTACTCGGCCACCAGTTCCAGCAGCCGGGCCTCGGCTTCGGGCTTGGTTGCTGCAGTCACCGGAACGTGGATGAAGGGCAGGCCCGCGGCCTCCGCCATGGGACGCAGGTCCTCATGGTTGGAAACCACGACGGCGATCTCCGCACCAAGGCTTCCGGCCTGCCACCGGAAGATAAGGTCGTTAAGGCAGTGGCCGAACTTCGAGACCATGATCAGCAGCCGCTGGGGCTTGCCGTCGTTGAAAGTGAAGTCCATGCCGAACTCGCCGGCGATTGGGGAAAACTCACCGGTGAGGCTGTCCACGTCGTGCGAGTTGAGGTCGCCGGCGGTGAAGGCCGTGCGGAGGTAGAGCTTGCCGCTGACGTGGTCGTCGAACTGCTGGTGCTCCACGATGTCGAAGCCGCGGTCCGCCAGGAAGGCCGTGACGGCGCGGACGATGCCGGGCTGCTCGGGGCAGGACAGGCTGAGGACGAACTGGGCCTGGCGGGTGGTGGGGCCCGCCGTGGCGGCGGCGGCTGCGGCGGTGCTGCTGGCAGGGGCGCCGACAGTGGCGCTGCCTGACGGGATGTTCTCGATAACGATGGTCATGGCGTGCTCCTAAAGTGTGGGTGCCGGTTTGATGGCGTCAACGGGTTTCGCCGGTGGTGGCGCCGGCTTTCGGGGAATCGCTGCTGGTTGCATCACTGCCTGGACTGTCTCCCGGGCAGGTGCCGTCCGGGCAGCGGTCGCCGCATTCATGCTTGGTGACAAGGTCGAACTGGACGCCGCCATGCTGGTCCACGCCGGTTCGGATGGCGCGCTCCACTACGGAGTCCGCCAGCCGCCGCCGCAGGGACAGCGGGTCCCGCCGCAGGTCCTTGACCAGGGCGAAACAGAGCAGCAGCATGACCAGCACGAACGGCAGGGCGGCCACGATGGTGATGCGCTGCAGGCCGGACAGCGCCTCGGAGGGCTCATCACCGCCGGCAAGCATCATCACGGCGGCGACTGCGCCGGTGAGGAGGCCCCAGAAGATGACCAGTCCGCGCTTCGGATCGGAGGATCCGTTGGAGCTCAGTGACGCCATGATGATCGACGCCGAGTCGGCACCGGTGATGAAGAAGATGGCCACCAGGACCATGGCAAGGACGATGACGGATGCGGTCAGCCAGCCCGGCATGGACATGTTCCGGACCAGGTCGAACAAGGCTCCGTCGAAGTCGATGGACGGGGAGCCGCTGGCCATGGACACCAGTCCCGGAGTGCCCGCCTTGTCCGCGTCTTCCTGGACCTTGAAGGCCGTGCCGCCAAAGATCCCGAACCAGATGACACTCACGATGCTGGGCACCAGCAGGACGCCGGTGACGAACTGCCGGATAGTGCGGCCGCGGCTGATGCGGGCGATGAACATGCCCACGAAGGGCGTCCAGGACACCCACCATGCCCAGTAGAAGATGGTCCAGCCGGACATCCAGGTCCGGAGCGCCTCATCACCAACGGCCTCGGTGCGTGATGACATTTCCGCCAGGTCCCTGGCGTAGTCGCCCACTGCAGCGGGGATGAGGTTGAGGATGAACAAGGTGGGCCCGGCGACGAAGACGATGAGCGCCAGGAGCACGGCCAGGACCATGTTGATGTTGGACAGCCACTGGATGCCGCGGCTGATGCCGGACACTGCCGAGGCCACGAAGCAGGCTGTCAGGACGGCGACGATGGCCACGAGGACGGGGGTGCCGATCTCGCCGATCCAGCCGTTCGACGTCAGGCCGCTGCCGATCTGGAGGGCACCGAGGCCCAGGGAGGCCGCCGTGCCGAAGAGCGTGGCGAAGATCGCCAGGATGTTGATGAACTTGCCCACCGGCCCTTCCACCGTCCTGATGCCGAACAGCGAGGTGAACGCCGCGGAGATCAGCTGACGGCGGCCGAGGCGGTAGGTGCCGTAGGCCATAGCGATGCCGACGACGGCGTACATGGCCCAGGGGTGCAGCGTCCAGTGGAAGATGGAGGTGGCCATGGCGGTCTGGATTGCCGCGGGCGTGCGTCCGTCCACCGTTCCCGGCGGCGGGGAGATGTAGTGGTACAGCGGTTCAGCCACACCGTAGAACATCAGGCCGATGCCCATGCCGGCCGCAAACATCATGGCGATCCAGGAGACTGTACGGAACTCGGGCTTTTCGCCGTCCTTGCCCAAGGGGATGTTGCCCCATTTGCCGAGGGCCAGCCAGAGGACAAACACAACGAACAGCGAGGCCAGGACCATAAAGAGCCAGCCGGTGTATTCCATCACCCAATCCAGGGCGAGGGTTGAGGTGGCGGCCAGGCTGTCCCGGCCCAGGAAACCCCAGGCCACGAAGGCCAGGGCGAGGACACCGGTGATGCCGAAGGTGGCCTTGTCCAGGGTGAGTTTCCGGTTCCGGCGCTCAGCCACGGCCTGTTCGGCCTTGGTCTGGCGGAGTTCCTGCATGATCTGTTCGGTGTCTTCGGCCTCGAACCCAGGATCGTGGGAGGCGGGGAGGTCTTCTGCTTCGGGCCAGACGTCGTTGTCCGGACGGGTTTCACTGTTTAAAGCCATGAGCAGGTCCTTTAGTTCGGATTCACGGGCTGGCGCCTGGACGTGGCCGTCCATCCGCCGTGGGGGACGTTGGGGACGTCCGTCGATTCAGTGATCACGATGTCGCCATCGATCGCAGGTAATTCGTGGTGGCGTACCGGGAGTTCGGCCGCTGGCGTCGACGCTTCCCCCTTGTGCACGGTGGTCCTTTGTCTTTGTTCGGGGACAATCGATGAGTTCTGCTATGAACAACAGCACTCGCAATATGCAACAGAGTGCGTCAGCTCACACGGCTTGTCAAGGGTTTTTGCTTCTATTGCGCCCCCTCCGCGTCTTATTGCGGGAATCCTTGACAGCGGGCACGCCAATGATCATCCTGTTTCAAATAGCGCATGCCGTTGCGTAATAAGCAATCGGGCAATTGCACAAGAATGTCGGATGCATGCCGCCAGGCCGGCATGGCCCGCCTCCCGATCCCGGCCCGCACGCACGCACGGAAAGACCCCGGACGTTCGTCCGGGGTCTTTCCGTTATGAGGCGCAGGTACAGCAGCTGGCTGGCCCCGCTGCTCGGCGTATAAGGCTGTTCGGCGCCTAACCCCCGATCGTCGCCAGGACTGCCCCGGCGTTCACCACGCCGCCGGCTTCCGCCCGGATGTCCATGACGGTTCCGCCCCGGTGGGCGGCGACCTGGGTTTCCATCTTCATGGCTTCAAGGACGACGACGGGGTCCCCCGCCGCCACTACGGCGCCCGGCTGGACGAGCCACTTCACCACAGTCCCCGCCATGTCCGCGCGCAGCTCACCGGGGTGGGCAACGGTAGCCACGGGGCCGCCGTCGTTCTCCCCGTTCCAAGAATGCCCGTTGAGGGAAACGCCCGTGGGAACGCCGGCGCCTGAACGTGCCCAGCCATCCAGCAGGGCCGCGGGAAGGCCGACGGCGTGGCGCCGGCCATCGACGTCGACGGTAATGGTGCGCCGCGCACCGTCCGGAACGGAGGTGCCGAACCGGGGATCAGCCGGGATGGAATCCGCGAAGTCCGTCTCGATCCAGCGCGTGTGGATCCCCAAAGCGGTTTCAGACGTGAAGTCCGGCGCCTCAACCACGGCACGGTGGAACGGCAGGACGGTTGGCACACCGGCGATGTCCATTTCCGCCAGGGCGCGGCGCGCCCGGCGGAGCGCCTGCTGCCGGTCTGCTCCGGTGACGATCAGCTTGGCCAGCAGGGAATCGAACTGCGGCGCAACAATGGATCCGGCCCGGACCCCAGAGTCCAGCCGGATGCCCGGCCCCGTTGGGCCGCTGAACGTGGTGATGGTTCCGGGGGAGGGCAGGAACCCCCGCCCCACGTCCTCGGCGTTGAGCCGGAACTCGAACGAGTGCCCGCGGGGTTGGGGATCGGCCGCGATGCGCAAGGGCTCACCGGCAGCGATCCGCAGCTGCTCCTGGACCAGGTCCACGCCGGTGGTTTCCTCAGTGATGGGGTGCTCCACCTGCAGCCGCGTGTTCACCTCAAGGAACGCCACGGTGCCGTCGGCGGCCACCAGGAACTCCACCGTCCCGGCCCCCGTATATGAGGCTTCGCGGCAGACCGCCTTGGCGGCGTCGTAAATCTGCTGGGTCTGATGGTCTGTGAGGAAGGGCGCCGGGGCCTCCTCAACCAGCTTCTGGTGCCGGCGCTGGAGCGAGCAGTCCCGCGTTCCCACCACCACCACGTTGCCGTGCCGGTCCGCCAGGACCTGCGCTTCCACGTGCCGGGGCCGGTCCAGGTACCGCTCCACGAAGCACTCGCCGCGGCCGAAGGCCACCACCGCTTCACGGACCGCCGAGTCAAAGGCTTCCTCGATTTGGTCCATGCTGCGCACCACCTTCAGCCCCCGCCCGCCGCCGCCGAAGGCAGCCTTGATGGCGATGGGCAGGCCGTGCTCTTCCGCAAAGGCCCTCGCCTCCGCGGCTGAGGACACCGGTCCGTCGCTGCCGGCCACCAGGGGCGCACCCGCGCGGACGGCGATTTCGCGGGCCGTGATCTTGTTGCCCAGCAGCCGGATGGCCTCCGGCGCGGGCCCGATCCACGTCAACCCGGCATCCAAGACGGCCTGTGCAAAGTCCGCGTTCTCGGACAGGAACCCGTATCCCGGGTGTACGGCGTCCGCTCCGGACTCGGCCGCGACGCGCAGCAGCTTGGGGATATCCAGGTAGGTTTCCGACGGCGCGTTTCCGCCCAGGCTGTAGGCCTCGGTGGCCGCGCCCACGTGCAGGGCGTCGGCGTCCACATCCGCGTAGACAGCCACGGACTCCAGGCCGGCATCCTCGCAGGCACGGGCGATGCGGACGGCGATCTCTCCTCGGTTGGCAATCAGGACCTTGCGCATGTGCTGCTCACTTTTTCTGGGAATCGTTGGGGGAAGTGCTGGACGGTTCAAGGGGCAGGCCGTATCCGGGCGCCCAGCGGAACCTGATGCGGCCGCCGATGGGGACCTGGGCGGCGAGGTCCAGTTGGTGGTCCACCACCACGCCAACCACGGGGTAGCCTCCGGTGATGGGGTGGTCCGCCAGGAACAGCACGGGCTGCCCCTCCGGCGGGACCTGGATGGCGCCGGCCACGGTCCCCTCGCTGGCCAGTTCCCCGTCCCGGCTCCGCTTGAGCGGTTCACCGTCCAGGCGCATGCCCACACGGTTGGAGCGCGGCGTCACCGTCCAGTCCTGGGCGCAGAGCGATTCCAGCGCGGCGGCGTCGAACCAGTCATCGCGGGGGCCGGGCACGACATCCAGGACCGTCACTCCGGTGTCCGGGAAGTCCGGCTGCAGCTCGGGATTCCCCACCACGTTGGAGGACGTGGCCGCTCCGGCGGCCAGCACCTGCCCCGGGGCCAGCGGCGAGGGCCCGATCCCGGACATCGTGTCGGTGGACCGGCTGCCAAGCACGGCTTCGGCATCGGCGCCGCCGCGGATGGCGAGGTAGGAGCGGAAGCCGCGTTGGGGCGCTCCCACGGTCAGGATTTCGCCGTCCAGCAGGGCAAACGCCGTGGCCATGGGGACCTCGCGGACCCGCTCCGGCCGGCCGCCGCCGTCTGTACTTTCAGCTTTGGCACCTACATCCGCCGGCGTCACAACAGTCAGTGCCGCCGGCGCGCCTGTCACTGCAAGCACCTGGTCACCCACGGCCTGCACGCGCAGCCCGCCGGCAACGGTTTCGACGACGGCGGCCGAAGGCTCGTTGCCCACGATGCGGTTGGCGCGGCGCAGGGAGGAACGGTCCAGGGCCCCGGCAGCAGAGACGCCGAGGCCGCCGTAGCCGGGCCGGCCAAGGTCCTGGACCAGGCTCTGCAGCCCCGGCGAGAGGATCCGCAACCCGGAACGGACGGCGGGCCCCTGTTCCTCCGGCGCCTCCGGCTGCACCGTAGCCGCGTCCGGGGCGGAAAGCTCCACGAGCTCGCGTACCGCCCGGAACTGCACCCGGTCCCCCGGGGCAACCAGTGCAGGCTGCTCCCGGCCGAGGTCCCACATCCGTGCGGCGGTGCGGCCAATCAGCTGCCAGCCGCCCGGGGACTGCCGGGGGTAGACGGCGGAATAGGTGCCGGCCAGGGCTACGGATCCGGCGGGAACCGCGGTCCGCGGGGAGCTGCGGCGCGGGACTTCCAGCAGCTGGTTCTCCCCCACCATGTATCCAAAGCCGGGGGCGAAGCCGCCGAAGGCGACGGTCCAGACCTGCCCCGTATGGGCTGCCACAACACCCTCAGCACCGAGGCCGGTGAGCCGTCCCACGTCGGCGAGGTCCTCGCCGTCGTACACGGCCTCGATGACCACCAGCTTGCCTTCCGCCTGCGCGTGGACCGCCAGGTCCAGCTCCAGCAGCCGGGCAGCCAGCCGGCGCGCGGCCTGGGGCGAGTCCGCCTTGACCATCACGGTTTCCGCGGCCGCCAGGACCTCGACCTGGCCGGGGAGCGGGTGCTCCAGCAGGAGGGCCTGCAGCGCCAGCACGTCCTGGAGCCCGGAGAGTTCGGCGAGCACCGCCGTCGTGCCCACCGGCCGTACGGCCAAAACACGGGGGGCGAGCACCCGGGACGCGGTGGTGGGGTTGGTGACTGTTTCCATGGCAATCCGCGCCGGTCAGGCGTGGCTCTCCTGCGCGTGGCCGTTGTGGAGCAGGCGGAGGTCCGCTTCCGGCTGAGGGTCGCGGCCCAGGCGCATGCCCACAATGGTGATGACCGCGGTGAGGGCGATGTAGCCCGCGATCAGGTGCCAGCCGCCGGACGCTGCGCCGTACAGGGCGGTGAAGATCAGCGGTGCCACGGCGCCGCCGATCACACCGGCCAGGGTGTAGGCCAGCGAGCTGCCGGCGTAGCGCAGGCGGGCCGGAAACTGCTCGGTGATGAACGCGGCCTGCGGGCCGTACATAAAGGCGTGCAGGGCCAGGCCGATCACCACGCCGATAGTCAGCATCACCACGGATTTGCCCTGGATCATCAGGAAGAACAGCGGAATGTAGGCTGCGGTGGCCGCGGCGGCCACGCCGTAGACCCAGCGGCGGTTGAAGCGGTCCGTCAGCGCACCGGCGGCCGGGATGAGGAAGAGCTGGAACGCGGAGCCGATGAGGATGGCGGCCAGCACGTTGCCGGTGGTCATGCCGAGTTCCTTGGTGGCGTACACGGCCACGAACACGGTGAACAGTGCGTAGAGGACGTCCGGGCAGAGGCGCGAGAGGGCTGCGGAAACCAGGGCCCGGGGCTCGCGGGTGAAGACTTCCTTGATGGGTGCCTTGGGACGGTCGCCTTTGGCCTGGATGGCCTTGAACACCGGGGTTTCCTCCAGCTTGAGGCGGATCACGAGGCCGAAGACCACCAGGATGGCCGAGGCGAGGAAGGCTACGCGCCAGCCCCAGGAGAGGAAGGCCTCGGTGCTGAGCGTGGCCGCCAGGACAGCCAGGGCGCCGTTGGCCATCAGGTTGCCGGCCGGCGGACCGATCTGTGCAGCGGAGGACCAGAAGCCGCGCTTGTTGGGATCACCGAATTCGCTGGACAGCAGCACCGCACCGCCCCATTCACCGCCGACGCCGATGCCCTGGGCCAGGCGCAGGAGCACCAGGATGGTGGGGGCTGCGACGCCGATGACCGAGTAGTCGGGCAGCGCACCGATGAGGACCGTGGCGACGCCGATCAGCACCAGGGTGAACACGAGGACGTACTTGCGGCCGATCTTGTCGCCAAGGCGGCCGAAGATCACGCCGCCGATGGGACGGGCCAGGTACCCCACCGCGAAGGCCGAGAAGGACAGGAGCAGGCCCACGAACTCGTCATTCGAGGGGAAGAAGATCTTGGGGAACACCAGCGCCGAGGCGACGGAGTAGATGGCGAAGTCGTAGTACTCAAGCGACGTGCCGGTGAGGCTGGCGATGTAGGCCTTCAGCGCACCGGCCGGCGGCTTCCTTGCCGCGGTCCTTGCTGCCTTGTTGGTGCTGGTCATGTTTTTCCTCCGGGGGTGAGGGGTGGTGCGGAGGCCAGTGAACGGCCGGGAAAGGGGTTTAGAGGAACGAGCCGATGCTGACGCCGGCGTCCTCAAGAGCGGACTTCACTGCGGTGGCCATGGCTACGGCCCCGGGCGAGTCACCGTGCACGCAGATGCTGTCCGCGCGGATCTTCAGGACGGAACCGTTGATGGTCCTGACGGACCCCTCGGTTGCCATCCGTAATACATGCTCCGCCACTTCGGCGGGGTCGGAAAGGACCGCACCTGGCTGGCTCCGGGAAACGAGTGTTCCGTCCGGGTTGTACGCGCGGTCCGCGAACGCTTCGGTAACCGGGCGCAGCCCCGCTTCCCCTGCAAGCCGCAGGACTTCGGAACCGGGAAGTCCCATGATGGGCAGGCCGGGGTCAACCGCTTTCACGGCCTCGACGACGGCCTGGGCCTGGGCGGTGTGGTGGATGATGGCGTTGTAGAGGCCGCCGTGCGGCTTCACGTAGCGCACCTGGGCTCCCTCTGCGGCGGCCAGCGCCTGCAGGGCACCGATCTGGTACACCACGTCGTCAGCCAGTTCAGTGGGCTGGATGTCCAGGAAGCGGCGGCCGAAACCGGCGAGGTCCCGGTAGCCGACATGTGCACCGATGGCAACGCCTGCGGCAGCCGCTTCGCGGCAGGTGCGGCGGATAACGCTGGGATCGCCGGCGTGGAACCCGCAGGCAACATTGGCGCTGGTGACGGAACGGAACATGGCGGCATCGTCACCGAGCGTCCAGTGTCCGAACGATTCGCCAACGTCGCTGTTTAGGTCGATGCTTGCCACTTGTGATCTCCATCTCATTGAGCGGTCCTTACTAGGATGCACTAAATCTACGGATTGTTCAACAATCCTTCGATTCGACGATGTGACGATCGTGTAAATTCTGAAGTATGCCCGCCCAAGAGACCACACTCCGTTCCGCAGGCCGCCTCCGGGTGGCCGTTCCTTCCGTGGCGGAACGGGTGGCTGACGAACTCCGCCTGCAGCTGGCCGAGGGAGCCCTGCTCCCCGGGACACGCCTCACCGAGTCCACCATCGCCGAGGACCTGGGGGTTTCCCGCAACACGGTGCGGGAGGCCTTTGCGGAACTGGCCAGCGAGCGGCTGGTGGTCCGCCACCCCAACCGGGGCGTTTTTGTCGCCAGCCTCGGGGCGGATGACATCCATGACGTCTACACGGTGCGCCGGGCCATCGAGGTGAGCGCGCTGCGCGCGGGCGGGCGCCCGGAGGACGTGGCCGCCGTCCGGGCCGCCGTGGAGGAAGGCAAACGTGCTGCGGCTGCCGGTGACGATGACGCGGGGGGCACCGCCAACCAGCATTTCCACGGCGCGATTGTTGCCTTGGCCCGGAGCCCGCGGCTGAACACCATCATGGCCCAGGTCCTGGCCGAGATGCGCCTGTTCTTCCACAAAGCCACCGCGGACTCACACTTCTACCAGCGATACCTGCCGGACAATGAGGCGATCTGCGAGGCACTGGAAGCCGGCGAGCTGGACCGCGCCGCGGATCTCCTGCTGGCGTACCTGGACCGATCCGAGGACAACCTCAGCAGCGTGCACGGGGACAGCCCGGAATAAGTTCAGCCCCCGCTGCGGAAACGAATTACCGGCGCCCGGTGTAACCCATCTTGGCGCTGACCTGGAGGCCGCCCTGCTTCAGCGCCTCTATGAGTCCCGGGGCCTTTTCCGGATCAAAGCGGAACGCCGGGCCGGAAATGCTGATGGCCCCGATCACGGCGCCCAGGTGGTTGTAGACCGGAACGGCAACAGCGGTCAGCCCGATCTCGAACTCCTCCCGCACCAGGCCGTAGCCTTCGCGGGCGACGTCGATCAGCTGGGTTTCGAGTTCCTTCCGGTTGGTGATGGTCCGGGGCGTCCGCGCCTTGAGTCCCGTCTCCTTCAGGATGCGGTCCCGGTCTTCCGCCGGCAACCCGGCCAGCAGGACCTTCCCGCTCGAGGTGGCATGCAGCGGCGTCAGGTTTCCCACCCAGTCATAGGTGGCCAGGGTTGACGGGCCCATCGCCTGGTCCACGTTGACGGCGTAGTTGGAGCGGAGGACGGCCAGGTTCACCGTTTCCTTGAATTCCTCCGCCAGGGCCTCGAGGACGGGCCGGGCCTCCCGGACCAGGCTGAGCCGCCCCGGAATAGAGCTGGCCAGCCGCAGGATGCCGAAGCCCAGCTGGTACTTTCCGCGGTCGCTGTTCTGGTGGACCATTTCCCGGCTCACCAGCGAACCGAGGAGCCGGGAGACGGTGGACTTGTGGATGCCCATCTCCTCGGCAATGTCGCTCACGCCGGCATGGCCGTCCCGCGCCAGGATCTCCAGGACCGCGAGGGCCCGGTCAACGGACTGGACACCGCCGTGCTGGCCCGCTTCAGCGTCGACATCGGGTTCGCGTTCATTCTTCGCAGCCATGACTAATACTCTCAAGTAGCCTGCGCCAAGGAGAAATTAACGGAGGCCGTTGCTGTGCGCGAGCGCCATTGCTTCGGTACGGGAGGAGGCGCCGAGCTTCCGGTAGAGGTTGCGGAGATGGAATTTCACCGTGTTCTCGCTGATGTGGAGCTTCGCAGCGATGCCCCGGTTCCGCTGGCCCGCAGCCAGGAGCTGGAGGACCTCCAGTTCACGCTCCCCCAGGTTCCAGCCCGCGACGTCGGCCGCCGGGCGGGCAGGTGGGTCGAGCGGGAGCGTGACGGCGACGTCGGCGCCCCAGCCCGGCATCACATCCACACCCATGCTGCCGTTGAGCGCCTCAACCCGCTGGACCAGGCGTGCCACGGCAGGTGACGCCGCGGAAAGCTCGCCGGGACCGTCGTCGCGCACGTTGACCAGCAGGTTCGCGCCGTCGCAGTCCCACTGTGTCCGGATCCGGCGCACTCCCTGCTGGTCCACCATGGCCAGCACCAGGCCGCGGACGATCGCCCTGGCGGCGTGCGCCACTTCGCCCGGCAGCGCCCGGCCGTTGACCGGCGGCTCGATGAACTGGACATCGATGCCGCTGAAGCTCATCAGCGGGCGCAGGTCCTCGCGGAGGCGCTGGAACGCGGACGCAACGGGCTCCTCCACCAGGTCGGTGGTGCGGTCACTGACCGTGCGGAGTCCCACCAAGGCCTTCGCCGCGGCGTCCGTTGCCGCCGTCCGGGCAGCGGCGTCTGCCAGCGCCGGCGACCTCAGCGCCGCGAGCAGGGTCTCAAGGGTGGTGGAGTGCTGGTCCACCAGTTCGGCGGTCACGCGCAGGCGTTCGGCCGAGGCCGCGCGGGACTCGATGAGGTACGACGGCGGCGCGTCGGCCACCTTTTCGCGGATCCGCTCGGCTGCCAGCGTCCAGAGGTAATGGAGGATCCAGTGCGGGTCCGGGCCGGCGACCGGGGCGTGGATGGGCTGCGGATCGGAAAGGACCAGCAGCGCATTGCTGGGCGACGACACGGCGAGGAGCGGGCGGCTCTCGCCGCCAAACACGGCTTCGCCGCTCCAAGCCGCACCGCTCCGGGCTGCACCGCTGTTCCCTTCAGCGGCGAGCGTGGTGCGGATGGCGTCCAGTTCCGCGATGGACACGCGGCTGATGATGGCCTCGGCGCCGGCCTTCTTCTGCGGCCGGCCGGTGCAGTCCTCGGTGAAGATCACCAGTGCGCTTGATTCCCAGTACGGGCTGAGGGCGGCCCTCAGCCGGTGGGCGATGTCCATCAGGGGAGCCGCGGCCAGTGCGGCGACTGCTTCAAGCAGGGCTGTTTCGGAGCGTTCCACCCGCCCAGTGTACGGGCCGGGCACAGGACACCCACCCCTTTGGATAGCAAAAACCGTCCCATCATGGCGTTGGGCCCACCCAACTGACGGGCGAGCATTGAAAGGTCTACTACGTTCAAGGAGGTACGGGCATGGACACCATCGCAGCAACAGACCCGGCAACCGTGGCGGGTTCACCCCTGACCGGCACCGCCCGGGCCTTTGACCACAACCGCACCCTGGTCCTGGATGAGGTGGGCAGCGTCTTCCGGCGCGTCGACCCCGCAGAGGTCGCAGCCCTGGTGACCGAGCTTCGGCTGGCGGACAGGGTCTTCGTCACCGGTGCCGGCCGCAGCGGCCTGGTCCTGAAGATGGCGGCGATGCGGCTGATGCACCTCGGCCTCACGGTCCACGTGGTGGGCGAGACCACGGCACCCGCCATCCGTGCCGGGGACCTGCTGCTGGCAGCCTCCGGTTCCGGCACCACCGCCGGTGTGGTCAAGGCAGCGGAAACCGCCGCCGCCCAAGGCGCGCGCGTGGCCGCCTACACCACCAGCAGTGGTTCCCCGCTCGCGGCAGCCGCTGCCGCCGTCGTCCTCATCCCTGCCGCACAGAAGACGGACCACGGTTCGGCGGTGACCCGGCAGTACTCGGGAAGCCTCTTTGAGCAGGTGCTGTTCGCCACCACCGAGGCGGTGTTCCAATCCCTGTGGGACGAGGACGCTGCCGCCCCCGAGGATCTCTGGCAGCGCCACGCAAACCTCGAATAAGTTTCCGCTCCCCCTATCCGCTGTTCCAACCCGAAAGAGAAGAACAATGAAACTGCAAGTAGCCATGGACGTCCTCACCGTCGAAGCCGCCCTGGACCTGGCCGGAAAAGTCGCCGAGTACGTGGACATCATCGAACTGGGCACGCCGCTGGTGAAGAACGCAGGCCTTGCCGCCGTCACCGCCGTCAAGACCGCCCACCCGGACAAGATTGTCTTCGCGGACATGAAGACCATGGACGCCGGCGAACTGGAGGCCGACATCGCGTTCGCCGCCGGCGCCGACCTGGTTTCCGTGCTGGGCAGCGCCGACGACTCCACCATCGCAGGCGCCGTCAAGGCCGCCAAGGCCCACAACAAGGGCATTGTGGTGGACCTGATCGGCGTCCAGGACAAGGTAAGCCGCGCCCAGGAGGCCCGCGCACTGGGTGCCAAGTTCATCGAATTCCACGCCGGCCTGGATGAGCAGGCAAAGCCCGGCTACAACCTGGACGTGCTGCTGAACGCCGGCGAAGAGGCCCGCGTGCCTTTCTCCGTCGCCGGTGGCGTGAACCTGTCCACCATTGAAGCCGTGCAGCGCGCAGGCGCCGATGTGGCCGTCGTCGGCGGCTCCATCTACAGCGCCGACGACCCCGCCGTCGCCGCCAAGGAACTGAGGGCAGCGATCATCTAGCTTCCAGCGGGTCGGGTCAGGCAGTGGCAGGGCCCCGCGGCGCAGCAGCCCTGGGGGCGGCTGCGCCGTGGCCCCTCGGCCACATGTGAACGGCCATAACGAACGCCCACGCGGCCAACAGCACAAGGGCCACCAGCCGCGGCGCCGAATCGAAGAGGCCAACATAGGAAACCATGACGCCGTGGACAACCCAGGCGACCCCCGAGGCTGCAGCCAGCCAGCCAGGCCAGCGGGCATAGGCGTGGCCAAATGCCAGGGCAAGGCCGAAGAAGACCAGCGTGAGCCCAAGCAGGATATTGGAATAGCTTTGCAGCGCGTACTCGGTCCACCTCAACCCCATGGCGGCCGAAAGGGCGGCAGGTTCCTGGTCCGCGGGGGCCTTGGCCCAGGCATCCACTGCCCATTTGAGCGCAACACCGTCCACCGCCTGGAGCATGGCAATGGCAGCCGCGGTCAGGATCATCGCGGCGAGGCCAAAGCGTGCCAGCGGACTTGGCCCTTCACCCTTGCCCAGCATGGCAAAGTACAGGGCGACCAGTCCGCCGAAGAACACCAGGCCCGCCACCCACTGGGTGAAGTGGATGGCGATCCAGTCGCTGCGCTCTGCGTACTCCCTGAATACCGCCGTGTGGTTCATGACATCTTCCCGGGACGGGTGGACCGCCGTGGCGGCCACCAGCAGGACCACGCCCAGGGGAAGCGCCACCGCACCGATTCTTGCCCAAAGTGCACTTGGCTCCGCACGAGTTTCCATCGCATCCTCCACTCCAAGCCGGATGCATACCCTCGGCATGTCACCCGCCAGGGGACGCATTGCCAGGCTTTCGATTGCTTCACATTTTGGCTGGAGCGGGCGGCACTTCGCCCGCAGCAACCACCGTAGGGGGCCAGTGCGGGATGTAGTAGGGCCGTTTGGCCTTGGCCTTTTGGGTTATTCGAAGGACCGGATGGTGATGCCGGAGAAGGTGGCCGGACCGCCGTCGGTATAGAACGAAATCCCCGTGTCGCCGTTCGCAAAGTGCACCTGCTGGGAGAGCACGGTGTGCCCGGCATTCACGAACACCTCCACGCTCTGCGTATCAACGAAGATCCGCAGATGCACCGAGCGTGCGGCGGAGTCAATGGGAGCGGCCGCGCGCGTATAGGGCGCCAGGGAGAAGCCCGGCTGGTCCGAGGGCGCGCGGTCCACGTAGAGTTCGTTGCCGTATTTGCCGATGTTTGTGTGCCTGGCGCCGTCCGTGGAGCGCCCCACCGAAACCCCGACATTCGCCGCCGCGTCCCAGGAGATGTCCAGTTCAAGCTCGTATGCCCGGCCGCACCAGGGCAACACCGCGCTGCCGTTGACCGTGCGGTCCGGGAATGCGGTGGTGGAGGTGGCGTACCGGGTGAGTGCGCCCAGCGGGCTGCTCAGCAACGAAAACCAGCCGCCTGCCTGGCGCTCCAGGCGCAGTTCCCTCACCACCGAATTCTGGCCGTTGTACCCGTCAGTGGCATCGGTGGGCACGTCCCGGGCGGCGTACTTCCAGTTGTTCATCCAGCCGATCGCGTACCGCCGCGTTTCAGGCGCCTCGATGGCCGGCCAGGTGACAGCGCCGTACCAGTCCCATCCCCAGTCGAGCCACTGCGGGCTGTTGACGTCGTCAGCAAGGAACTGCTCCCCGTCCCACCGTCCTGTCCAGTAGGCGTAGGTCATGGGCAGCCCGATGCTGTAGGCGTCCATGCTGGCACCCAGCACCCAATGCCGGGTGCCGTCATTGGCTGTCATCTCGAAGAGGTCGGGACACTCGATGCCGCCCAGCGCATGGTTGGGAAAGTCGAAGTTACGCTTCAGCTGCCAGTCACGCAGGTTCGGTGAAGTGTAGAACGCTGCGTACCGTGCGCGGCCGATCACGCACACCCACTCGTGCCGGTCGGCATCCCAGTGGATCTTCGGGTCACGGAACCACTCTGCATTGTCGATCTCCGCCTGGGTTGTCGCTGCCCTTCCGTCCGTGTTCACGATGACCGGATCCGGAAGCGCCGTGAATGAATAGCCGCCGTCCGTTGACCAGTACAGGTACTGCTCCTGGTATTTTCGGATGCCGCCCGTGGGCTGGGTTGCCAGCGCGATGACCGCGCCGGCCCCGAATCCGGCGGTGTTGGCCGTGTCCACCACCGCAGATCCCGACCAAACGGGGAAATCCGGCTGCAGCGGCAGCGCGTCGCCGTGATGGGCGAAGGATACGGCGTCCGTGGTGGTGGCATGGTCCCAACCGCCCTGGCCGTTGTTCTGCGTGGAGTGCAGGTAGTAGAGGTGGTAGGCGCCGTCCAGGTACACCGGGCGTTGGGGGTCGCAGAGCCAACCCGACGGGGGTGTCATGTGATAGACGGCCCGCAGGGAACCTTGGGCGAGGGCGGGGGCGGCAGCAAGGTTGCTGCCTGCGAACAATGCGAGGGCTCCCGTGCCCTGCAGGACATGGCGGCGGGAAATGGCATGGGTCATCTTTGACTTCCTCTCGTGGGGGCGGCTCTGCCCGGGCGCAACGGTGGGGCTCACTGCTGCTGGAACCTACGTTGGTCCGCCACAGCCCCCCTTTTGGTCAAGCGCTTTAGCAGGAAAAGCTAGTCCGGATTGCGGAAGTGGTCAAGCGTTTAAGCGTGTCCCAACAATTTTTTGCTAAAACGCTTGATCAGGCATCCCAGGGACAGTTAGCCTGTGGGTGATCAAACGCTTTAGCAGAAATGGACATCAGCGCCGATGAATCACCCGGTCTTCTTCCAGCCCACCGATGCATGGGTGGGCGACCTTATCCCTTTCGAGCACAACGGGGAGTTCTGGCTCTTCTACCTCCACGAGGTGCGCACCGAACCGAAACCAGGAACCCCATGGAACCTGGTGACCACCAAGGACCTCATCCAGTTCCAGGACCATGGGGTCGCCCTCCCCCACGGAACGGATGCCGACCTCGACTTCAACGCCTACACCGGCAGCGTCGTGGCGGACGAATCCGGCGTCCACCACCTGTTCTACACAGGGCAGAACCCGAACAACCTCGGAACCGACGGGCTCCCGCTGCAGCTGGTCATGCACGCCACCAGCACCGACGGCATGCTGACCTGGGTGAAGCATCCGGAGCTCACGTTCGGCGCCCCCGCCGGATACGAGTCCGGTGACTGGCGGGATCCCTTCGTCTTCCGCGACGAGGCGGCCGGCCTGTGGCGGATGCTCATTGCCGCCCGGCACTCCGAGGGCCCTGAACGGCGCCGCGGCGTGATCGCCCAGTGCACCTCCAGGGACCTGCTGGCCTGGGAGAACGCGGAACCGTTCTGGGACCCCCGCCGCTACATCACCCATGAATGCCCGGACGTGTTCTCCTGGGGCGATTTGTGGTACATGGTCTACTCCGAGTTTTCGGAAAACTTCACCACCCGCTACCGCATGGCCAAGAGCCCCGACGGCCCCTGGACGGTGCCGGCCCGGGACTCCATCGACGGGCGGGCCTTCTACGCCGCCAAGACGGCGGAACGGGACGGCCGGCGCTTCTTCTTCGGCTGGATCGCGTCCAAGGAAGGAAATTCCGACGACGGCGCCTGGCAGTGGGCGGGCACCATGGCGGTTCTGGAGGCCCGTCAGAACGCCGACGGGACCCTGGCGTTCGGCTTCGCCGACGAACTGGTGGAAAGTTTCTGGGAGGACGTCCCGCTGACGTTTGATCCCGCCCTGCCCGCCAGGCTGGAAGCACCGGACAGCTACGCGGCTGCCGTCTCCAACGAGGACCTGCCCGGCCAGTTCTACGCCAGGGCAGAACTGGACATCGACGCCGGCACCACCGAATGCGGCTTGCTGCTGCGGTCCAGCCCCGACGGGGACCACTCCTACATTCTTCGCCTGGAACCGAAGCGGGGGCGGCTGGTCTTTGACCGGTGGCCCCGCAAGGTCAGCGGCGACGCCCAATGGCACGTCTCCGGCGACGTCCCGTTCGAGCTTGAACTCGAACGCCCCTGCGACCTCAGCCCCGGTAAACACACCCTGGAAGTCGTCGTCGAAGGGGATCTCTGCGTCGCCGTGGTGGACCGCCAGGTGGCCCTCAGCACCAGGATCTATGACCTTCCGTCCGGGCGGATAGGCGTGTTCGCCGGCGAAGGCACAGTCACGGTCACAGGTTTCGAAGTACGCAAGCGCACCAACAACTAAACACCCCCACCCCCTACCCCCGTTCCAATCAAGGGAGATTGCCGACAATGAAAAACCTGCTCCGCACTGCCGCAACCGCAGCTGTTGCCGCCCTGGCCCTGACGGCCTGTGGCGGCGGAAGTTCCAACGATCCCTCGAACGTCAGCCCGGCCGGTGAGGTCAAGCCGCGTGAAATCTCGTGGCTGCTCTCCCGCCCGGCTGACGGCGCCGTCATCAACATCATGAAGAAGATCGCCGACGACTATGCCAAGGACCACCCGGGCTTTGAGCTGAACCTCATCACCACCCCGGACCGGCCGTCCTACATCCAGAAGCTGGAGACCCTGGCCGCCGCCAACAAGCTGCCCGAACTGTTCGATACCGACGCCACACCCTTCGCCCAGCAGCTGGCCAAACAGGGCAAGATGGTGGACGCCGAAAAGCTGCTGAAGACGCTGGACATCTACGATGACTACCGCCCCGCCGCGCTGGACTACCAGCGTTTCGATGACGGCTCCCTGTACATGATTCCGTTCCAGTTCGAGCTGGAGTTCATCTGGTACAACAAGGCCCTCCTGGAAAAGGCCGGCGTTGCTGTCCCCACGTCCCTGGATGACATTCCGGCCATGTGCACCACCCTCCGCAATGCAGGGATCACCCCCATAGCCATCGACGGCCAGGACCAGTGGCCGCTGGAGCGCTACATCGCGTACCAGCCATTCCGGGAAGCCGGACCGGAATTCGTGCAGAAACTCAAGAAGGGCGAAGCGAAGTTCGCGGACCCCGCGGGCCAGAAGACCGTGAACTGGATGGCGGAGCTGGGCAAGGCAAAGTGCTTCCAGGAAGGCTTCTCAGCCCAGGGCTACTCCGACGCGCAGAACCAGTTCACGTCCGGGCAGGCCGCGATGTACAACATCGGAACCTGGGAACTGCCCAGCCTGGCCACCGACAAACTGGACCCTTCCGTGCGGGAAAGCATCGACTTCTTCACGCTGCCCACCACGGCTGGATCCGCGACCGCGGCAAACGAGTTCGTCTCGCCGTCGGGCATTGGGATGGCGGTGAACTCCAAGACCTATGACCCGCTGGTCAGCGACTTCCTGAAGTTCGCCCTGCAGAAGTACCCGGCCGAATACGCGGCCACGGGCGCGCTCTCCCCCACCACCGACGTCGAAACCACCATCCCGGCCAATGCCACGCCGCTGTACCGGAAGGCGCTGGACCAGGCCAAGGACCTCGGCTCAAAGCAGGCCATGCCCTGGGATACCCAGCTCGACCCCACCACTAACGGCCGGCTGCAGCAGGAGCTCGTCCTGCTGGTGCAGGGCAACATCACGCCCGAACAGTTCACGGCCACCATGGACAACACCATCGCGCAGAACGCCCCCAAGTTCTTCAAGTAGGCACTGCTTCTCCCAGTAACCATGCGGCGGGGGACCGTCACGGTCCCCCGCCCGAAAGGCCCCGCCATGCAACCCAACAGGATGCTTCCCAACAGGTCACGGACCTCGGTCCTGGTCTTCCTGCTTCCGCCCCTGCTGCTCTACGGCGCAGCTGTGCTCTTTCCGATCCTCCAGTCCCTGTTCCTGAGCTTCTTCTCGTGGAACGGCATCAGCGACATGGAGTTCGTGGGGCTGGACAACTACGTCCGGATGTTCGTTGCTGACGACATCTTCTGGCGCGCGTTCCTTAACGCCCTCATCTACCTGGCCATCTGCCTGGTCCTGCAGCTCGGCGGTGCCCTGGTGGTGGCCAGCCTCCTCACGTCCCTGACCCGGGGACGGGAACTCATCAAGACCCTCTACCTGCTGCCGGCAGTGATCTCCACCGTGGCCATCGCCTTCCTGTTCGTCCGGATCTACTCCCTGGAACCCGTGGGCCTGCTCAACCAGCTGTTCCACTGGGTGGGCCTTGGCAGCCTCGAACGGCCCTGGCTCTCAGACGTCTCCACGGTGCTCACAGCAGTCTCGGCTCCGGAAGGCTGGCGCTTCACCGGGCTCTACATGCTCATCATCTACGCGGCCCTGATCGCCGTGCCCAAGGAACTTGAGGAGGCCGCGGTCCTGGACGGCGCTTCCCGCTGGACCCTGTTCACCAAGATCCGGTTCCCCTACATCCGGCCGGTGTGGATCACCACCACCATCATGGCCACCACCTACGGCCTGCGCGGCTTCGACATCCCCTACCTGATGACCAACGGCGGCCCGGGACAATCCTCCGAACTGCTGACCACCTACATGTACAAGACCGCCTTCACCAGCACGGACTTCGGCTACGCCAGCACCATCTCCGTCTTCATCGTTGTCGAGTGCCTCATCGCCGTCGGCCTCATCCTGTTCCTGCTCAAGCGGAAGGCAGACTCATGATCACCCAAGCAGCCCCGCCCACCCAGCCACCCGCCGTCGTACCTCCCCGGTACTCCGTGCAGCGCCGCCGTCGCAGGCCCGACCTGTTCCGCACGCTGTCACGCGTGCTGATCATGCTCATCGTGATCGTCCAGGTGTACCCGCTCGCGTGGCTGTTCCTGACCAGCCTGCGGACGGAGCAGGACTTTGCCACCGGCGATCCATTCGCACTGCCCAGCTCCCTCACGTGGGAGAACTACGCCCGGGCCTTCGAAACCGGGGATCTGGGCCGGAACATCCTCAACAGCTTCATCGTGACCATGGGGGCCAACATCCTGATCGTCCTGTTCGGCATGATGGCCGCCTACGCCATCCAGGTCCTCGGATTCCGCCTCAGCAAGCTGGTCCGCGGGCTGTTCCTGATCGGCATCATCGTCCCGGTGCAGATCGCCCTGGTCCCGCTGTTCATCGACTACTCGGCCGTGAACCTGCTGGACACCTACCAGTCGATGATCATCCCGCTGGCGGGATTCTCCCTGCCCATGTCCGTGTACCTGTTCTGCTCGTTCTACGAGTACATCCCCAAGGAAACGTATGAGGCAGCCTCGCTTGACGGCGCCGGCCCTTACAGGATCTTCGGGCTGATCACGCTGCCGTTGTCCCTGAACACTGTGGTGACCGTGGTCCTGGTCAACAGCATCTTCATCTGGAACGACTTCATCTTCGCCAACACGTTTGTCCTGTCCGAGGACCTGAAGACCATTCCGCTGGGCTTGCAGAACTACATCGGCGCCATGGGCAAGGTGGACTGGACCGCAACCTTCGCAGCCGTCTGCGTCACCATTACCCCGCTGCTGCTCGTTTTCCTGGTGCTGAACAAGGCCATGATCCAGGGGCTGGAGAGCGGGGCGAGCAAGGGATGACGGCCACGGCAGGCGGATATACTCCTGACGGAGGACAGGTGAGTTCAATGGAGAATGGTGCAGGGAAGCCGGCAGCGGCGGCCCGTTCGCCGCGGACCCCGGAGCGCGCCCACCCGGTTACCCTCCGCGAAGTCGCAGAAGCAGCCGGGGTTTCGACGGCCACCGTCTCACTGGTGGTCAACAAGAAAAAGAGCGCCCGGATTGCAGAGGAAACGCGCCAGCGCGTCAACGATGCCATCCGTGCCCTGGGCTACCGCCCCAATGCCATGGCTAAGACCCTGGTCAGCGGAAGTTCCCGGTTCATCGGGCTGGTGGCCGACGGTGTTGCCACCACGCCCTTCGCGGGCCAGATCATCCATGGCGCCCAGGACGAGGCGTGGAAGCATGGCTACGCGCTGCTGATCGCCAACACCGAGGGCAACAACGAACTCGAGCAGGACGCCATCCAGATGATGCTCGAGTACAAAGTCCGCGGCATCCTCTATTCCACCTGGTTCCACCGGCAGACGGACATCCCTGCGCCGCTGCGTGAAGCGGACTTCGTCCTGGTGAACTGCTTTTCAGACGAGCCGGGTACGCGGGCCGTTGTTCCGGACGAGGTGCAGGGCGGCCGCTCTGCCACGGAAATCCTGCTGCGGCAGGGCCACCGCCGGATCGCGTTCATCAATGCCACCATCCCCGCGCCAGCGAAGGACGGCCGCCTCCTGGGGTACCGGCAGGCGCTTGAAGAAGCCGGCGTTCCGTTCCACCCCGGCCTGGTACTGGAAGCGTATCCGGACCAGGAAGGCGGCTATGGAGCAACCGCTGCGCTCCTCAAGCTCGGGGTCACGGCGGTGTACTGCTACAACGACCGGATGGCCATGGGCCTTTACGACGGCCTCCGGGAACACGGCCTGTCCATCCCCGATGACATGGCGGTCGTGGGATTCGACAACCAGGAAGTCATCGCCGCACACCTCCGCCCCCCGCTGTCCACGGTGTCCCTGCCCCATTACGAGCTGGGCGCCGCGGGTGTCCGGATGCTGCTCGAACTGGACGGGGCGCCGGCATCCGGCACGGGCGGGGTTGCTAAAATCCACTGCCCCGCAGTGGAACGGACCTCGGTGAAGGCCCAGGCGCGGACCTGACCTGGATAAAGGCACGACGGCGGGTGGTCATGCTGAGGCGCTGATCACCCGGTTTCGCCCCGCGAGCACACCCGTCACGGCAAGGACCGCCATAATGCCCGCTGTAACCAACAGTGGAAGCGTCCAGTCTCCGCTTAGATCGCGAAGAGCACCGAACATCACCGGCCCCACGGCAGCCAGGCCGTAGCCCACGGACTGCGCCATGCCGGATAAGGATGCCGCCTGCGGGTAGTTCACGGTCCGGAGGCTGAACAGCGACAGGGCAATGACAATGAGGCTTCCGCACCCGACCGCCCCCAGGAAGACCCACAGCAGGATGAGGTCCGGTGCGACCGCCAGGCCCAGGAACGTCACAACCATCACCGCGCCGCTGGTGAAGGAGACGAGCCGCTGGTCCGACCCGCGGTGAAGGATGCCCCCTGCTACAAGGCTTGCGAAGACGCTAATCAGCAGGAAAACGGACAGGTGGATGCCGGCGGTAGCGGCCGGGACCCCGCGGCTTTGTTCGATTGTGGGCAGCCAGGCCATCAGGACGTAGAAGGCGATCGACTGGAGCCCCATGAAGATGGTCACCTGCCAGCCCACAGCCGAGGTCCAGGGCGATTGGTGGGGCACTTCCGGAGTGGGGGCCTTCATGGTGCCGGAGCTGTGCCGGCGCAGCCAGGGCAGGAGCACCGCCATGGCGATGAGGGCCAGTCCCACCCAGATGCCGAGGGCCAGCCGCCATCCCGCGGCGGAAGTCTGCGCAACGGGCACGACGACGGCGGCCCCCATAGCGGCGAAGACGGCCTGGGTGGCGGTGTAGCTGCCGGTGAGCTGGCTGACCCGAGTGGGAAAGTCCCGCTTCACCAGCGACGGGACCAGGACATTTAGGAACGCTATCGCGAGGCCGATCAGTGCTGTGCCCAACCAGATGAATCCGGGAACGGGCAAGGAGCGGAGCGCAATGCCGGAGGCCAGGAACAGCAACGACATCCACAGCGCACGGTCGAGGCCCAGACGACTGGCGAAGCCGGGCGCCAGGGGTGAAAAGACTGCGAAAGCAATGAGCGGAAGGCCGGTCAGGAATCCCGCTGCAGCGCTGGACAAACCAAGGTCGGAGCTGATGTTCGCGAGGACCGGCCCCACGCTGACAAAGGACACCCGGAGGTTGACTGCAATGAGCAGAGCGCCGATGAAGGCGAAGCCGAACCTGACAGTACGGTCCTGTGCGTTCCGGGTGGCAGCGGGCATCGTTGCGGGTTCCATCCTTTAGAAAGTGCGAGAGGGTCCGGGTAGAAGCGACGGTAAGTGCGAGAGGGTCCGGGTAGAACCGGCACTAAGTGAGAGAGCGTCCCGGGGGCTAGAGGATCTTGCGGATGGTTTCCTCGAAGCTGGTGACGTGGTGCAGGGCCAGCTCCCCTGCCTTGTCCGCGTCGCCGGCTGCCACCGCTTTAAGCAGGTCCACGTGTTCGGTGATGTGGCCGGTCACGGAGGGAACCTTGTCCAGCACCACGCACCAGATGCGGGTGGCCAGGTTGTCGTAGCGGATCAGGGTGTCTTCCAGGTGGGGGTTGGCGGCCGCCTTGTAGATCAGCCGGTGCACCATAAGGTCGTAGCGCATCAGGTCGCGTGACTCCCCCGTCCCGGGATCAATGCTTGCGATGGCGTCCGCAACCTGCAGCAGTTCCCGCCGCATGCTTTCGCTGGCACGGTCCGCCGCGCGGCGGGCCGCGAGGGGCTCCAGCAGCTCCCGGACCTCGGACACGTCGGCCAGCTCGGTGAAGTCCACATTGGTGGCGAAGGTTCCGCGGCGGGGATAGGAAATGACCAGGTGGTCCACCTCAAGCCGCTTGATTGCTTCGCGCACGGGAGTACGGCTGAAGCCCAACTCCGCCGCCAGCTGCCCGTCGTTGATCGGCTCCCCCGGACGGATCTCCAGCATGATCAGCTTGTCCCGCAGCTGCCGGTACGCGGCCTCGGCCTGGGACGGGGCCGGGGCTTCCTCCTCCGCAGGGGTCAGGGCAAGAAGTGCATTCAAGGCGCCGCTCCTATCTTTGGTAACCCGCTGCACCGAAACGGTAGCTAAAAGCCGCTTTCGGTCCAGCTCTTGACTCTGCTGTGATCCCAATCATACCATTGATCTCACACTGATATATCAGTCATTGAATAAATGGTATTTCAAAGGAGCATCCGTGGTTGAGCAGTTGAACGAGCGACTTTCCGTAGTCGATCCTGAGGTCCAGCAGGCCATCGCCAGTGAGCTGGGCCGCCAGCAGTCGACGCTGGAAATGATCGCCTCCGAGAATTTCGCCCCGTCCGCCGTCATGGAGGCACAGGGCTCGGTCCTCACCAACAAGTACGCCGAGGGCTACCCGGGCAAGCGCTACTACGGCGGCTGCGAGCATGTGGATGTTGTGGAGCAGCTGGCCATCGACCGGGTCAAGGCGCTCTTCGGCGCAGAGTTCGCCAACGTCCAGCCGCACTCCGGCGCCCAGGCCAACGCCGCCGCCATGTTCGCCCTGCTGAACCCGGGCGACACCATCATGGGACTGAGCCTGGCCCACGGCGGCCACCTGACCCACGGCATGAAGATCAACTTCTCCGGCAAGCTCTACAACGTGGTCCCGTACCACGTCAGCGAATCCGACCTCCGTATCGATATGGCCGAAGTCGAGGCCCTTGCCTTGGAACACCGGCCCAGGCTGATCGTTGCCGGCTGGTCCGCCTACTCCCGCCAGTTGGACTTCGCCGAGTTCCGCCGCATCGCCGACCTCGTTGGCGCCTACCTCATGGTGGACATGGCCCACTTCGCCGGACTGGTTGCAGCCGGCCTGCACCCGAACCCGGTGCCCTACGCCGACGTGGTCACCACCACCACGCACAAGACCCTGGGCGGCCCCCGCGGTGGCGTCATCCTCGCCAAGGAGCAGTACGGCAAGAAGATCAACAGCGCCGTGTTCCCCGGCCAGCAGGGCGGCCCGCTGGAGCACGTGATCGCCGCCAAGGCCGTGGCCTTCAAGCTCGCCGCCTCCCCCGAGTTCAAGGAGCGCCAGGAACGCGTCCTGCAGGGATCCAAGCTCCTCGCCGAGCGTCTCCTCAAGGACGACGTCGCTGCAGCAGGAATTTCCGTGGTCAACGGCGGCACCGACGTCCACCTGGTCCTGGTGGACCTGCGCAACTCCGAACTGGACGGCCAGCAGGCCGAAGACGCCCTGCACAAGATCGGCATCACCGTGAACCGCAACGCTGTCCCGTTCGACCCCCGCCCGCCGATGGTGTCCTCCGGCCTCCGGATCGGCACCCCGGCCCTGGCCACCCGCGGCTTTGGCGCGGAGGAATTTGCAGAGGTCGCGGACATCATTGCGACGGCGCTGATCGCCTCGGCAGGCAGCGTCGCCTCCGGGAGCACTTCCCTGGGCGACAGCACCGCCGTCGAACTCCGCGCCCGCGTCACCGCCCTGGCGGAGAAGTTCCCCCTGTACCCCCACCTCAAGGACGGCACCGACGTTGCCGCCTTCGAAGCAGACCTGATTGGAGCAGCCCAGTGAGCGCAGACCTCCTTCCCGAGCACCCCGACTTCCTCTGGCGCAACCCGGAGCCCAAGTCCTCCTACGATGCTGTGATCGTCGGCGGCGGCGGGCACGGCTTGGCCACCGCGTACTTCCTTGCCAAGAACCACGGGATGACCAACATCGCCGTCCTGGAAAAGGGCTGGCTGGCCGGCGGCAACATGGCCCGGAACACCACCATCATCCGCTCCAACTACCTCTGGGACGAGAGCGCGGCCATCTACGAGCACGCCCTCAAGCTCTGGGAAATCCTGCCCGAGGAGCTTGAGTACGACTTCCTCTTCAGCCAGCGCGGCGTCATGAACCTGGCCCACACCCTGGGCGACGTCCGCGAAAGCATGCGGCGCGTGGGTGCCAACAAGCTCAACGGCGTTGACGCCGAGTGGCTGGACCCCAAGCAGGTCAAGGAACTCTGCCCCATCCTGAACATCAGCGACAACATCCGCTACCCCGTCATGGGCGCCACCTACCAGCCGCGCGCGGGTATCGCCAAGCACGACCACGTGGCCTGGGCCTTCGCCCGGAAGTGCGACGAAATGGGCGTGGACATCATCCAGAACTGCGAAGTCACCGGCTTCGTCAAGGACGGCAACCGCGTGGTGGGCGTCAAGACCAACCGCGGCACCATCAACACCGAAAAGGTGGGCCTCGCCGCCGCTGGCCACAGCTCGGTCCTGGCCGAAATGGCAGGCTTCCGGCTCCCCATCCAGTCCCACCCGCTGCAGGCGCTGGTTTCCGAACTTCATGAGCCCGTCCACCCCACGGTGGTGATGTCCAACCACGTGCACGTGTACGTCTCCCAGGCCCACAAGGGCGAACTGGTGATGGGCGCCGGCGTGGACTCCTACAACGGCTACGGCCAGCGCGGTTCCTTCCACGTGATCGAGCACCAGATGGCCGCCGCCGTCGAACTCTTCCCCATCTTCGCCCGGGCCCACGTGCTCCGGACCTGGGGCGGCATCGTGGACACCACGCTGGACGCGTCCCCCATCGTGGGCAACACCCCGGTGGAGAACATGTTCGTGAACTGCGGCTGGGGCACCGGCGGCTTCAAGGCCACCCCGGCGGCCGGCATGACGTTCGCGCACAACATCGCCACCGGTGAACCCCACAGGCTGAACAAGCCGTTCGCCCTGGAGCGCTTCGAGACCGGCGCGCTGATCGACGAACACGGCGCTGCCGCCGTCGCCCACTAGCTGCCAGACGCACTTAAGAAAGAAGACGCACATGCTGCTCATCTCCTGCCCCAACTGCGGCTCCCGCGACGAGACCGAGTTCCACTACGGCGGCCAGGCCCACGTGGCCTACCCGGAAAACCCTAACGAACTGACCGACCGCGAATGGGCCGAATACCTGTTCTACCGCGACAACACCAAGGGCGCGTTCGCCGAGCGCTGGCTGCACAGCACCGGCTGCCGCCGGTGGTTCAACATGCTCCGCGACACCGTGACCTACGAGATCCAGGCGATCTACCCGATGGGTTCACCCCGTCCCGATGCCGCCGGCAAGGTCACCGCCGACACCGGCACTGCCAGCACCGCCGCTGACAGCACCACCACGGGAAACGCGGCCCCCAGCCTCTCCACCACCAGCATCTCCAGCACCACCGCCCCGGAAGGAGCAACCAAGTGACTTCCCAGAACGCCCGCCTCGCCGCCGGCGGACGCATCGACCGCACCATTTCCTGGCGCTTCACGGTGGACGGCGAAGAGTTCACCGGCCACCCGGGCGACACCCTCGCCTCAGCCCTGATCGCCAATGGCCGCATCAACGCCGGCAACTCCCTCTACGAGGACCGGCCCCGCGGCATCATGTCCGCCGGCGTGGAGGAATCCAACGCCATGGTGAAGATCGCCGCGCGCTTCCCGGGTGACGTTGCCGAGTCCATGCTCCCCGCCACCACGGTCACCCTGGTGGACGGCCTCAAGGCTGAGCTGCTCAGCGGACTGGGCAAGCTGGACCCGGAGGAGGACCGGGCCGAATACGACAAGAAGTACGTCCACACCGACGTCCTGGTGATCGGCGGCGGCCCCGCCGGCCTCGCCGCAGCGCGTGAAGCTGTCCGCAGCGGTGCCCGCGTGATGCTCCTGGACGACCAGCCGGAACTGGGCGGCTCCCTCCTGTCAGGGTCCACATCCCCTGAACTGGCGGAGACCATCGAAGGCAAGCCGGCCCTGGAATGGGTGGCCGACGTTGAAGCCGAACTGGTTTCCGGCGCCGAATCCACCGTCCTGAACCGCACCACCGCCTTCGGCGCCTACGACGCCAACTACGTCATCGCCGTCCAGAACCGCACGGACCACCTGTCCTCCCCCGCGGCACCGGGAGTTTCCCGGCAGCGCATTTGGCACATCCGTGCCAACCAGGTGGTGCTGGCGCCGGGCGCCCACGAACGCCCGCTGGTGTTCGAGAACAACGACCGCCCGGGCATCATGCTCGCCTCCGCCATCCGCAGCTACCTGAACCGCTACGGAGTTGCCGCCGGGCAGCGCGTGGTCATCAGCACCACCAACGACAGCGCCTACGCCCTGGCCGCGGACCTGCGCGCCGCCGGCGTCAAGGTCGCTGCCGTGGTGGACGCCCGTCCGCAGCTCACCGCCGTGGCCGCTGCCGCAGTCGAAGCCGGCACGCGCGTGCTGATCGGCAGCGCGGTGGCCAACACCTCCGCCTCTGGTGCAGACGGCCGCGTGGACGGCGTCACCGTCCGCAGCATTAACGACGACGGGGAGCTCACCTCGGGCATCGAGCAGATCGCCTGCGACCTGCTGGCCGTGTCCGGTGGCTGGAGCCCGCTGGTGCACCTGCACTCCCAGCGCCAGGGCAAGCTGCGCTGGGACGACGACCTGGCTGCGTTTGTGCCCAGCACCGTGGTCCCCAACCAGCAGACCATCGGCTCGGGCCGGGGCAGCTTCGCCCTGGCCGACTGCCTCGCCGAGGGTGTCTCCGCAGGGCTCACCGCGGCCCGCGCTGCCGGCTTCAGCCCTGAAAATTCTGACGCTGACGTCGATCCTATTGTTCTTTCCGAGCCGAAGGCCGCCGCCCCCACCCGCCAGCTGTGGCTGGTTCCGGGCGAGCAGGGCACCCCGGATGACTGGCACCACCACTTCGTGGACTTCCAGCGCGACCAGTCCGTGGCCGACGTGCTGCGCTCCACCGGAGCCGGCATGCGCTCAGTGGAGCACATCAAGCGGTACACCTCCATCAGCACCGCCAACGACCAGGGCAAGACCTCCGGCGTCAACGCGATCGGCGTCATCGCCGCCGCACTCCGGACCGCCGGCGAAGCTTCCCGCGGCATCGGCGATATCGGCACCACCACCTACCGCGCACCGTTCACCCCGGTTGCCTTCGCGGCACTG
Organism: Pseudarthrobacter sp. L1SW; assembly: GCF_020809045.1. Classification (NCBI taxonomy): domain Bacteria; kingdom Bacillati; phylum Actinomycetota; class Actinomycetes; order Micrococcales; family Micrococcaceae; genus Pseudarthrobacter; species Pseudarthrobacter sp. L1SW. The sequence goes on along the minus strand of NZ_CP078079.1, from coordinate 172,763 downwards.
GCCGGACGCCAGCGCGGCGAACTGTTCGACCCCGCCCGCAAGACCTCGATCCACCCGTGGCACGTCGCCAAGGGCGCCCTGTTCGAGGACGTCGGGCAGTGGAAGCGGCCCTGGTACTACCCGCAGGACGGGGAGGACATGGACACCGCCGTGCTGCGCGAGTGCGCCGCCGTCCGCGACTCCGTGGGCTTCATGGACGCCACCACCCTGGGCAAGATCGAGATCCGCGGCAAGGATGCCGGTGAGTTCCTCAACCGGATCTACACCAACGCGTTCAAGAAACTCGCCCCGGGCTCGGCCCGCTACGGCGTGATGTGCACCCCTGACGGCATGATCTTCGACGACGGCGTGACCCTGCGCCTGGACGAGGAAACCTACTTCATGACCACCACCACCGGCGGCGCCGCCAAGGTGCTGGACTGGCTGGAGGAATGGCTGCAGACCGAGTGGCCGGAACTGGACGTGCACTGCACCTCCGTGACGGAGCAGTGGAGCACCATTGCCGTCGTCGGCCCCAAGTCCCGCGAGGTCCTCGCCAAGGTGGCACCGGAACTGGCCGCCAACGGCGGGCTGGAAGCCGAAGCGTTCCCCTTCATGACCTTCCGCGAAACCACCCTGGCCTCCGGCGTCCGCGCCCGGGTCTGCCGGATCTCCTTCTCCGGTGAACTGGCCTACGAGATCAACGTGCCGTCCTGGTACGGACTGAACACGTGGGAAGCCGTGGCAGCCGCCGGGGCCGAGTTCAACATCACCCCCTACGGCACCGAGACGATGCACGTACTCCGCGCCGAAAAGGGCTACCCGATCGTCGGCCAGGACACGGACGGCACCGTCACCCCGCAGGATGCCGGCATGGACTGGATTGTCTCCAAGGCCAAGGACTTCATCGGCAAGCGCTCCTACTCCCGCACGGACGCCCAGCGCGAGGACCGCAAGCACCTGGTGAGCGTCCTGCCGGTAGACGGAACGCTCCGGCTCCCGGAAGGCAGCCAGCTCGTTGAGAAGGGCCGTTCCACCAACCCCGCCTACGGCCCGGTTCCGATGGAAGGCTTCGTCACCTCCAGCTACCACAGCGCAGCACTGGGCCGGTCGTTCGGCCTGGCACTGATCAAGAACGGCCGCAACCGGATCGGCGAAACCCTGGTTGCAGCCGCCGGCGACCAGCTGGTGGACGTCGTCGTCGCCGAAACCGTACTTTTTGACCCCGAAGGGACCCGCAAAGATGGCTGAAACAGCAGCACCCGCAACCTCCTACGAGAAGAACCTCTCCCTCCGGGTCAGCCCCGCGGCCCAGCTCCGGGCAGAGTTTGAAACCGGTTCCGTCCCGGGCGTGGTGGAACTTCGTGAAGTGCCGTTCCTGACCATGATGGGCCTCCGGGTCAACCGGAACAGCGAAGCCGGCCAGCGCGTCGCCGCCGTCACCGGCGGCCTGCCCGCCACCTGCGGCAACGTCAGCGGCACCGGGGACACCTCCGTACTGTGGCTTGGCCCGGAAGAGTTCCTGTTGGTGGCGCCCACCGAAGCCCACGAGTCCCTGGGCGGCGACCTGATCCAGGCACTGCGCGAGGCACTGGGCAGCGACGCAGGGCAGGTGGTGGATCTTTCCGCCAACCGCACCACGTTTGAGCTCACGGGCCCGCGGGCCAGGGCGGTCCTGGAAAAGGGCTGCTCGCTGGACCTGCACCCCCGTGTCCTGCAGGCCGGCACGGCCCTGTCCACGGAGATCGGCAACATCCCGGCGGTGCTGTGGAAGACGGGCGACGAGTCGTTCCGGATCTTCCCCCGCGCCTCGTTCGCCGATTTCCTGGGCCGCTGGCTCCTGGACGCAATGCGGGAGTACGCCTCCCCCGAGGTCCCCTGACATGGCGCTCAGCGTCCTGGACCTGTTCTCCGTTGGCATCGGGCCGTCGTCGTCACACACGGTCGGCCCGATGCGCGCAGCGAAGCTGTTCGCTGACGGGCTCAAGGGCGACGGACACCTGAGCTCCACCACCCGGGTCCAGGCCGAGCTGTTCGGCTCCCTGGGTGCCACCGGGCGGGGCCACGGTTCAGACAAGGCCGTGGTCCTGGGCTTCAAGGGCCTGGACCCCGAAACGGTGGACACCACCACCGCCGATGACCAGGTGGCCGCGGCCGCGCTGGATGCCGAGCTGTGGATCTGCGGCGACCACCGGGTGGACTTCAACTGGGATGAGGACGTGGTGCTGCACCGGCGCAAGTCCCTTCCCGCCCACCCGAACGGCATGACTTTCCGGGCGCTGGACCACGCTGGTGCCGTACTCAGCGAACGGAGCTTCTATTCGATTGGGGGCGGCTTCGTCGTTGACGGCGATGCTGACGCAGGCGACCGCGTTGTGGCTGACTCCACTGTCCTTCCGCACCCGTTCAACACGGCCGACGAGCTCCTCGAGATCTGCAGCCGCGAGGGCATGTCCATCTCGGACGTCATGCTGGCCAACGAGCTGTCCTGGCGGTCCGAGGCGGAACTGCGCGAGGAACTCCTGAAGCTGTGGGCGGTGATGCGCGAATGCGTTGACAACGGCTGCGCCGCGGAAGGAATCCTTCCCGGTGGGCTCAACGTGCGCCGCCGCGCGCCGTCGTTACTCCAGACCCTGACGGCGGACACGGGAGTCACCGACCCCTTGCGGGCCATGGAGTGGGTGAACCTGTTCGCGCTGGCCGTGAACGAGGAAAACGCCGCCGGCGGGCGGATTGTCACCGCGCCCACCAACGGCGCTGCGGGGATCGTCCCGGCGGTGCTGCACTACTACGTGAAGTTCGTCCCCGGCGCCGACGACGACGGTGTGGTCCGCTTCCTGCTGGCCGCGGCCGCCGTCGGAATCCTGTTCAAGATCAACGCCTCAATCTCCGGCGCCGAGGTGGGCTGCCAGGGTGAAGTGGGGTCCGCCTGCTCCATGGCTGCCGCCGGGCTCTGCGAGGTGCTGGGCGGGACGCCCGCCCAGGTGGAAAACGCCGCCGAGGTGGGCATTGAACACAACCTGGGCCTGACGTGCGATCCCGTGGGCGGGCTGGTGCAGATCCCCTGCATCGAGCGCAACGCGATCGCCAGCGTCAAGGCGATCAACGCCGCCCGCCTTGCCCTGCACGGCGACGGCAGCCACAAGGTGTCCCTCGACAAAGCCATCAAGACGATGCGCGAGACGGGCGCCGACATGAAAACCAAGTACAAGGAAACGTCCCGAGGGGGCCTTGCCGTGAATGTGATCGAGTGCTGACCCATGACTGCCATTGAGACTGAAACTGTCCCTGCCACTTCCCCGACCACTGTGGAGCACGTCCTGACTTTGGACTGTTCCGAATCGCCCGGCATTGTCCACGCCGTGTCCGGCTTCCTGCTGGAGCACGGCTGCGACATCATCGACAACCAGCAGTTCGGCGAGCGTTCCGAAGGGCATTTCTTCATGCGGGTGCATTTTGCGTCCGACGGCGATGCCTCCACCGTAGACACGCTGCGGGCGGCTTTTGGTCCGGTTGCGGAGCGTTTTGGGATGCGCTGGCGGCTGGAGCGGCAGGGTTCCAAGCGGAAAGTGCTGATCATGGTGTCCAAGTTCGGGCACTGCCTGAACGATCTGCTGTTCCGGGCGCGCATCGGTGAACTGCCGGTGGACGTGGTGGCCGTGGTGTCCAACCACACGGACCACCAGGCCCTGGTGGAATGGCACGGCATTCCGTTCTTCCACGTGCCGGTGACGCCGGAGACCAAGCCCGCGGCCGAGGCCCGGCTGCTGGAACTGGTGGACGAGTTCGACGTGGAACTTGTGGTGCTGGCCCGCTACATGCAGGTGCTCAGCGACAACCTGACCCGCAAGCTGGACGGCAAGGCGATCAACATCCACCACTCGTTCCTGCCCAGCTTCAAGGGCGCCAAGCCGTACCACCAGGCGTATGCGCGCGGTGTGAAAACTGTTGGGGCAACGGCGCACTACGTCAACGCCGAACTGGACGAGGGACCGATCATCGCCCAGCAGACCGTGGAGGTGAACCACACCTATGGGCCCGAGGACCTGGTGGCCGCCGGCCGCGACACCGAGTGCAAGGCCCTGTCCAACGCGGTCCGCTGGCACTGCGAAGGCCGGGTGATCCTGCAGGGCAACCGCACGGTGGTCCTCCGGTAGCCCCATCCCTGCCCCTCCCCACCAGACGCTCTCTCACTCGATGTCGGTTTTGGCCGGACCCTCTCTCACTCGATGCGGGTTCTGGCCGGACCCTCTCTCACTTAACGCGGGTTTGGCCGGACCCTCTCTCACCCAGTGAGGCCAGCCCCATCCCGGTTGGGAATCGAGTACTACAGTGGATGCATGGCTGCCAGCCGCAATCCGCTCGACGACCTGCGCGAAACCATCGGCCACCTGACCGATCAGCTCAGGCTGCACGGTTCCGAGCGCGTTGACGACCTGGTGGGCGATCTCATCGGTGCGAGGCCCGGGCCGGCCCGCCCGCTGTCCGAAGTGCAGGCCGAGCTCGACGCACTGGTCGGACTGGAGACCGTAAAGGAACAGGTGCGGGCCCTCGTCGCCCTGCTCCAGGTCCAGGCCCGCCGTAAGACGCATAGCTTGCCGGAAGTGGCGACATCACAGCATCTGGTGTTCCTCGGAAACCCGGGCACGGGCAAGACCACCGTGGCGCGGCTCCTGGCCGAGATGTACCGCGCGGTGGGTCTGCTGCAGAAAGGCCACCTGGTCGAAGTCGACCGTTCGGGCCTGGTGGGGCAGTACGTCGGCGCGACCGCCATCAAGACGGACCGGGTAATCCGGCGTGCGCTGGACGGCGTCCTGTTCATCGACGAAGCCTACGCGCTGGCCCCGGAAGACGGCCGGACGGACTTCGGCCCCGAGGCGATCGAGGTCCTGCTCAAGCGGATGGAGGACCACCGGCACCGCTTGGTGGTGATCGTGGCCGGGTACCCGCGGCTGATGGAGTCCTTCCTGCTCTCGAACCCCGGATTGCGCTCCCGGTTCGCCCGCGAGATCACTTTCCCCGACTACTCCGTGGACGCACTCCAGACGATCTTCCACCAGATGCTGGCCCAGCACGAGTACAGGCTGGAGCCTGGTGCGGACCAGACACTGCGCCGCATCCTCACCGGGCTGCACGCAGGCGAGGACTCCGGCAACGCACGGTTCGCCCGTACGCTGTTCGAGCAGGCGATCAACCGCCAGGCGCTGCGGCTGTCGCTCGACGAAGAACAAAGCCTCGACGCGCTCGATCGTGAGGCCGTCATGACGCTCACGGCGGACGACATCGTGGAGGCCGCGCTGGCCTTGGGCGAGCAGCCGGAGCCGGAACCGACGCCAGAACCGGAACCTGAGCAGCCCCGCTGGTGGCGCTGGCTGGTCTGACCGGATCCGCGGCAGCTGTCATGGCTGCAGCACCGACGCCGTTCACTCGCCGCTGGCAAACCCGGACGCTTGGGGGTGGTCAAGCGGACCGTTTCGGAGCGCCCGTTTTATCCGCTGTACTGCGCGCTGAAAATCGTCAGCGAGGTCGTCCTTGTCGAAGACAAGGACCGTCCAGCCTGCTGATTCGAAGGCCTTGTCCCGTCTCCTGTCGCTGAGGATCTGTGCGTCACCAAGGTGATGTCCGCCGTCGTACTGGATGGCAAGGCGGCGGTGACGATAGGCGAGGTCGGCCGACGGCGACCGTGCGTCTCCGGCGCGCAACAGCACCTGGAGTTCGGGCTCGGGCAGGTCTGCACTGACGATGGCCAGGCGCAGCAGCGATTCGGGCGCCGAGTCCGCGCCCACGCGCATCAGGTCCAATGCTTCACGCGCCTTGACGATGCCCTGGAGATTCGGGTGGCGGCCGACCAGGATGCGCAACCCCGCCGGGGTGTCGTAGGGCTGCGTCCTTCCCTCGAAATCCACCCGCGGGATGCGGATGAGTTCATCACCCATGCTCACCAGGTCGTGGAGCGGCAGAACCTTTGCCAGGTCGAGCCAGGTGCGGGACCGGGTGCTCAGCCGGATGCCATCGACCACCTCAACCTCATTTTCAAGGGCAAGGACGGTATGGCCGAAGATGCCCTTGCGGCGGACCGACGGCAGCGCACGAGGCTTGCTGAGGTGCAATTCTGTGGAGTCCGCCAGCCACGGTGGCAGCAGTTGGCACCGGAGCCGCGCCGCTGTCACGTGCGAGATCCAAGCTCCCGGCGACGCGGCGGACAACACTCTGGCGGCGTCTTCCAGGTCGAAGTCCCAGTCTGCGGGACGGTAGAGGCCGCGGCCCACGTTGACTACATCGTTGCGCCGGAGCCGGTCCAACGTGACGCCGGAAGCCCTGGCCGACGCGAAGGTGAAGGGAGCTGTTGCCAACGGAAGGGGAAGAACTTGCTTTCGCATGCTGGCATTGTGCCCCGAGACGGCAGGAGGCTGCAGAAGTTATCCACAGGCCCCGTTGAGCTGGCGGACGGGTGAGAGAGGGTGGCCCAAAAACCGACGTTAAGTGAGAGAGCGTCGGCTCAAAACCCGCGTTAAGTGAGAGAGCGTGCTAGGTGGGCTGCGGGGTGGCGAGGCGGGCCGCCAGGTGCAGGGCAGCGAGGCGGCCGGTGCCGCGGGGATCGCCGCCGCAGAGGGAGAAAATCCGCGTCAGCCGCTGGTGCATCGACTGGCGTTCCAGGTGCAGCTCCCGCGCGGCCTGCGCCGTATTGCATCCGGAGTCCAGCCAGACCCTCAAGGTTTCCACCAACGCCGAATGCCGCTGCTCATCGTGCTCAAGAAGGGCACCGAGCTGCTGCCGGACAAAATCGGTCCGCTGCACCTCGTCCAGGGAATGGAACGCAAGGCGTTCCACTCCGAAGGCCTCGGCGTCGAGCACCTCGCTGGCCATTCGCGACCCGGGCGGGCGCGGCTCACCGCCGCCCCCCACATCCAGCGTCAGCCGCGCCTCCGCAAGCGACCACGGTGCCGCCGAGATTCCGGAGGCCACGGGACCCACCGAGCTGATGCTGCCCTCCGGCAAGTCGAGCGTCCGGAGTCCGGCCAGGATCCCGCTCCGGTCCTCATGCGCTTTGCCGGTCCGCAACACTGCGAGCGCCAACAGCTCCTCGTTGTCCGCGTAGCTGGCACTGTGCCGGCCCACCCGGTCCAGCAGCTGCTCCACGGTGGTGCGCAGCTGCCGGGAACCGGGCGACCGGATCACAACTGCCACCAGCTGCGCAGCCGGGGGGATGCCTGCAGCCGGCGCCAGTTGCTGGAGCCGCCAGTTTTGGGTGCCGGAATCAACGGCGCGGATCAGGGCGGCTCCTGCCATCTCCTTCAGGCCAGGCGGCATGCGCTGCAGCAGGGCCAGTGCCAGAATATCCACTGCGCGTGTCCCGGCAATCCTTGCCAGGCTTACATCCCCGCCCGGCAAGGTGTGGAGGCTCAGGCGCGCTGAAGGGATACCCCGCACGGACACATCGATATGGGTGGTGCGCGCACGGTCCTGGTCGGCGTCCGCCGCGGGCGTCAGCCCGGCATTCCCAACAAAGTCAGCAGGCAGTGCGCTTGCCAGCGGAGCCCCCGCGTTGGACGTCAGGACAACTTCCGCGCCCGTAGCGTCGGCCAGGACGGCCAGGATCCGGTCGAGGCTGCCGCCGTGGGCCAGCTCCACCGCCATGGCGTGGCTTGCCCGGTCAGCCTGCTGAAGGTGCGCAGCCGACACGCTCACCAGCAGCGAATTGATGGCCTCCATGACGCCCACGAAGGGCACCACTTTGCGCAGCTCTATCAAGGGAATTCCCGCGGCCTCAGCTGCACCCACCATGGAGGACGGAATGGACGGCAGGGCTGGGCCCGTCTCAATGGCCAGTGCAGCCACTCCCCGTTCCGCCAGCTCCCAGATGTAGCCGATACGCCGCTTGTCCGTCGCCGCGGCCAGCGCCTGGCCGCCGGTGAGCAGGAGTTCACCACCGCCAAGTAACGGGGCGATGTCCAACACTTCACTGGAGTGGATCCAGCGCAGCTGGGTTTGGACTGCCACGCCCGCCGCTGCGCGGATGACGGGGTCCGCAGGGGTGAGGGTGGGGTGTTTCAAAACATCCTGCAGGCTTATGGGCATGACACTCCGTCGCGTGAAATACAAATGTTCACGACACATTGTATGTGGTGAATTGTGGCCTGAGCCACATAACCTGAATCTATCCCTTTCACTTATGGAGGCTCCCCCATGCAAGACAACCTCTCCACGAAGCAGTCCGGGCCGGCAATGGCGCCGGCCGAAGACTGCGAAGCCTGGCTCCAGCCCATTCCCGAGTCCCAGCGCACGCACAAAGTTTCCGGCCAGTTCTGGATCTGGGCCGGCGCCAACCTGGCACCGATCAACTGGGTACTGGGTGCCCTCGGAATCCACCTGGGGTTGGGTTTCGCGGACACCGTGACAGTCCTGGTGCTGGGCAACCTGATCGGCATGCTGCTCTTCGGCTGCTTCGTCCTGCTGGGCCAAAAGACCGGCGCCACCGGCATGGTCCTGGCCCGTGCCGCATTCGGCCGGCGCGGCAACTACCTCCCCGCCGCCATCCAGGCGCTCCTGGTCATCGGCTGGTGCGCGGTGAACACCTGGATCATTCTGGACCTGGTCATGGCGCTCTTCGGAACGCTCGGCTGGGTTGACCCCACCACCCACAACTACGCCTGGAAGATCGGCGTCGCCACCGCCATCATGGCCGCCCAGGTAGCCATTGCATGGTTCGGCTACAAGGCAATCGCCGCCTTCGAAAAGTGGACCGTCCCGCCCACCATCATCATCCTGGCAGTAATGTCCGCAGTGGCCTGGTTCGGCATGAAGATCGACTGGGGCTACGCCGGCCCGGCCGGCGACATCCTGGAAGGCTCCGAGCGCATCGCCGCCATGAGTGCCGTCATGACTGCCATCGGCATCGGCTGGGGCATCACCTGGTTCACCTACGCCGCGGACTACTCCCGGTTCGTGAGCACCGAAGTGCCCAAGAAGAAGGTCTACCTCGCATCGGTCCTGGGCCAGTTCATCCCGGTCGTCTGGCTGGGCGTCCTGGGTGCAAGCCTGGCCACCAACAGCGGCGAAATCGATCCCGGAAAGCTGATTGTCCAGAACTTCGGGGTCCTCGCCCTGCCGGTGCTCCTGATGGTGCTGCACGGCCCCATCGCCACCAACATCCTCAACATCTACACCTTCTCGGTGGCCACGCAGGCGCTGGACATCACCATCAGCCGCCGCAAGCTCAACCTGTTCGTCGGCGTCTTCTCCCTCGCCGCCGTCGTCTTCTTCATCTTCCAGGAGGACTTCGCCGCAGTCCTCGACGCCTGGCTCATCGGCCTGGTGGCCTGGGTGGCCGCCTGGGGCGGCGTAATGCTGGTGCACTACTTCTGGATCGACAAGCGCTGGCCCGGCAACCCTGAAAGGCTGTTCGACGGCGTCGGCACCAGGCGGCTCCCCGGCGTCAACTGGGCGGGCGTCACCTCCCTCCTGGTGGGCATCTTCGCCACGTGGCTGTTTATGTACGGACTCGTTCCGGCGATGCAGGGCCCCATGGCCGTCGCCCTGGGCGGCTGGGACCTGTCATGGCTCGCCGGCGGTCTTGCGAGCGCCACCAGCTACGCCATCCTGGGCCCCAAGGTGCACCGCAGGTTCATTGAACAGGCCCCATCACACGCTGCAACCCTCCAGCTGCCCACCGAACTGACAGGCGCCGCGGCCCAGCCCGGCACGCCTGCAGCCCTCTGAGACGCCAGGACCACCACCATGACTGAAGCTTTCCCCGACTCCGCCCACCCGATCACCTGGCCCGAGGGCAAGCGTGCCGCAGCATCCTTCACGTTCGACGTCGACGCTGAGTCCTGCACCATCGCCCACGATCCCAAGAGCACAAGCCGCATGTCCCTGATGACCCACCAGTCCTACGGGCCCAAGGTTGCGGTCCCGCGGCTGCTGCAGATCCTCCAGCGGCAGGACATCCGCACCACGTTCTTCGTCCCCGGCTTCACGGCCGAGTGCTACCCGGACACCGTCCGGCGGATCGTGGACGCGGGGCACGAGGTGGCCCACCACGGCTACCTGCACGAGCCCATGCAGGGGATCAGCGCGGAGACAGAGGCGCGGTACATCGACCGCGGACTCGAGGCGCTGGCCAAGGCCGCCGGGGTGGAGCCGGTGGGCTACCGGGCGCCGTGGTGGGAACTGAACTGGCACTCCGCCGGGCTCCTGGCGGACCGCGGGTTCCTCTATGATTCAAGCCTGCTCGACGGCGATGCCCCCTACCGCTTCAGCGTCGCCCCTGGCGACTCCCGGGACATTGTGGAGATCCCCGTGGACTGGGCCCTGGACGACTGGGAGCAGTATGCCTTCTACCCGGGCGTGACAGGCAGCGGCGTCATCGAGAGCCCAGCCAAGGTCCTGGAAATGTGGACGCTCGAGGCAGAGGCCCACCATGCCCAGGGCAGCTGCTTTGTCCTCACCAACCACCCCTTCATCTCCGGCCGGCCCTCCAAAGCCGTTGCCTTGGAACGGCTTATTGAGCGGGTCAAGGGCATGGACGGCATGTGGGTGGCAACCATGGAGGAGATCGCTGAGCACACCCGGCGGACAGTCCAGGAGGTCCACACCCACGCACGGATCGAGGTGCCGGGCTTCCCCGACACCGGGGCGAGGTTCACCCCGTCAGCCGTCCGGGAGTCGCGGCCCGCCGCCGCAGGCTAAGAGCGGCCAGGAGCTAACCCGCAAGGAACCAGACCGCAAGGAGGAGTGGCTGCTGCCCGCCAAAGGCAGCGGCCACTCCTCCTGTTTTGAGCATTCTGGAACCTCCAGCAGCTGTGAAAGGCGGCGAGGCCGTCGTCGTACGTTCCTCTCGTCCAGGCGCACGCTACACGCGCACCTCCTCCTGGCCGGATGGCCTTCCGGCCATCCGTGAAGCCGGGCCGCAGAACTCCGAGTCGTTGAATTCGTTCCGGGCCAGCGGGTAGGACATGCCCTGGTCTGTGACGCCCACGAGGTGCGAGACGCCGTCGCCGTCTTCTGCCAGGATCAGCCCGCCCTGGGGTGCCACCGTGATGTTGTCGGGGCCGTCGAAGGCGCCCTCCTGGTCAGGATCCTGGTTGACAGCAAGGACGCAAGTGGCTGTTCGCCAACATCCAGTCCCCCGGCTTCACCCTTGCCATCACAGGGCCCTGGACCGCCCATCCAACGCCGAGGCAACCGCGTCCTAGGCCGCCACGTGCAGGCTTGCAGCCCTGACGTGGGACGACAAAGTGATGGTTGACTCTCCTCGTCGCCAGGCCGAAGCTTTGGGAATGACAAAAGAACCCGAAGTGCGGGCCCTCATGGCTGTTGTCGACCGGCTGGCGGAGCGCTTCCCCGAGGAACAGCGCTCCGTCATCGAGGACGTGGTCGCTGAAGAACACCGCTTCCTCGACGACGGTCCCATTCGGGATTATGTGCCGGTCCTTGTGGAACGGGCCGCAAGGATGCGCCTGACCCAGCACTAGCGCATGCCCTTCCCTCCTTCCGCGCTCCAGCCGTCGGAATGATGGTTCGAGCCGTACGCCGTGCGGCAAAAGAGGCCCCTACTTGGCTGCAGGCAGCGTCGTCCCCGCACGGAGTCCAACTTCCATGTCCGCGGTTACCCCAAAAACTTCTACCAGCACGTCTTCTTTCCGCTGGATGTCGGTGACCGTAGTGGAGCGTGCTGCCTTTTCGATGCGGCCGACCGGCATGCCGTTGATGGCGATAGCCCAGGAGTCAGCAGCCAGATCGTCGGACTCCCAGGACACCTTGATTTCGCTGATCCCGTTGACGGTGGAGAGCGTCTCTGCCCGGACGTTTTTCGGCGGGGCCAACTGCTGATGAAATGGCTTCGTGCTGACGTGAACCGGGATCCTCAGGACGTGCGTGCTTCCGATGGGGTTCGAGACCCGCAGCGCCAACTCTCCTTCGAACTCGTCCCAATAAGTGTGCTTGTAGACGGGCACTGTGGTGCTCGCATCGTAGGTGCCGTCCCCATCGAAGTCCCACTCATAGGTACTGATTGCGCCGACGGACTTAGAGGCATTGAAGGTGATCTCCATGCCCGGCGCTGCGAAGTAGCCGTTAATGGGGAACCTGGCTTCAACCCCGCTGTTCTTACCCAAAGGGATGGTAATGACCTGCAGCGGAGAGTCACTGGCCTGGGCGGACGGTGCCGGACCGGGCTGAGTGGAGGTGGCAGGCGGGGAGAGGGCCTCGGTTGTTATGGTGCCGGACAGGACACCCGGCCCCTGGGCGCAGCCTGTGGTCAAGGCTAACGACATTCCTGCTGTTGCCAGTAAAGCTGCATGGCTTGGTGTCATGATCTCCCCATTGATCTCGGCTGCCCTAACAAGCATGCGCAGAACTGCACCGCTACCGATACAGGGACTCCCACAAGATTTCCGCAGGAATTTAACGGCCTGTCTATGTGCCCAATGCATAACGGATTTCTGCCTGCACGAGGCGTTCGCGTTTGTGGTCCAGGTCAACGCTGAGGATGACGGTGGGTGCCCGCGCCACATCGGGTGCAGCGGCAGCGGCGCCGCCCCAGAAGACGTCCCGCGACGTTTCTTGACGCCGCGCTACGCCCTGTTGAGCGCTCGAGACCTTCCGTGAACGCCCGCTACGGGAATGATTGTGGGGCTGCCGGGCGCTCCGTAATCTCGTCTCAGCATCCGCCCCAGCAAAGGAAAATCCCATGTCAGACCCCTCGAACAGGAACCCCCAAGACTCCACCCGCATCGTTGCGGGGCAGTCCAACACACCCAGGCGTCCGCTGGGCCAGAAGATTGGCATTGCCGCCGTCCTCCTTGCCCTGGTGGGAGGCGGCGCAGCCATCGCTGCCACCGCGAATGGCGGCGCCGCTCCCGCTACCGCCACCGCCGAGGAAACCGTCCCCGCCGGCAACCCCGCCGCCGAATTGAAGCTTGGCTACTTCGGCAACGTCACCCACGCCCCCGCCCTCGTCGGCGTCAGCCAGGGCTACATCGCCGGCGAACTGGGCGGCACCAAGCTCAGCACCCAGGTGTTCAACGCCGGGCCAGCAGCCATCGAGGCGCTCAATGCCGGCGCCATCGACGCCACCTACATCGGCCCGAACCCCGCCATCAACTCGTTCGTCAAGAGCGGCGGCGAGTCGATCAACATCATCGCCGGCGCCGCGGCAGGCGGTGCCCAACTGGTGGTCAAGCCGGAGATCAACTCTGCGGCAGACCTCGAAGGCAAGATCCTCGCCTCCCCGCAGCTTGGCGGGACCCAGGACGTCGCCCTCCGCGCCTGGCTTGCCGCGCAGGGTTACAAGACCAACGTTGACGGCAGCGGCGACGTCGCCATCAACCCCACCGAGAACGCCCAGACCCTGAAACTGTTCCAGGACGGAAAGCTCGACGGCGCGTGGCTGCCTGAGCCCTGGGCCTCCCGCCTGGTGCTGACCGCCGGCGCCAAGGTGCTGGTGGACGAGAAGGACCTCTGGGACGGCTCGCTTTCCGGCAAGCCGGGCGAGTTCCCCACCACCATCCTGATCGTGAACCAGAAGTTCGCCGCAGACCACCCGGACACCGTCAAGGCACTCCTGAAGGGCCACGTGAAATCCGTCGAGTGGCTGAACGGGGCAGCCAGCGGCGAGAAGGCCAGCGTCATCAACGCCGCGCTCAAGGAAGCCGCCGGAGCCGAACTGAAGGCCGACGTGATCGACCGGTCCCTGAAGAACATCGTGTTTACCGTGGACCCGCTGGCCGGGACCTACCAGAAGCTCCTGGCCGACGGCGTAACCGCCGGCACCACCAAGCAGGCGGACATCAACGGGATCTTCGACCTGCGGGCGCTCAACAGCGTCTCCGGGGAGAAGACCTCGGCCGCGGGGCTGGGCCAGGAGTAGTCCCCAGCCGGCACGCTCTCTCACTTAATGCGTCATCCTGGCCAACGCTCCCGCACCTTCCATGGGAAAGTGCACGAGCGTTCGCGGTTTAGACGCATTAAGTGAGAGAGCGTCCCCTTCGAGGGGGGTATCAGCGAGACGGATACTTGATATCAAAAACACCGCCTTCCCCGAATATATGAAGTGCCTCACAGTAGTTACAGGACCTGCACCAAGAAACCGCAGCCAGTAACCAGAAGGACTTCAACGTGGAAACTCCCCTCTCCCATCTTGCACACCTCGAAATCACCAGCCCGGACGTCGAAGCCTCGGCACGCTTCTATGAGGAAAAGTTCGGCATGCGCATCATCGACCGCGTGGACGGCAACGTCTACCTGCGCTGCTGGGGCGACTACTACCGCTACAGCCTGGTGGTCACCGAAGGCCCGGAAGCGTCCCTGGGCCGGATGGCCTGGCGCACCAATTCCCAGGCAGCCCTGGAAGCCGCGGCCCAGCGCATCGAAGCCACCGGCGTGCAGGGCGCCTGGACCGCCGGCGGCCACGGCTACGGCAAGGCCTACGAATTCACCGGGCCCTACGGCCACCACATGCGCCTCTTTTATGACGTGGAGAAGTTCGTGGCCGAGCCCGGCTTCGAGTCCACCTACCCGGACCGCCCGGAACGCCGCAGCAGCCACGCCGCAGCGCCCCGTTTCCTGGACCACGTCACGGTGGCCACCTCCGACGTCCGCGGCTTCGCCAAGTGGTACAACGAGGCTTTGAGCTTCCGCGTGATGGCCTTCGTTGACCTGGACGAAGCACCCATCACCGTCTTCTCCGTCCTGACCACGAACGAAAAGTCACACGACCTCGGCGTTGTCCTGGACACGTCCAGCCGTCCCGGCCGCGTCAACCACATCGCCTTCTGGGTGGACGCAACCGAGGACCTGCTCCGCACCGCCGACGTTATGATGGAAAACGGCACCCCCATGGAATACGGCCCCTCCATCCACGGCGTGGGCGAGCAGAACTTCCTCTACTTCCGCGAGCCGTCCGGCCTGCGCGTGGAACTGAACTCCGGCGGCTACCGCAACTACGTCCCCGACTGGGAAGCCAACACCTGGAAGCCGTCCCTGGGTTCGAACAACTTCTACAAGAACGGCGCCATGCCGCACTCGATGACCGAATCCTTCCCGCCTGCCGAGGGCTTCACCGCCACGGAGGAAGGCGCCTCGCCCGAAATGAAGGAAGCCCTGCTGAACCCGTACGCCAAGCACGGCCGGGGCTAAGGCATCATGGCCGAAGCACAGTATGCACTCATCCGCTACCAGGAGTCCGGTGACGGCAAGGCACGCGTGGGACTGGTTGTTGAAGACCGCGTCCTCCCGCTGGACGGGGACATCAACTCCCTGATCGAGCACTGGGACACCACGGAAAGCCAGCTGGACTCACTGGCCGCCTCCGCGGGCAAGGAAGCCGGCCTGGCGCTGGCCGACGTCGAAATCCTCGCCCCGGTGGAGCCGGTCCAGATCCTGCAGACGGGCGCGAACTACCGCAAGCATGTAATAGACCTTGCCGTCGCGCACCGCGAGCCTGGCGAGGACGCAGAGGAAGTGCGCGCCAGGACAGCCGTCATGATGGACAAGCGCGCGGGCCAGGGCACGCCGTACTTCTTCATCGGGCTTCCGACGGCGATCGCGTCCGCCACGGACGACCTCACCCTGCCTGCCTACTCCAAGTCCCACGACTGGGAGCTCGAACTGGCGGCAGTGATCGGGAAGACAGCGTTCCGGGTCACCCCCGAGGAAGCCCTGGACCACGTGTTCGGCTACACCATTGTCAACGACATCACCACCCGTGAGTACGTCTTCCGCAAGGACATGCCAGCCATTGGCTCGGACTGGTACCGGGCAAAGAACGCGCCGGGCTTCCTGCCCACCGGGCCGCTGCTGGTGCCGGCCAAGTTCTTCGGCGACCCGCAGAATGTCCAGGTCACCCTCAAGCTCAACGGCAAGGCCATGCAGGACGAATCCACGTCCGACATGATCTTCGGCGTCGCCAAGCTCGTCAGCGAAGCCTCGCAGATCATGCCGCTGCGCCCGGGCGATCTGGTGCTCACCGGCAGCCCTGCCGGAAACGGCCAGCACTGGGGCCGGCTCCTGCAGGACGGGGACGTCATGGAAGGCACCATCACCGGGCTGGGCACCCAGCTCATCCACTGCAAAGACGAAACCACCACCGAAAGCAGCAAGCCGTGACCACCCAGGACACAGCACCTACCACCGGAACCGGGGAATCAACCACTGATTCCCCGGTTATCCGGCGTGACGATCCCCTTGGCAGCATCCGCGCCATGGCCCAGGCCCACAACAACTGGGGCCGCTGGGGCCAGGACGACGTCCTGGGGACGCTGAACTTTATCGACGCCGGCAAGCGCGTCGAGGCCGCCGCCCTCGTGAAGACCGGTGAGGCGTTCTCGCTCTCCCAGCCGTTCGACACCAACGGCCCACAGAAGGGCTGGCGCCGCCGCACCAACCCCGTGCACACCATGACGGACACCGGTGTGGACGCCGAACGCGGCAACCAGGGCTTCCCGCACGGCTTCGGCGGCGCGGACGATGTGATCGCCATGCCGCTGCAGTGCTCCACGCAGTGGGACGGCCTGGGCCACATCTTCGACCAGGGCAAGGCCTGGAACGGCCGCGCCGCCGGGGACGTGGTCACCTCCGAAGGTGACTTGGTGACCGGCATCGAGACCGCCGCCGCCAAGATCGTCACCCGCGGCGTCCTGCTCGACGTCGGCCGCGCCCTCGGCCCGGAACTGGGAAGGAACGGCGGCGAACTGCCGGACGGATTCGCGATCACCCCCGAACACCTGCAGCGGACCATCGACCTGCAGGGTTCCAGCTCCGAGGTCCGGCGCGGCGACATCGTGGTCATCCGCACCGGCCAGTACACCCGGGTGCGGCGCGACGGCTGGGGTGACTACGCCGGAGGCTCAGCCCCGGGATTGTCTTTCAGCACCGCTCCCTGGCTGCACCGCAGCGAGATCGCCGGAATCGCCACTGACACCTGGGGCTTCGAGGTCCGCCCCAACGAATTCGATGGCGCGTTCCAGCCCCTCCACCAGATCGCCATCCCCAACCTCGGCCTGTTCCTGGGCGAGATGTGGGATCCGGACGGACTGGCAGAGGCATGCGAGGCCGACGGCAGGTACGACTTCCTGCTTACCGCAGCCCCGCTCCCCATTACCGGAGCCGTCGGATCTCCCGTGAACCCGATCGCCGTTCGATAAAGACAGTCCGGTAACTTGCAGTACAACAACCACCAGCAGTAACGCCGTCAATACAAAGGAGTCAGCGATGGCAGCAGTACAGAACGTCGGAATCGTTGGGGCGGGAGCCGCCGGGCTTGCCGCAGCCATCCTCCTGGCCGACGCCGGAGTCCAGGTTGAAATCCTGGAGAAGGCCGACGCCCCGCAGACCCTCGGGTCCGGGATCACCCTGCAGGGAAACGCCCTGCGGGTGCTCCGCCAGCTGGGCGTCTGGGACAAGGTGGAGGCAAAGGGCTATGGTTTCAGCACCTTGGGCCTGCGAGCTCCCAACCCGGAGGGCACCGTCATCGCCGTCCTGGAGGACATCCGCACCGGCGGCGACGACCTGCCTGCCACCATGGGCATGTACCGCCCCGACCTCACTGCCATCCTCCGCGAACGTGCGGAGCAGTCAGGCGCGCGGATCAGCTACGGCAAGACGGTCACCGACATTACAGACGACGGCGGTTCCGTCACCGTCAGCACCGCCGACGGCGGCAGGGCCACCTATGACCTCGTGATCGGTGCCGATGGTCTGCACTCCGCCGTCCGCAAAGCGATCGGCATCGATGTGGAGCCCCAGCCCACCGGCATGGGCATTTGGCGCGCTTTCGTGGAACGGCCCGAGGAAGTGGTCCGCACGGACCTGACCTACGGCGGCCCCTGCTTCATCGCTGGCTACTGCCCCACCGGCCCGGACACCATCTACGCCTACCTCGTGGAGAATGCCCAGGAGCGCAAGCACGAGGACGGCCCCCGCATCATGACCGAACTCGCGGCGGCCTACGGCGGCCCGTGGAACGAAATCCGGGCCAACCTGGACCACAGCGCCCGCATTAACTACACGTGGTTCACCACCCACCTGGTGGACGGCCCGTGGAACCGCGGCCGCACCGTGATCATCGGCGACGCCGCCCACAGCTGCCCGCCCACGGTGGCGCAGGGTGCCGCGATGGCCCTGGAGGACGCCGCCGTGCTGGCCGAGTTGCTGATCCAGGCCGACGATGTCACCGAAACGCTCTGGAAGGAATTCACTGACCGCCGCCTGGACCGGGCCAGGACCGTGGTTAACGCGTCAGTCCAGCTGGGCCAGTGGATGCTCGACGGCGTCCGCGACGCCGATGTCCCGGGCCTGATGCACTCCCTCTCCACCTTGCTGAAGGAACCTGCATGAGTACCCGCCCTGGTGAAAGCCCCACAGTCGACGTCCACGCCCACGTCCTGCTCCCGGCACTGCAGCAGCTCGTCGCTGAGGCCGATCCGACGGGCTTCGCCGGCCAGCAGGCCCTGGAGGTGCGGCGCAACGGACCCGAGTCCATGGCTGTTTCGGGCAAAATGATCAAGGAGCGTTGGCCGCAGCTGACTGATCTGGACCGCCGGCTCGCTGACATGGACGCCCAGGGCGTGGACGTGCAGCTGGTCTCGCCGTCGCCGTCGCACTTTTACTACTTTGCCGGCGAGGAACTTGCGCTGCAGGTGGCGAAGGCGGCCAACCAGGCGGTGCGGGAGTTCGTGGACCGTGCACCGGAGCGGCTCAACGGCCTGGGCCTGGTCCCGCTCCAGCACCCCGCCCTGATGGTGGAAGCCCTGGAACACGCGGTGCTGGATTGCGGGCTGCTCGGCGTCGAGATCGGATCGTTCGCTGCCACCCCGGACCGTCCGGAGCGCAGCACCGTGGAACTCTCCGACCCCAGGCTCGAACCGTTCTGGAGCCGCGCCGAAGAACTGGGCGCCCTGGTGTTCCTGCACCCGTTCGGCTGCTCGCTGGATGAGCGGCTGGACCGTTTCTACCTCGCCAACACCGTCTCCCAGCCCGCGGAAAACGCGGTGGCACTGTCGCACCTGATTTTCTCCGGCGTCCTGGACCGCCACCCTGGCCTCAAAGTCCTGGCGGCGCACGGCGGCGGCTACCTGCCCACCACCCTGGGCCGGTCGGACCACGCCTGGCGGGTACGGCCGGAGGCACACGGGTGCGCAGAACCGCCGTCGTCCTACCTGCAGAAGCTGTACTTCGACTCGCTGGTCCACAGCCCCGCTGAGTTGCGGGCGCTCGTGGCGGCGGCGGGGCCGGAGCGGGTACTGCTCGGGTCCGACTATCCGTTCGACATGGGCTCGGACAGTCCCGTCACGGAAGTCATCGACGCCCAGCTGCCGGCAACGGATGAGGCGGCAGTACTCGGCGGCAACGCCGCCGCCTTAGGCATCACGCCCGCATCCGCCTTCGCCGCCCGCCACACCGCCTAAGGAGGCTTTTATGGTCAAGATTGCCCGTTGGAATCACGACGGCCGGACCCAGTCCGGCTTTGTTGATGACGGCGCCTGCCACGCCCTGCCCGCAGGCCAGTCCGTCCAGACGCTGCTCGACGCCGGACTTGCGGAGACGCTTGATGTTGCCCGGGCGACGATCGATTCCGCCGTGCCCGTTCCGCTGGCGGAGGTGCAACTGCTGGCCCCGCTTGTCCCGGCCACCATCCGGGACTTCGTGGCATTCGAGGAACACGTCGAGGGCGTGCGCAAGAGCATCGACGGCGTGGCCGGCGTGGTGCCTGAATGGTACGAGGCCCCGACGTTCTACTTCACCAACCCGCATACAGTGACGGGCACTGGCGAGGTGATTGGTATTCCGGCGGGCTGCACGGACCTGGACTTCGAGACCGAGGTGGCCGCCGTCGTCGGCCGCTTCCCCGGCAGTGACGGCCGGAACCTCACCGCCGAACAGGCGCACCGGCACATCTTCGGCTACACCATCCTCAACGACTGGTCCGCCCGGGACCTGCAGCGGCGGGAGATGAAGGTCAGCCTGGGGCCATGCAAGGGCAAGGACTTCTCCAACACCTTGGGGCCCTGGATTGTCACCGCGGACGAGTTCGAGGACCGGCACGACGGCGGAGGGTTCCTGCCCATTTCCATGGCCGTGGAAGTCAACGGCGAGACTATTGGCCAAGACCTGCTCTCCAACATGGGGTGGCCTTTCGCCGAACTGGTGGCCTACGCCTCGCAGGATTCCGTGGTGCTGCCCGGCGATGTGCTGGGCTCCGGCACCTGCGGCAGCGGCTGCCTGGCCGAGCTCTGGGGACGGAACGGCTCCCAGACTCCCCCGCCGCTGAAGACCGGCGACGTTGTCCGCATGACCGTGGAAGGCATCGGTACCATCGAGAACACCGTCGGTTCCCGGCGCGAAGCCATCACCCGGGTTCCTGCCCGGCCGCGTCTACGGAACCGGGTGGCCGCCGCGGTTGACGCCGGAACTTAGCGTGGTTTCCCTTCAGCTTGAGGGCAGGACCGTGGTGGTTACCGGCGCCGGCGGAGGCCAGGGTGCCGCGGAAGCACGGCTCCTGGCGGAGGCCGGGGCGCGGGTCATCGCCACAGACCTTGCGGCGAACATGCCTGCCGGGCTGGCAGATGTGTCCACAAGTCCCGGAGGATCCTTGTTGTACCGGCAGCTGGACGTGAGCGATGCGGCCGCTTGGGCTCGATTGACTTCATGGATCCGGTCCGAGGGCCGGCAGGTGGACGGGCTGGTCAACAATGCCGGAATCACGCAGCGCAGCCGTCTCCTGGACGCCTCCGTGGCTGATCTGCAGGAGGTTTACGAAGTGAACGTGGCCGGCAGCCTGCTGGGGATCCAGGCGTTGGCGCCGCTGATGCCCGGCGGGGCTTCGATCGTGAATGTCGGTTCCGTCGCAGGCCTGACCGCCCACTATCCAGTGGCCTACACGGCCAGCAAGTGGGCGCTGCGCGGGCTCTCCCAGGTGGCGGCCATGGAGCTCGGGCCTCGCGGGATTAGGGTGAACACGGTCCACCCGGGTTTCATCGAGACACCCATGACCGCGAGCGCCAAACCTGAGTTCCGCCACGCCACCCTCGCCGAGACCCCGCTGGGACGCACCGGAAACGTGGAGGAGGTGGCCGGCGTCGTGCTCTTCCTGCTCAGCGCGCTGTCCTCCTTCGTGACGGGCGCGGAGATCCCGGTGGACGGCGGCCAGTCCTCCCACGGCGGCGCCAAGTCCATCGCCGACGCCCTCCGCTGACCCCCTCCACCCCAACTGAGTAGCACTAAGTGTCGTTTTGAACCCTCAAAACGACACTTAGCGCTACCTAGTTGGGGGAGGACGGCGAAGGTCAGCCCGGCAGCACCGCCGACCAGCCGCCGTCGACCATCAGGTTGGCGCCGGTGACGTACGAGGCTTCGTCGGAGGCCAGGAACAGCACGCATTGGGCGACTTCTTCCGGCGAGCCTATCCGGCCCAGGGGAATGCTCCCGGCGATGCTCCGCATCGGGTGGTCGGGAGCGAGCAGGTTTCCTTCCGTGGCCGCGGTGCGGATCATGCCAGGGCTGACCGCGTTAACCCGCAAACCGTGAGGCGCTCCCTCGGCCGCAAGCTGCTTTGTCATCGCCACCACGGCACCCTTCGTGGCGGTGTGCGCCAGCCGGCCGTTGGTCATTGACCCGGTGACTCCTGCAGTGGAGCCCACCAGCACTATGGCGGCATTCCGGGCCTGGATCAGCTGGGGCCAGAAATACTTGACCGGCAGGAACACAACGTCCATTTCGTGTTCAACGTTCCACTTCCAGTCGGAGAAGGTGAGCTGCTCCACCGGGGCGAAGCGGGTGACTGCCGCGTTGGCGTAGAGGATGTGGACCTGGCCCTGCGTTGCGACGACGTCCGCGGCCCAGGCCGCCACGGCTGCCTCGTCCGTGAGATCCACCCGGCTGCTGCTCATCCGGCCACCGGCTTCGGTGACTGCCGCGACGGTGGCCGCGGCGCCGTCGTCGTCCATGTCGCAGCCCACCACAAAAGCCCCTGCCGCCGCGAAGGCGAGCGCCGCTGCCCTGCCCTGGCCGCTGGCCGTTCCGGTGATGACGGCGGTCTTGCCGGCCAGGCGCTGGCTGGAAGCGGGCATGGGACATCCTTTCGAAAGCGGGTTTCCTCGACTTTCGCAGGGATGGGCAGGAAGGGGAACGGCGTCTTGGCTCTACGTGGTATTCGCCGTCCGGATAATCAGGGCTGGATAGTCACCCCGTGGGCGGCGGCGGGGAAGAGTTCATGCAGCCGGGCGCAGGACCGCTGGACCACGGACCGGAGCCAGACGCTGGCCGGATCCTCCGCTTGGGACGGGTGCCAGTACATCGCCTCCACCAGGGACGCTTCCGCGCCTTCGGAGAACTCCAGCACAACGATGTCCGCGCCTCGCTGGGCCCGGGCCGCCAACATCCGCGGGACGAGCGCCACCAGGTCCGTCCCTTCGACCAGGAGCGGCAGCGACAGGAACCCGGCCACCACCGCAGCCACGCGGCGCTGGAAGCCCCTGGACTCAAACAGCTTGTCCGCCGGGGTGCTGATGCCCTCGCCGAAGTAGCCGACGGCGTGGGGCACGGCTGTCAGGTCCGCCAGGGTCAGGCGGGGCTGCTGCAGCAGGGGGTTCCCGGCATCGGCGATGGCAACGAAGCTATCGCGGAACACTTGTTTGCTGGCTCCCTGCATCTGGTAGCCGGTGGGCCCCACCAGCAGGTCGATCTTGGAGTAATCGGCCATCTGGCCCTGGATCCCGGTCTTTGCGGTGGGGACGAAATCCACCGACACCCCCGGGGCCTCTTCCCGGAGGATCCCGCGCAGCGGCCCCACGATCAGCGCAGCCGCATAGTCCGACGCCGCGATGACGAACTCCCGCTCACTGGTTGCGGGATCAAACCCTGACCTGACGCGCGTGGCCCGCTGGATGTGGAGCATCGCTTCATCAACCAGCGGGACCAGCGACTGCGCAAAGGGCGTGAGCTCATAGATGCGGCCGTTGCGGACCAGGAGTTCGTCGTCGAAATGGCGCCGGAGCCTGGACATCGCCGCGCTGGTGGCCGGCTGGCTCAGTTGGAGGCGCTCCGCCGCCCTGGTGATGTTCCGCAACTCCAGGATGACCTGCAGGTGGGGCAGCAGGTTCAGGTCCAGGTTCTTCATACCCACAGGTTATCCATGCCCCGTCCCGCCGCGCCCCGCCCGCAAAAGGTAGCCTTATTCGCTCCTTGGACCCAGCTCCCCGGCAACCTTCCGGGCACCGCGGACAGCGATGGCCACACTCATCAGCGTCGGGTTCATGGCCGTTGCTGTCGGGATGAGCGCGTTGCCGCCCACCACCAGGTTCTCGTAGCCCCACACCTGGGACCACGGATCGGCCACGGAGGTACCGTCGTCGGTCTCCCCCATGCGCATGGTGCCCTGGTAGTGCAGGCTCGAGCCGTTGGGCATCAGCCTTGGTTCGGCAACAAAAACGCCCAGCGCCTTGCCAGCACGCCGCAGCCTCTCGGTGGCCTCGGCGATCTCGGCTTCTTCGCGTTCGGTGAGCGCGTAGTCGATGGTCATGTTCGGGAAGCCGCGGTAGTCGGACTCGGTGTCATCGAATGTGACGGCGTCCTCGAAGCGGGGGTGCTTGCGCATGCCGTAGCCCATGTTCACGTAGCCCCAGCGGTTCTCCGAGTACGGCGTACCCGGTTCCATGGGGAACGGCGTGTTCTCGGTGTACATCACCTGCACCGAGAACGGGTGCTCAGGCTCCGAGAACGGGATGCGGTTCACAGCCGCTACCGGGTCTGCGGGATTCTGCGCCCGCCGGGCCAGTTCGGCTTTCAGGTCCTCCTCCGTGGCGTAGCGCTGCATCTTTTCGGCGTCGAGCGCCACCGTGGAGATCACCACAGGGTGTTCGGTCAGGTAGTGGCCAAGCGCCGCCGGCCGGACCCCGGAGGCCCACAGCAGCTGCGGCGAACGGAAGGCATCCGCGGCCACCACCACGAGGTCTGCTGCCACGAAGGACTGCTCCCCCGTCCGGAGGTCCTGGACCGTCACGCCGGTCACCCGCTTTCCGTCCAGTTCCACGCGGCGGACCAGAGTCAGGTCGCGGAGTTCGAACCGCTTGGCCAACGGGCTGTCCTTGTCGATCAGCGGGCCGAGGACGACGTCGGCCCCCGCCCAGCGCACGGACCCGTCAGGCTGCGGGTCCCCGGCCACCGGAAGGGTGCCCACGCCGTAGCCTGCCGGCAGTTCCGCACCGAATTCCTCGTCCAGGAGGGACCGGATGGCCTCGCCGACTTTCGAGTCGGCGAACGCGGCGCTGTGGACGTGCAGGAGCTGCTTGGCCTCCTCAATCAGTCCGTCCCATTCGTCATCCGCGATGAAGGGGATCTTCTCGCTGAAGGCGGGCGACGGCGTCGCGCAGGTCCAGTGCGCACCCTGGCCCCCCACGTTGGTGGCCGCAGCCGCTGCCGGGAAGGAGGAAGCGTGGGCGGAGCCCGTTCCGCCGAAATCCAGCAGGTGGGTGCCCTGCCGTGCCGTGAACATGCCCTCGGTGACTGTGGCAGCAGGAATGCCGAGGGATTCCCGGAACTCCCCCGCCTGCGGCCCCTGTGACATTTCCCTGGCACGTGCTTTCGCGGCGGGATCGGCGATGTTGCGCACGCTCTCGCCGGGAACGTCCGTCAGCTGCGGTCCGGCCTCGAACATGACCACCCGTGCGCTGGGGACCTGTTCCAGGAGCACGCGGGCATAGGTGGAACCGATCGGTCCGCTGCCAACAATGGCGATAGTGGGATTGGACATGATGTCTCCTTTGAAATCAGGCCGAGAGTTTTTCGGAAGGGGTAGGGGAAACGGGAATTGGCTCGTCGGAAAGACGGCCGTGGGGAAGCAGGACCGCCGCAACGATTCCCAGGGCATAAGCGGCCGCCAGGGCAATGAAGATAGGGGTAAAGACGGTTCCGTAGATCTGGGCAACGCTGGCCTGCACATCCGGTGCCGCAGCATGGACCAGCTGCGGGGTCAGCGTGGAGGCGTCCAGCCCGGCTGGCAGGAGTGCCGCCACCCCGGAGCCGATTACCCCGCCGATGACCGCCGTCGCCACCGTTGACCCCACTTGCCGCACGAGGTTGATGGTGGCGGTGATGGTGCCGGTCTGGTGTGCCGGGGCAGCGCCCTGGACCACGGCAACGATCAGGCTCATGAACGCGCCCGTGCCCATGCCAACAACGCCCATGACAATCATGGGAGCCCACAGCGGAAGGCCCGCGGGCAGCCCCGCCATCACAAACAACCCAGCGGCTCCCAGCATGGTCCCCAGGATCGGAAAGATGCGGTACCGTCCCGTGCGGCTGGCCAACCAGCCGGTGAGCAGGTTGCTGATCAGCATGCCGAAGACCGTGGCGATGGGCACGAGGCCTGACACGGTGGCGGTGGTCTGGTACGCCATCTGGAAGTACGTGGGAAGGTAGGCAGTGATGGAGAAGAGCCCGACGCCGATGATCGCCGAGAGCGCCGTGCCGGCAGCTATCGTCCGGTTGGCGAAGAAATGCAGCGGCACGATGGGCTCGGCAGCTCCGCGCTCGATCAGGAAGAACGCGATGAAGCCAAGGATGCTGGCTGCCAGCGCCACGGCGGTGGCCGGCCCGGAGCTTCGTTCGGCCGCCCACGTGGCGGCCAGTACCAGGGCCACCAGGGCTGCGGTGAAAACAACCGACCCGGCAACATCGAAGCGGCGGGGCGCGGGTCCCGGCTCCAGGTGCGGAACGGCAAACAGCGCGAGCGCCAGGGCTGCGGCCCCTACGGGGATATTAATCCAGAAGACCCACTGCCAGCCCCAGTAATCGGTGATGGCACCACCCAGGACGGGGCCAACCAGGATGGCGATGGGAAACGCTGCGCCGATGATCGCCATGTAGCGCGGCCGTTCACGTTGGGTGGTCACGCGGGCAATGATGGTTTGGGACATCAGCTGCAGGCCGGCGGAGCTCATGCCCTGCAGGATGCGGGCGGCGATGAGCCAGGCCATATCGGTGGCAAAGCCGCAGGCCAGGGAAGACGCCAGGAACATCACCAGCGATGCGAGGAAGATCCGGCGGGCGCCCAGGACGTCTCCGAGTTTCCCCAGCACGGGCAGCAGTACGGTGCTGGCCAGCGTGTAGCCCACCACAACCCAGCTCATGAGTTTGAGGGCGCCGAGCTCACCGGCGATGGTGGCCAGGGACGTGGACACCACTGTATGGTCCAGCGCCCCCAGGAAGGAGACAGTCAACAGGGAGGCAACGAGGAGGCGGAGTCTTACAGGCGAAAGTGGCATAGTGATCTGCCCGAACGATCGGGCCGTCGACGCGACGTGGTGTGCCTCCGGCGCACCATCACGACGGAGAACGGGTCCGCGGGGAACCCCGGCGCCGCTACCATCATAGCCCACTTTAGTCAGAAAACAACATAAGCATGTCAGGAATGGACGTTCGGTCGAGGCCCATCGGCTACGCCTCAAGCAGCGTCCGGGCAAGGGCCTGGTCTTCGGCCAGCTCATCCAGGTCCGGCACCGGCGCACCCGACCAGCAGGCCTCGATGGCCCGGCGGAGAGCCAGCCGGGCTGACGATTCGTACCGTTCGGGAGCCCTCAGCGCGCCTTCCTCAGTGCAGGTCTCTACCCGGGTCAGCCCCGCGGGCTGGTCCACCGTAATTTCGGACCGCACCTCGCCGAGGGCCAACACCTGGAGCAGGCCTCCCGAATGGCGCCCGCCAATGGGTGTGGCTGCCAGCGTGGCGGGAACCGATCCGCCGCCGGAGCCGGCTGGTTCCACCGAATCCAGGAGCGCCATCCTGCCCTGGGCCGCGGCAAGACCGGCCCGGAAGGTCAAGGATCCTCCAGCAAGGAACCGTGCCCAGCCGAGGCCATCGAGGATGACGCTGTCCAGGGCCGCGGAGGGGGCCGCACAGTCGACAGTTACCAGGCCGGGCGGGGTGCCACGACGCGCCCGGAGGGCATCAGCAACAACATCGGGACGCAGGCGGGGACGCTCCACAGCCACCGGAATATCGCCGGGCCAGGGGAAAGCCCCAACATCCCCCTGCCGAAGCACCGCAGGTTGGGCAACCACCACAGCCGCAGCTCCCCCGGCCGCGGCAGCAAGCATGGCGTTCCACCAATCTCCCGATCCCGGGACAACAACCACGGCGCCCCTCCCGTCACCGGCAAGTGCGGCACTGACGGGAAGTTCCGCCGCTGCAGCGGCATATTCAGGCAGCTTCGTGAAGACGCGGGCCCGGTTCACTGCCGCACTCCTTCAAGCATTTTGGCGGCTGCAGCGTCGGCAAGGTCGATCGCATAGTGCGCGTCAGCCAGCAGTTCGTCGTACTCCACCGGGGCATCCCCTTCAAGGAGCGAGGCAAACAGGCGCCATTCGGTCACATAGCCGTCTTCCTCATCGCGCCGGTACTCCGTCCATTGCCCATCCACGCTTCGCACCCGGATGGCGGCGCTTCCGGCATGGACAAAGGCAGGTGGGAAATTCACCTCGAGCCGGTCGTGGGACGTGCAGATGCTCATCCTCCACAGGGCATCGGGACCCGCCGGAAGCATGGTGAGCGCCAACTGGACCAGGACGCCGCCGGCCCGATACCCCACGAGGTAGCCGATGGGCGGAGCCAGCCTCGCATAGACCACTTCGTCAATGCCCGGCGCGATGTCCCGCACCGCCGGAAGATCATGGACCGCAAGACCAGTCAACAACTGCCTCAGGACCCCGGCCGCCACGGCAGGGTCACCAAGGTCGGGTCGCCCCCGCCTGCCCGCCTGGAAGGGACCGCCTTCGGCGACCAGCCGGTGGTATCTGTCGTTCGGCGGAAGCGCCAGAGTCACGGAGATGGCCTGCACCCTGCCCTCCAGGGCCACAAGGTGGTGCTTCGCCCGCCCCCACGCGGCATCAAACAGGTGGTTCGTTCCTACCAGGAGGACAGCACCGGCAGTCCGGCAGGCCAGGATGACGTCCTCCGCTTCCACTCGGCTGGTGGCCAGCGGCTTTTCACAGAAAATGGCGCGCTTACCCGCTGCCAGCGCGGCAAGGATCTGGCGTGCGTGGTCAGCTTGCGGGCTGCAGATCAGCACCGCATCCACACTGCGATCCGCCAGCACCTCCGCTTCTCCTTCTGACCAGCGGGCGCCGACCCGTTCGGCCAGCCCCCGGGCCCTGCCGCTGCCGGCATCCGCAATGTGCACCACGCTGAACACGCCTGCAAGCCGCCCCAACACCGGCAGGTGAAGGGCGGCGACACCCGGCCCTGCCCCAAGAATCCCAACGTTCCAAGGCATGGTCACCCCTTTCTTATGTCTTTATTATTCATAAGTCGGGAAGGTTTTAGCGATAGTCCTGGCAAACCTGCACCTTAGTGCGCCGCAATGTGTGAGAATTGTTGCCATGACGACAGACTCCACCCTCCGCTTTGGGGCACAGACGGACGAAGTGACCAGCCTGCTTCGAATCGTCAACCTGGTGCGGACGGGTGAAGCCACCACCCGCCCCGAAATCGGAAAGGTCACCGGCCTGGGCAGGGGCGTTGTGAGTCAGCGCGTTGACCAGGCCATTTCGATCGGCTTCCTCGGCGAGGGTGAATTCGGCGCCTCATCCGGTGGCCGCGCACCGCGCACGCTGCGCTTCCGGGCCGAGCAGGGGCGGATCATCATCTGCGCGCTTGGGGCGGCCCATATCCGGGTGGGTATAGCGGCGCTTGATGGCGACGTCGTGGACCACGTGCACCGTCACTGGGACATTGCCCAGGGACCTGAGAAGACCATCGACGCCGTGATGGCCCTCGTCGACGAGGTGCTCAAGAAGCATCCCGACGTGCCCGTCTGGAGCGTGGTGGTGGGACTGCCCGGCCCGGTCGACTTCGCCACAGGCCACCCGGTGGCACCGCCGATCATGCCCGGCTGGAACGGTTTCGATGTCCGGACTCCGTTTGAGGAGCGCTTTAATGCCCCCGTGTGGGTGGACAACGATTCCAACCTGCTGGCCCTTGGCGAACGCGCCCGCCGGCGCGACTCCCTGGTGGACCTCATCTACTGCAAAATCGGCTCGGGCATCGGAGCCGGCCTGCTGTCGAAGGGCAGGATCCATCGTGGCGCCAATGGCGCGGCAGGTGATATCGGCCATGTCCGGGTTTCGGATTCGGATGCCCAATGCCGCTGCGGCAAGATCGGCTGCCTGGAGGCGGTGGCCGGCGGCTGGGCCCTGGTGCGGGACGCAGAAGAGGCCATCAAGGACGGCGCCAACACCACACTTGCTGCGGCGGCCAGGAAGGGCGGGCTGTCACTGGAGGAGATCACCCTCGCAGCCCAGGCCGGGGACGCACTGGCGATCTCCCTCGTCCAGAAATCGGCCCGGGTAGCCGGCGAGACGATATCTGCGCTGGTGAACATGTTCAACCCCAGCGTGATTGTCATCGGCGGGGCCATGGGCTCGGCCGGTGAAGTTTTCCTCGCCGAAGTGCGGCAGCGCGTCTACGAACTGTCGCTGCCCCTTGCCACGCGGGACCTCACCATCACCCTCTCGGTGAATGATGAGCGGGAGCCGCTGCGCGGCGGAGCCGAACTGGCCCGCGAGCAGCTGTTTGATGTCACCTTCCCGCGCTGGTTCGCCGACGGACGGCCATCGCCGGAACGCATGTCCGTCCCCGCCTAGGTCCGCAGCTACGCAGCGGTAATTTCAGGCGACATCGCGCGACACGCTTGGAACCGGTACCCGGTCAAGCCCAAGCCGGGCCTCCAAATGGAACGGCAGGACCAGTGGAGAGCCGGGGTGGGCCTGCAGGTACGGCACCATCAGCAGGAGGTCGACGGCGACGTCATGCGGCCCCCTCGAGAGTTTGCGCTGGCCCTCCAGGACGAGCCTGTCCTGCACGAACCACCAGCCGGGCTCCGCCTGCAGGGCCGCGGGATGGACGCGCCGCGGCCCCAACATCACCGACAACTCCCCCGGCTCGACACCGACGCCGTCCACCGCCACGGACAGCCCGGCAATGCTGGACAGGGGCATGGAGCGGATCCATGGCAGGCCGAGCCGCAGCTCAAATCCCCCCGGAACAGCGGTCAGCGCATCTTCGCGCAAGGCGGTTTCCAACATGGCTTCCATCCTTTATTCTGAAACAGACATAAGTTTGTCGCTAACTAGCATAAAGGGGAAGACGCCCTATGGCTTCTGAACTTCCCGGCAGCTGGACCTTTTGCGCCAGCACCTTCAACTGGGCTCCGGAAATCATTGCTGCCCGCAGGACAGCCCAGGACATAGTTGCGGACATTGCCGACACCGCTGCGAAGACAGTTGAGCTGGAACCCGGCCTGGTGTGGCGGTCATTTCCCTCACCGGAAGGCGGTGAAGTAGACGGCCTGCGGGAGTCCCTGGCGGCCAAAGGCGGCCGCATCAGCATTGTTGGCGCCAGCCTGGACGACTTCACCCCACCAGCCCGTCCCCGGTCCCTGCAGGAGCGCCTGGACTTCCTGGTCCCGCAGCTGCGGGCCGCCCATCGGGTTGGCGCGAGCGGTGTCAGGCTGCCGATCGGGCAGGCGGGCGTGGACCTCCTCGCGCGGGTGCGGCCGCTGCTGCACGAACTGGACCTGGTGCTGTACGAGGAAATCCAGGGGCAGCAGGCTCCCGGAAGTCCCGCCGTCGAACCTGCCCTGGAAGTCATTGCCGGGCTTGCAGATGACCGTGTACGGGTCCTCGTGGATATCAGCATGCTGATGCCTGCACTTCCGGTCACCTACCTCGAAGAACTGTGGCAGGGCGGCATAGCCACGGAACTCATGGCCCGCCTTGAGAATGAGTGGCTCGATCCCGCCACTCATGAAGCCGTCACAGCCCTGCTCCGTTCAGGCAACGTGCCACCGCGGATCCACACCCTCTACATGAACCTGCTCATCCGCTTTGGCCGCAGCGATGCCTCGGAGCTGCAGGACATCCTGCCCCTGGTGGGCGCCTTCCACCTCAAGTTCTGGGACCTGGACGACGACGGCGGGCGGGTTTCACGGCCGCTGCGGGACCTGGGCGGCCTCCTGTGCCGGAACGGCTTCAGCGGCACGCTCACCAGTGAGTGGGGAGGCCACGAGTGGCTGCAGGATGACCCCACGGAGATGACGCGCAGCCACCTCGCACTGGCAGGGGCAGCACTCGCGGACGCAGTGCCGGCGGCCCAGACTCTCGGTGGCTAAGGCAACGCTCTATCACGGACGTCGCAACACGTGGCCTTCGACGGGTCCGAGCATCGCATGGTTAGCCCTGGGGATGAATGTTGTTGGCTTCTAGGTGGATATTTCGAGGTCCCGACAGGGCGGGTTCGTTGCGGTGGATAGTGTGACAGGCATGGAACCAGTTTTGAACTTTGGACGGCGTTGGGGCGCTCCTGTGGCGGCTGTCGTGTTCTTCTCCTTGTGGTGTGTTGCTGAAGCCGGCCGTATGAGTGGCGTTGGACCGAACGGAGCAGTGGGCAACGCCGGCTTGTTCACCTGGTCCGGGACTTGGCCGCTTGTGCTGACTACCCTGGCCATTGGTGTGGCCGTGTGGCAGCCTTTGGTCTCTCTAGCGCTGGTGGCGGCGCTTCTCGCAGGGCAGCTGACACATGATATCCCGGCGATGTACGCGAATCACTGGCCCATCTACTTCGGATCCTTCATTGCGCTGGGGTTTATCGTCTGGACCGCAGGTCGCCGAATGCGCATCATCGCAGGACTGGGAAATTTGGTGTTCGCCGGGGTTATGACGTTCCTGCTGATTTCGTGGAGGTACGGCGGGGGTGTTGGCTGGCTCTACCCCATGGAGGGCGGGGACAGCTTCCTTCTGCGCAGGTACGGGTGGCAGGTCTTCTCGGTGCTTGCTTTGGTTGCTGCAGCCTTTTACGTCATTGGTCTCGTTCTTGCCCTTTACCAGGAACGCGGCCATCTGTTCCGCTCCAGAGAGCTGGCCCAGAACATTCTTAAGGAAACTGAGGTGGACCTGATCGTTGAACAGGAGAGGACCCGGATAGCCAGGGACCTTCATGATGTTCTCGCTCATTCTCTGGCGGTTATCGCGGCTCAGGCCGACGGAACGCGATATTTGAGCGCTGACCAGCCAAAGCCCGTGCTCAATGCATTGGAGAATATCGCCGGATCTGCCCGTACCGCTCTCATCGACGCCCAGCGCGTCATCGAGGGAGTCCGGGAGGACGGCCAGGCGACTCCGCAGCCGCGACTCAGTGACATCAAGCCCCTGATTGAGGGGATGCAGGACAGCCTGAAGATCACCGTCACCGAAGCTGCGAGCCCGGCGGCCCTGTCGGACGGGCAGCAGGTTGCTGTCTTCCGGATTGTTCAGGAGTGCCTGACTAATGCCCTTAAGCACGGAGGGCAGGGGACCGCGGTAAGAGCGCATTTCGACTGGAGCGGACCGGGCCTGACACTGCATGTGGCATCAGGGACGAAAAGCACTCTGCAGGGAGATCAAGGCTCCTTGGAATCGGAACGGTTGGGAAGGGGTCTCCCTGGGATGAGGGAACGCGCCCACTTGGCAGGGGGCTGGCTGTCAGCAGGGCAAGACGGGGAGGAATTCCGGGTAGCGGTGTTCATTCCCTACCGGACCGGTGATGAGCGGCCTGCCGGCGAAGGCACCAGCACCGGTGAATCAATACTCAGTGGCAAGGATCATCCTGCAGCGGTAGGAGATAAGGATCGTGTCTGACGCGGCAGCCGGCATCAAAGTTTCACTGGTCGATGACCAGCCGCTGTT
Source organism: Pseudarthrobacter sp. L1SW (assembly GCF_020809045.1). Lineage (NCBI taxonomy): Bacteria > Bacillati > Actinomycetota > Actinomycetes > Micrococcales > Micrococcaceae > Pseudarthrobacter > Pseudarthrobacter sp. L1SW. The sequence continues at coordinate 140,069 of NZ_CP078079.1, read as the reverse complement.
CAGGGCCGGGATCCAGATGTTGATCGAAAGCCAGAGCGACATGGAGTTCTGCGGGGAAGCCAGCGATGGCAAGGAAGCTGTCGCACTGGCTACCGAGAGGCGCCCGGACGTGATGCTGATGGACCTGCGCATGCCTGTCATGGACGGTGTTACCGCCATCCGGCACATCATTGAGTGGGCGGACGCGAACAACACCGACCGGCCAAGGATCATCGCCCTTACTACCTTCAACAGGGATAAGTCCGTCGTAGACGCCGTTCAGGCAGGTGCCAGCGGGTATCTGCTCAAAAGCGCCGAACCCGAGTTCTTGCTAGCAGCTATAAGGACCGTCCACTCAGGCTATTCAGTGATAGCGCCCGGCTCTGTGCATTCCCTGTTCGCGCACGCCGGCCAAAGCCAACCTGCCGACCCGGACCTGTCAGTCCTCAGCGTCCTCTCACCGCGAGAACGAGACGTTTTCCTGCTCGCCGCCAAAGGGCTCAGTAACGCGGTGATGGCCGAAGCTCTCTTTGTTTCCGAGGCCACTATTAAGAGCCACTTGCGCAGCGTACTGGACAAGCTGACGTTACGCACCCGCCTGCAATTGGTCGCCTTCGCCCACGAGCGCCGGCTCCTAGGCAGCTGATGGACATCACCACGACAGTTGCCATGAACCTGGTGTTTCTCACCACCCTCGGAATAGGCTTTGCACTCTTTTGCTGTCACCTGATTTTGGTCGCAAGCGCCCTGGTGCTTGTAGGCGTCGGCCGCTTAGCTTTTATCGCTTTGGACCGGCTAGTTAGATCCTTCGTGTAGCACGGTGAAGGATCCCTCAACGCGCAATCCTAGGAAGTGAGAGATACCGGGCATACTGTTATCGACGATCTCGAAAGCCCGGTCCGTCATTTGCTCAGCGGGAGGATATCTACGTGCTAACTGACCGCGCCCGCGAAAGCGGCTGATCCGGTGGTTCGTCGACGACGGGTGTTCAAGGAAGGCGCCTGGCGCTCCTTGGATCCAGTTGATCAGGGCATGGTTCTCGGCCTGCTGGTCGGCTCGTTACTCACCTTGCTGATGCGGCAGCTGCCCTGGATCGCAGTCGGAGTAGTTTTCGGCAACGGGATCGGTCACTTGATCGGCCGCCGAAATCGACACAACGTCGGTGAACACGCACTGAACAGCGACCCCTTGCCCAACATGGACCCTTACAAGGAAGAGACCCCCGAGCACCGAGTAGAACGACTGCGAGGGGGCGTCGACAAAGAACTTAGTGCAGCACTGAAAGCCCACCGTGAAGCATGGCGTCAGTACAGAGAGGACCCGGCGCCCAAAGCCGGGGAACAGGTGCCAACCGGGGATGAGCGATTCCTGGAGGAATTCGGCACAGAGCGAGGCCAGAAATTCATAGCAGCCAGCGGCGCCCTCAACAAAGAAGCGCAAAGCGTGCCCGACCCGGGCGGACCTCTCCTCGGCGAATACTATGACGCGCTGAAGGCCTGGGCAGACACCCATCCAGAAGTCGATCGTGCCGAACTTAATCTGATCATCAGCAGATTGCTCTGGGAACACCGATAAGCTGCACGCGATTCAGCAGTGATTCTTTATGGGACTGGCTATCGGTTGAGCCAGTACGCGTGCCCGATAGTTGCTGAAAGGTTGTTGTCGTTGCACTCGGGAAACTTGGCCCGCAGATCTTCCAAGTGGGGGCCATCCCAGGAGCGCCACACTAGGTTCGAGGCGTATTCGATGACATCCTGCGTTTTGTGCTTGGCCGTTTCGATCTCCTGTGATGAGAAAGTGCTGCCCAGTTCATGCTGTATGTCGATATAGCCCAAGCCATCCTCGACGTAGTGGCTGCCGTATCTCGTATTAAGGAGGTATAGGACGAATACTGCGTTCAGCACATCTAGTTTCTTGGCTTCCTCAATTTCCAGTTGCCGGCGCCGGAGATCGTCTTGCCTGCTTTTCTCTGCCATTTCCATCGCCCGGCTGAGTTCCCGTTCATAAGCTTCGAGTGGGAACCCTGGTGCGACTGATTGCATTCGTTCGATGGCTTGTTCCCGAGTCCATCCGCGGTATAAATGGCGGCGAGCATGCCAGCCCGCGCCAACCCTTATTTGAGCAACTGAGTCAGATTCACTGGCATCCTCTGGGTGGTTGTCGTGATCCGAGCGTCCGTCTTCGTTCCCCATCATCCAACCTTTGATCGCATCAATACCAATCCCCTGAGCCGAGGGCACTTCAACTCGAACTGTAGGCGCTTCAGGGATGGGCAATGTCCCGGAGAGTCAGTGTTCGTCCGCCTACATCTACGCGGATAAATCCCTCATCTTGAGAGAAGCCGTCGTAGCTCCAACCAAAGACAATCAGCGCCTCTGCCGCAAGCAAGAGGAATCTTGCTCTTGTCTCCTCATTAGTGAACTCGTAGGGCTCAATCTGTCCCAGGAGTTTTGCGGTAGGACTGGCCCCGAAAGACTGAAACCGTCGGAGAATGAACTCTTGCCCAGTTTCAGGATCAGTCAACATGTCGCCGGTAACTTCAAAGGGAATAACTGCCTCCCCGACAGTCATTTTGAAGGCGGCTCCGGGGCGATGTGCCAACCCGGCTACCCTTTGCAACGTAACCAGACGATCTGGGTCAGCAACGTACTTGAGCCCCAAGAGTGGATCTTTGTACTCGCGCTTATAGATGTCGAACATACTCGTTCCTTGTCTGTAAGGGTCGCCCCGATTGCACGCGGGCTGTTTACAGGGGTAGTCCTCAGCTTCGCTGCTATCTGGCACAGCTTACTTCCGGGCAGCGTTCCTGGATTCAGGTTGCGGCCCACAACAGAGCCTGGAGGTGAAGTTCCACTAGTAATCCATACCGTCTCGAATACCGTTCGACCGCAGGCGCCCGCTAGCCGGTCCTCCACCGGCCGCCGTTGCGTCCCATTAGCCTGCGTCAAGATTCCCGGCGTTCCGCGGTTACCAGATTCCCGTAAGACCCGCCCGCAAAACTGCCCGATCATGGGGCCCTAAACGCCACACTCGGCGCCGTGTTTATCGGCTACGCCCGCGTCTCCACCAACACTCAAGATCTGACCGCCCAGCGCGACGCTCTTGCGGCCGCCGGCGTGGATCCCGACGCTATCTACGTCGATCACGGATTCACCGGCAGCCAACGCGAACGGCCCGGCCTTGGCAAGGCCTTGGCCGCATGCCGCAGCGGTGACACCCTTGTGGTGACCAAGCTTGATCGCCTCGCCGGGTCGCTACCCGACGCCAGGGACGTCGCGGACGAGCTCACCCGCAAAGGGGTCGCCCTCAACCTAGGCGGCAGCGTCTACGACCCGCACGATCCAGGAGGGAAGCTGCTATTCAACGTCTTAGGCATGGTTGCCGAGTTTGAAGCCGACCTCATCCGCGCCAGGACAAGGGAAGGAATGGCAGTGGCAAAAGCCAAGGGCCGGCTGCGAGGGAAACAACCAAAGCTCTCGAAAGCCCAAGAGGCGCACCTCGTTAGCCTCCATCAAGGCGGGGTGCACACCACCACGGAGATTGCCGAGCTATTCGGCATCGCTCGCTCCACGGTCTACCGCGCCATCCAGCGAGCAACACCAGCGCCGCCCAGGTGACAAATAGCGCCGCAAAAAGACCGCCATCTATCACCGAAAGTCACAGGTAGAGGGTTCGCCAAAATGCCGCATCAGCTGAGAGAGCGATCCCTGATTTCTTGCAGAAAGTGAGAGAGGGTTGGCAAGAACGGGCAAACGGCAGAAACGGCCGGCCCCGGGGTTTCCGGGACCGGCCGTTTCTGCCGTCAACTCATTCGTGGCGGGCTGCTACTTGGTGCTGAAGGCGGCGTCGAAGGCCGCGGCGGAGGGCTCGTAGCTGGAGAGCCGGCGCACGAACGCGAGCGCCTCGGGCGCACCGTCCAGCCGGTCCATTCCGGCGTCCTCCCACTCCACAGACAGGGGGCCGCGGTAGCCGATGGAGTTAAGCATCCGGAACGCATCCTCCCACGGAACGTCGCCGTGGCCGGTGGAGATGAAATCCCAGCCGCGGCGCGGATCAGCCCACGCCAGGTGGGATGACAACCGGCCGTTGCGCCCGTTGCTGAGCCGCTTCTTCGTGTCCTTACAGTGCACGTGGTAGATGCGGTCCTTGAAGTCCCACAGGAAGCCCACCGGATCGATGTCCTGCCACACCATGTGGCTCGGGTCCCAGTTCAGCCCGAAAGCCTCCCGGTGCCCGATCGCCTCGAGGGCACGCTGGGTGGTCCAGTAGTCGTACGCGATCTCGGACGGATGCACCTCGTGGGCGAACCGGACCCCCACCTCGTCGAACACGTCGAGGATGGGGTTCCAACGGTCGGCGAAGTCCTGGTAGCCGGCGTCGACCATCTTTTCGGAGGCGGGCGGGAACATGGTCACGTACTTCCAGATGGACGAGCCCGTGAAGCCTGTCACCGTCTTCACCCCGAGCCTGGCGGCGAGCCGGGCAGTATTTTTAATCTCCTCGGCGGCGCGGCGGCGCACTCCTTCAGGATCGCCGTCGCCCCACACCACATCCGGCAGGATGCCGCGGTGCCGTTCGTCGATGGGGTCATCGCACACGGCCTGGCCCTTGAGGTGGTTGGAGATGGTCCACACCTTGAGGCCATGGCGTTCCAGGATGTCGAGTTTTCCTTGCACGTACGCGTCGTCGTCCCAGCGCCACGGGTCCAGGTGGTCGCCCCAGCAGGCAATTTCCAGCCCGTCGTAGCCCCACTCGCCGGCGAGCCGGGCCACCTCCTCGAACGGCAGGTCGGCCCACTGGCCGGTGAACAAGGTGATTGGTCGTGCCATCTGTTTTCCCCTCCTACGAAACCTGCGCCGGGACGTCGGCTGCAACGCGCGTCCAGGCGGAATCATTTTCGGAACTGCGCTCGACGGCCTCGAGCACGCGCTGCACCTTCAGCCCGTCAGCGAACGTGGGATGCGGGTCGGTGGCGCCCACGATGCCCTCCACGAGGTCCTTGACCTGGTGCGAGAACCCGTGCTCGTAGCCGAGCATGTGGCCGGCAGGCCACCACGCCGAAACGTAGGGATGCACCGCTTCAGTGACCAGGATCTTCCGGAAACCCTGGCGATCCCCGGGCACCGTGCGATCGTAGAACTGGACACTGTTGAGGTCCTCGAGGTCGAAGGCCAACGCGCCCTTGTCCCCCGAGACCTCGATCTGCAGCGCGTTCTTCCGGCCGGTGGCAAAGCGGGAGGCCTCGAAGGAGGCCAGCGCCCCTGATTCGAAGCGGCCGGTGAAGATAGCGATATCGTCCACCGTCACCTGGCCGTAGCCGGAACCGGCCCTGCCGGACAGGCCGGAGCCTGAGTCCAGCAACGGCCGCTCCTTGACGATGGTGTCGATGGTTCCGGACACCTTCTCCAGGTTCAGCCCGGTGACGAACTGGGCCAGGTCGATGGCGTGGGCGCCGATGTCGCCCAGCGCCCCGGATCCGGCGTGTTCCTTCTGCAGGCGCCAGGCCAGCGGCATTTCCGGGTCCACCAGCCAGTCCTGCCGGTACGAGGCACGCACCTGGTTGATGGTCCCCACGGCACCCTCGGCGATAAGGTCCCGCAGGAACGTGACGGCGGGAACGCGGCGGTAGGTGAAACCCACCATCGCACGGACACCGCGGGCAGCAGCCCGTTCAGCCGCCTCCGCCATGGCCTCCGCCTCGGCCACCGTATTTGCCAGCGGCTTCTCGCACAGGACGTGCTTTCCGGCCTCAAGTGCCGCGATGGCTATCTCCGCATGGGAGTCGCCGGGGGTGACGATGTCGACGACGTCGATATCGTCCCGCGTGATGACCTCACGCCAGTCTGTGGCCGCCTCAGCCCAGCCCCACTTGTGTGCGGCAGCAGCCACCGCTTCAGCGTTCCGGCCCACAATCACCGCCATGTCCGGCTCGGCCGGGAGGTCGAACACCCGCGGTGCGGTGCGCCAGCCCTGTGAGTGGGCGGCGCCCATGAAGCCGTAACCGATCATGGCCACACGGAGGGTGGTCATGCCAGCACCACCTTGCGCTCGACCGCCACCCGGTTTCCGACGTAGCGCATGGGTGCTATCTGCATGTAGAGCAGGCGGAGGGTGAGAATGACCTCGACGTCGATCTCCTCGCCGGCGTCGGGGACTCGGTCCAGCGGGATGATGATGTCCGGTTTGTCGGCCACGAACCACAGGGTTTCCCACTGCTCGGGGAGTTCCGCGATGCTGTAGGACTTGCCCTGGAGTTCGAAGCGGAGGGACTCCTTGGGGATCTCCACCCCGTTGACTGTTGCCGCGACGTCGTCAACCGCGGAGAGCCAGAGGCTGCGGTACCAGGGCAGTTGCACAGAGACCGAAATGCCCTCGGGGTGCCTGCGGACATCGGCGTCCTGGAACAGGGAGTTGTGAGTTGCCATGGGCTTTCCTTACTTGAACGTATCGACGAAGGTGTCGTGGGGTACCGGGGGCAGTGGATCCAGCCTCTGCCGCGCGGTTGGGCTGTACGGGTGGTATTCCTGGGGCACAGGTTCATCGGCGGGTGGCATGAACACCGGCTTGCCGTCGTCGCCGAAGTACATCAGGTCCAGTGCGAAGGCGTGCTGGTTCTTCTCGGCGAAGCTGATCCAGTTCTCCTCGAACGGGGCCCGCAGCAGCTCGTAGCAGCGGAACTTCCAGATCTTCCATTCGCCGTCCTGGCGCAGGAAGTCCACGGCGTACTTGCACCACACCCAGTGGGCCCAGACCTTCTTGCCCTGGACCTCGCCCGGCGAATACATGTAGTCCGGGCTGTCCTTGGCCACCTCAGGGTCAGTCAGGCCGGACTCGTTGCCGGTCATGATCCAGACACCCTTGGCGGTTTCGCCGTCGGCAGCCACTTCGATGACCGGGGTGGTGGTGTAGTGCAGAATCAGCTTTCCCTCGGGCCGGGGGCGGCCCTGGTGGTAGCGGATGACGCTGTCGTACTCCGTGTACTGGCCGGCGTTGGTGTACCTGGCCCGGATTCCTGGGGTCCCAGGTTTCACCCACAGCGGGATGATCTGTTCATCCTCGAAGGCGTTGTGCAGGTACATGTAGCGGTTGAACAGGTTCTCGATGTCACCGCGGTCATTGGCCCGGCGGGCCAGTTTCAGGGCTTCGGCGAGCTCGCCCCGGAGGCGTTCCACCTCGGCCACAAGATCGGTATCGATGGCAGACATTGGGCCTCCTTAGGCGGGAACGACTGAGTCTTCGATGGCGCGGCGCATCAGGGCATGCTGCTTCTTGACCAGGTCGATGGGGTCTGATTCGCCCAGATCGGCGAAGGCATGTCCCTCCCACTCGCTGGACAGGAAGCCCTGGTAGCCGCCCTTGACGAACTGGCGCACAATGCGCGGGATGTCCATGGCGGGCTCGTTGCCGTTCTCGTCGATGTCGTAGAACTTGGCGTGCACGTGGAACATCTGGGGCATGATGTCCAGCCACTCCTCCGGCGGGACCAGCCCGTGCATGTTGAAGGCGAGCCGGGTGAACGGGCCCAGCCGGGCGGGATCGAAGTTGTTCTCCCTCAGGTAGTCCTCGAACTCCTGGTTGCGCTCCTGCATGGGCAGGGGTTTGCGCCAGATCTCCTGCATCACCGCGAAGTGCTCCTCCGGCAGGCCCATCTGCGTCAGGGTGCGGAACAGCGTGGGCGAGAGGCTGTGCATGGTGGAGCTGAAGTCGGCCGTGAAGCCCAGCCGGTCGCTTCCCAGTTCCTCGTACATTTCGCGGATCTGGAGGATTTTGGGATCGTTCGGGCCCTGCGGGGCGTGGATTTCGTAGCCGAGCTTCTGGTCGTACTTTTCGGCCAAGGGCAGCAGCCGGCGGAGCAACTCCTTGCCGGCGGAGCGGATCACGATCTTGTGGAAGCCGAGGGTGTTCGCCGTCTTCAGCTGCCGTGCAAAGAAGTCGTACTCCTCATCCGGCGTCATGTCCCGGTCCTTGCGCCGCCCCATGTCCAGGTTGGTGCCCACGGCACTGGGGGTCAGGCCGTAGCGGTCCATGCTGTCGCGCCATAGTTTCGCGAAGTCGTTGTCGACGTCGGGGTAGGTGCGCAGCATCTGCGCGATGTTGAATTCGACGCCGGGGCCGAGGCCTTCGTCGGCGACCGCTTGTATCAGCGTCTCGGGCGTGTAGAGCCCGGCGGCGAATTCGGAGGTGAGTGAATAGAGGGTGATGCCAAGCTCGATGCCCGAGCCTGCGATGCCTTCTGACATGTCGTATTCCTTTGTTTCAGCCGCGGACGGGCTGGGCGAGGTGGCTGCTGAGGATGCGGCGGGCTTCGGCGGCATCGGTGATCATGGCGGAACCGGCGTCGGCTGCTGCCGAGCGCTGGATGGCCTGTTCGCTGCGGATGATCTCGAACGGGTCCTGCCAGTTGTTCCAGTGCCAGCCCTCGTATTCGCTGGAGATGGCACCGGAGTACCCGTTCTCCACGAGCTGCCGGACCAGGCCACGCACCGGCACGGAGGGCTCTTCGCCGTTCTCGTCGATCCCGAAGAACTTGCCGTGCACGTGGCGCACCCACGGCATGATCTCCAGCCAGGTGTCCAGCGGCGCAGGACCGAAAAGGCCCGTTCCGTTGATGCCGAAATCGATGCCGAGGTCCGGCCTGCCGTTCCGGGCAGCCAGGCCGATGAAGGCACCGAAACGCTCTCCGTGGACCTTCTGGGTGTTGGGAGGTCCTTCTGCATAGAAGCCGTTCCACAGCTCAACCACCTGCCGGAGCAGGTCCTCTGAGGCGCCGCGACGGCGGTAGGCCTCCAGGAGGGAGGGGGCAAAGCCGGTGACGGTGGCACCCCAGTCCGCGGTGAAGCCGAGCAGCGGGGAGTCAAGCTTTTCGTAGCGGTCACGCAGTGCGAGGACCCGCTCGTGCGCGCCGTGCTGGTCCGCATGGACTTCCAGGGCAAGGGTGACGCCGTACTTCTCGGCCACGGGCAGCAGGCTTTCCATGGCGTCGGGCGTCAGCGAGATCTGCACGCGGGCGATCGGGAAGCCGAGCCGGGCGGCCACCTCGATCTGCTTGCGCATGTACTCGACCAGCTCGTCGTGGTTCATAAGCCGGTCCCGGCGGATGCCGGTGTCCACGTTGACGGCCAGCGATGTGGGGATGAGGTCCACTTCTGCCACCAGGTCGCGGAACTGCCCCACGAAGTTGTCGTCGATGTGGTCCGGGAAGCCGCGGAGGCTGGAGAAGCCAATGACTTCCAGCCCCGGGCCGAAGCCTTCGGCCGCCACCTTGCGGATGAGGCCTGCGAGGTCGTACTGCCGGCCGTGGAAGGCCCGGGTGAAGCTGTAGAGGGTGACGCCCTGGATCGGCGTGCCAAGGCTTGTCATCGCTGTGCCGCCTTCATGGTCTTGGTGTCGTGCTCTTCGATGTGCAGCACGCCGTGGTCGGTGATGATGTAGGGGATGTAGAGCTTCAGGTCCACCCGGACCTCGTGCTCCGTCTGGTCGTCGCGCACGGGAAGGTCGCCGGACAGGACGGCAGAATCCAGCGGGAACCACCATTCGCCGGTCTCGTCAACGAGTTCCTCGAAGCTGAACGTGCGGTTGTTCATGGTCCAGCGCAGCGAGTCTTCCGGTGCGGCCACGCCGTCAACCGTCAGCGCCGCCCCGGCGATGCAGGAGCCGGGGAGCGCGCGGTACCACGGGATGCGGACTTCGACGGCGGCCCGGCCGTCGCGGGTTGTGAGTGTTCCTTGCTCGATTATGCGGTCGGCAATCATCGAGACCTCCTTGTCTGCGGCATGCCCTGCCACTTCTTCATTATTTACTCATTCTATTGTCTGAATTGGACATAAGTAAAGAGCTGTTGAGCTTTTCTGCAACTTTTCGTGCTCCACGCACGGCGAGCGCGACCGCCGTCAGCGTGGGGTTGCACGCCGTCGCTGTGGGGATGACGCCATTGCCGGCCACGAAGAGGCCTGGGACCTGCCATACCTCACTGTCGGGCGAACAGACGCTTTCGCCGTCGTCCGTCCGCCCCATGCGCGTGGTGCCCTGGTAGTGCAGGGACGCGCCGGGAGGGAGGGCGAAAGGCCGCTCGTCGAGCGGCTCGCCCACAGCCTTGCCCAGGCGGACGATCTCCTGCCTGGCCCGCTCCAGCACCTCGTGGTCGCGCTCGGTGAGGCGGTAGTGGATCCGCATCGCGGGCATCCCGTACGAGTCGCGGGCGCCGTCGTCGAACGCCACCCTGTCCTCGCGCTGCAGGTCCTTGGCACAGAACAGGCCAAGCCCCACGATCGATCCCGGAACAACCGGGTCGTCCTCCGCCAGCGGGACGGGGGACGCATCCAGCTGCATGATCTGGCCGTGGAAGGGAGCTTCATCCGTGTAGGGAACCCAGGCTACGCCGCTCTGTTCACTGAGCGCACCGTCCGCAGCCGCGGGTCCTTGCGGGGCCGTGACGCCGCGCAGCCTGCTGGCGAACACCACCTGCGCCTGGTCGTTGAGGTAGCGGCCCAGGGCATCCGGCCGGATTCCTGAAGCCCACAGCAGCTGCGGGGTGCGGAGGGCATCCGCACCCACCACCACGTACCGGGCGGACACCTGGTGTGTCCCGCCGGTGCGGCGGTCCTGGACTTCAACGCCGGCAGCCACCCCGTCCTCCACCAGCACCCGCGTCACCAGGGACTCATCAAAGAGGTGGAACTGCGGGTTTTCCCGGGTCACGTCCCCCATCACCACGTCGGAGCCTGACCAGACGAGGCCGCCGTCCTCCCGCCGGTGTACGGCAAGCGGCATGGGCTGTACCCGGAAGGCCGGTCCCCTGCCGTTGTCCACCACTGCCGCGAGGCGTTCGCGGACCAGGTCCGAGAAGGGAGCGCCGTCGAAAGCGTGGGTGGTGACGCCGAGCAGGCGGTCGGCGTCGTCCAGGAGGTCCTCCAGGTCAGGGAGGAACGGGATCCGCTCCTTGCCTCCCGGCCGGGGGCAGGCAGCCGTCCAGTGGGCAGCCATGCCGCCCACGTTGCTGGACATGGCCGCCACAGGCATGCCATCCTCGCCGGGGAAGGCATAGCCGTCCTGCAGGAGGTAGGTTCCGGGCCTGGCACGGCGTTCTCCACTCTTGACAGCACCTGGAGAGCTGACAGTTTCGGCACCTGCTCCGGGTCCCTCCGAGGCCCGCTGCGCACTGCTGCGGCGCTCAGGATCCTCGATGTTCTTGACGTGCGCCCCGGGCGGGTTGCTCACGGTGGGGCCTACCTCGAACATGGCGATGGTGGCACCGGGGGCTTCCTCGCTCAGGATCCGGGCATAGGCCGATGCCGTGGGACCACTGCCGACGATGGCGACGTCGACGGCGGCGGGGTACCGGTGGCCGCTCACCGTCCGGCCACCAGTTCCTGGATGCGGCGCACCGACTTTGCCGACTCGATCGTTGGGTAGTACTCGAGCCCGATTGGGCCGGTGTAGCCGCTGTTCTGCAGGTCGGCGAGCCGTGCGTGCCAGTCGATGGAGCCGGAACCCGGTTCACCGCGGCCGGGAGCGTCGGCGATCTGGACGTACTTGACCAGGTCCCCGGCATTGGCGAGCTCGGCAGCCACGTCCTCGCCCTCCACAGTGGAGTGGTAGAGGTCGTAGAGCACGCCGAAGTTGGGCGAGTTGACGCCCTTGGCGACGTAGACGGCCTCCGAGGTCCGGTCCAGGAGCGCCCCGGGGTGGTCCACGCGGATGTTCACCGGTTCGAGGACCAGGGTAATGCCCGAGCCTTCAATGTGCGCCGTGCCTTTGGTGAAGATTTCGATCAGTTCGTCCAGCTGGTCCTGGCGCTTCCGGCCGCCGAACCCTGTGCCGCTGCCCACCACGATCCGGGGGCAGCCGAGCTGCTGTGCCACGGCTACGCCTGCATCAAGGCCGGCGTAGAACGGCTCGTGGTTCTTCGGCGGGATCATGAACTGCATCCGGGGCTCGGCCAGCTGCGCAGTGAGCTGGACGCCGGTTTCCTCGAGGGCGTCCTTGAGGGCGGGAATGTCCTTGCCGGTGGGCCCCCACATTTCAACGGCGTCGAAGCCGGCGTCGGCTGCTGCGCGGACGCGGTCAGCGGCGCTGGCCCCTGCTTCCGAGAACAAAAGGTCGATATTGGGCGCAAGCTGGTACATGCGGGTCTCCTGGGTGGTTGGGAATTTTAGGTAAGAAATGTGCGACGGCGGCGCGCAGCGCAAACGGGTTTTGGGCGCAAGCTATCGCGGCCGGTCGATGGTGCGGTTGGGTGCCCTCCACGGTGTGCGGAGGACGGCGGGGTTCAGCCCTTCAGGCCGCCGGAGAAGCCCTGGATGAAGCGCTTCTGCGCGAACAGGAACAGGGCAAGGATGGGGACCATGGACACGATCACGATGGCGAAGATCGAGTTCCATTCGGACACCAGTGAGCCGATGTAGTAGTACATGGCAACCGGCAGGGTCTGGTTGGCGGAACCGCCCAGGAAGATCAGGGAGGTGAAGAAGTCGTTCCAGACGATGAGCCCGGCGAAGATGGTCACAGTTCCCGTGGCCGGCGCCATCATGGGCAGCACCACTTTGGAGAAGATCTGGGTCTTGCTGGCACCGTCGATGGTGGCGGCTTCCTCATAGTCGGTTCCGAGCCCGCGGAAGAAGTTGGAATACAGGAAGATCGAAAGCGGCAGGAGCATGCCGGTGTAGAGGATGATCATGCCCCAGGCGGATCCCGTCAGGCCCAGGGCCCGGGCCCCCATGTAAAGGGGTACGGCGCCAAGCTGGCCGGGGAGGATGATCGCGATCAGGAACAGGTAGTACGTGCCTTTGCTCCAGCGTGCGGTGCTGCGGGAGATGACGTAGCCGGTGATCGAGCCGAGCGCGATGAGTCCCACGATGCTGCCTGCAGTGATGATGGTGCTGTTCACAAGCCCCATCACGACGTTGGAGTTGCCTGTGGCGGTGAGGACGTCGATGAAGTTGCTGAAGTCCGGACTCTTTGGCAGCGCCAGCGGCGAGGTGGTGTACATCTCGCTGTCCGGCTTCAGTGCGGTGGTCACCAGGAAGTAGAACGGGGCGAGGAAGAGCAGGGCAAGGGCCCAGAGGCCAACTTCGCGGAGCAGGGTGAATTTGGTGTAGCGGAACATGTCTAGTCCTCGGGGTTCGATCGCGTCAGCCGCTGCTGGATTACGGCGAAGAACAGGATGATGACGGCGAGCACCAAGGCAAGGGCAGCGCCGCCGCCGAAGTTGCCGAGCGCAAACGCCTGCTTGTAGACCTGGGTGGCCAGTGTTTCGGTTGCTCCGGCAGGTCCACCGCCCGTGAGGGCCATGATGGGGTCGAAGACGCGCAGGCCCTGCACGATTCCCAGGGTGGTGGCGATGGCGACGGCGGGGCGGATGGCTGGCAGCGTGACGTTCCGGAAACGCTGCCACAGGTTGGCACCGTCAATGGCTGCTGCTTCTTCCACCTCGACGGGAACACCGGCAAGTCCGGCCATGAAGATGACCATGGCAAAGCCGGTGGAGCCCCAGACCAGGACCACGAGGACTGTCCAGATGGCCCATTGCGGGTCCGCGAGCCACGGCTTGGCGAGGTCGCCGGCGCCGATCGATGTCAGGAAGACGTTGATGGGCCCGTCAAAGTCGAAGATGTATTTCCAGATGTAGGCCGTGGCCAGGGGGCTGAGCACCACGGGCATGAAGAAGAGGGTCCGGAGGATGTAGCGCGTCTTCAGGACCCGGTTCAGGCCGAGGGCGATGACAAGGCCTGCCACGTTGCCGAGGAAGACCGAGCCGAAGGCAAGAAAGAGGGTGTTGGACAGGGCCCCGAGCTTGGCGGGGTCTTTGAAGATTGCTTCGAAGTTCTGCCAGCCCACAACCTTGAACGAGCCGATGCCCGTCCAGTTGGTGAAGGCGAAGTAACCGCCGATGCCCGTAGCCACGTAGTGGATGGCAAGGACGAGGACGATCCCGGGCAGTGCCCACCACCAATGCCCGAACTGCAGGCCCTGGCCCCGGGGGCGGGTGGTTTTACCCGCCCCCGGAGCACGCCGGCCCCGTCGGGGTGCTTTGGCTGCTTCCGTTTTCGGTTGCATCGTGGCAGTCATGATATTCCTTGCTTGTCCCTTTGGGCCGGTAAAAACGGTCGATGGATCGGGGTTGCCTATCCCCAGGCTGCATCCATCGCCTGGAGGACCTGGTCCGGAGTCTTCTGGCCGGTGATGATGCCCTGGACCCCTGTTGCGAGGGCGTCGTAGACGGCGGAGTTCGGCCACTGGATGTTCGGAAGCGGCCCGTATTTTCCATCCTTGATCAGGTCGCCGACGTTCTTGTACGCTCCGCCGTCGAAGTCGTAGTTGTCCAGTCCACTGACCGGCAGTGCGCCGTCGATTTCTGCAAACGCCTTGGTCTGCTCTGGTTCGGCAGCCCAGGCGAGGAACGCCTTGGCGGCGTCCTTGTTCTTGGAGGCAGCGTTGATGGAGAAGGAGTAGTTGGCGCTGGCGTAGACGTATTCGTTACCCGAGCCCTTTTCAGCCGGCAGTGCGCGCACGGCAAATTCGGAACCGGCAGCGGCGGACTGCAGCTGCTTCCAGCTCGTGGCCGGAATGAATCCTGCCAGTGACGTACCGCTGGCAAGGCCCTTGGTAATGGCGTCAAAACCTGCACCGGCGGCGCCCTTCTGGAAGCAGCCCGCGTCCTTCAGCGTGTTGACTGCTTCGAGTGCCGACTTCCAGCCGTCCGAGCCTGCGAAGGTGACTTCCTTGGCTGCACGCTTTTCGTTCCACTCGGGGTCTTCCGCGTAAACACGGGAGGCTGCCAGGGACATCGCCGTGAGGCCTGTGTTGGGAGGCGCCGCACCTGCGAGGGCGAAGAGGGATTTCCCGGAGGATACGAGGGTCTTGCACTGCTCCTCCAGAGCCGTGAAGTCCGCGGGGAACTCGCCGGTCGCCTTCACAGCAGCCTCGTTAGTGACCAGGGCAGACACCGTCATGGCCGTTGCCTGGCCGAAAACCTTGCCGTCCGTGCCGAAGGTGCTGTCGCTTCCTTCAGGCAGGAGCGCCTTGGCAGAATCATCCAGGGGCTCGAGGAAACCTGCCGCCGCCAGCGGAAGAATGCTGCGTCCCTGGCCGGAGCCCGGCGAGGTGACGACGACGTCGGAGGCGTTTCCGGCCTGGAGCTGGGTCCGCAGGGTCTGGTCGTAGGAGTCGTTGGGCTGGGGGTTGAACGTGATCTTGACGTTGGGGTTCGCCTCCATGTACTTCTCACCGAGTACCTGGAAGGGGCTCTCAATGGTGTTCGATGTGGCGAAGGACAGGGAGAATTCCTGTGAGCCCCCCGTGGAGGAACTGCTGGTGGCGGGGGCCGAGCAGCCCGTGAGGACGAGGGCGGCGATTGTGGGGACTGCGAGGGCGCCGGCCTTGAGGCCCGAATAGCGGCGGTGCTGTGTCATGTCCAGCCTTTCTGACTTCGTTGTCGAAAATATCCGGAGCCGTGACCCCGGTCACTCATCAGTATGAAGGAGATGTGCAGAAAAAGCACATAAGTCTTGCCGATGACAGACATAAGTTTCACCGAGGTTTGCGGAAGGATTGCATCAAGAGCTGTGATGCAGCGAGCCAAAAGTATTGATGGCGCTGATAGAATACCGGGACGAAGTTTCACCGCTGAAAGACCGTGCGCCGTGACAAACCATGCCCTGCTCTCCCGGCTCGACCTCAACCTGCTCATTTCGTTGGATGCCCTTATCACCGAGCGGAGCGTCACGAGGGCAGCCGAGCGGCTCCACCTCAGCCAGCCCGCGCTGAGCGCGTCCCTCGCGCGGCTCCGGTCCCACTTCGGCGATCCCATCCTGGCCCGGCGCGGCAATGCCTATGAGCTCACGCCGTTCGCCCTGCGCCTTGCCGAGCACACCACGACGGCACTTGAGGCCGCACGGCGGGTCTTCGAGAGCCAGGCAACGTGGGAACCCACCGAGTCCGAGCGCGAATTTTCCATTTACGGCTCCGACTACGGCTTCACCACCATCGGCCGGGTGGCTTCCGAGCTCGCGGCCGAGCGGGCACCCGGAGTCCGCTTCCGCTTTATGCTCCACAATCCGATGGTTGTCGAGGACGCGGCCAACCGCCTGCGCTCCGTCGACGGCATCCTGATCCCCCATGGCTTCCTGTCCGGACTCCCCTACCTGGACCTGTGGCGCGACGGCTGGGTCGCCGTCGTCTCCTCCTCCAACGAGGCGGTCGGTGAGAAAATCACCATGGAGAACATCGCAGAGCTGCCCTGGGTGATGACCTACCAGACCAGGTCGGCGTCAACCTCTGCCGAACGCCAGATCATGCAGCTCGGTGTTGAGCCCCGCGTGGACGTGGTGGTGGAGAGCTTCCAGTCCTTGCCCCACTTTGTGGTGGGCACCAACCGGATCGCCCTTATCCAGGCGGCACTGGTGCCGTTCGCGCTTCGGATCGGCGGGGTGCGGATCCTGCCGCTGCCCTTCGATGCCACGCCGCTGGTCAACGCACTGTGGTGGCACCCGGTGCACAACCGCGATTCCGAACACGAGTGGATGCGGGCCCTGTTCAAGGAGGCTGGGGACATCGTTGCCGCCGCGGCGGCACAGGAAACCCCTTAAACGCCTCGGTGCCCGGCCGGCTGAACGGACGGGCACCGAGGCGTTTGGTTCGAGGGCAGCAGTCAGGCGGATGCCAACGCCGACCGCATGCTCTTGCGGATGAGGTCGTGCTGCTTGCGGACCAGGAGCAGCGGATCCACCTCGCCGAGCTCGGCGAAGGCGTGGCCCTCCCACTCACTCGACCAGTAGCCGCGGTAGCCGCCCTCGACGAACACCCGGACGAGTTCCGGATAGTCGATGGCCGGCTCGTTGCCCTGCTCGTCGACGTCGTAGAACTTTGCGTGGACGTGCATGATCTGCGGCATGATGTCCGCCCAATCCTTGGGGCTGACATGCCCATGCATGTTGAAGGCCAAATGCGCGAACGAACCAAGGCGCGCCGGGTCAAAGTCCCGGCCCCGCAGGTAGCCGATGAACTCCTCCTGCCTTGCCCGCATTGGGGCGTCAGTAGCCCAAATGGACTGCAGTGTGTGGACGGCCTCGTCATCGAGCCCGGCTCGGCGGACAGCCCGCAGGAGCGTCGGAGACATGCTGTGCATGGTGGAGGAGAAGTCGGCCACAAAGCCCAGCAGCGGCGAGTCAAGGTCCGCGTAGACGTCGCGCACCTTCATGATTTCCGGCGAGTTGGGTCCGAGGGGTGCATGGATCTCGTAGGCCAGCTTGAGCTCCAGGTCCTCGGCCAACGGCAAAAGCCGGCGGAGCAGTTCGGGTTTGGCGCTCTGGATGCGGACCAGCGGGAAGCCGAGTTTCCTGGCGCCGTGGAAGAGCCTTTCAGTGAACTCGTACTCCTCGTCCGGTGTCATGTCCCGGTCACGGCGCCGGCCCATGTCCAGGTTGGCACCAAACGAGCTGGCGGTGAAGCCGTGTTTGTCAAAGGCCTGGTGCCAGGACCGGGCAAAGTCATCCGTCACGTTTGGGTATGTGGGAAGGACCTGGGAGGCAACGATCTCAATACCCGGACCAATGCCGAGTTCCGCCACACGGTTGAGCAGGCCGTCAAAGTCGTACCAGCCGGCCCGGAATTCGGCGCTGGCGGAGTACAGCGTGAGCCCGAGCGAGAACGGATCGTCGTCGGCCTTAGGCGGAGGCGGAGTGACCGCCGTCGTCCGTGCAGGGGCCGGTGCCGGTTTGTCGGTGACTATCAGCTCCAGCGTCTGGTTGACGAAGTTGGGGACATACATTCCAGGGCCGCCGTCCCGGCCCGGGGCGATCTGCATGTAGGGCAGGCGCAGTTCTCCGATGAGCTGGACCGTGTGCTGCCCTCCAAGGGACACCGGGGTGTCCCTCCTGGTGATGAGCAGGGGGTGCTCCTGGAGGTACCAGAGAGTTTCGCTTTGGGCCGGGAGGTCCGGAACCGCATAGCGGACGCCGCCCAGTTCCAGCGACAGGTCCTCCGCGGGTACCTCGACGCCGTCCACAAAAAGCCGGAGGCTGGAAACAGAGGAGAGCCACAGGCTCCGGTACCAGGGAAGCGTGAGGGCCAGCGCGAGGCCCTCGGGGTGGGTGCGGAGGCTCGATTCGTCAAGAAGTCCGTTTGGCATGGCTGTATCTCTTTGCTGGCAGAAGGAAATGGTCAGGGGAGTTCGGAAGCAATGCGGCGGATCAGGGCGTGCTGGCGACGCACCTGCTCGATGGCCCGCCAGGGCGTCCGCTCGCCTTCGTATTCGCTGGAAAGGTAGCCGGTGTAGCCGGAGTCCTTGAGCGCCTTGAGTATGGGGCGCCACGGGATCTGCTGGTCCTCCAGCTGGTCATTGATGTCGTGGAACTTTGCCTGGATGAACACCACGTACTGGGCGATGTCCGCGAAGTCTGCGGGATTGACGCCGATCCCGTCCAGGAAGGCCGGCCGCGTTTCGCGGCTCTCGCCTTCCCGCAGCGGGATGGGCCGGTCCTGGAAGATGCCGGTATCGATGAGCAGGCCGAAGTTCTTGGTTCCGGTCCGTTCAATCAGGCTGATGTAGTCGTCAACCACAGGGTGTTTGATGGGCGTGGGCGAGTGGATCTCGGGGCAGATGATGATCCCGAGCTCGTGGGCAAGATCCAGGGAGCGCTCCACGGATTCGGTCCAGATCGGGTCCGGAACCAGGTCGCTGGACACCACGCCGATCTTTGGCCGGACGAAGCCGAAGCCAAGCCGGTGGGCAAGCCGGAGGTCCCGCTGGAGGGCCGCGGCGCCCTCGGCAACGGTCATGCTCCGTCCCGGGTGTAGGCGGGTATCGATCCAGGAGCCGTAGTTGGTGGGCTCCAGGGAGTACTTCTCGAGCAGGCCGAACCAGGTGTCGGTCCACGCGGCCGATGGTTCCGGATAGCCGGGGATGTGACCCTCGCCAAGGATTTCGACGCCGGTGGCACCTGTATCGGCGACGGACGCCAATGCAGTTTCCAGGTCCATCACCGTGCCGTAGTCGCCCATGTAGCTGTAGAGGGAGACCCCATAGCGGAACGCGCCCTCCCCGCCCTCCGGAGCCAGGGTCACTGACCTGCTGACGCGGTGGGTGGTGGGCTGGTGCTCCACGGGGATGTAGGACATGCGCAGCCGCAACTCGATGGTGAGCTCATGGACTCCCTGCGGAAGGCCGCCGTCGTACGGAACCGTGACCACCGCGGCCTCCTCGAGGGGCCAGCGGACGCCGTCGCTTTCCCAAAGCTGCTGCAGCGTGAAGGTCCGCCCGCCGAAGGTCCAGAGCGGAATGTCAGGGGCGACGTCCACGAGGTTGCCTACCCGGACGGCGATGCCGTCGATGAGGGAGGCCGCCATGCCACGGTAGGACGGCATTCGGACCCTGAACTGGAAGCCGGTTGTGCGTCCGCCTTCGGTGACGTTGCGGAAGCCGACGGACTGGATGAGGTCTCTTTCGAGAAGCATCGTTGCTCACTCTCTCTAGGTGCACACCGATCGTAACATCATTATGTCTGTTTTAGACTAAAGTATGTAGACTTTCCCCCTAACTCTCCGATGGCGACAGAAAGAGGCATTGATGCCATGGCTGAAGTACTGAACGCACTCATCCTCTCCGGGCATATGACCCGCGAGCACGACAACGAGTTCCGCAGCTTCCGGGCCCACAACCAGTGGCTCACCAGCGTGCTGGAGGACACGGGCCAGTTCCGTGTCCGCGTCGTGGAGGACCCGCGGGGCCTGGGGGCGGACGTAATCGACAAATACGACGTCGTCATCATCGTGTTCGAGGGCCGCGACGGGTACCACGAAAAAGCCGTGGGTTTCGGCGCTGAAACCGACGCGGCCCTGCTGAAGTTTGTCCACGACGACGGGAAAGGCATCGTCTGGTTCCACGGCTCTGCTGTCCAGGAGGACGACTGGGGCTATCCCGAGGAGTACAACGTCATGCGGGGCGCGAAGCTCAGCGTTCCCACCGGGCTGCGCCCGCGGCCCTGGGGTGAGGCCCTGCTGCAGACCGCCGAGCCGCTCCACCCCATCACGGAAGGCATCAGCGGCACCTGGACCGTGACGGGGGACGACATCCTGACCGGCGTGCAGCTGTATGAAGGTGCGGAGGTGCTCCTCTCAGTATTTGACGACGTGGAGTCGTACCGGAACGCACCGATGTGGCCCATGTCCCACTATCCGGTGGCCATTCCGGCGGAGGGCGTTGAGGGCCTGCCCGGCATCAACACGCTCCAGCCCCTCGCATGGATCAACAACTACGGCGAGGGACGCAGCTTCACGATCACGATCGGCCACGACATAGACACCTTCCGGCGGATCGAATTCCTTCGGATGTTCCCCCGCGGCGTGGAGTGGGCTGCGCAGGGCAAGGTCACCCTCGAAGGACCCGACCGGCGCGGCGAGCGACGTTTCCTGCCGTGGCCCTACTACAACCACGAGGGGTAAGCGAAGGGGAATACCGCCTAATCCTCCACAGGCACACCATTCAGTTCAGCGCGCGTCGGCGGGTTGGCGCCCGGCCGGGACACCGTGACGGCGGCAGCCTTCGCCGCGTGGGCCAGCAGCTCCTCCAGCCCCTCTGCCGGAAGTTCGCGCAGGTCCTTGCGGTTCTGGGCGCCGTCCAGGCCGCGGTCCACCAGACCGGACAGCAGCGCCGCCATGAAGGAATCCCCAGCGCCCACGGTGTCAGCCACCTCAACCTTCGGCGCCTCCACCTGCGCTTCGCCCGCCCGACACACTCCCCACGGCCCGTCCGCCCCGCGCGTGACCACCACCATCGCCGGACCTTCCGTCCCGCCCAGCGACAGCCAGCGCCGGGCGGCGTCCAGCACGTCCAGGTCCGGGTAGAGCCAGGCAAGGTCTTCGTCGGAGGCCTTCACCACGTCCGAAAGGGTCACGAACTTCTCCGCGTGGCGGCGCGCGTAAGCAACATCGGTGATGATGCTGGGCCGGCAGTTGGGGTCGAAGCTGATGGTAGCGTGCGGGTGGGCGAATTCGACGGCGGCGAGCACCTCCGTGGCGCCGGGCGCCAGCATCGTGGCGATCGATCCGGTGTGCAGCAGGGTGGTTCCCTGCAGCATGAATGCCAGCCGGTCGGCGATGCCGGGGAGCTGCCAGGTGAGGTCGAACGTATAGGTGGCGGCGCCGTCGTCGTCAATCAGCGCGGTGGCAACACTGGTCGGCAGATCATCCGGCCCCATGGGAAGCATCACCGAACTCGCGCGCAGGTGCGCCGCCACGGAATCGCCGTAGGCGTCCCGGCCGTAGCGGCCGATGAACTGGACCGGGTGGTCGAGGCGGGCCAGGCCCACGGCGACGTTCAGAGGGCTGCCGCCCACGTGGGCTTCGATCCCGGAGGCGCGCTGGACAACATCGACGAGGCCTTCGCCTATAACTGTGAGCATGCTCATACTCTGCCAGAGGACCGGCTGACCAGCACGTTGCTAAGCACCATGACGCCGATGACCGCCAGCTCCGACGCGGCTTAGGCCAGCAGCTCCGCCACCAGCTCCCGGCACTTCACGTACGCCTCCGCGGCAGGATCGATCAGCGCGAAGTGGTCGCCGGGCACCATGACCAGCTGCGCGGGAACCGGCCCGGACCTGGCCGCCTCCACATAGGAGACTGACATGCCCAGCGGCACGTCGGCGTCGTCCGTTGCATGGACAGCGAAGACGGGCACGCTAAGGGGCAACGCAGCCATTGGGTCCGCGTACCTGTACCGGCCGGGAAAGTCCGACGACGGCCCGCCCAGCAGGTTGGCCACGGCACCATCGCTGAGGTTCAGTTCCTCCGCGTCACCGAGGTTGAGCAGGCCGGACTGGCTGACCACGCCGGTGAGGCGTACGCCGTCGGGGTTGGCGCCGACGGCGCGGTGCTCCGCTGCCAACCCCGGCTGCCCCAGCCGGTCCAAGCCGGCCGCCCATACTGCCAGGTGCCCGCCGGCGGAGTGGCCCAGCGCCACCACTTTGGCCAGCTCCAACGCGTGATGCCCGGCGAGCTCCTGCAGTTTGTCGATGCCCGCAAGGATGTCCTGGAAGGTAAAGGGCCAGCCGCCGCCGTTCCCCACCCGCCGGTACTCGAGGTTCCAGGCGGCGAACCCGTGCGCGGCAAGGTCCGCGGCCAGCGGCTCGCCCAGCTCCGCGCCGTACTTCGACCGCCAGTAGCCGCCGTGGACCACCACCACCACGCCGCGGTGCGCCGCACCGCTGGGCAGTCCGGGGAGGAACAGCTCGCCCCACTGGCTGGGGTCGTCGCCGTAGTTGTACCTATGCCGCTGCACCATGTGCCGAGCGTACCGGGCAATGACGCACAAAGCCGTTGCCCTCCGGGCGGCACACTGCCATTCTGGGTCCATCCACATCCCCGCAGGAGACGAAAGGACAGGAAAATGCCTCTCTACCTGTCACGGTTCAGCTACACGCCAGAGACCTGGGGGCGGCTGATCAACAATCCCGAAGACCGGCGAAAAGCCGCGCAGGCCTATATTGAATCCGTCGGCGGAAAACTCCACGGGTTCTGGTACGCCTTCGGCAGCCACGACGGCTACAACCTCTGGGAAGCCCCGGACAACGTTTCCATGGCTGCCGTTGCGCTGGCCATCAGCGGCGGCGGCGCCTTGAGTTCGTTTGAGACAACCGTCCTGATGAGCGTTGAAGAAACGATGGAAGCCCTGCAGAAGGCGGCCGAGATCAAATACCAGCCTCCGGGTGCCTGAGCGCCTCACCCGGCATGCTCCCCAATCAGAAAGCCGGCACCCGGCAACGCGGTGAAGGCGCGGCGGCGGTGGGCGGCCCACAGCCGGAGCTCCGCCTAAGCTGGAACCATGCCGAGTCATTGGGACAGCCTGGACGCGAGCCTCCGCGAATCCGTGGAGCAGAACGTGGAGATCTATGAGCGTGTCCGCCCTGCCCTGAAGCTGGTCACGCGGGACGTCCTGCTGACCCTTCGGGACATGCTGAAGGACTCCGAGGTGACGCCGCTGTTCGTCACGGGCCGCACCAAGACCGTGGAATCGTTCAAGGAGAAGATTTCCCGGATCGAGGAACCCCTGGAGCCGGGCGGACCCCCGGTCCTGAAGTTCCCGGACCCTTTCCGGACCCTCAATGACATGGTGGGAATCCGCGTTATCACCAAGCTGCCCGCGGAGAACGCCCTGGTGGCCAACATCATCAAACACCAGCGGCAGCTCTTCGACTGCCGCGGGGACCGGGAAAAGGACATTGGCTCCATCGAGTCGGGTACCTACGGCTACTCGAGCCGGCACCTGATCCTGCGCACCATCCAGAACGAGGCCGTCAAGGAATACCAGTCGGTCTTCAATCCTGATGCCGTGCCCAACGGCAGCTACTTCTTCGAATGCCAGATCCGCACCATTTTTGCCCACGCGTGGAGCGAGATCGAGCATGACATCCGGTTCAAGGCCGAGGACCCGCGGGCCTGGACACCCCACTTCGACCGGCAGTTCACCGCCACCGCGGCCATGCTGGAAACTGTGGAGACCGCGTTCGCGGACCTGCACGAGCGCTACGAGGAAGTCCGGAGTTTCTGGGACGCCGACGGCGAAGGGGCTGCCCCGCTGACGCCGAACCGGATCCGCGACGTCTGGCGCACGCTGCTCCCCCACGTTGACCGCAAGGTGGACGATGACTGGGGCTGGGCGGCCGAACTCCTCGCAGCCCACGGCCTGAACCAGACCATGCAGCTGGCCGGGCTGCTCAGTGCCAACCGCATCACCGAGGTCCGCAGGGCCCTGGACCACCGCTACTCCCCCGGGCCCGACCGCCTGCTGGACGACCTGTTGCTGTGGCAGTACGGCACCAGGCACATTGACCTCACCGCAGAAGCGGCCGACGCCGTCCCGCACCCCCGGCGGGACAGCCTCCTGCGGCGGCTGAGGCAGATCGAGCGCTACAGGCTGACAAAGAAGTAGGGCACAGCGCGGCGGTGGGCGCCGCGCTATGACCCCCGTGAGTTCCGCCACCTTATTTTGATTCACTCAAAATAAGCCGTAACGTTGAGGTAGGCCACTGAAGCCCTGTCAGGGCTGGATGCGGGTGAACAGACCCCGAGCGCCAACGCGCCGGCTCCCCGCGCTGCATCGAAACCCCACCCCCATTGCCCCTGTGGCCACCCGCAGGACAGCAGCAATTGGGAACGGCAGGGGCCAGGCATGGCAGCCACCCAAACCTCACGCACCAGGAGAACAGCATGACTCAGATACTCGAACGCCCCGTAACCCTCGAAACAACCCCGTCCGCCACCGCCAGGACACCCCGCGGAGGCAGCTACGTGACCCTGCCCGGCCACTTGGCCAACCCACACCGCACCGAGGCCGGCTACGTCTCGCTGCCCGGGAGCGGTACCCGTAGCGGGAACAGGGCCCAGGGTAGCTACGTGACACTGCACTCGGCACACTTAGGCGAGACGGAAGTCAGCTACACCCGCCGCGGCTAGCCAACCGGACTGCCCGCCGGGTTATGTCAGCCGCGGCGGGCAGGCCTGTCGAAGCGCCACCCCTCGGACTTCACTTCAGGAATGACCTGATCGACGGCTTCGACAGTCTGGCTCCGGTCTCCGCCGGCGTCTGCCCCCAGCTTCCGCATGGCGCCCGGAAGTAAACGATTTTCGCGTCAGGAACGGCCTCGCGGATAACGGCGCTGGTCTACTCGAGATCGGCCCTGATCGCTTCTGGACTCCGTGCGGCCATGTTGTCGTGGTGCATGGTGTGGTTGCACAGTAAGTGGCCTGCGCCGGCGATATTGTGGACAATCTCCGGGTACTGCTTCACATGGTCTCCCCAGAGGCAGAAGGTGGCTTTGAAGTGGTGCTTCTCCAGCACCGCCAGCAACTTTGGCGTGTTGATGGGGTGGAGCCCGTCGTCGAAAGTCAGGCTGAGGTACTTACCCTCGCAGCGAGAGGCAGCACCGCCGGCAGCATATCCTGTTGAAGCGTCCCGGAATCCCAAAAGTTCCGGGACGCCGTCTTTCCTGCTCTTTGTCGTGCCTCCGCAAGGATGCCAGGGTGAAGCCGCCGTGGGAGATCCTGATCAGGGGGCCGATGGCACAGGCCCCTGGCTCAGATAACCGGCACGCCGTCGAGGTTGAAGTAGGACCGGGCGTCCGGTGGCCTGATGTCTGCCACTGCGTCATTGAAGATGCGCATGGGATGGGGCGTGTAGGGGTGCTCGGCAATCGCCTCGAAGTCGAGTTCTATTCCCAGCCCCACCCCCTCGGGGATAAGGATGTCACCCTCCGCTGTCAACCGGAGGCGCTCATTGGAGATCTCGCTCCGCCACGGCACGTCGGAGGCCATGATTTCGAGGTATCGGAAGTTGGGCAGCATTGCCCCGAGCTGCAAGGTGGCTGCGGTGCTGAGTGGTCCGCTCGGGTTGTGGGGTGCAAACGGGATGTAATGGGCTGCGGCCAGCGTAGAGATGAAGGACAGCTCCAGCAGGCCCCCTGCATGTGTAACGTCCGGCTGTACGTAGTCCACGGCATGCCGTGCCAGGGCGGGGACGAAAGTGTTGCGCCCGAACCAGCGCTCACCGGCGGCGATTGGCACTGGTGACTTGGAGCGGATCTCCACGAGGGAATCGATCCCGTCCGGCGGACATGGTTCTTCGAAGAACACCGGCTGGAACTGCTCTATTTCACGGGCAACCCGGATTGCGGTGGGGACATCGAAACGGCCGTGTCCTTCAATGAACAGCTCGATGTCGTCGCCTACGGCCTCCCGGACGGCGGCGACGGGCTCGAGCATGCGTCGAAGGTCCCGCGGCTCGAGGGTGAGGTCAGCGGCTTCGAAGGGATCCCACTTGAGTCCGCGGAAGCCCTGGGCAACTGTCTGGACGGCGGCGTCTGCGAAATCCTCTGGTGATCTGGCTCCGGAGAACCAGCCATTGGCGTAGGCGCGGACCCTGTCGCGGACCTGGCCCCCCAGCATGCGGTGGACAGGCACACCCAGCGCGCGTGCCGAAACGTCCCACATGGCCATTTCGAGGGCGCTGAGAGCGGTCATGGTCACAGGTCCCCCGCGCCAGTAGGCGTCGCGGTTGAGTTCGTAGATGTTCTGGGCGATCCGTGTGGGGTCCTTGCCGCGGACAGCGTCGGCGAGGACCGCGACGGCGCCTCGCACCGCATGCTCCTGGCCTTCAAGCGTTGCTTCGGCGATGCCGGTGAGGCCGGGATCCGTGTGCAGGCGGACGAAGATGAGGTTTGTCCGGTAGAAGTCGACAACAACTGTGTCGAGGTCGGTGATTTTCATGGGTGCAGTCCCCTGTTCCTTTTACGCGACTGCAGGAGGAACTGTGGAATCGCGGACGATCAGGTGGGTGGCAAGTTCCACGCGGTGCGAGTCGGGGAATTCGCCGTGGGCCTGCCGCAGCACTGATCGCAGCGCTGCGCGGCCCATCTCTTCCAGCGGCTGGGCTACGGAACTGAGAGAGGGGACGGATTCGGCTCCCTGCTTGGTTCCGTCGAAACCGATGAGGCTCATGTCTTCGGGGATCCGGATACCATTTCGTCCTGCTTCGCTGAGGACACCCAGGGCGATGGTGTCGCTGCCCGCAAAGATCGCTGTGGGGAGCTGGTCGAGTTTGAGCAGCTTCTGGAACCCCTCAACACCGCCTTCCCGCCGGAATTTGCCGCCCGAAACGACGTACTGGGAATCCACCGCGATGCCGCGGGCCATCAGGGCCGCCATGTAGCCGTGCAGCCGCGCCTGGTTGCACTCCGCGTTTTCGATCCCGCCGATGTAGGCGATGCGGCGGTGCCCCAGATCGAGGAGGTGTTCTGTGGCGGCCTTGCCGCCGGCCCAGTTCGTGGCGCCCACGCTGACCACATCAGCCGACGGCGGATTGAGCGGATCGATGACGACGACGGGAATTTTACGGCGCCGGAACGCCTGCAGCTGTGCCTCGCTGAAGGCTGAGGTCACCACAATCATCCCTGCCCTTCCCTCGTCCAGCATGCGCTGGGCGCGCCGCTCAGGGCTTGGCAGGCTGGAGTTTCCACGGCCCGTGACACTGACCAGGATCTCCACGTCGGCACTTGCTGCGAACTGCAGAATCCCGTTGAGGACCTCGATCATGTAGGCCGAGTCCAGCACGTCGATGACCACCTCGACGACAGTCGCGGAGTCCGCCGTGGCCCGTCGCAGCTGGGGCGACTGGTAGCCGGACTGCTCCAGCGCTGCCAGGATACGGGCGCGCGTTTCCGGAGCAACGTCTTCCCGGCCGTTCACCACTTTGGACACTGTGGGCGCCGAGACGCCGGCCTGCCGCGCCACAGAGGCCAGCGTCGGCTTCGTCCGCGGCGGCGTTTTCGTTGTCATGGCGATCGCAATCTTTCGAATGTTTCGGAAATCCAATTCTTTCGGCGGACGCGATAGGAGTCAAGAGGGGTCTGGGTGAACGTAGGATCGGCCGAAAATTATGCGAACTTCCTCTTGACCAAAGCGGAGGTAGCGGCTTTAGTTTAGAGAGTGACCTAAACCACAGCTTCGAAATATTTCGAAAAGTGGCCTTGGAGCCGAAGCTCCAATACTTGCAAAGAAGCAAATTCCAGATGGAGAAGCAATGAAGCAGCCTCAGTCCTCCCGCCGCTCTTTCCTCGCCCTTGCCGCCCTCACCCCCTTCGCCGTCGCTGCGACCGCGGCGTGCGGGACGTCCGGCCCGGGCACCTCCAGCGGCGGCGGTGGCGCCAGCATGTGGTACCTCTCCGGTCAACCGAACGAGACCACCATGCAGAAGGCAGTGGACGCCTTCAACTCGGCAAACCCCGAGAACAAGATCACGGTGACGTACTTCCAGAACGACGCCTACAAGACCAAGATCAAAACCGCGATCGGCGCAGGCCAGGCCCCCACCATCATCTACGGCTGGGGCGGCGGCACGCTGAAGACCTACGCAGAGGCCAACCAGGTGGACGACCTCACCAGCTGGTTTGAAGAAAACCCGGACCTGAAGAACAAGTTCTTCCCGTCCTCCTTCGGTGCAGCCACCGTCAACGGCAAAATCTATGCCCTGCCCAACCAGTACGTAGCCCCGATTGTCCTGTTCTACAACAAGGAACTGTTCGAGAAGGCCGGCGTCCAGCCGCCCAAGACCTGGGACGACGTCATGTCGCTGGTCAAGACCTTCAACGACATGGGCGTGGCACCTTTCTCCCTCGGTGGACAGTCCCGCTGGACCTCCATGATGTGGCTGGAATACCTCCTGGACCGCATCGGCGGCCACGAAGTCTTCAACGCCATCTTCGAAGGCAAACCCAATGCCTGGATGGACCCGGCCGTCATTGAGACCGGCACCAAGATCCAGGAACTCGTTTCGGCAGAAGGTTTCATCAAGGGCTTCTCCTCGATCACCGCAGACTCCAACGCGGACCAGGCCCTCCTGTTCACCGGCAAGGCAGCCATGATGCTGCACGGCACCTGGACCTACGGCGGCATGAAGAAGAACGGCCAGAACTTCGTCCAGGACGGAAAACTGGGCTTCGTCCAGTTCCCCACGGTTCCGGGCGGAAAGGGCAACCCCAAGAACGGCGTCGGAAACCCGGCCCAGTACATGTCGATCTCCTCCAAGGCCACCGACAAGGAAAAGGAGTCGGCGAAGAAGTTCTTCAAGGACGGCATCCTGACCGAGACGGTGATCGATACCTACATCAACTCCGGGTCTGTGCCCATCGTCAACGGCATCGAAAACAAGCTGGACACGTCCCCCGACAAGGACTTCCTGAACTTCGTCTACGACCTTGCCAAGAACGCGCCGAACTTCCAGCAGTCCTGGGACCAGGCGCTTAGCCCCACGGCCGCCGAGACCCTGCTGAACAACATCGACCAGCTTTTCCTGAAGTCGATCACGCCGCAGCAGTTCGCCGAGAACATGAATGCAACCCTCGGAAAATGAGTAACGCCGTCTCCACCGCGCGCCGGACTACTGCCGTAAGGGGTGAGTCCGAGCAAGCCGGAAAGCGCAAGGCTGCCCTCGCATGGCTGACCGTGCCCGCCCTGTTCTTCTTCCTGGTCTTCGCCGTGGTGCCGCTGGCCGGCGTGTTCATCCTGAGCTTCGCCAGCTGGGACGGCATCGGTGCCATCGGCGTGGCAGGCATGGACAACTGGTTCTCCGTCCTCGCGGACCCAGGGCTGTACAACGCCCTGGGGCTGACCTTCCTGATCATGATCGCCTCCTGGCTCGTGCAGACTCCGATCAGCCTGCTCCTGGGAGTCTTCACCGCAGGAAGCCAGCGCTACCGGGCCGCCTTGGCCGTGCTGTACTTCCTGCCGCTGCTCCTCTCGTCGGCAGCCGTGGCCATTGCTTTCAAGGCACTGCTGGATCCAAATTTCGGCCTGGCCACCGGACTGGGGCTGCCCTTCCTGGCCCAAGACTGGCTGGGAGTCCCTCACCTGGCCCTGGGCCTGGTGATCTTTGTGATCGCTTGGCAGTTCGTGCCGTTCCACACGCTGATCTACCAAGGCGGCGTGCGGCAAATCCCCAGGTCGCTGTACGAAGCCGCAGAGATCGATGGGGCCGGAACCATCAAGCAGTTCTTCCACATCACGCTGCCCCAGTTGAAGTACACCATCATCACCTCTTCCACCCTGATGGTGGTGGGGTCGCTGACGTACTTCGACCTGATCTTCGTCCTCACCGGCGGCGGCCCGGGCAACTCGACCAGGATCCTGGCCCTGGACATGTACCTCCGGGGCTTCCGGGCCAACCTGATGGGCCCCGCCAGCGTCATCGCCGTCATCCTCGTACTCATCGGCCTTGCCCTTGCCTTGCTCCTCCAGCGCCTCGGAGGCAAGGACAAGCAGGGCAGCCAACTGGAAGGTCTGTAGCGTGAGCACCGTCTTGAACACCAGCACGGAGGAAACCGGGGCTGGTTCCGCTGCCGCCTCGCCAGCCCGCGCCCCCGGCTTCGGGTCCCGGTTGCGGCGGCTCAACATCCCAGCGGGTCTGGGTGGTTGGATCTGGCTCGCCATCATCATCATTCCGGTGTACTACGTGGTGATCACCAGCCTGAAGACACAGGAAGGCTACTTCGGCCAGAACCCGCTGGCACTTCCCACGGCACCCACACTGGAAAACTACCAACTGGTCCTTGAAGCCGACTTTGCGAAGTACTTCATGAACAGTGCCATCGTCACCATTGGTTCTGTTGCCCCCGCCGTGCTGATTTCCTTCATGGCCTCCTTTGCCATCGTCCGGGGCAGCGGCAGGTTCCTCAAAATGGTCAACGGCATGTTCCTGATGGGACTGGCGATCCCACTCCAGGCGACGATCATCCCCATCTACCTGATGATCATCCGCCTGAACCTGTACGACAGCCTGCTTGCGCTGATGCTGCCATCCATTGCCTTTGCCATACCCCTGACGGTACTGATCCTCTCCAACTTCATCCGCGACGTTCCGAATGAACTGTTCGAATCGATGCGGCTGGACGGCTGCAGTGAGTGGCAGATCATGTGGCGGCTGGCCTTCCCGCTGACCCGTCCGGCCATCGTGACCGTCGCCATCTACAACGGCCTGCACGTCTGGAACGGGTTCCTGCTTCCGCTGGTCCTCACCCAGAGCCCCGGGTTGCGCGTCCTGCCCCTTGCGTTGTGGAGCTTCCAGGGCGAGTACAGCGTCAACATCCCGGCGGTGCTCGCCTCGGTGATGCTGAGCACGCTGCCCATCCTGGTGCTCTACGTCGTGGGCCGCCGCCAGCTCCTCAGCGGCCTCACTGCGGGCTTCAGCAAATAGAAAGGACATTCCTATGACCACCGCAAAGCCCCTCCGCGTGGGAATGGTGGGCTACGCCTTCATGGGTGCAGCCCACTCCCACGCCTGGCGCACCGCGCCCCGGTTCTTCGACCTGCCGCTGAAGCCGCAGCTCGCCGCCGTCGCCGGCCGGAACGCTGACGCCGCCAAGGCCGCAGCAGACAAGCTTGGCTGGGAATCGGTGGAGACGGACTGGCGCCGCCTGATCGAGCGGGACGACATCGACCTGATCGACATCTGCACCCCCGGCGACACCCATGCCGAGATTGCGATCGCAGCCCTCGAGGCCGGCAAGCATGTGCTGTGCGAGAAGCCGCTGGCCAACTCCGTGGAGGAAGCCGAGCGGATGACCCTGGCGGCAGAGACCGCGGCGAAGCAGGGCATCTTCTCGATGTGCGGCTTCAGCTACCGCCGCACGCCTGCCCTGGCGCTGGCCAAGCGGTTCGTGGAACAGGGCCGGCTGGGCGACCTCCGGCATGTCCGGGCACAGTACCTGCAGGACTGGCTCTCGGACGCCGACGCCCCCATGACCTGGCGGCTGGACAAGGGCAAATCCGGGTCCGGGTCCCTGGGGGACATCGGGGCGCACAGCATTGACGCCGCCCAGTGGGTTACCGGGCAGAACATCACGGGCGTCTCGGCACTGCTGGAAACGTTTGTCCCGGAACGCCCGCTGGCCGGCGACCTGGTGGGCCTGGGCGGCCACGGCGACCTCAGCAGCGACGCGCCCCGAGGCAAAGTAACCGTTGATGATGCTGCCATCTTCAGTGCAAAGTTCGACGGCGGCGCCTACTCCGCAGGTGCCATCGGCGTCTTCGAAGCGACGCGGTACGCGCTGGGCAGGAAGAACGCAATGCGCCTGGAAATCAACGGCACCAAGGGTTCCTTGGCCTTTGATTTCGAGGACATGAACGTCCTGTCCTTCTATGACGCAGCCGAGTCCCCGGACGCCGGCTTCCGCCGGATTTTCGTCACCGAACCGGAGCACCCGTACGTGGGCAACTGGTGGCCCACCGGCCACGGACTGGGCTACGAGCACGGCTTCACCCACCAGGTGGTGGACCTCGTTACCGCGATCGGTGAAGGCCGCCAGCCCGAACCGTCCTTTGCCGATGCCTTGCAGGTCCAGCGGGTCCTCGCGGCCGTGGAATCCAGCGCCGCGAACTCCAGCCAATGGCAAAAAGTCTGAGCAACGCCGCCAGCTTCAGTACAACCAAGGAACCGCAATGACACGACCAATCACGCTTTTTACCGGCCAGTGGGCCGACCTGCCGTTTGAGGAGGTGGCCCGGCTCGCCGGCGAGTGGGGCTTTGACGGGCTCGAGATCGCCTGCTGGGGAGACCACCTGGACCCCCGCCGCGCTGCCGAGGACGACAGCTACCTCCAGGGCCGGCTGGACATCCTGGAGAAGAACAACCTGCAGGTCTTCGCCATCGCCAACCACCTCACCGGCCAGGCCGTCTGCGACGACCCCATCGACGAACGGCACCAGGGCATCCTGTCCCCAGAAATCTGGGGCGACGGCGATCCCGAAGGGGTCCGCCGCAGGGCGGCAGAGTCCATGAAGTACACGGCCCGGGCAGCCGCGCGCCTCGGCGTCAAGACTGTGACAGGGTTCACCGGCTCCTCCATCTGGAAGGCCGTGGCCATGTTCCCGCCCGCCTCCGAGGCAATGATCGACGCCGGGTACCAGGACTTCGCGGACCGGTGGAACCCCATCCTGGACGTCTTCGACGAAGTGGGCGTCCGTTTCGCCCTGGAGGTCCACCCGTCAGAAATCGCCTACGACTACTGGACGGCAAAGCGCACCCTGGAAGCGATCGGTCACCGCAAGAGCTTCGGTCTGAACTTCGATCCGTCCCACTTCATCTGGCAGGACCTGGACCCGGTGATGTTCCTGCAGGACTTTGCAGAACACATCCTCCACGTCCATGTGAAGGAATCCGTCCGCCAGCTGGACGGCCGCAACGGCCGCCTGGGCTCCCACCTGGCCTGGGCCGATCCCCGGCGCGGCTGGGACTTCGTCACCGCGGGGCACGGGGACGTGCAGTGGAACCGGATCTTCCGGACCCTGAACGCCATCGGCTACAGCGGCCCCACCAGCATCGAGTGGGAGGACGCCGGCATGGACCGGCTCGTCGGCGCCCCGCAGGCCCTGGCGATGGTCAAGGAACTGGCCAGGATCGCCCCGCCGGCAGCCGCGTTCGACGCCGCCTTCGCCAGCCGCTGACCCTACCTTTCACCGGCCCACCTGCTTTCACCCGGCCCCCTGCGGCCGGCAGCCAAACAAAAGGAAACCCGAAATGACAGATCGCAAGAGTGCCCTGGTGGTGCGCGGCGGCTGGGACGGCCACCAGCCGTACGAGGCCACCGAGCTCTTTATCCCCTTCCTC
Source organism: Pseudarthrobacter sp. L1SW (assembly GCF_020809045.1). Classification (NCBI taxonomy): domain Bacteria; kingdom Bacillati; phylum Actinomycetota; class Actinomycetes; order Micrococcales; family Micrococcaceae; genus Pseudarthrobacter; species Pseudarthrobacter sp. L1SW. The sequence goes on along the minus strand of NZ_CP078079.1, from coordinate 106,939 downwards.
AAAGACAACGGCTACGACGTCCGGATCGAGGAGTCTCCCAAGGTCTACGCGGACGCCGACTACATGGCAGGGGTGGACCTGGTCATGCAGTGCATGACCATGACCACCATTGAAAAAGACGAGTTCGCCGGGCTGCGCGCGGCGGTGGAAAACGGCACAGGCCTGGCCGGGTGGCACGGCGGCATCGCCGATTCCTACCGCAACAACTCCGACTACCTGCACCTCATCGGCGGCCAGTTCGCCTGCCACCCCGGCAAGCACCCGGACGAATGCATCGGCGAGCAGTCCGACAACTACGTGCCCTACACCGTCAACATGCTGCCAGCCGCCGCGGAGCACCCCATCACCAAGGGCATCAAGGACTTTGACCTGGTGACTGAACAGTACTGGGTGCTCTCCGACGACTACATCGACGTCCTGGCCACCACCACCCAGAAGGTGCGCGAGTGGGACCCCTGGAACCGCGAAGTCACCTCCCCCGCCATCTGGACCCGCCAGTGGGGCAAGGGCCGCATCTTCGTGGCCACCCCCGGGCACCGTGTGGAAATCCTCCAGGACCAGAACGTCCGCACCATCATCGAAAGGGGCCTGCTGTGGGCAAGCCGTTGAAAGTGGGAATCGTTGGCTGCGGAGCCATCATCGCCCAGTACCTCGCCAACTTCCGGAAGCTCAATGACATCGACCTCGTGGCGGTGGCGGACCTGGATCCGGCGCGGGCGCAGGCAGTGGCGGAGCAGTATGAGGGCGTCCGGGCCGTGTCCGTGGACGAACTCCTGGCCGCGGACGATGTCGAACTGGTCCTGAACCTGACCATCCCGGCCGCCCACGCCGAAGTGGCGCTGAAAGCGATCGCCGCCGGAAAGAGCGTATACGGCGAGAAGCCCCTTGCCGCCACCACCGAGGAGGCACGCGAGGTGCTGGACGCGGCACGCAAGGCAGGTGTCGCCGTCGGCTGCGCCCCTGACACGGTGCTCGGCACCGGCATCCAGACGGCACGCAAGGCCATTGATGACGGACTGATCGGTGCGCCGATCTCGGCCAGCGCCACCATGGTGACGCCCGGCCACGAGCGCTGGCATCCGAACCCGGACTTCTACTACCAGCCCGGCGGCGGTCCGCTCCTGGACATGGGTCCGTACTACGTGACCGCCCTTGTCACCCTGCTGGGCCCCGTTGTCTCGGTCATCGGCGCAGCGAGCCACACGCGCAATGAGCGCACCATCGGTTCGGGACCGCGCCAGGGCGAAAAGGTCCCGGTGGACATCGACTCCCACGTCACCGGCGTCCTGGTCCACGCCTCCGGTGCGCTGTCCACGCTGTTCATGAGCTTCGACGCCGTGAAGTCCAAGTCCCCGAACATCGAAATCCACGGCGAGCGCGGGTCGTTGGTGGTGCCGGACCCGAACCACTTCGACGGCGACGTGGAACTGTTCTCCCTCGGTGCCGAGGACTGGGAAACCCTTCCAGTGTCCGCCGGCTACGTCGACGCCGGGCGCGGCTTCGGCATCGCCGACCTTGCCTCCACCCCTGAGGGCGCTGAGCCCCGCGCGGGCGGCACCCTCGCCTACCACGCCCTGGAAGTCATGGAATCAGTGCTCGAATCAGCGCACAGCGGTGCGGCCGTACGCATCAGCAGCACGGTTGAGCGGCCGACGAGCGTGGAATTGACCGTCCTCGCTGAGGATGTGGACGCGCTCCAGGCCCAGGAAGCTTCCTAGAAGGGCCTGCGCCCCGGACGTGAGCGCGCTGAGCCGGTCAGCGCGCTGAGCGCCTCAGCGCACCGGGCGGTGACCGCCGTCGTCGCCGTGAACGGAACCAGTAAGAACCTCAACTACAGCCATTTGGCCGGTGGTGTCCGGGACGCCAGGGAACTGAACCTGCGGGTCCTCAGGCGGCACCACCGGCGGCTGGCCCCCCGACCGCATGCGCACAAGCGCAATGGCGGAAATGAGGAACCAGGCCACATTCGTGACCACGGAAGGCCATGCTTCGTGGACTGATCCGTTGATGATGAAGGCGACGGCGCCGAGGAGGTTCGCGGTCTGGAAACCTTTCCCGGCCTTCAACCAACCCATGGAAACGGCCAGGTATGCACTGAGGATCGCAACCGCGCCGGCCCAGCCGGCAATCTCCCACAGCAGTTCCATGGAGTCCTCTCAGGGGTTGTGCCCGGCAGGCAGGGGCCAGGCAAAGGGTGTTGATGGTTTTGGGGGTGGGTTATTGCCGGAGGCCACTGCTGGCTGGATCAGGCCTTGCCGGACAAACCGTTTACTCGAGCCCGTAAGCAGGCGAGGACCTCGTTTGTTGGTCGGCGGGATAATCATACCCTGCGCGAACATGAGATTAACGCGCACGGCCGGGGCCTCCCCGGCCTCTGGACAACTCCGCCAAGGAGTAGCACGATCTGAGTTGTGACCCCCCATCCAGCTACTGACCCGCACCTGCGCGAACTCATGCTGCTGCGCCGCGTCAAGGACCGGATCGACCGGGAGTACGCGCAGCCGCTGGACGTCGAATCCCTGGCCCGGGGAGTCCACATGTCAGCCGGGCACCTCAGCCGCAGGTTCAAGCTCGCCTACCAGGAATCCCCCTACAGCTACCTGATGACCCGCCGCATCGAACGGGCCATGGCGCTCCTCCGCCGCGGCGACCTCTCCGTCACGGAGGTGTGCTTCGCCGTCGGCTGTTCCTCGCTGGGGACGTTCAGCACCCGCTTCACCGAACTGGTGGGGATGCCGCCCAGCACCTACAAACAGGAAGCGGCGATGTCCACGGCGGGCATCCCCGCGTGCGTGGCGAAACAGGTCACCAGACCGGTCAGGAATCGAGAAGCGCCCGCGCCGGAGCCGCAACTAGCATGACTGCCATGAACAACATCAGCATTTCCTCAACCTTCCTTCCGCACACCGATCCGGACGCATCGCTGGCGTTCTACCGCGACGCCCTGGGCTTCGAGGTCCGCAACGACGTTGGCCGCGGCACCATGCGCTGGATCACTGTGGGTCCCGCCGGACAGCCTGATGTGTCCATCGTCCTGCACCCGCCGGCCGTGGACCCGGGCATCACGGACGACGAGCGCCGCACCATCGCGGAGATGATGGCCAAGGGCACCTACGCCACCGTCATCCTGTCCGCACCTGACGTGGACGAGGCGTTCGCAAAAGTCGAGGCGACCGGGGCCGACGTGGTCCAGGAGCCGGTGGACCAGCCGTACGGGATCCGCGACTGCGCCTTCCGCGACCCTGCAGGGAACACCGTCCGCATCAACCAGCAGCCGTAAGCCGCACCAAGCACAGGGAGACGCATGAGCACGGACACAGGTACCCACAGCCATACCGAAACAACTGGCGTGCACATCGCTGACACCCACGGACTTATCCGCGTGCAGGGGGCACGGGAGAACAACCTCAAGGACATCAGCGTCGAACTGCCCAAACGCCGGCTGACCGTGTTCACCGGCGTCTCCGGCTCCGGCAAGAGTTCGCTGGTGTTCGCCACCATCGCCGCAGAGTCGCAGCGCCTGATCAACGAAACCTACAGCGCCTTTGTCCAGGGCTTTATGCCCTCGCTGGCACGGCCCGAGGTGGACTTCCTGGAAGGGCTCACGACGGCGATCATCGTGGACCAGGAGCGCATGGGCGCCAACCCGCGCTCCACCGTGGGGACGGCCACCGACGCCCACGCGATGCTGCGCATCCTTTTCAGCCGGCTGGGCTCCCCCTATGTGGGCCCGCCTACGGCCTATTCCTTCAACGTGCCCACGCGCAAGGCCAGCGGCGTGATGTCCACGGAAAAGGGCGGACGTGTCGAGAAAGCCGTGGTCCAGCAGGCCGTGTACCTGGGCGGCATGTGCCCGCGGTGCGAGGGGATGGGCAACGTCAGCGACATTGACCGCACCGCACTGTACGACGACGAAAAGTCCCTGAGCGAGGGCGCGCTCCTTGTTCCGGGCTACTCCATGGACGGCTGGTACGGACGCCTGTTCGAGGGCATGGGCCTGCCCATGGACAAGCCCATCGCCAAGTTCACCAAGAAGCAGCTGGACACGATGCTCTACGCGGAGCCCACCAAGATCAAGGTGGAGGGCATCAACCTGACGTTCGAGGGGATCATTCCCAAGATCCAGAAGTCCATGCTCTCCAAGGACCCTGAGGCGATGCAGCCCCACGTCCGCCGGTTCGTGGAACGCGCCGTCACGTTCCAGACCTGCCCTGAATGCCAGGGGACCCGGCTCACCCAGCAGGCGTTGTCCTCCAAGATCAACGGCAAGAACATCGCCGAGCTGTGCCAGATGCAGATCAGCGACCTGGCCGGGTGGGTCCGCGGACTCAGGGACCCTTCCGTGGCTCCCCTGCTCAAGGGCCTTCAGCACCTGCTCGACTCCTTCTCCGACATCGGCCTGGGCTACCTCAGCCTGGACCGGCCCGCCGGCACCCTCTCCGGCGGTGAAGCCCAGCGCACCAAGATGATCCGGCACCTCGGGTCCTCCCTCACCGATGTCACGTACGTCTTCGATGAGCCCTCCATAGGCCTCCATCCGCATGACATCGAGCGGATGAACCAGCTCCTGCTGCAGCTGCGGGACAAGGGAAACACCGTCCTGGTGGTGGAGCACAAACCTGAGATGATCACCATCGCCGATCACGTCGTCGACCTCGGACCGGGGGCGGGCACCAACGGCGGCGCGGTCTGCTTCGAGGGCACCGTGGAGGGGTTGCGGTCCAGCGACACCATCACGGGGCGGCACCTGGAGGACCGCGCGTCTCTGAAGGACGGTGTCCGGAAGGCTGCCGGGGCGCTGGAGGTCCGCGGCGCGTCCACGCACAACCTGCAGGCGGTCGACGTCGATATCCCCCTGGGCGTCCTGACGGTGGTGACGGGCGTGGCCGGGTCGGGAAAGAGTTCGCTGATCCATGGCTCGGTGGCCAAGCGCGAAGGCGTGGTGGTGATCGACCAGGGCGCCATCCGCGGCTCCCGGCGCAGCAACCCGGCCACCTACACCGGCCTGCTGGAGCCCATCCGCAAGGCGTTCGCCAAGGCCAACGGGGTGAAGCCCGCGCTGTTCAGCTCCAACTCCGAGGGCGCCTGCCCCACCTGCAACGGCGCCGGTGTCATCTTCACCGAGCTGGGTGTCATGGCCACCGTCGAGTCCCCGTGCGAGGACTGTGAAGGCCGGCGCTTCCAGGCGTCCGTCCTTGAATACACCCTCGGCGGGCAGAACATCGCCGACGTGCTGGCCATGTCCGTGACCGAGGCGGCCGCCTTCTTCGCCGAGGGCGAGGCCAAAACACCGGCTGCCCGGACCATCCTTGACCGGCTGGAGGACGTGGGCCTGGGCTACCTCAGCCTTGGCCAGCCGCTCACCACGCTCTCCGGCGGCGAGCGCCAACGGCTCAAGCTCGCCACGCAGATGGCGGAGAAGGGCGACGTCTACGTGCTGGACGAGCCCACTACCGGCCTGCACCTCGCCGATGTGGAGAACCTGCTGGGCCTGCTGGACCGGCTGGTCGACTCCGGCAAATCGGTGATTGTCATCGAGCACCACCAGGCGGTCATGGCGCACGCCGATTGGCTCATCGACCTGGGCCCGGGAGCAGGGCACGACGGCGGCCGGATCGTTTTTGAGGGCACGCCGGCCGAGCTCGTGGCTGACGCCTCCACGCTCACCGGCAGGCACCTGGCGGCATATGTTGGCTAGGGCCCGGCTGCCGCGACCCTGACTTCACGGTAATGGGCTGGCATGCGCACTACGGTGAGCTCAGACATGTCCAGGAGGCACCGGTCACCCGTCACGATGTCAAGGATCCAGAAAAGCCCATGGTCCGGGAGTGAATCCATGACCGGCCCGCGGTGGACCAGGGCGCCCCTGTGGAACGCTTCGATGGCGTCCCCCGGTGCCAGTTCAGGGCAGGAGTCGACAAATATGCGGTCATTGCGTGTCATGACGGGTCCTCTCGACTGTTCCGGAAAGTTCCCCCCACCCCGAATTCTCCCGGGGCAAGGTTACTCCCGGATGTATGACGGATGACTTTCTGCCGACGTTATCCGCCCTGGCCTTAGGCTGGCGGTATGGCCGAACACTACCGGTATGACGTGGAGATCCTGCACCTGCTGGTGTCACCAGGGCACGCCTACTTTGGGCGGGCGCGGGACGGTGCCGCCGATGTGCCGACGTTCGACGCCCAGGCCGCGGAAGTGGTGGCGGGCAAGGGCATCGTGGGCGACCGGTTCTTCGGAAAAGCCGCCCATATGGACGCCGCCGTGACGCTGTTCGCCGTCGAAGCCCTGGAAGCCATGGCCTCGGAACTTGCGGCCGGGCCGTTTGACCCCTTGGCCACCCGCCGAAACGTGATCCTCCGCGGAGCGCACCTTGCTCCGCTGCTGGGGCAGGACTTCACGCTGGAATCGGGCGGTTCCGGGGTTGGGTTCCACGGCGGGCGTCCCGCGCACCCCTGCGCCTGGATGAACGAGGTGCTGGCGCCGGGAAGCCATGCTGCGATGCGCGGCAGGGGCGGGATCCGCTGCCGCGTGGTGTCGAGCGGCATCCTGTACCGGGGCCCTGCCGTCCTGGTCAGTCCGGTTCCCCTGGATCCCGGGCAGGCAGGCGTGCCGAGCCTGCTGCGGCCCGGCCGGCTACCGTAGCTAGTCCAGCTCGACGCCCCGGAGCAGCAGGAGTGTCCCGCCCACCACAACTGCCGACGCCAGGAAGACTCCGGCTGCGCCAAGCCCGGCCGCCACCCCGCCGATGGCGCTGGGAAGGATCACCTGGCCCACCCGGTTTCCCGCGAGCCGGAGGGCCAGCGCCCTGCCGCGCTGGCCGGGCGGCGCCTGCGACGACAGCCAGGACATGGTGAGCGGCTGGCCGATTCCGAGGCCGAGTCCCAGCACGGCCATGACTCCAAACAGCAGCCACGCCGGCATGGGAATTGCGGCCACCGCCAGCGCAACGGTGGACAGGGCGAGGCTCAGCACCAGGAGCCGCATCCGCCCCAGTTTCCGGGATGCGCGTCCCAGCAGGATCCGGGAAACCATCGAGAACACGGCCCGGACAGTCAGCAGGGCGCCCACGGTTGCCGCGCTCAGTCCGCGGTCGGCTCCGAGTGCGGGGAGGTAGACCATGGTCAGGTCCACCACGGCGAGGACGGTGGCGCTGGTGGCGAGCGCACGGGCAACACCGGGTGTCTTCAGCAGCGAAACAGCGCTGCCGTTGGTGCCCTTGGCAGCGGCGGTCTTCCTCCCGCCGCTGACCTTGGCGGACACGGCGAAGGTGGTCAGGAAAAGCACCAGGCCCATGCAGACGGAGAGGAGGAAGATTGCCTGGGTGTCAGGGCGGACGGCTGCCCCGCCCACCAGGGAGATGGCCAACGGCCCCAGGGCCTGGCCCAGGGACGCCGCGAAGGTCAGGTATCCGAAGCCGGAATCCATCCGGGCTGCGGCGGCGTTGTTGGCCACCACGGCCTGCTGGCCAACAACGCATGCCAGCTGGCCCGCGCCCAGCAGGGCGGTTCCAATGACCAGCGTTGCGATCGACGAACCCCACAGCAACAGGAAGGCAGACGAGGCAAGGACGACGGCGGATCCCATGGCCATGAGCCGGCGCTCACCTAATCTGTCCACCAGGCCGCCCGTCGGAACGGCAAGCAGCAGGGGGAAGACGGCGTAGCTGGCCGCCAGCAGGCCCAGGGCAAACCCGGGAACGTCCAGCTCCAGGGCACGGTAGGTGGCGGCCGGCCGGACCAGGAAGGTCACGGCCTGGATCAGCGCGGAGTGAATGAGGAGGGCAGTGGCCGAGCGGCGTCCGAGCTCCCCGATCATGAGGTGGCCAGGCCGCTGCCCGCGATGGCCTTCAGCGCCGCATCCCGCGCTCCCAGCACGTGCTCGAAGGCAATTTTGGCGGCCTGCTCCGGGTTGCCGGCAGCGAGGGCGTCCACCAGCGTCCGGTGCTGGGCGAGGGCCTGGTCCCGCCGTTCCTGCGTGCTGTTGGTGAAATGCCGGTACCGCTCCATCTGGCTGGAGACCTGGCCGTGGAAGCGCCGGGCCCACGAGTTGCCGGCGATCGCGGCGATCTTTGCGTGCAGCGCCATGCCCTGCTGCATTGCGTCGTCGGCAAACTCCACCAGCGCGGCGTTGCGGGCGAGGATGGCGTGGAGGGCTTCGAGGTCCGCCGCTGTTGCTTTGATGCAGGCGTTCCGGGCCATGAGGGACTCGATCGCCGCGCGGACTTCATACAGCTCCGAAATCACTGCTGCGTCCAGTACCGGCACCAGCACCCCGCCAGTGGGCTGCTGTTCCAGGAGGTCCTCCGAGATCAGCCGGCGGATGGCTTCCCGCAGCGGCGTGCGGCTCACCTGCAGCGCGGACGCCATTGCGGGCTCGTAGAGGCGCTCCCCCGGCTTCAGTTCGAGGGTGAGGATCTTGCGCTTCAGCTCGGCGTAGACAAGATGGGCGCCCGTGTTCCGGGCGGGTGAATCTGGCATGGGGGAACCTCCACGGTTATTTTACTTGTATACAAGTACACGCGGCGGAAGCCACAACAGCTCTGGAGGGGCAGTGCCGCGCATATTCATCACCGGTTCCGCTGACGGGCTGGGACGCCACACGGCCGGAACGCTGCTGGAGAACGGGCACGGCGTCGTCGTGCACGTACGCAGCGCTGCCCGCCTTGGCGCGGTCCAGGACCTCGTGGACCGCGGCGCCGCTGTGGTGACCGGCGACCTCGCTGACCCGGAGCAAACACGGGACGTCGCCGTACAGGTCAACCGGATGGGCCCGGTGGACGCCGTCATCCACAACGCGGGCGTGCTGCACGGCCCGGACATCTTCACAGTCAACGTTGTGGCCCCCTACCTCCTCACCGCACTCATCCACCGCCCGCGGCGGCTGGTCTACGTGAGCAGCGGCATGCACCGCGGCGGCCGCCCCGATCCGGCACGGCTCGGCCGCGACGCCAAGGTGACCTACTCGGACAGCAAGCTCTACCTCACAGCCCTCGCGGCCGCCGTCGCCCGCTTATGGCCGGACGTCCTCAGCAACGCCGTGGATCCCGGCTGGGTGCCCACCAGGATGGGCGGCACCGGCGCCCCGGACGATCTCCGGCTGGGCCACCTGACGCAGGAGTGGCTGGCCACCAGCGATGACCCGGCGGCGCTCACCAGCGGCGGCTACTGGTACCACCAGAAACGGGAGAATCCGCATCACGCCGTCCGCGACGAACGGTTCCAGAACGGACTCCTGGACCACTTGGCAAGCGTCACCGGAGAACGCATGGCCTAACCAAGCCCGCCCGGCATCACATCAGCGCGGTGGCGTTCGCGGGTGATCCGGTGCCGCCGGTGATGTTCAGCGGCTTGATGGTGATGAAGGCGTCCCACTGGCCCGCAGTCCGCATGTGGCGGGCGAGCGGGCCCAGGCGCCACAGCTCCCCCAGCGGCATGCCCAGCTTGGCGAGCAGCTGCTGGTGCATCATGCCGTGGTCGTTCGGGGCGGAGTTCCGGTAGGGGCTGGAGGGCAGGGCGGGCAGGCATTCGAAGGCGAAGTTGTCTGCGGCGAGGAGCGCCAGCCGGTGGTTCCACGCCCAGGCGACGAACTCCTCCGACTGGGCAACACCGGTGGCGCGGCGGCTCTCCCGCATCCGCTGCTTCCCGTCCGGAGGCAGGCCAAGGAACCACTCGCACCAGCCGGTGTGCAGCATCAGGATGTCGCCCTGGCGGAGGCTCACGGACTGCGCGTCCAGCACCGCTTCGATCAGGTCCAGGCCCAACGGCTCGCCGGCGGCATGGTCAATCGGAGCGGCCTGGGCGGCCCGGTATCCGGCCAGGTCCAGCAGCACTCCCCTGCCGGCAATCGGCTGGTCCGCCCATTCCTGGATGCCCAGCTCCGGCCTGCCTTCCCTGACGAGGTCATCCGGCGTGCCGTTGTAGAAACCCACATCGTCCGCCCGGCGGTGCCGCAGACCGTCAATCTGAGAGGACCCCTGGAGGTAGTAGCCGTCCAGGAAGTCGTCGCGGTGGGCCGGGTGCGAGGAGTAGATGGTGTGCCGGGGCGCGCCACGCTTGAGCGACATGCCGGGGTCGAAGGCGTCCGCCGGATAGTCCAGGCCAAAGGCAGTGCCGGTCCGGATGGAGTCCCGCGCGTCCAGCACCGTTTGGGGAGTAATGAACGACGGCGTCCCGCGGGTTGGGTCCGGAAACAGGCCCCAGGAGGTGCCCGCCAATGCGCCCTCCCGGCGGAGGAGTTCGGCGAACGTCGGGTACCTTCCGTCGCCGGCGGCAGGCGTCACCGCGCCCCTGCTTTCTGCGGCTGTTCCTGGTTCTGGCGGCGCTTGTAGCTGAGCAGGAACCCTGCAATGGCACAGATGGAGGCCGCGATGCAGATGGGCGCCTTGATGGTGCTGTTGAGCAGGGCGAGCCACTCACCCTGGCCGGCAACGAGGGCTATGGCCTGCCCGGCCACAAACGCCACGCCGCCAACCAGGAGCGCTGCGAGGGTGAGGACGAAGAGGACTTCAACGGCCCTTCGGATGGAGTGCATGGGGACTTCCTTTAGATGGGCAGGACGCCGAGGATGATCAGCACGCCGATGCCGAGCAGCGGCAGGGCGTAGTGGGTCAGCAGCCGGAGGAACGTCTTGATCGGGTCCACGTCCGCGATGCCGCACGCCACATACAGCGGTGCACCTCCCGGCGGGACCGCCGCCTCGCAGGAGGAGAAGACCAGGACTGCCACGGCCGCAGTGGTGGCCGGGACGCCGGCCGCCACCAGGGCTGCGACGCCGACGGTTCCGACGGCGGCCATGGTCGCTGTGGCGGACAGGGGCGCTGCCACCGCGATGACGATCAGGCCGATCAGGATGGCCAGGATCCACAGCGGCAGGTTCATCCCGTTGAGCAGTTGGGTCATCTGCTTGGGCAGGCCGGTGGCGGCCAGGGCGTTGGCGCCGGCGAAGGCGAATACCACGGTGACGCCCACAATGCCGAAGCGCGGCGCGGAGTCTTGCAGCAGCGTCCACCACGCCCGGCCGTCGCTGGGCAGCTTCTTCCGGCCCAGCAGGAGGCCCGTGATGATGAGGACTACGGGAATCCAGACGATCACGCTGACGGACTTGGAGACATCTCCCCCGGTCCAGTCCGAAAGCGCCTTGGCGACGGCACCCGACGTGATGACCAGCGGGATGGCCACCACAATGAACAGCAGCAGGGTGGCCCAGCCGCGGCCGAACGCGGCCCGGACCGGCAGCCGGTGGGCGGCGTCAAGCGGGGCCATGCCGCTCTTGCGGACCAGCAGCCAGGTGACGATCAGCCGGTGCAGGAAGCACCAGAGTCCGCCGAACAGCAGCGGGAGGACCAGCGCGTTGACGTCCAGCAGGGGCCCCACGGTGGCCGAGCCCACCAGGACGAACATTGAGGCGCTGAACGGGAACGTGATGCCCATTCCCGCGTTCCCCGCCACCAGGGTGGCAGCAGCGGGCTTGTCCAGCTTGGATTTCTCCATCCAGGGGATGGTCACCGATCCCACCGTGGCGGCGATGGCCGCCTGGTTGTGGACCACGCTGCCCAGTCCCGCGGACGCCACGGTGGACACCCACGCCGGCCCGCCCTTGACCCCGCCGATCAGGGAGTTGAGCAGGTCGATCAGCCGGTCCAGGACGCCGGTTTTGTCCAGCAGGTAGCCCATGAACACAAACGCCATGGTGGCGTAGACGATCTCGTCCGTGATGGCCGAGTACAGCGCATCCCAGCCGATCTGCGCCGCTGCCGCTCCGGTGAACGGAAGCACGGCCAGGAATCCGAGGATCATGGCTTCCCCCACGCTGCGCTTGAGCACGGTGGTCCACAACAGGATGACGGCAAGGTAGGCGCCAAGTGCCCAGATGCCGATCATGCTGCTGCTCCTGACGGCGGGACGCCGGTGATGTGGTGGGTCATGTAATACCTGTTCCTGATTCTGCCGGACTTTTAGGTCAGCGCAAGGCCGGTGCGGTTTCCAGGGCGATCCGGGACAGCGCAGCCGCGGAAGCGGTGGTCATCTCGGCAGGCACTCCAAGATCGCCCAGGTAGCTGGCGGTGTCCTGCATTTCCTTCGAGCGCCGGACGGCATGCTTGGCCGTGCCGGTCAGGAAGCGGTCAATGACTGCCTGCCCGTCACCGGCCAGCTGGCTCGCGATCTGGGCCCGGATCCATTCCTCAAGCCCGGCCGCCCGGCCGGCAGTGACGGCCTCGACCACCACGGAGGCCATGCCCTTCATCAGGACGCTGCGGAGGAGCTTGTGGGCCATGGCCGCCCCGGGTTCCCCTTCAGCAATTTCGACGTTGACGCCAAGCGGGCCGAGGAGGTCAGCCACAGCCTGCGCACCCGGTCCGCTCACCATCAGCGGGGTCTTCTCGCCCAGCGCGGAGACCGGCCCGAGGATGGCGACGTCGGCGAAATCGGCTTTGCTGGCGAACTGTCCAAGTTCCTGCATCACCTGGGGCGAGGAGGAGGTGAAGTCCGCGTAGCAGCTGCCTTCTTCGAGGGCCGGGAGGCACTCCTGGGCGACGCTGCGCGCGGCGGCGGCGCCCGTCATCACCAGGACAATGTCTGCTCCTGTGCTGGCTTCGGCTGCGGATGCGGCGCGGGTAACGCCGGCGGGGGTAGTGGGGGCAACGGGATCAAACCCGGTGACCCGGTGGCCTGCGGCGTGGAGTGCCGCGGCGTAGGTGGCTCCGGCTTCGCCGAGGCCAATGACGGTTACCGCTGTCATGGTTTTCTCTGTCTTTCTTGCGTTAGCCGCGGGCTGCGACGATGGCTTGCCGGCGGTTGGTTTCATCGGCGAACACTGCTTCCGCAGCCTCGGCGACGGCGGCCGCCTGCTCCCGGGGGATGACCACCACGCCGTCGGAGTCGCCGATGATCACGTCGCCCGGGAGGACGGGGACGCCGCCGAAGGCGAGCGGCGTCCCCAGGCGGTACGGGCCGTTCTTGTAGGGGCCTGCGGGGGAAGTAGCCCGGGCGAAGACGGGCATGCCAATCTCACCCAGCGCTTCGGCGTCGCGCGCTGCTCCGTCCAGCGCGAAGCCGGCGATGCCGAGGTTGATGGCACGTTCACCGATGAGCTCCCCAAGCAGCGCGCGGGACTCATCCCCGCCGCCGGCAACCACAATGACGTCTCCCGGCCGGGCGAGTTCGAGGGCCTTGTGGATGCCCTGGTTGTCGCCGGGGCGCGTCCACACGGTGAAGGCCGGCCCGGCAAGCCGGGCCCCTGGCCAGACGGCCTGGATCGCGGAGTCCGCGACGCCGAGGCGGTCTACTGCGTCGCCGATGTTGGCGGCGGGCAGTTTGGCAAGGCGCTCGACCACGTCCGTGTCGGGACGGGGGAAATCGATTGCGTCGATGGCGGGGGTTGTCATGGCGGGTCTTTCCTTACGTTGCGGGAGTCAGTCTTTTTTCTGGACCAGCGGAAGGACCTTCTTGAAGTCCCCTTCCTGGCTTGCCCAGAACGTCTGGTAGTCGGCGCCGTTGAGGTAGCTGGTCTGCAGGCCAAGGTCCTTCATTTTCTGCACCACGGCGGGGTCCTCGATGGCCTTCTGGATGGCTGCCTCAAGCTTCTTGGCCACGTCGGCGGGCAGGCCGGCCGGGGCGGAGTAGCCGCGGGCGGTGCCTGCGATCAGGTCGTAGCCGGATTCCTTGAACGTGGGGACGTCCGGCAGGGAAGGTGCACGCTCCTCGGACATGACTCCCAGCACCCGCGCCTTGCCCTGCTTGCTGAGATCGTTCACGTCACTGACGTTGGCCACCAGGATGTCAACATGCTTGCCAAGGAATGCCGTGGTTGCCTGTGATGCGCCCTCCGAGAAGTGGACCGGGGCGAACTCCGAGCCGGTGTTTTCCTGGATCTGGGCCAGGGCGAAGTGTTCGCCCGTCTGGAGTCCCGTGGTGCTTGCGGTCATGGACTTAGGGTTGGCCTTGGCAGCGTCGAGGAGGTCCTTGAGCGTCTGGTACGGGCTGTCCGGCTGGACGGCGATCACCGCGGGGTCGATGACATGCCGGCCCAGGGGCTGGAAGCTTTCGCGGGTGTACTTGGCACCGCGGGACGGGTCCAGCGGTGAAACGACTACCGACGGCGAACCGGTGGCACCGATCGTGTAGCCGTCCGGCTTGGCGCTGGTGAGCTGGGTGTAGCCGATTTGGCCACCGGCGCCGGGCTTGTTGATGACCTCGACGTTGGTTCCGAGTTCCTTTTCGAGGACCGGCTGGATGAGCCGGGCGGCGGTGTCCACCGCGCCGCCTGAACCGAAGGCGACGATGAGGTCGATGGACTTGCCCTTTTTCGGGAAGTCGCTGGCGGCACCGGTAGCACCGGTAGCACCGGCGTTGGCACCGCAGCCGGTCAGTCCGATCAGGGATGCCGCGGCAAGGGCGGCGGCGAGGCGCATACGGGTTTTCATGGGTCTTCTCCTTTGAAGGTGGGGATGGGTGAAAGTGGAGTTGGTTGGGGTTTAGGTTTCGGGGTCTTCGTTGAGCGCCTTCGGCTTGCGGAGCTTGAGGAGCGGGCTGAAGATGATCAGCAGTCCAAGGCCGATCAGGACGGCGGAAATGGGACGGCTGGTGAAGATGCTGAAGTCACCCTGGGAAATCTCGAGGGATTCGCGCAGGGAGCGTTCCATCAGCGGCCCGAGCACCAGGGTCAGCACCATGGGTGCCAGCGGGATGTCCAGGTGGCGCAGTGCCAGGCCCAGGAGGCCGAAGCCGATCATCACGAAGACGTCGAAGACGCTGAAGTTGATGGTGTAGGCGCCGATGACCATGAACAGCAGGATCAGGGCGGTGAGGATCGAGGACGGGACGCGGAGGATGGAGGTCCAGAGGCCCACCAGCGGGACGTTGAGCAGGAGCAGGATCAGGTTGCCGATGAAGAGGCTGGCGATGATGGCCCAGGCGATCTCGGAGTTCTCGGTGAAAAGGGTGGGCCCCGGGGTGAGGCCCTGCTGCAGGAATGCGCCCATCAGCACGGCGATGGTGGGTGAGGCCGGGATGCCGAGGGTGAACAGCGGGATCAGGGCCGCGTTCGCGTGGGCGTTGTTGGCCGTTTCGGGACCGGCGACGCCCTCGATGGCGCCCTTCCCCAGTTCGTGGCGGTTGCGCGAGAACTTCTTTTCCGCACCGTAGGAGAGCAGCGAGGACACGGAGCCGGTCATGCCCGGGATGAGGCCCAGGCCGAAGCCGATGCCGGTGCCGCGGGCCATGGCCGGGGCGCTGCGGAGCCATTCCTTGCCGGTGGGAAGCAGCGAGCGCAGGTTGGGTGCGTGGACCGCGGCCGGCTGGTCGCCCTTGCGGTAGGAGAGCAGTTCGGAGAGTCCAAAGACGCCCACGATCACCGCCACGAAACTGACCCCGTCCAGGAGCCGGTCCATGCCGAAGGTAAAGCGCGGCGCGCCGGCCACCGGGTCGATGCCGACCATGGCGATCAGCAGGCCCAGGGCGCCGGAGATGACCGCCTTGACCATGGATTTGCCTGCGAGCGCGACAAGCAGGGAGATGCCCACCACCATCAGGGCGAAGAATTCCGGCGGACCTACCAGCAGGCCGAGTTCTCCCAGCGGTTTGGCGGCAGCCACCAGGCCCAGGGTGGCTATGGTGCCGCCCACAAAGGATCCGACGGCGGCGATGGTCAGGGCGGCGCCTGCTTTGCCCATCTTTGTCATGGCGTAGCCGTCGATAGTGGTGATGGCCGAAGCTGCTTCACCGGGGGTGTTGAGCAGGACGCTGGTGATGGTTCCCCCGTAGGCGGTGCCATAGAAGATGGCACACAGCATGATGATCGCCCCGGTCGCATCCATGTTCAGCGTCAGGGGGATCAGCAGGGCGACGCCGGCGACGGGGCCGATGCCGGGCAGGACACCGATGATAGTGCCCAGCAGGCAGCCCAGGAAGGCAAACAGCAGGTTCTGCCAGGTCATGGCGGCCGCGAAGCCGCCCATCAGTTCGTTGAAGACATCCACGTCTAGAGTCCGATCGCGTTAAGGAAGGGAAGGGCGGACACCGGCAGCGCGACGTTCAGGCCGTAGTTGAAGGCGTAAAACGCTCCGAAGCTTCCGGCCACCGCGATGATCAGCGAGGACACCCAGGTCCTGCGCCCGCGAAGTTTCAGGTGGTACAGGAGGAAGAGGAACATGCTCAGCTGGAAGCCGAGCAGGTCCATCACGGCCGCGAGGATTACCAGGCTGAGAACCACGGCGATCACCAGTCCGCGGTCAACGCCTTCAGTGGCTTCGCTGGGCCGGCGGAGCTCCTGGAGCAGCCACACCACCGCCATGGCTGCCAGGACAGCCCCCATGGCAAACGGGAAGAGTCCGGGGCCGGGGCCCAGGGACGTCCAGAGTCCGAGATCGATCGAGGTGACCAGGACGTAGGCGCCGACGGCTGCGAAAGCGCCGATCCCCACCAGCACGGAGGGAGCCACTCGGCCGGTGCTCGCTGGTTTGGTCATCACTGACTCCGTTGTCATTGGTTCCTTCTTACTGTGCGTGGTTTTCACGCTGTGTCGTTGCATTTCATACAATGAAACTATATTGCGTACAGAGAAATAGTGACAGCAGACACACCTGCTGTCAAGCGCAAGGAACTTACATACAATGAAAGGATGGCGACGATGACACCCCCGTCCGCGGACAGCGCGGCAGACGAGGGCCCCAAGGCCTCGAATATGCGCTCCCTCTCGCGGGCCATGGAGGTCTTCGCGGAACTGCAGCGGGCTGAACGGCCGCAGCGGCTCAGCGACCTCGCCAGGACGTGCGGCATGAGCCTGCCCACCACCCTGAGGATCCTGCGGGTGCTGCAGGATTTCGGCATGGTGAGCCAGACAGACAAGTCCTACCGGATCGGGCCGGCCGTGCTTCCGGCGGCAAAGAGCTTCCTTGAGAACGATCCCTTGGCGGTTGCGGGACGTCCGGTCCTGCAACAGCTGGCAGCGCAGACCGGCATGTCCGTGTCTCTCCATACCCGGCTCGGGAACGAGCGGATCCTGGTGGCGCGGGTTCAAGGAGAGGCGCCCATGCAGTACGACCTTCCCCTGGGTAAGCGCCTGCCGCTGACCCGCGGCGCGGCAGGGAAAATCCTGATTGCGGACGCCTCTGACGCAGAGCTCGAACAGGTCGTGGCGGGCGCGATCGCCGCCGGCCATGAGGAGCCGGGATTCACGGTTGAGGAGCTGCGGTCGCGGCTGCCCGGGCCAGGCGTGGACTACGCGTACTCCGCGAACGAGCGCGTCGTGGGCGTGCTCTCCGTCGGGGTTGCCTTGACCAACAGGGCAGGCCGCGCCAACGAGGCCATGGCACTGAACTGCCCGGCAGAGGCGACGACCGAAGAGAAAATCAAGGCCAATGTGCCGGAGCTGCGGCGCGCCGCCCGCAGGTTGTCCGAACTGCTCGAGGGCTCCGTCTATTAGGAGGCTTGCACGCAGCCCCGCGCCCGGGGCGGCGGAACCGCAGGAGAACCGCGGTGGGACGTTCGGTGAACATCCGGCAAAATCCGCCGATTACGCCGCAGGGGGCGTTGATACTGGAGTACATGCCTTTTGTTACCCGCGAGTACAGACAATCGCCCACCCGCCGCCAGGTCCTCCGCGCAGGCGGCCTTGCCGCGGCCGTCGCCGGGGTAGTGCCCCTCGTCTCAAGCCCTGCCCAGGCGGCTGACCCGCTGTTCGCGCATGGAGTTGCCTCCGGTGACCCGCACCCGGACAGCGTGGTGCTCTGGACCCGGGTAACCCCCAGCCCGGAAGCCACGCCCGGCTCGGGACTCGGCCCGGCTGCAACAGTGAACTGGGAGGTGGCAGCGGATCCCGCCTTCGGCAGGATTGTTGCCAAGGGATCAGCAAAGACCGGGCCGGAGCGTGACCACACCGTGAAGGTGGTGGCCGGACGCCTGCAGCCGGGAACGGCTTACTGGTACCGCTTCTCGGTGGGCCGGGCGGTTTCCGCCGCCGGCCGGACCAAGACCGCACCGGCGGCCGGAGCCCAGGTGGAGCAGCTGCGCTTCGGCGTGGTCTCCTGCGCGAACTACCAGGCAGGCTACTTCAGCTCCTACCGCCACCTCGCCCAGCGCGGGGACCTCGACGCCGTGCTGCACCTCGGCGATTACCTCTACGAGTACGCACCCGGGGAGTACCAGGCGAGGGACGTCGTCGTACGCCCGCACCATCCCGCCGTCGAAATGACCACCCTCTCCCACTACCGGCGCCGGCACGCCCAGTACAAGACAGACGCCGACCTGCAGGCCCTGCACCTGGCTGCACCCTTCATCGTCACTTGGGACGACCATGAGGCGGCCAACGATGCCTGGAGCGGAGGGGCGGAGAACCACACCGAGGGCGCGGAAGGCCTGTGGGCCGAACGGCGCGCGGCGGCCAACCAGGCCTATGCGGAGTGGATGCCCGTGCGCTACCAGCCAGGCAGTCCGCTGTACCGCCGCCTTGATTTCGGCTCGCTGGCCAGCCTGTCCATGCTGGACCTCCGCTCCTACCGGAGCCAGCAGGCCGCCAACGGGCTGGACCCTGCGGTGGACAGCCCGGAC
Organism: Pseudarthrobacter sp. L1SW; assembly: GCF_020809045.1. Taxonomy (NCBI): domain Bacteria; kingdom Bacillati; phylum Actinomycetota; class Actinomycetes; order Micrococcales; family Micrococcaceae; genus Pseudarthrobacter; species Pseudarthrobacter sp. L1SW. The sequence goes on along the minus strand of NZ_CP078079.1, from coordinate 88,394 downwards.
CGGACCATCACGGGAGCTGCGCAGATGGACTGGCTGCTGGGCAACCTCACCTCCGGCGGCCCGCAGTGGAAGCTGGTGGGCAATCCTGTGATGATTGCGCCCGTCCGGGTTCCGTCCACGCTCAGCCTGGCGGAAGTGGCGGGGGTCCAGAAGCTCATGGGCGGCACCACCATCGACGGCGTCCCCTACAACGTGGACCAGTGGGACGGCTATGAGGCCGACCGGAGCCGGGTGGTCCGGCACCTGCGGGACCAGGGGATCAAGGACACCGTTTTCCTCACCGGCGACATCCACTCCGGGTGGGCCTGCGACCTCCCCGCCGACCCCCTGACCTATCCCACTACGGGCGATTCGGTGGCGGCAGAACTGGTCTGCACGTCGGTGACCAGCGACAACCTGGACGACATCCTGAATGCGCCGCCACGGACCTCCTCCCTGGCGGTGGAGTCAGCCATCAGGGCGGCCAACCCCCACGTGAAGTACCTCGACTTCGACTCGCACGGCTACTCCGTCCTGGACGTTACGCCTGCAGGGGTCCGCATGGACTGGTACGTCCTTGCCGACCGGACTGCGCAGGCCTCGGCGGCCACGCTGTCCACCTCGTTCAGGGTGGGTGCCGGCACCGGCAAAGCCGTCCCGGCAACCGGCGGCGCGCTGTGAACCCGGACCGCCGCCAGTTCCTGCGCCTCGCCGGCGCCGGAAGTGCCGCCGTCGTCCTTTCCGCCGCGCCCGGAACCTCGTGGGCCGGTCCGACGGCGGATCCCGGCGCCGCGCGGACCCGCACCTACGTCCTTGTGGTGGACGGCTGCCGGCCGGACGAGATCACGCCTGGGCTGACCCCGCGGCTCGCCGCGCTGCGGGCGGAGGGCACCAACTTCCCGGCCGCAAGGTCCCTGCCGGTGATGGAGACGATCCCCAACCACGTCATGATGATGACCGGCGTCCGGCCGGACAGGTCCGGAGTGCCCGCCAACTCGGTCTTTGATGCCGCCGAAGGGGCAGCACGGGACATGGACCGCGAAACCGACCTCCGCTTTCCCACGCTGCTTGAACGCCTGGGCGCGTCCGGCCTCACCACCGCCTCCGTCCTGAGCAAGAAGTACCTGTACGGGATCTTCGGCACGCGGGCGAGCTACCGCTGGGAGCCTTCGCCGCTGCTGCCGGTAACAGGGCACGCGCCGGACGCCGCCACCATGGACGCGCTGCTGGCCATCGTCAGCGGCCCCGATCCGGACTTCACGTTCACCAACCTCGGCGATGTTGACCGCATGGGGCACTCGGACCTGACAGGGACCACCCTCCAGACAGCACGCAGCGCCGCCCTCGCGGACACCGACCTGCAGGTGGGCCGGCTGGTGGACCACCTGGTTGAGGCCGGCAAGTGGGAGTCGAGCGTCCTGGTGGTGCTTGCGGACCACTCCATGGACTGGTCCCTGCCCACCAATGTGGTCTCGGTGGACCTGATCCTCCAGGCCCGGCCGGACCTCCGGTCCTCCGTCACGGTGGCCCAAAACGGCGGCGCGGACCTGCTGTACTGGACCGGCCCCGCGGAGCAGAAATCGGCAGGCCTCCAGGCCGCGAGCACCCTGGTCCAGGCCCACCCCGGCGTGCTGTCAGTGCATTCGCCTGCCGAGCTTCGGCTGGGGGCGGAGGCCGGGGACCTGGTGGCCTTCTGCCGCGCCGGCTGGCGGTTCTCGGACCCCTACATCGCCTCGAACCCCATTCCCGGCAACCACGGCCACCCAGCCACCGAGCCCATCCCGTTCTTCATCTCCGGCGGCAGCCCCCGCGTGGTCCGCGGCCGCACGTCGTCTGACCCGGCGCGGACGGTGGACGTGGCTCCGACGGTCGGCGCCCTGTACGGGCTCAAGGCACCAGCCGGTGGCTACGACGGCGTTGCCAGGACGACGGCGTTCAGCGGCTGAGGAGGCGGCGTACATCCCGGGAGCCTGCCTGAGGCGGCCAGGCTGCCGCAGGATTGCTCGGCTTAAGGGCGTGGAGAACATCGTCCCGTAGCTGTAGGAGCGAGCCGATGAGCAGCACGGTGTCGCCGTGAGCAGGTGCCCAGACCGTGGCTTCGGACCAGTATCCGATCTTTCATGGACCCCAGGTCAACCCCGAGGTACTCTGACCTGCAAAGCCCTGGGGTAAACGGGGCTCACTGCGCCGGCGGAGGCGCCGTTGAACCGCATCCGGGGGATTTGATGACCACACAGGTCCATGCCGAAGTCGAACAACGTTCCCTGGCTGACGAGAGCTCAGGCGACGGACCCGCAGCCTCAGACCCCGGCCAAACGAACTTCACCCTCACCGTTGAAAGCGAACGTATTCTCCGGATTACGTTGCGTCCCGGAAGCCAGATTACTGCCGCGGACGGAACCTCCGTGCGGGAGCGCTTCCTGACCCTGACCGGAGGCGCGGGCTGTGCGGTCTTACTGCAGATAACGGGCGTCAAGCATGTCAGCCGAGATGCCGTCCGTGTCTTCAGCGAAGCCATTACCGTCACAGCCTTTGCAATCCTCGGCAGCACGTCAGTGGACCGGGTCATCGCCCACGGACGGCGCGGACTGCCCTTGCCACAGTGCCCGAGCAGGTTTTTCACAGACGAGCAGGAGGCCCTGAAATGGCTCCGCACTGCGAGCGTCTCGGCCGGGTCATGATCTACGTTGCGTGAAGATCCGGTATTGGCGAGCACATCTGGCGTCCGGCCCATGAACGTTCTTCGCCCGTTACGCGACCTTCTCCAGCCGGCTGGCGCGGGTTTCCACTCCTTCAAAATGGGTGCCCTTGAAGAAGAGGAGGGGCTCGGCGCCATCCCGCGCCCCCAGGGCACGGACGGCGCCCACCACGATGGTGTGGTCGCCGCCGTCGTACTCGGTATGCAGTTCGCAATCCACCCAGGCGAGCGCCTGGCCCAGTACGGGGTTGCCCAGGGGCGACGCAGAGTTACGCGTTCATGCCCCGAAGCATGGCGTAACGAAGCAGCCTCCTGACCAGCGGCTTTGACGGGATAGTGTGGGCGGATGGAGATGCGCCTTGAGGTTGTGCAGGTACCCGTGTCCGATGTGGACAGGGCGAAGTCCTTTTATACGGAGAAGCTGGGCTTCGTACTTGACCACGATGTGGAGCACATTCCCGGGATGAGGGTAGTGCAGCTGACGCCGCCAGGTTCCGCCGCTTCGATCGTCATTGGCACGGGAATGACAGCCATGGCGCCCGGCAGCCTCGAGGGGCTGCAGCTGGTGGTGCCGGACCTGGTTGCGACGCGCGGGGAACTCGTGAGCCGGGGCGCGGACATCAGCGAGGTCCAGGACATGGGCGGCGTCTTGTTCGCCCATTTCGCCGATCCGGACGGCAACCGCTGGGTCCTCCAGGGCGCCACGCCGCCCGCTGTCAGGGAGGCGCACCCGGGCGGCTCCTGACCGGTGTCCCGCTTCCCCGTCAGTTGCGCGGCAGTCCGATGGCGCGGCTGATCAGTGCGTCAAACTGGCGGTCGCCGAGCAGGTGGCGTGCGGTGATCAACGGCTTGGCTCCGAAGCCCATGGCGTAGCGGGTCTTGGGGGTTGAGGCGGTCACCGCCTTCCCGATTGCATCAGCCACGACCGACGGCGGCGAGTTCCGGTTTCCGGACGCCTCCGCCCTCAGCGTCTTGGCCACGGCTTTCGCCTGGGCTGCATAGGGTCCGTGTCCTGAGGTCTCCTCCAGGTTGTCGGCGGCGATGCCGCCCCACTCCGTGGCGATGCTGCCTGGCTCGATGACCACAACGTCGATGCCGAAAGGCTTGACCTCCAGGCGGAGGCAGTCGCTGAGTGCCTCGAGGGCGAACTTCGTCCCGTGGTACCAGCCGCCCAGGGGAGTGTAGATCTTCCCGCCCATCGAGGTGATGTTCACGACGATGCCCGAACGCTGCGCACGCATGTGCGGCAGCACCAGCTGCGCCAGGCGGATGGCGCCGAAGACGTTCACCTCGAACTGGCGGCGGCCTTCATCGATGGGGACATCCTCGAGCGCACCGTAGGAGCCGTAGCCTGCGTTGTTCACCAGGACGTCGATGCGGCCGGTCCCGGCGACGATCTCCTCGACACCAGCACTCATGGACGCTTCGTCCGTCACGTCCATGGCGAGCGGCCGGATGCCCTCCGCCGCCAGTTCCTGCAGCCTGTCCGCACGCCTGGCCGCGCCGTACACGGTAAAGCCGAGCCCCTGCAGCTTGAGGGCGGCGGCCTCCCCGATGCCTGAGGATGCTCCTGTAACAAGGGCCGTTTTGGTGGTCATGCTCCTAACCTAGGGCGGGTCCGGACCACCTGGCCAGCGCCTCGCTGAGGTCCGCGTCCTTTCCCTCCCCGACCCAGGCAACATACCCGTCGGGCCGGACCAGGACGGCGCCGGGGGCAGTGACGTCACCGAGCACCGGAAGCTCCCACGGACCATCGCAGCGGGCGTCCACCAGCTTCACCCGCTCCGGCCGCGGCAAAGCGTCGAAGGCGCCCGGCACCCCCAGATTCAGCAGCAGCGGCCGGGCGTCATGCAGCAGCGAATACACCGTGCGGGGTCCTTCCCGGGTGACAAGGTCGGCGTCGGGCATCCGGCGCCCCAGCAGCGGGTGGCCCTCGCCGAGGTCGTACCGGACATCCAGGCCGGACTGCATCCCGGCGAACCGCTTCCGGGGCTCCTCCATGCCGAGGAGCTCGGCAACAACTTCCCCTGCCGCCTTGATCCGCGGGTCCGGGCGGCGCAGCACGCTCTGCGCCATGGTGTTGCGCAGCACCCGGGCGGCCACGGGGTGGCGCTCCGAATGGTAGGTATCCAGAAGGGAGTCGGGAGCCACGCCGTTGACCACCTGCCCCAGCTTCCAGCCCAGGTTCACCGCGTCCTGCACCCCGATGTTCAGGCCCTGGCCGCCGTCCGGTGCATGCACGTGCGCGGCGTCGCCCGCGAGCAGGACCCGCCGGTCACGGTATACGGCCGCCTGCCGGCTCATGTCCGTGAACCGGGAAATCCAGGTGGGGCTGTGAGCGCCATAATCAGTCCCGCAGGCGGCAATCAGGGCCGCCCGGAGATCGGCCAGCGTGGGTTCCGTCGCTGGCCCCACGTGCTCCTCGGTCACCATGACCCCCACCGGCCCGCTGTCCGCGTAGACAACATTGCCATCCACGATCTTGTACTCCCGCCGCCCAAAGGAGTGGATGCCAAAAGCATTTTGGTGCACACCAAACTCCGGCTGTCCGGTCATCTCCACCTCGGCAATCAGTGCGCTGGTGGTGGGATCCCAGCCGGGGAAATCGATCCCGGAAGCTTTGCGCACGAGGCTCCTGCCGCCGTCGCACCCCACCACGTAGCTGCCGCGCAGCGTCCTGCCGTCCCGGACGTGGAGGTCGACGCCGGCACTGTCCTGGGCGAGGCCCGTCACCTCAGTCCCGCGATGGAACGTTACGGGCAGCTCCGCCACCCAGCCCGCCAGGATGCGTTCGATATGGTTCTGCCACAGCCCCAGCCCGTACGGATGGCGGGTGGGAAAGTCGCTGATATCGAGGCGGGTCTGCGCGAATCCGGCCACTTGGGCCACCTGCCCCTCCGCGATGAACCGCCCGGCGATGCCGCGCTGGTCCAGCACTTCAATGGTCCGGGCGTGCAGGCCGCCCGCCCGCGCACCGGCGAGCTCCTGGCTGTGGCGCCGTTCCACAATGGCTGCGTCAACTCCTGCCAGCGCCAGCTCCCCGGCCAGCATCAACCCGGTGGGGCCGCCGCCCACAATCACTACCGCATGCCCAGTCATCGCTTGCTCCCGTTCTCCCGGTGTCCGGCCCTGCGATTATCCGGCCGGGTACCGGCCTTGCCGCAAGCCCCGCCCCCAGCGGTACATTGGAAATGGAAGGAGTCCAGGAATTAAGCATCGATTGCTCCGTACTTGTCGTTTTCGAGGCTGAAAACGACAAGTACGGAGCAATCGATGGTTAAAGAGGGGGTTACCAGGCCTGGTGTTCGCGGGTGAGGCCGAAGGGGACGGCCTCACTGAGGTCCACAGTGAACCTGTCGACCCCGAGGCGGGTGACCAGGATGCCGTGGCGCTTCCCGGCGAGGGCATGGGCCTTGGCGGCCGTAACGGCGGCGTCGAGTTCAGCGTCCATGCTGTGGCGGTCGGCAACGGTCAGGGTCAGGGGAAAGTTCATGGTCGGGCCTCGTGGATAGGGGGGTCAGGGGCAGTCACCTGCGCTCCCCAAGGCTGCAGACGAAGCGGCGCAGTTGGTGCGCCTCGGACCATGGTCCCCCAGCAGCCCACCGCCAGCAACTTGAAAAATCAACCAAAGAAGTTGCCGCAGGTCAGGAGCACTGACGCTGCCGGGTGCGGAGGCAATTACGGGGCCGCAAAGGCCGTGAATTAGAGTTGGACAGGAGTGGGCGCTGTTTCTGACGGCTCTCCCATGCCCCTGAACAACGCCAGGCGGCAGAACCAAGCAACCAGCGCAGCACCACACCTGTGCCACAACCTGACAAGGATCCCGCCATTTCCACGGACGCTTTCTTCGGCAGACTCACCCGGATCCGCAACGTCATCCTTCCTGCACCCGCCCGGACGCGGCTGAACACCGGGCGCGGACTGCTGGGCGGGTTCATCGTGGTGCACCTGGTCTTCCTGGTCTTCGCCGCCTCACTGTCCCTGCGCGGCGAGGCCTTCAGCGACACCTTCATTTACCGCGACTGGGCCATGGCAGGGTTCAACGAGGCCAATCTCCGCGGCGGGCCGAGCCCGTGGGTCTACCCCATCCTGGCGCTGATCCCCATGGCCATCGCAGGCGTCGCCGGGCCCGGACCGTTCTTTTTCCTCTGGGTCCTGATGACCACGCTGCTCAACGGCTGGGCCCTCCTCAAACTGACCAGCCGCGGCCGCGACCGGAGCGCCATCCCCGCCGCGTGGTGGTGGCTCGCCTTCACCTTCATGATGGGCTGGCTCGGCTTCGCCCGCGTGGACGGGCTCACCGCCCCCCTGGTGCTGGTTGCCCTGGCGTACGGCGTGGGCCGGCCGTTCATCGCCTCCGTCCTGCTGGCCATCGGCACGTGGGTTAAGGTCTGGCCGGCAGCGGTCATGCTGGCACTGTTCGCCGTCGTCCGGAACCGGATCCTGGTGGTACTGGCGGGAATTGCGACGACGGCGGGCGTCGTTGCGCTTGCCGCTGCGCTGGGCAGCGTCCCCAAGCTGTTGAACTTCCTCACCCAGCAGGGTGACCGCGGCATGCAGCTCGAAGCCACGTTCACTACGCCCTGGCTCTGGCTGTCTGTCCTGGACGTGGGCGGTTCCCGGATGTACATGAACACGGACATCAACTCCATGCAGGTGGACGGCCCCGGTACGGCCTTGATGTCGGTGCTGATGCAGCCCCTGCTGGTCCTGGCCGCGCTGCTGGTTGCCGGCATGACGTTCTGGGCGCTGCATAACGGCAAAATCAGCGGCGGCGTGGACCGCACGGAGCTTCTCCTGGCCGGCGCCCTCACCCTGGCCACCGCGTTCGTGGTCTTCAACAAGGTGGGTTCCCCGCAGTTCATGGTGTGGCTCGCCCCGGCTGTCGCCGTCGGGCTGGCCCACAGTTGGCGGGAATGGCGCGTCCCGGCCACCATGCTGATCGTCATCGCCGTGGCCACGTACTTCATCTACCCGCTCTTCTACGACGCCCTGAGCCACAACAACCCCTGGATGGCGCTGGTGCTGACCATCCGCAACGTCCTCCTGGTGGTCCTGTTCCTGTGGAGCGTCCGCCGCCTCTACCTGCTGGGCAAAAAGACGCCCGCAGCGGCTCCCGCGCTGAAGGAGTCCTGAGATTTCCACGAAGTTCTTTGACCGGCTGGTCACCGTCCGCACGAAAGTCCTGCCCGCCAAGGTGGTGGATTGGTTCGCCCGCCCGTCCAGCGTGTGGTGGGGCTTCGCCGTCGTCCATCTCTACTTCCTGGGCTGGATGGCGTCCTTTTTCCTGCACGGCGATACGTTCAGCGACACGGAACAGTACCGCCAGTGGGCCATGGACGGTTACAGCCCGCAGGACCCGGACGGGAAGATCAGCCCCTGGGTCTACCCGGTGCTGGCCCAGATCCCCATCTTCCTCGCCGGTATCGCGGGACCGGACCTGTACCTTCTGGCCTGGTTCCTGATCATCACAGCCCTCAACGCCGTCGGCCTCGCCTTCCTCACCCGCGGACCGCGGAAGGTGACCGGCATTGCGCCCGCGTGGTGGTGGTTGTTCTTCACTGTCTTCATGGGCTACCTCAGCTTCGCCCGCGTGGAGGGCATCACCGCGCCCATCGTGCTGATCGCGCTGCTGTACGCGGCGACGCGGCCGGTGGTGGCCGGCATCCTGCTCAGCATCGCCACGTGGATCAAGGTGTGGCCCGCGGCCGTGCTGGTGCCCATCGTGATCGCCAGCCGGAAGCGGATCCGGATACTCCTCTCCGGCGTGGCCGTGACCGCCGTTGTGGCGCTGGGGACGTGGCTGTCCGGCGGGCTGCCGCACATCCTGGACTTCCTCCTGAACCAGGGCGAGCGCGGCATGCAGCTGGAGGCGACCTTCTCCACGCCCTGGGTGTGGCTGAGCGTCTTCAACATCGCCGGCTCGAGGATGGCGGACAACACCGCCATCAACTCCACGGAGGTCTACGGCCCGGGTGCCGGCACGGCTGCGTTCCTGATGCAGCCGCTCCTCATCCTCGCCGCCGTCGTCGCTGCCGTCCTGCTCGTCCGCGCACTGAACCGCGGCGCCGAGCGGGAGGAACTGTTCCTCGAGGGCTCGCTCATGATGGTCACCGCGTTCATCGTGTTCAACAAGGTGGGCTCCCCGCAGTTCATCATCTGGCTAGCGCCGGTGATCATCGCCGGCCTCACGCATGACTGGAACAGGTGGAAGGTTCCGGCGGCGCTGCTCATGGGGATCGCCATGACCACGTTCGTGATCTATCCCCTGTTCTACACGCCGCTGATCCACGCCCACCCGGTCATGGCGGCGATCCTCACCACCCGCAACGTACTCCTCGTGGTGCTGCTCTGGTGGTCCGTGAAGCGGACGGCGGAACTCGGCCGGAAGCCCGCGGCGGTGCCGGCCAGCGCCTAGCCCGTCAGAAACCCGAAGGCTCGGTTTCGAATTCCGGCTCGCCGGGCTTCTGCTCGTGGTGCAGGGGCCGGAGCGCGGTGGTGTGCGGGATCCACAACAGCGCGTCATAACGTCCTGCCATCCGGGTGGGAACGTAATTGCCGGCCTCGCGCTCCGGATCGTAGACCACGCCGATCGCCCGGTGCCCGCGCCATTCAGTCAGCCAACGGCCGGTACGGTTGCTGCCAAAAACCAGCAGCGACGGTTCGCCGAGGGCATTGTTGAGCAGGTCCTCGTGGCTTCCCTGCCGGGCCGCCGGAACCGTCATTGTTTGCTCCGGCGCGCCCCAGGCTTCCGCTGCGGTGACTGAGCCGGCGTAGGACGCGAACCCGGCAAGTACCACCTCCCCCGGGTGCCGCAGGCGCATCAGTTGTCCGATGTTGTCCATTCCGCCCTGCGCCATGTCCGTGGCCCGGGCGTCGCCGACATGGGTGTTGTGGGCCCATACCAGCCCCTTTGAACCCGGTCCGTGGTGGGCGGCAATGCGGTCGATGGTGTCGCTCATGTGGTAGTCACGGATATTCCAGGACTGCCGGTCCCCCCGCACCATGGTCCGGTAATAGCGTTCGGCGTTGGCCGCCACCATGGCATTCTGCACGGCGTCGAACGCGGCGGGATCGTCCTTGGCCCGGCCGAGCGTCCGGCGCCGCACCTCCGTCAGCAGGCCCACCACATCCGCCTCACAGGATGCGGGTACCAGCCGGCTGCTCCACGCGTAGCGGTGCGGGTCCTCTCCGAACGGAACAAAGCACTGCCAGGCCCGTGTCGCGGCGGGGAGGGCATCTGGGGCGTTGGCCTCCAGCCAGGAGAAGATCTCCCGCAGCGAGTCCCAGAGGGAATAGACGTCAAGGCCGTAGAAGCCGGCGCGCAGCTGTTCAGGGCGGGCGAGGTTCCATTCGCGGAGCCAAGCCAGGAACTCCGCCACCTCGTAGTTCGCCCACATCCAGGTGGGCCAGCGTTCGAAACCGGCGAGCAGCCGGTTCGCATCAAGGTCCTGGTTTTCCTGCCCCCGGACCCAGCGGTTGATGCGCCAGCAGTCGGGCCAGTCACCCTCAACACCGATCCAGGTGAACCCATGTTCCTCGATAAGGCGCCGGCTGATCACCGCACGCCAGCGGTAGTACTCCCGTGTGCCGTGGGACGCTTCACCCAGGCAGACATAGCGCGCCCCTGCTGCCCGCCGGATCAGGGCGTCCAGGTCCTGCGGCGCTGCAAGGGGGTGCGCCAGCCGGCGGATTTCCTCCAGCTCCTGCCCGTGGCGTACCGGCACTGACGTAGTAGCCCTGTTCACAGCGGAACCTCAGGTGCGCGTTCCGGGGCTGTTTCCCGCAGCAGGTACCGCGCGAACCACTCCCTGGCCAAGGTTGCAGCCTGGGTGAGCGTTCCGGGCTCCTCGAACAGGTGGGTTGCCCCTGGGACCACTTCCAGGCGGACCGGCGCCCGCATCCGGTCCATGGCCTGCCGGTTCAGGGCAAGAACCTGGGTGTCCGCGCCCCCGACCACCAGCAGGGTAGGTGCGCGGACCGCTGCCAGCCGCGGGCCTGCGAGGTCCGGGCGGCCGCCGCGGGAAACGACGGCGTCCACCTCCGGATCAGGTTCGGCCGCCGCCCATAAGGCGGCACCGGCGCCGGTGCTGGCGCCAAAATAGCCCACCTTGCATCCTGCCGTGTCGCTCCTGGTGTTCAGCCAGCGGGTTGCCGCGCTGAGCCGCTGGGCCAGCAGGCCGATGTCGAAGACATTCCCGCGGTCCACTTCCTCGGCAGGGGTGAGCAGGTCCAGCAGCAGGGTGCCCAGGCCCGCGCCCTGCAGGACTGAGGCAACGTAGCGGTTGCGCGGGCTGTGCCGGCTGCTCCCGCTGCCGTGGGCGAAGACCACCACCGCGCTGCACGGTTCCGGGAGGTGCAGGTCACCGTGGAGCGCCACCCCGTCCACCTCGATTTCCACATCCTGGTCGATGCCGGCAGTCCCCGCCCCGGCGAGGCGTTCACGCAGCGCGGCGGCATCGAGCAACTGCACCACCTCCTCATCAGTGGTGGGCGAGAAGTCGCGGTAGTAGTACCCCACGGCCTGGAAGTTCCGCGCGCTGATCAGGGAGTAGGCCTGGTCCGGCTCGGACAGTGAGCCCATCGCGTCCGCCGGAGCCACAGGAACTGCCAGGATTACCTTCGCCGCGCCCAGGTGGCGCGCAACCTGGCAGGCAACACGCGCCGTCGAGCCCGTTGCGATGCCATCGTCCACAATGATGACGGTCCGCCCGGCCAGGTCCTTCCGGGGCCGCCCCTGCCGGTACCGTTCCAGCCTGGACTCCAGCCGCACACGCTCGCGCCGCTCAACGGCCTCGATATCGTCCTGCGTGACTCCGGCGAGCGAGATGACGCGCTGGTTGAGGACCCGGGCATCGCCTTCACCAATGGCGCCCATGGCCACCTCCGGCTGGAACGGAAGGCCGAGTTTCCGGACCACAATGACGTCCAGCGGGGCATTCAGGGCCTTGGCAACTTCGGCCGCCACCGGGACACCCCCGCGGGGCAGCCCCAGGACCACCACATCGTCCGCCCGGAACCGGTCCAGCACGAACCCCAGCTTCCGGCCCGCATCAACCCTGTCCAGGAATTCGTACATCAGGCCACCCTTTCGCGTGGACACCGGTTATCGGCCAGGCATCCGCCAGCCGTCTATCCCTGACCCGGCCCTCCCCTGCGGGCCTGCTACTCTTCCTCAAACGGAATCTCCGCTGCGGCCGACCATGACATCCGCAGGACAAAGTGGCCGTCCGCAATGTTCCGGGCAATCACCGCCCCCGCCGTTCCAGCGAGTTTCACGCCGAACTCCACTTCCATGTGCTCCGGCCCGATTTCCCGCATGGCGTCCACAGCAGCCGCGGCCGCGGGGCGGACGGCGGCGAGCGCGTCCTCCAGCCGGCGGCCGGCATCCAGGATCCCCTGCTCATTCCGGCCGGGATGGTCCACGCCGTAACTGTTGTCATCCACTTCAACCAGGATTGTCCCGGATCCCACTTCATAGCGGACTACTTCAGTCATGGCGGTGCCTCCAAACATCAGCGCGAAAGGACGGTTGCCGGGTCCCGGTGCGCTTCCAGTAGACACCTGTCCGGAGCGCAGCTGACAGTGCCGAAAGGCCCGGCCGGAGCGGCGCGGGTACGGGTTTGCACCGCGCTTCCCGGGGGACTTTCTACCCTTGCCTGCTTGGGCTGCGGGGCGTCGGATAGGAACATGACGGCAGGAACCGAACGGCCCATGCGCTGGCAGCGAATCTCCAAGGACGTTCCAGGCTTTCCTGTCCGGCCCAACCTGCTGGACTACGGCACCGCATGCCGCGAGTTCTCCTGGGACGATGCCCGCCGGGCACTGTCCGGGCTCCCGGGCGGCGGCCTGAACATCGCCCACGAAGCCGTGGACCGCCATGCTGCCGGGCGGCGGGCACACCATGAGGCCCTGCGTTTCGTGCGGGCCGACGGATCCACCCACTCCCTGAGCTACCTGGAGCTTGCCGGGCAAACCAACCGCTTTGCCGCGCTGCTGGGGCAGCTGGGCATCGGCCGCGGGGAGCGGATCTTCTCGCTCACCGGCCGCAGCCCCGAACTGTACGTGGCAGTGCTGGGCACCCTCAAGAACGGGAGCGTCTTTTGCCCGCTGTTTTCCGCCTTCGGACCGGAACCCGTACGGCAGCGCCTCCACCTGGGGCAGGGGCGGGCGCTGGTCACCACCAGGGCGCTCTACCGCAGGAAAGTGGCCCACATCAGGGAGAACCTCCCGGACCTCAAGCACGTCCTCCTGATTGATGCGGACGGCGATCCCGAGCCGGGGACCCTCGACCTCGCCGCACTTATGGCGGCCGCGCCGGCGGACCCCATCATGGCTTCCACCAGCGGTGAGGACATGGCGCTGCTGCACTTCACCAGCGGCACCACGGGCACCCCGAAAGGCGCCATCCACGTGCACGAGGCCGTCACCGCCCACTACGCGACGGGCCGGTTCGCGCTGGACCTGCACCCCGGGGACACCTACTGGTGCACCGCGGACCCCGGCTGGGTCACGGGCACCTCCTACGGCGTCATCGCACCGCTGGTGCACGGCGTCACCACGGTGGTGGACGAGGAGGAGATGGACGCCGACCGGTGGTACCGGATCCTGGCTGAGCAGCGCATTACCGTCTGGTACACCGCGCCTACGGCCCTGCGCATGCTGATGAAAGCCGGGGCGGACAGGGCCGCCGGGCATGACCTTTCGGCGCTGCGGTTCGTGGCCAGCGTGGGAGAGCCGCTCAACCCGGAAGTGGTGGTCTGGGGCCAGGAGGCGTTCGGCCTGCCCGTGCATGACAACTGGTGGCAGACGGAGACCGGCGGCATCATGATCGCCAACTTCGCAGCCACGGAAATCAGGCCCGGGTCCATGGGCAGGCCGCTGCCGGGAGTGGAGGCGGCACTTGTGGCGCGCGATGGCGACGGCAAGCCGGTGCTCCGCGACGGTGGACCTGTGCTGGTCACGGAGCCGGACACCATGGGGGAACTGGCCCTGCGCGCGGGCTGGCCATCGATGTTCAGGGGCTACCTCAATGAAGAGGAACGCTACCGCCGCTGCTTCGCCGGGGGCTGGTACCTCACCGGGGACGTCGCAAAACGCGATGCGGACGGATACTACTGGTTTGTGGGCCGCGGCGACGATGTCATCAAGTCCTCCGGCCACCTCATCGGCCCCTTCGAGGTTGAGAGTTCGCTGATGGAGCACGCGGCCGTGGCCCAGGCGGGCGTGATCGGCGTCCCGGATCCGGTGGCCGGCGAAGTGGTCAAGGCCTTTGTGGAGCTCAGGAACGGGTGGCAGCCGTCCGAAGAGCTGCGCCTGGACATCATCGGCTTCGCACGCAAACGGCTCGGCGCCGCCGTTGCCCCGCGCATGGTGGACTTCACCACGGCGCTGCCGAAAACCCGCAGCGGAAAGATCCTCCGGCGCCTCCTGAAGGCCCGCGAGCTGGGGCTCCCCGAGGGGGACACGTCCACCGTCGAAACCACCACGGAGGCACCATGACCGGCACGCCGGAACGGATCGGCGCGGACCAGGCCGGCACCGCGAGGCATCTCCTGCACCAGATGCTCCGGGTGCGGCGGCTGGAGGAAAGGTGCGTCGAGCTCTACAGCGAGGCGAAAATCCGTGGCTTCCTGCACGTCTACATTGGCGAGGAAGCCGTGGCTGCGGGCGTCCTGGACAACCTGGACGCAGGCGATGCCGTGGTGGCCACCTACCGGGAACACGGCCACGCACTGCTCCGGGGCGTGCCCGCCGGCGCCATCCTGGCCGAGATGTACGGCAACGTCCAGGGCTGCTGCCGCGGCCGGGGCGGCTCCATGCACCTGTTCGACGCCGCCACCCGCTTCTACGGCGGCAACGCGATTGTGGCAGGCGGGTTGCCCCTCGCCGTCGGCCTTGCCCTGGCGGACAAGATGGCCGGCCGCGCGCGCGTGACGGTCTGCTTCTTTGGCGAAGGTGCCGTGGCGGAGGGCGAATTCCACGAAAGCCTGAACCTGGCAGCACTGTGGCAGCTGCCCGTGCTCTTCTGCTGCGAGAACAACCTGTATGCGATGGGCACGGCACTGGGCCGCTCCGAGTCGCAGACGGACATTGCGCTGAAGGCCGCCGGTTATGAACTGGCAGCTTGGGCGGTGGACGGGATGGACGTCCTGGCCGTGCATGAGGCCGCCCGCCGTGCCGTGGATGCGGTGCGTTCGGGCGCCGGTCCGCACTTCCTGGAGCTGCGGACCTACCGCTTCCGCGCCCACTCCATGTTTGATCCGGAACGCTACCGGGAGAAGGCCGAGGTTGCCCACTGGATCGAGCGGGACCCCATCACCCTGCTGCGCAACGCCCTGGAGGCCGCGGGCCAGCTCAGCGGGGACCAGTGGGCCGGCATCCAGGGTGAAGCCGACGCCGAGGTGGCGGCCGCCGTCGAATTCGCCGAGGCCGGAACTCCGGAACCCGTGGAGGAACTGGCCCGGTTTGTCTACAGCGAGCGGGGACCGGAATGAAAACCACCTACCGGGAAGCCATCCGGGCCGGGATCCGGGACGCCATGAACCGTGACAACCGGGTGTTCCTCATGGGCGAGGACGTCGGCGCGTACGGCGGCTGCTTCGCCGTCAGCCTGGGACTGTTCGAGGAGTTCGGGCCGGAACGGATCCGCGACACCCCACTGTCCGAGTCCGGCTTCGTCGGTGCGGGCATCGGCGCGGCGCTGGGCGGCATGCGGCCCATCGTGGAAATCATGACCGTCAACTTCAGCCTGCTGGCCCTGGACCAGATCGTGAACAACGCTGCCACGCTCCTGCACATGTCCGGCGGGCAGTTCAACGTCCCGCTGGTGATCAGGATGACCACCGGCGCCGGACGCCAGCTGGGCGCCCAGCACTCCCACAGCCTGGAGGGCTGGTACGCCCACATCCTTGGCCTCCGCATCCTTGCGCCCGCCACCCTGGAGGATGCCCGCGGCATGCTTTGGACCGCCCTGGAGGACCCTGACCCGGTGCTGGTCTTTGAACACGGAACGCTTTACAACATGCCCGGCGAACTGGATGACGACGCCGGCCCTGTGGACATTACCGCCGCCGCCATCCGGCGGCCGGGGACGGACGTCTCCCTCATCACCTACGGCGGCACGCTGCCGGCCGTGCTCGACGCCGCGGAGCGGCTGGCAGCCGAAGGCATCGACGCCGAGGTGCTTGACCTGCGGGTCCTGCGACCGCTGGACGACGCCGCCATCCTGGCCACCGTGGGCAAGACGCACCGGGCCGTGGTGGTGGATGAGGGGTGGCGCAGCGGCAGCATCTCGGCCGAGATCAGTGCACGGATCATGGAGGCCGCCTTCTACGACCTCGACGCACCGGTGGGCCGGGTGTGCAGCGCCGAGGTCCCGCTGCCCTACGCCAAGCACCTGGAGCTTGCCGCACTTCCTTCGGCCGACCGGATCGTGGCGGCAGCGCGGGAGGTGACGGGCAGGCGTGGGTGAATTCCGCATGCCGTCCCTCGGGGCGGACATGGACCACGGCAAGATGGTGGAGTGGCTGGTCAAGCCGGGCGACTACGTCCACCGCGGCGACGTGGTGGCTGTTGTGGACACCGAGAAGACCGTCATGGACATCGAGACTTTCGAAGAGGGGGTCGTGGCCGAGCTGCTGGTGGACGTCGGCACCACGGTTCCCATCGGCACGCCGCTTGCCCGGATCACTGCCACTCCCGACGACGGGACCGGGGCCGCGCCGCCGGCGGAAACGCACGCGCTCCTCTCGCCCCCGGTGCGGCACCTGGCCCACCAGCTGGGGGTTGATCCGGGCTCCATCCGCGGCACGGGCAGGCACGGGGCGGTGACACGCTCGGACGTGGAACGCGCTGCAGCGCCGGCGGCAGCTTCAGCGCCCGCGGCACCAGCTTCAGCCCCGCCCCCTGCTCCGGCGGCCGCACCGCCCCAGGTGAAGGACGACGGCGGCACCCGCGGGCGGGTGCGCTCCTCACCGCTCGCCCGGCGCCTCGCAGCCGAGCGGGGGGTAGACCTTTCGGCCGTGGCGGGGACAGGGCCCGGCGGGGCCGTCACGGAGGACGACGTCCTCCACGCGGCTGAGGCCGCGCCGCCGCCGGCACCACCCTCCGGTGCGGCGCCGGAAGCTCCGGCACCCCCGGAGCCGAAGGCACCTGCCGCCCCGCCGTCTCCGGCAGAACATGAGGCCACGGCCCCGGCGGACCGGCAGCGCGAGGCAAGCCTGCGCAGGGCAGTCGGGGCGCTGATGGCCCGCTCCAAGAAGACGATTCCGCACTACTACCTCAGCACCACGCTGGACATGGGTGCCGCCGTTGCCTGGATGCAGTCAGCCAACCTCCAGCGCCCCGTTTCCTCCCGGCTGGTTCCCTCTGCACTCCTGCTGAAAGCTGCCGCCCTTGCTGCCAGGGACGTTCCCGAGGTCAACGGCCTGTACGTGGATGACGAGTTCCGGCCCAGCCAGGCCGTGCACCTTGGCGTCGCCGTCGCCCTTCGGAAAGGCGGCATCGTGGCCCCCGCCATCCACGACGCCGACCAGCTCCCGGTGGACACCCTCATGGAGCGGCTGCGGGACCTCGTGTCCCGCGCCCGGGCAGGCAGGCTGCAGCGGGCAGAAATGGCGGACCCCACCATCACCGTCACGAACCTGGGCGACCTGGGCGTGGAAAGCGTGTTCGGGGTGATCTATCCGCCGCAGGTGGCCATGGTGGGCCTGGGCCGGCTGATGGAACAGCCGTGGGCCCACGAGGGAATGCTTGGGATCCGCCCCGTGGTGACGGCCACCCTCTCCGCCGACCACAGGGTCAGCGACGGCCTGCGCGGCGCCCGCTACCTTTCACGGCTGGACGAACTGCTGCAGAAACCGGAGGAACTATGAACGAACAGGATGCGCGCACCGCGGTGCGCCAGGCTATCGGCCAAGTGGCGCCTGACCTTGAGCCTGGCGACCTTACGGAAGGCGCGCGGCTCCGGCAGGACCATGAACTCGACTCCCTGGACTTCCTGCGGCTTGTGGAAACTGTAGATGCCGCAACGGGCATAAACATCCCGGAAAGCGACTATCCGCAGGTGGCCACGGTGGGAGGGCTGATCGCGTACATCGCCGGTCACGGCTGACGCCGGGCAGCGCCGCGTCTCGCCGCAACCGCGGCCAAGGCCCAGCGCCACCCCCGTTTTGCCAGGTCAAGCGGCCTGGCCTCGATGAGCAGCCGCCGTGTATGCACGTCAAGGAATAAAAGGTAGAACGTGAAGGCCAGGGCCGTGACGAAGGCCAGCGAGGATGCGTCGATGGGCAGCTCCACGAAGGACCACACGGAGAGCTGGTCCTGCGCGCCGAACACCACGAAGAACGTCACGCCCACGTACAGCGACCTGATCTGCCAGTCGTCCCGGATGCCGGTGACAGCCAGGAACGGCAGGAACCAGAGGATGTACCAGGGCTGGATGATGGGCGAGAGCATCACGACGGCGGTAAACGCCAAGGCCATCCGGCGCACCGCGCGCGAGTAGTCGCCACGGAACATCAGGACCAGGACCAGCGCGATCGCCGCCCATTTCATGCCCGTCCGCAGGACGGTGGCGAACGTGCCGCCGGGCAGCCCCAGCACGTTGCCCAGGAACTCAACCTGCTGGCCCAGGAAGCCCGACGGCGAGTAGCCGGTGTAGCCCGGCGTGGGGTCCATGATGGCCCACACCCACCCCATCCCCAGGTTGTAGGGGATGCCGCTAAGGGCCAGCACGCCGAAACTGATGCCCGCCGTCGCCCCCCACATCAGGAACTTGCGGGGCCAGGAAGCCGACGGGCCCGCCCACATCAGGCCCACAAAGGGAAGCAGGAGCACTGTGATCGGCTTGATGCCGATCGAAGCGGTCACCAGCAGGATGCCGGCAAGGTAGTGGCGGGTGGCCGCGAGGTAGACGCCTGCGACCGCGAGGCCCACCATGAGGGCGTCGTTGTGGGCGCTGGCGATGAAGCTGATCAGGAACAGCGGGTTGGCCACGGAGATCCACAGTGCGCGCGCCCCGTTGATGCCATGCAGCTCCGCCAGCCTGGGGACGTAGATGACGCAGAGCAGGACCCCGACGCCGGCGAGGAGGCGGAACAGGAGGACGGACACGTCCGGCTGGGCGCCGGTCAGCCCCACCACGCCGCGGGCCAGCCAGAGGAAGTAGGGGCCGTAGGGCGTCCTGGCTTCCGCCCAGGCCGGATCGGCGCCGAGCGAGAACCAGTTGCTGAGGGTGGAAATGCCCACTTGGTAGGGGTTCTGGCCCTCCATCACCAACCGGCCCTGGCCGGTGTAGGCGTAGACGTCGCGGGAGAATACGGGAACGCAGAAGAGCAGCGGCAGGGACCAGGCGGAGATGGCGATGACAACGGACCGCAGCGACGATTTGCCCCAGTCGGCCAGGCGCTGGCCCAGCCGGAGCCAGGACCGCATCAGCACCATGGCGCCCACGGTCAGGAGCACGGTGGACACCGTGACTCCCCAGCCCTCGGTGCGCAGGGCGATGACCACCGGCTGCCGGATCATGGGGGAGCCGTTGGCGATCCACCCCGTCCCGATGGAGCCGATGAACATCATGAGGGCTCCAACAAAGCCCTCGATGGTGGCGAGGTAGGCGCGGCCGGTGGCCGGGCCGGAGGCTTTAGCCGGCGCTGCCGGCTGCGTCTCCGAAGTCCCGAGGTGTGACCCGCCTGCCGTCATGTTTGTCTGGTCCCTTACTTGGTTACGGCGCTGGTTGGACCAGCAATAAGGCCGCCCTGCAACGCCGCCATTTTATCAGCCGGGCTTACGGCTGCCCTTCGAGGCTAAAGCATCCGGTCGCTGCGCGCGGTCCGGTTCCGGCCGAGCGACTTCGCCCGGTAGAGGGCGGCGTCCGCTGAGGCGATGAGGCGCTCCACGTCCGTTGTGGCGCCGTCGTAGGTGGAAATACCGTAACTGACTGTCGGCATCTCCATCCCGTCAACAGTTGCTGCCGCGGCGAGGCGCCGGCTGATTGCGTCAGCAATGATTTCCGCCCGTTCGGCACTGGCGCCGGGGACCAGGATGACAAACTCCTCCCCGCCGTAGCGTCCCACCAGGTCTGTGGACCGCACGGTGGCGGTGCAGGCGTCCGCGAAGGTCTGCAGGGCAACGTCCCCGGCGGCATGGCCGTAGGTGTCGTTGACGGCCTTGAAGTGGTCCAGGTCTGCCAGGACCAGGGCGCCGGTGCCCCTGGCTATGGACAGGTCAGCCAGCTGTTCGGCAGCGAGGCTCAAGAATGCCTTGCGGTTGAGGAGCCCGGTGAGGTCGTCGCGGGAGGCCACCATGCGCAGCGCCCTGGTCTGCTGCTCATTGCTGAGTGCCGCCATGCTGAAGGAGACCACCACCAGGAGGACCATGGTCACCAGCGTGGTGACAGCGGAGCCGAACACGGTGGTGAAGACAGGGCCGTCCTGCCCCTCCAGGACAAACGCCGCCCAGCGCAGCAGGTAGAAGATGGACAGCCCGCCCGCCGCAGCTGCCATGGGGATCCTCACCCGCGAGTAGCCTGGTTCAAGCCGCCAAAGCTCGCGCGAGGCAAGGCCTATGGTGAGGCTCATGGCGGCCAGGAACACGGGGCCGCCGGACCACGTGTTGGTGGCCGGGTTGTCCAGGACCGAGGCCACCAGGGTCACCAGGGGGATGCCGGTAAACGCCCATTTTGGCGGCGGCACGGTCCGCAGCGACCGGGCGCCCGCCCATACGGCCACGCCGCCGTGGACCAGGAGCACGTTGCCCAAAGGGTTGGCCCAGACCTGGTGGGCCGTTCCGTCCAGGAGGAAACAGCCGGATCCGGACAGGAAAAACAGCAGCGCCAGGCACCACCAGCCGCTGTAGGGCGAGCGCGTGGTCCGGTAGGCGGAGAAGTAGAACAGGAGCATCAGCACCAAAGCCATCAGGCCAAAGGCGATCCGGAGGGTTGTGGTGTCCAGAGCCATGTTTCCGAGGTCCCCCCACTGCCGAATACCGCGCCGACCCCAAGTATCGCACCGGTCCGGGAGGTTGTCAGGATGGGACTAAGCCCTCGGCCAGGGCCTAGTCTTGTGGGAACAGCCAGCAGGACTATCCCGGAAGGTTAGACGCATGCTCCTTCTCTTTGGTTTCAAGACAGTTCTCAAGGCGCTGCCCGGAAAACCGGCCACATGCCAGTACTGCCGCGCGTTCGCCCACCACCACCTTGAGGAGCGGGCCACCAAGTTCACACTCTTCTTCATTCCGGTGTTCACCACGTCGCGTTCCTACCAGATCACCTGTACCAACTGCGGGTACGTCTCAAGCATTTCCGCACGGCAGAAGCGGGCGCTGGAACTGCAGCGCTAGCGGATGCGGTTGCCAATGGCATAGAAGGAGAAAAACCATGGACGGTTGTGCCGCCCGTGGCTAGAGTAGGACCCGACCATGAGCCTCCGCTCCAGGAGATTGTGGGAAGTACCGGGACGTGTTCCGCCCCGACGTGGGAAAAGGAGGTGTTTGTGATGAATGTTCCAGCCCTGCGCCCTGCGCGCCCCGCGGTTTTCATTCAGACCCTTCCCCTTTTCCGCACCGGCCCCGCCTGACCTCTCCGCGGGGCGCCGAACACCAAGGCCGCAGGCCGGTGCGCGGGGTTTCCCGTGAGGTACAACAGTGAACATATCCACAGGCAGCGCCCTGGACAGCAGCAACACATCAAGCAGCACCCATCACACAAGCGACGGCCCGCTCCCGTACGGCTATACCCCCGCCGTCGCCCAGCACTTCAACGACCATCCGGTGCCGGCCGCCACCGGGCGCGGACGGGTGGTCCGCGTCGACAGGAACCTGCTGCTGGTGGCTGCGGGCCCGGACCTGCTGCACCTGCCGTACCCGCTGGGCGGAGAACCGGCAGTCACCGGCGACTGGGTGTGGCTCGGCCCCAACCGGGCCGGCGAGCGCCAGATCCTCAGCGTCCTCCCCCGCCGCTCGGAACTGAGCCGGAAGCGGGCGTTCGAAGCCTCCTCCGAGGCACAGGTCCTCGCTGCCAACATGGACGCGGTCGGCGTGGTGGTCCCGGTTGACCGGCCCCTGACGCACAACCGGCTGGAACGCACCCTTGTGGCCGCGTGGGACTCGGGGGCCACTCCCCTGGTGATCATCACCAAGGCGGACCTTGCGGACGTAGCGGACGACGTCGTCGGGAAAGTCATCCTGCAGGCGGCAGGCGTGGACGTGGTCACCACCTCCGCGGAAACCGGCGACGGCATCGACCAGCTGCTGGCGCACATTCCGGCGGGCGGGACCATCGTGCTCCTGGGGCCGTCCGGTGCCGGAAAATCCACCCTGATCAATGCCCTGGTGGGCCACAAGGTCCAGGACACCGGTGAGGTGCGCTCCGGGGACTTCAAGGGAAAGCACACCACCACGTCCCGGGAACTTGTGCCGCTCGCGAACGGGACGGTCCTGATGGACACGCCCGGCGTGCGCGGGTTCGGATTGTTCGACGCCGAGGACGGCTTAGGCGAAATGTTCGGCGACGTGGAAGCATTGGCTGCCGCTTGCAGGTTTTCGGACTGTGCCCACCAGGGTGAGCCGGGCTGCGCGGTGCAGGCGGCGATCCACGATGGCACGCTGGAGGAGCGCCGCTGGCACAACTACCTGAAGCTGCAGCGGGAACTTGCCGCTCTGGCCCGCCGCAGCGACGCCGCGGCGCAGCGGGCCTACCAGCGGGAGTGGCACCAGAAGGTGGTCAGTGCCGGAAAATCGCAGCGCTGGGCGGAACGGGAGACGGCGGAACGGAAGGAACGGGCGGCCCGGAAGCGGCGGTGACGGGCACCCCTTATCCGATGGTCCCGAACGGTGCAGGGTCAGGCGGCGCTGCTGCCGCGCACCACGAGCTCCGCCGGGAAGATCACCGGGTCCAGCCGCTCCTCGGGGTTGTCGATCGCCCGGATCAACAGCTGCCCTGCCGTGGCGGCCATGTCCACCATGGGCTGGGTCACCGTTGTCAGGCCCAGCCCGTTGGCTGCCAGCAGGGAGTGGTTGTCGAACCCGACCACCGCCACGTCCCCCGGCACTTCCCGGCCCGCGCCGCGCAGGGTGTCGATGACCCCCAGCGCCATGAGGTCGGAGGCCGCGAAGATGCCGTCGAGCTCCGGTTCGCGGGCCAGAAGGTTCCTGGCGGCCTCGGCCCCGCCCGCCGTCGTAAAGTCCCCATGGATGGCGGGCCCGGGCTCAAGCCCCGCCTCCCGCAGCCCCTGGAGCCAGCCATCCAGGCGGTCGGCGGCGGCCGTCATGTCGGTGGGGCCGGCTACGGTCCCGAGCCTGGTGCGGCCGATGGCGGCCAGGTGGCGTGCTGCCAGCCGGCCGCCCTCGAAGTTGTCCAGGTCCACAAAGGGAATCCCCGAACCCGTGTCCCACGGCCGGCCGATGAAAACTGTGGGCAGGCCGGTGCTTCCGAGCGACTCCACCCAGTTGTCCGCCCGGTGGTGCGAGACGACGATCGCGCCGTCCACGTGGCCTCCGCGCAGGTACCGTTTGGTCCGCTCGGAGTCGTCCCCGGCCCGGGACATCAGCAGCACCAGCTGCATGTCCGTGCTGCGAAGAGCCTCGTTCACGCCGGTAATGACGGCCGCGAAAAAAGGATCCATCATGACCCGTGCATCCGGCTCCGGAATGACCAACGCCACGGAGGCCGTGCGTTTGGTGACCAGGCTCCGCGCGGCACGGTTGGGGGTGTAGCCAAGCGCCACGATCGCAGCATCCACGGCGGCCTGGGCCTCCGGGCTCACTTTCAGTCCGCCGTTGATGGCCCGGGACGCAGTGGAGCGGGACACACCGGCGGCGGTGGCAAGATCCTCCAGCGTGGGACTGGGCCGTCCCGCCCTTAACTGGGCAGGACGGTGGGTCTTTTGGTTCATTACACAGACAATACGACACCTGCCCCCGAGGGTGACACGCCCGGATCTGCGTCCGGGACAGCGTTGGAGGCCGCCACGGCCGAGTACCACAGGGCGCTGGCCTTCGGGATGCGTTCCTGGGTGCGGTAGTCCACGCGGACCAGCCCAAAGCGCTGGTGGTAGCCGAAGGACCACTCGAAATTATCCAGCAGGGACCAGGCCAGGTAGCCACGCACGTCCACGCCGTCCGTAATGGCCCCATGCACCGCGCGCAGGTGGGCGGCGAGGAAAGCGAGCCGGTCCTGATCGTCCACAAAGCCCGCGTTATCAGGGACGTCATGGTAGGCGGCGCCGTTTTCGGTGATGTACACCGGAATTCCCGCGGGCCCCGTGTACTCGTCCTGCAGCCGGTTCAGCAACCGCCGCAGGCCCTCCGGCTGGACCTCCCAGCCCATCCCCGTCACAGGAAGTCCGCGCGGCACCGAACGCGCCCCGTCCGCCGCGACAAAGGGCGACGCCGGGCGGCGGGGTCCGCCGGCGGCCGCCGCGTCCGCTTCCACACCGGTGGGCAGGTCCGCGGGATCCTTGGTGACGGATTCACCGTGGTAGTAGTTCACGCCCAGCAGGTCCAGCGGCGCCGAGATGATGTCCAGGTCCCCCGGCTGGACGAATTCGTCCAGGCCCAGGTGGGCCACGTCAGCCAAGAGATCCGGTGGGTATTCCCCCTTGAACAGCGGGTCCAGGAAGATCCTGTTGAACTGGCCGTCGATCCGCCTGGCCGCGTCGCGGTCGCCGCCGTTGTCCGGGTCGCGGGGATCCGCCACCGTCAGGTTCAGGGTGATGCCCAGGGCGGCGTCGGCGTCCAGGCGGCGGAGTTCCCTTGCCGCCAGGCCGTGGCCGAGCAGCAGGTGGTGGGCGGCAGCCAGGGCCGACCGGGGTTCCTGCCGTCCGGGGGCATGGATGCCTGCGGCATAACCGAGGAACGCCGAACACCACGGCTCATTGAGTGTTGTCCAGAACCGGACCCGGTCCCCCAGTGCCTCGTGCATCACGGCGGCGTACTCGGCAAAGCGGTACGCAGTATCCCGGTTGGCCCAGCCGCCCTTGTCCTCCAGTGCCTGCGGCAGGTCCCAGTGGTAAAGGGTCAGCCACGGCGTGATGCCGGCCGCCAACAGTTCATCCACCAGGCTGGAATAGAAGGCGATGCCCTCCGGATTGGGGGTAACGCCGTCCGGCATGCAGCGTGCCCAGGAGGTGGAAAAGCGATAGGCCTTCATCTCCAGGCTGTCCATCAGCGCCACGTCCTGCTTGTAGCGCCGGTAGTGGTCGCAGGCAACGTCGCCGTTGTGGCCGTCCGCCACGGCGCCGGGCACCCGGGAGAAGGTGTCCCAGATCGAGTCCTTCCTGCCGTCAACATGCGCGGCCCCTTCGATCTGGTAGGCGGCCGTCGCCGCTCCCCACAGGAAGCCCTCGGGAAACGGAAGTGGGGTGGTACTCATCCTTTTACTGCTCCTTGCATGATTCCTGATACGAGTTGCCGGCCTGCCGCAATGAACAGGAGCAAGAGGGGGACGGTGGCCAGGACCGCACCGGCGAGCACCACCGAGTAGTCAACAAAGTGGGCCGCCTGGAGCAGCTGCAGTGCCACCGGGAGGGTGGGATTCGAGGGGTCCAGGACGATGAACGGCCAGAAGAAGTTCGTCCAGGTGGCCACGAACGTGAACAAGGCGAGCATGGCCGCGGCGGGCCGGGCAGCCGGGAACCCGACGTGCCAGAAAGCCTGGATCATGGACGCGCCGTCCATACGCACAGCTTCAATGAGTTCATCCGGCAGGGCGTCCCGGAGGTACTGGGTCATCCAGAACACTCCGAAAGCGGTGACCAGGCCGGGGATAATGACGGCCCAGAGCGATCCGGTCCAGCCCAGCTTGGACATCACAATGAAGAGCGGGACCACGCCCAGCTGGGTGGGAACGGCCATGGTGGCGATGACGAACACCAACAGGCCCTTGCTGCCGCGGAAGCGGAGCTTGGCGAAGGCGAAGCCCGCCAGGGTGGAGAAGGCGACGACGGACGCCGCGGTGACGCCGGAGACGATGAGGCTGTTGCCCATTGCCTTCCAGAACGGGATGCTGTCGAAGACTTTCGCCGCGTTGGCCAGGAAGTTGCCGCCCGGGAGCAGCGGGATGCCGCGGCTCAGGACGGTGTTGTCATGGCTGCCCACCAGGAAGGACCAGTACAGCGGGAACACCGAAGCGAGGAGAACGGCCCCGAGGAACCCATAGGTCAGGAATCCGGGCCGGCGGGCACCACCGAAGCCGGTTTTGCGGTTCCCTCCGGCATTCCGGCGGGCGGCGGCCCTGGCCGCGCCCTTGCCGGCCGTCTGTTCGATCATGGGAACGGAGCTCACTTGCGGCCTCCCTGGCTGGCGATGCGCTTGGTGATGAAGAAGTTGAGCAGGGCGATCAGCACGATGATCAGGAAGAGCAGCCACGCCACCGCGGAGGCCCTGCCGAAGTTGCGCTGGCCCCACCCGAGTTCCCAGATGTACATGGTCAGCGTCTGCCACTGCCGGTCAGCCCCGCCCAGGCCGGACTGGTCAAAGACCCGCGGCTCATCGAAGATCTGCAGCCCGCCGATGGTTGAGGTAATCACAACGAAGATCACGGTGGGGCGAAGCATCGGGACGGTGACGGAGAAGAACTGCCGCAGCCGGCCCGCACCGTCAATGGTTGCCGCCTCGAACACGTCGCGGGGGATCGCCTGCATGGCAGCAAGGAAGATCAGCGCGTTGTAGCCGGTCCACCGGAAGTTCACCATGGTGGCGATGGCAGCATGGCTTGCCAGCGAATCGCTGTGCCACCGGACCGGGTCAAGCCCAACAACCTTCAGGATCTCGTTGATCAGGCCGAACTGGTCTGCAAAGAGGTTGTTGAAGATCAGCCCCACCGCTACGGGTGCAACGACGAACGGCACCAGCACACCCATCCGCCAGAACGTCCTGGCCCTCAGGTTTGCGTCCAGTACGGCCGCAATGACAAGGGCGATGACAACCTGCGGAACGGAGGAAAGGATGAAGATGCTGAAGGTGTTGCCCACAGCGTTCCAAAAGTAGGGCTGGGCTATGACGAACGCGTAGTTGTCCAGTCCCGCGAACTTTCCCTGCCCGCCGATGAGGTTCCAGTTGTGGAGTGATACCCAGGCCGTGTACCCCAGCGGAAAGAGTCCCGTGATGGCAAACAGGAGGAAAAACGGGGAGATGTACAGGTAGGGGGACAACTTCACGTCCCACTTGGAGACCTGCTGTGAAAACGCCAGTCGCCGGACGCTCTTTCCGTCCTTCGCGGGCCGGGGGCTGGGCCCGGTCCTGGGTGGGTTGGCCCGGTCGGTGACAGCCATGGTTAGAGCGACTTCACTGCGGTGACGAACTTCTCCCAGGAGGAGGCGGCGTCGTCCGTCTTGTCAACGTCCACGCGGGTGAGGGCCTGCTGCATGGCATCGTTGATGGCAAAGAACCTGGTGCCCTTGAAGGGGGTCACCTCAACGGCCTTGGCGCGCTCGGCAAAGATCTCGCCCGTAGGTGCACCATTGAAGAAGGCGTTGGTCTGTCCCAGCAGTTCGCTGCTTTCCAGGGCCTCCTTCTGGCTGGGGAAGGTGCCCTTGGCGGTGAAGGCCTTGATCTGCTGCTCAGGTGCCGTCAGCCAGTTCGCCAGCTTCTTGGCCTCGGCCTGGTGATCGCCCTGGGCGGGTACGGTCAGGTAGGAACCGCCCCAGTTGCCGCCGCCCCCGGGGAAGACGTTGGCCACGTCCCAGCCGGTGACTCCCGCCGCGTTGCCCTCAATGACGCCGAGCATCCAGCCGGGGCAGAGGGTTGTGGCGAAGGCATTGGTCTGGAAACCGGAAGCCCAGTCATCGCTCCACTGCTTGAGATGGGCTGACAGGCCGTCCTCCGTGGACGCCTTGAGCACCTGGTTGTAGATGTCCTTCACCTTCTGGTTCTCCGTGGCGATGACGGTGCCGTCCTCCTCCTCGTAGGCCTTCTCGAGCTGGTTGCTCATGCCCTGGTAGATGGCCCCGGCGGAATCGAACCAGGCAGCGCCCGGGTTGGCGGCCGTGAACTTCCGGCCGGCGTCGAAGTAGCTGTCCCAGGTGCCGCCAAGCATCTTGGCCACTTCACCGCGGTCGGTGGGCATCCCGGCTTTCTTCAGCAGTTCGGCGTTATAGCAGACGGCTTCGGGACCGGAGTCGGTTCCGTACCCCACCAGCTTGCCGTCGGCTGTGGTGGCTGCCTCGGTCTTCCAGTCGAGCCAGCGGCCCTCCACAGCGGGATCGCTGAGGTCCGCAAACTGGTCCGGGTACTGCAGGAGCTCAGGGAGCCAGTCCACCTCGACGGCTTCGATATCGGACAAGCCGGATCCGGCAGCCAGGCGGGTGGTGAGGTTGTCCCGGGCCTCGTTGCTGGTGGCCGCCTTCTTGTGCTCGATGGTGACGTTGGGGTTCAGCTCCTGGTACTCCTCAAAGAGCTTTTCGTAGCCGAATTCGTTGAAGGTGCCTACGGTCAGGGTGACCGGATCGGAACCGGTGGCTTCGTTTACACCGCCTTTCTCCGGAGCGGAGGGCCCGCAGGCTGTCAGCGAGAGGGAAAGACACGCCGCGGCGGCCGAAAGGACAATGAACTTGCTGGGCTTTTTCACAGGGGAAGACTCCTTCGTCAAATGGATCCACGCCGCAAACCGGCGAACCGTTGCGGCATGGGCGCGCAGGGACACATGGGCCGGCTGGATGAGTAGTCGGAGCGAACATGGTGGGAGCGCTCTCACGCCATGGTGTCCCACATCACGTCGCCTTGTCAACCATCGGTGGGAGCGATTCCACTTTTCCTTGCCGCATTCTCTGGGCGGTGTTACGCTGCCCCGACGAGAGCGCTCCCACACCCGGCGGATCGCTTGCACCACAGCAGGCCAGCTACACCCGGACCCGCGCGCCCCTACCCCAACTGACGAACAGGACCAGCAATGCCGCTAGCCCACCATTCCCTCCCGCCAGGTCCCGCCCAGGCCGCTCCCACCCCGCACCGCCGCCGGCACATTGCCGGCAGCGCCATCCTCCTGGCCGGTCTCCTCGCAGGCGCCGTCGGCAGCCCCGCCGGCGCAGCGCCGTCGGCCGTTCAGCAGATGTCCGTAACAGAGGCACCGGCGGCGCCCCAGCCGGCGGTAACCGGCTTCGCACAAACCGCGGCACATCCGTTCGGGACTAACGTCCACGTCTTTGATCCGGGCATGCCCGTGGCGGAAATCCAGGCCACCGTGGACGCCATTGCGGCGCAGCAGGTGGATGACGAGATGGGTTCGAACCGCTACTCGCTGTTGTTCAAGCCGGGCACCTACGGCACGGCCGAGGAACCGCTCATCGTCCAGGTTGGATACTCCACGGAGGTCGCCGGGCTTGGCGCTTCCCCCACGGATGTCATCATCAACGGGCACGTGGACGTCTACAACCGCTGCCTCACCGCGGACAACTGCATCGCCTTGAACAACTTCTGGCGGTCCCTGTCCAACCTCACCATCAACGTCACCGGCCTCGAGGGATGCCGCAGCTCCGCGAATTTCTGGGCGGCGTCCCAGGCATCACCCATGCGGCGGGTCAATATCACTGGCGGCAACCTCTCCCTCATGGACTACTGCACCGCCGGCCCGCAGTACGCCAGCGGCGGCTTCATCTCCGATTCGAAGACGGACGCCGTGATCAACGGCTCCCAGCAGCAGTACTTTGTCCGTGACAGCAGCATCGGCAACTGGTCCAACGGAGTCTGGAACCAGGTGTTCTCCGGCGTGGACGGGGCACCGGCGCAATCCTTCCCCAACCCGCCGTACACCACCCTTGACAGCACCCCCATCAGCCGCGAGAAGCCGTACCTCACCCTGGACTCCGCGGGCCAGTACAGCGTGTTCGTCCCCGCCGTCCGCATGGAATCCGCCGGAACAACCTGGGAGAACGGGCCGACGGCGGGACGCAGCCTTCCGCTTTCAGACTTCTACGTGGCCACCCCCGCCGATTCAGCCAAGACCATCAATTCCCAGCTGGCGCGCGGCAAGAACCTGCTGCTGACCCCGGGGGTTTACGGCATTGACGAGAGCATCGAGGTCAAGCGCGCCAACACGGTGGTCCTCGGGCTCGGCATGGCAACCCTGACAGCGGTCAACGGGGCCGTCCCCCTGACGGTCGCGGATGTTCCGGGCGTGGATATCGCCGCAGTGACCGTGGATGCCGGTACAGTGAACTCCCCCGCGCTGATGCGGGTGGGCAAGGCGGCGGACGGCGAGGGCGGCGGCGCCGCAAACTCCGGCATGCACAGCGATCCCGCCAACCCCACCACTCTCCATGACGTCTTCTTCCGCATCGGCGGTCCGCACGTGGGCAAGGCCTCGGTCAGCCTTGAGGTCAACAGCGACAACGTCCTCCTGGACCACATCTGGGCTTGGCGCGCCGACCACGGCAACGGGGTGGGCTGGACCACCAACACCGGCAGGAACGGCGTGATCATCAATGGTGACAACGTCACGGCCACCGGCCTGTTCGTGGAGCACTACCAGGAGTACAACGTGATCTGGAACGGCGAGAACGGCAGGACCGTCTTCTTCCAGAACGAGCTGCCCTACGATGCACCCAACCAGGCAGCATGGCAACACGACGGCGTCCTGGGCTGGGCCGGCTACAAGGTCGCGGACTCCGTGAAGACCCACGAACTCTGGGGCGGCGGCAGCTACGTCTACAACAACGTGGACCCCACCATCCACGCCACCCGGGGTTTTGAAGTGCCGGTGACCCCGGGCGTGAAGCTGCACAGCCTGCTGACGGTCAACCTGGGCGCGGGCACACTGGACCACGTCATCAACGACACCGGCGCACCAGTGTCAACGGACGCCGTCGGAATTCCCAGCTACGTCCCCAGCTTCCCGTAGGCGGTGCGCGCGGACGGGGCGCTTCCGGCCCCGTCCGCGCCAGGACGGAATCACGTCGAACGAAACATTTGACTTGCTCCCTCAGCCCGAGTACGCGCGCGCCCTTGCTTAATGCAAGCGCTTACATTCCTGATGGCGCACCCGTCCGGGGTGCGTGGAAACATACTTGCGCATGGTCTCCGGGTCTCCCTACGGTGGTGCAGCCGGGAGCCCACAAATCTCACGGCCTTTGAACCGGCGATCCCACGCCGGATCACCTCCGAACAACGGCGTCCCTGATGACGCCTGCGGAATCGGGGCCGCTGGAGTGTCGGGAAATTAGGGCAGATGCCCGTCTTCCACGAACAGTTACAACTCCGCGAGAAGAGCAATAATGCACAAGCACCCCCAAGTCCCCCGGATGCTGCGGCGGCGGTCCGCCGCCGCAGCGCTGGCAACAGCAGTAGCCGCCTCGGCCTTCCTTGCCGTTCCCTCGGCTCAGGCGAACGAGCCTGCGGACCCGCCCGCCAGTGAGCAGCTGCCGGCCCCCACCCCCGGTTTCCCCCTTCCCACGGAACACACGCAGGAAGCCTTCGACCCGGCGTCGGACTTCACCTCAAAGTGGACCCGTGCGGATGCGCAGCAGGTCATGGCGCAGAGCGACCCCACGGTGGCTCCCGGCCAGAACTCCATGAGCCCGGACGTCACCATGCCGGAGATCCCCGAGGACTTCCCCACCATGAACGAGGACGTCTGGGTCTGGGACACCTGGTCGCTGACGGACGAGAATGCCAACCAGATCAGCTACAAGGGCTACGACGTGATCTTCTCGCTCGTCGCTGACCGCCACGCCGGCTACAACTTCGACCAGCGCCACTGGAACGCCCGCATCGGCTTCTTCTTCCGGAAGACCAACGCCGACCCGGCCACGGATAAGTGGAACTACGGCGGACACCTCTTCGTGGACGGCGCCTCCGTCGGCAACACCGAGTGGTCCGGCTCCACCCGCCTCATGCAGGGCAACCATGTGAACGTGTTCTACACGGCCACCACGTTCCACGACGTGGCCGAGCGGAATGCCGGCGGCGGCGGCATCGCCCCGGACGCCGCCATTGCCAAGGCCCTCGGCAACATCCACGCCGACGAGGAGCGCGTCTGGTTCGACGGGTTCGAGCACACCAAGCTGCTGGAGCCGGACGGCCAGATGTACCAGACCAAGGAACAAAACCCCGGCTTCGCCTTCCGTGACCCCTTCACGTTCGCCGACCCGGCCCACCCGGGCAAGACCTTTATGGTCTTCGAGGGCAACACTGCCGGGAACCGCGGCGAATACCAGTGCACCGAGGAAGACCTCGGCTACCGCGAGGGAGACGCCAAGTCCGAGTCCGTGGCGGATGTAAACGCTTCCGGCGCCCAGTACCAGACGGGCAACGTGGGCCTCGCCGTGGCGGACAACAAGGACTTGACCAAATGGTCCTTCCTGCCTCCCATCCTCTCCGCCAACTGTGTCAACGACCAGACTGAGCGTCCGCAGATCTTCATCCAGAACGAGGACGGCAAGAACAAGTACTACCTGTACACGATCAGCCACCAGTTCACCTACGCGGCCGGCATGCGCGGCCCCGACGGGGTCTACGGTTTCGTGGGCGACGGCGTGCGTTCCGACTACCAGCCGGTCAACAACTCCGGCCTGGCACTCGGTTCGCCCACCGACCTGAACCTGCCGGCCAACAACCCGAGCGGCACCATCTCGGGCCAGCAGAACGGACGGCAGTTCCAGGCCTACTCGCACTACGTGCAGCCCAATGGACTCGTGCAGTCGTTCATCGACAACGTCAACGGCGTCCGCGGCGGCTCCCTGTCCCCGACCGTGAAGATCAACTTCAAGAACGGCGTCACGCAGGTTGACCGGAGCTTCGGCGAGAACGGCCTTGGCCCGTTCGGCTACCTGCCCACCAACGTCCGTGTCGGCGGCGAGGGACACTACAAGTAACCAACACCTCGACGACACATCCTGCTTGCAGGCGGCGCACCGGCAGTTCCCTGCCTGTGCGGTAGCTGGCACCAGTGCGGAGCGGGGCGCCATCCCCAGGCGTCCCGCTCCGTTGCCGTGGCGCACCGCCGCCCGGACAAACAGCCCCAATTGAAATGGTCACCATGTCGGAAAAACCTGATCTCCGTACTACCACCAGCCGGCGCACCGCCTGGGCAGTAGCAGCAGCCCTCGCAATCCTGGCCGCCCTTGTCTCCACGGTTGTCCGGATCGAGGGGTCGAGCGCCAAAGTGCGCGCAGAAGAGGCCCTTCGGAATGTTGCTATAGCACAGTCCGCATCCAAGGATGCGGCGGGCGTTTATGCCTCCTATTGGCTGACTGGCGGTGACCCCAGCCTCTCTGCCGTCCATCCGGTCCAGGCGGAAGGGGTAGCGGACTTGAGGAGCATCAGTTGTGACAATGGTTGGGTTGCGGCTGCCCGGGTTGACGGCGAAATCTACATGCGGTCAAACCTCGACGAAGGCGCTGTTGCCGCAGGAGCCGGGGACCTCCGCCGGCCAGGGTGCGTCACTGATGAGGCCCTCCGGCAAATGCTCGCCGACGTTGGCCTGCAGGAACAGCTCACCGGGCCAAAGGCAGCGGCTGACCGGCCGCCGAATTCATCGAAGTACCGCCCCAGCTACCACATCACTCCCGAACGCAATTGGATGAACGATCCGCAACGGCCCTTTTACCTCAATGGGCTCTGGCACTACTACTACCTGTACAACGCCGACTATCCGGACGGAAACGGGACCGAGTGGTACCACCTCACCAGTGAAGACCTTCTGACCTGGAAGGACGAAGGGGTGGCCATTGAGAAGTACAAAAACGGGCTGGGTGACATTGAGACCGGCAGCACGGTGGTGGACCACGGGAACACAGCCGGTTTCGGCCACGGCGCCGTCATCTCCCTGTTGACCCAGCAGGACCAGGGCGTCCAGCGCCAGTCACTGTTTTACTCAACCGACGGCGGGTACACCTTCACCCCGTACAAGGGCAATCCCGTGATGGACAACCCCGGAGCGGAGCACTGGCGGGACCCGAAAATTGTCTGGGACGGGGAACGCAGCCAGTGGCTCATGGTCCTTGCCGAGGGCCACAAGATCGGCATGTACACCTCCTCCGATCTCAAGGAATGGCACTACGCGTCGGGTTTCGAACGGACCGGCCTGGGGACACTGGAGTGCCCTGACCTCTTCCACTTGGACGTGGACGGCGATCCCGGCAAGAGAACCTGGGTCCTCGCGGCAAGTGCCAACGGAACAGAAGAGGGCAGAACCACCGGCGTCGCCTATTGGACCGGCAACTGGGACGGAACCCAGTTCACGCCCCGGGACGGGAACCACCAGTGGATGGACGCCGGCTCCGACTTCTACGCAGCCGTGACGTGGGACGACCCCCGGCTCACGGAAGGCCAGAAGATGCAGTCCAGGAAGGCCATCGGGTGGATGAACAACTGGGACTATGCCCGCAAACTCCCAACCGGGGACTGGCACGGCGGCATGGACACCCTCATCCGGGACGTCCGCCTCAAAACCGTCCAGGGCCGCCCCACCCTGGTCTCCACTCCGGCAAAAACCTTGCGCCGGCTTGAGGGCGAAGCCTTGGGTCTCCAAGGAGCCACACCGGACGGCACGAAGCACCTTCCGGCCTCCCAAGGAGGCTCATACCGACTGGACGCGACGCTTGGACCCCCGGGGCCCGAGGACCAGCCTGAGGCGCGGATCCACCTGGAAAGCGGCGGCTCTGCCTTTGCGACCCTCGGTTACAACTTCCGGGACGGCGCCGTCTTCCTGGACCGGCAACAGCCTCCCGATGTGGACCTGGGCCCGCTCTTCACCGAGAGGCGGACCGTGGCCGCCCCAACGAAGGACGGCCTTGTGAAGCTGACCGTCTTTGTTGACTACTCTTCCGTCGAAGTGTTCATCAACGACGGAGAGCAAACACTGACCTCGCTCGTTTTCCCCCGTTCGGAAGAGCACGCCGTCAGGGTTGCCACGGACAAGGGGACGCTTCCCCTTAAATCCCTCGACTACACGCCCCTGTCCCCGGCCCGCTAGGTTGCCACTGCACAGGTTCTCCTCACCCTACCCAGGGCCTCCCGCAACACGTTAGGGTTCCAGCATGGACATCATCCTGGTACCCGGTTTCTGGTTGGATGCCTCTTCATGGCAGGAGGTGGTTCCGACGCTCGAGGCGGCGGGACACCGGCCGCATCCGCTCACGCTGCCCGGACTTGAATCCGTCGACGCGGACCGGGCGGGCATCAGCCTGCAGGACCACATCGACTTTGTGGTTGCCGCCATTGACGCGCTTGAGGGCAAGGTGGTCCTGGTGGGCCACTCCGGGGGCGGCGCCATCATCCACGGCGCGCTGGACGCGCGCCCCAACCGGGTGGAACGCGCCATCTACGTGGACAGCGGCCCGCTGGGTGAAGGCGACGTGATCAACAATGAACTGCCGGCCGACGGCAACGACATTCCGCTGCCGCCGTGGGACGGCTTCGAGGACGCCGACCTCATTGACCTCGACGACGGACTGCGGAAAGCATTCCGCGCACGTGCAATCCCGCAACCCAAGGGAGTGGCCTACGGCAAGCAGCACCTGCACGACACCCGCCGGTACGACGTCCCCGCCACAGTGATTGCGTGCGAGTTCCCCTCCTCGCTGCTGCGCGAATGGATCGACGCCGGCCACCCCTTTGTTGCCGAACTGGCGCGGGTCAGTGACGTGGAGTTCGTGGACCTTCCCACCGGACACTGGCCCCAGTTCACCAAGCCGGCGGAACTTGCCCAGGCAATCCTCGCAGCAGTGGACCGGACGGGCCAGCCCGCCGGGCGGTAAGGACGCACCGCCAACCCAACCACGCAGAAGGTTTTCCCAAACCCTTGCGCCGGAGCAGCACCGTCTTCATAATAAATGAATGCCATTCATTTATTCTTCCGCCGCCGTCCCGGCTGCCGCACCTGCATTCACGCTGGAGGCAGCCCCCGCCCGCATGCCGGCTGAGTGGGAAACCCACCAGCGCACCTGGATGGCCTTTCCGCCGCCCAACGACACCTTCGGCCCGACCGGCAGCCCTGCCCTGGACCGGGCCCGTGCGGCCTGGTCCAGCGTTGCGCGCACCATCAGCCGCTATGAGCCGGTGACCGTGCTGGCCGATCCCCGTGACGCATCAGCTGCCAGGGAGTGGCTCGGGGAGGGCATCACCGTAGTCGAAATTCCGCTCGACGACGCCTGGCTCCGGGACAGCGGGCCTACCTTCACCCGCCGTCCGGACGGTACCGTGGCCGCCGTCGACTGGACGTTCAACGGCTGGGGCGCACAGCACTGGGCGCAATGGAGCAAGGACCGGCACGTGGGCCGGTCTGTCGCGGCGCAGGCCGGGGTACCGGTCCTTCCGAGTTCGCTGGTTAATGAGGGCGGAGGCTTCCACGTGGACGGGGAGGGGACGGTCCTCCTCACGGAAACGGTGCAGCTGGACCCGCGACGGAATCCAGGCGCCACCAAGGATTCCGTTGAAGCTGAAATCCACGCCGCCCTGGGATCCGCCAAGGCCATCTGGCTGCCCCGCGGGCTCACCCGCGACTACGGTGAATTCGGCACCCGCGGGCATGTGGACATCGTGGCTGCCTTCGCCGGACCCGGCACTGTCCTGCTGCACCGCCAGGACAATCCCGCCCACCCCGACTACGAGGTCTACCGGGAGCTCCATGCCGTCCTTGCGGGGCAGACGGACGCCCAGGGCCGGCCGCTGCGCATCATCGACGTTCCCGCACCCACCGCCCTTGAGGACGGGGAGGGGTTCGTGGACTGGTCCTACATCAACCATTACGTGGCCAATGATGCAGTAGTGCTCTGCGGCTTTGACGACCCGAACGACGCCGTTGCGGCAGGAATCCTCGAACGGGCCTATCCGGGACGCACCGTAGAACTGGTGGACGCGCGGGACATCTTCGCGTTTGGCGGCGGCATCCACTGCATCACCCAGCAGCAGCCGGTGCCAGCCCGGCGGCAGGACGCAGCAGCATGAGCCCGTTCAATGTGGTGGAAGCGGGAATCAGCCAGCTCCGCGAAGCACTGGAAGCCGGGCAGGTCTCCAGTGAGGAACTGGTCCGCGAGTACCTGCAGCGGATCGAGGCGTACGACAGGTCCGGCATCCGGCTGAACTCAATGGTGGTCATGAACCCCCAGGCCCTTGCGGAGGCAAGGGCGTCCGACCAACGGCGCGCGGGGAACTCCACCTTGGGCCCCCTGGACGGCATCCCCTACACCGCCAAGGACAGCTACCAGGTGGCCGGACTGACGGTGGCGGCCGGGTCCCCGGCCTTCAAGGACCTGGTGGCCCGGCGCGATGCCTTCACCATCGAGCGGCTGCGGTCCGGCGGGGCGGTCCTGATCGGACTTACCAACATGCCGCCCATGGCCAACGGCGGGATGCAGCGCGGTGTCTACGGCCGGGCGGAAAGTCCTTATAACGCGGACTACCTGACCGCGGCGTTTGCCTCCGGCTCCTCAAACGGTTCCGGAACCGCCACCGCTGCCAGCTTCGCCGCCTTCGGCCTCGCAGAGGAAACCTGGTCCTCGGGCCGGGCGCCGGCGTCGAACAATGCGCTCTGCGCCTACACTCCCTCCCGCGGCGTGATCTCGGTTCGCGGCAACTGGCCGCTGGTTCCCACCATGGACGTGGTGGTTCCGCACGCCCGCACCATGGATGACCTCCTGGAAGTACTGGACGTGGTGGTGGCTGACGACGCCGAAACCCGCGGCGACTTCTGGCGGATGCAGCCATGGGTTGACCTGCCGAAAGCGTCCGAGGTGCGCCCCGCCTCCTATCTGGAACTGGCCATACCGGACCCCGCAGCTGCGGCGAACGTCCTGGCAGGCAAGCGCCTGGGCGTTCCGCGGATGTACGTCAACGCCGATCCGGAGGCCGGCACGGCTCCCGCCCCCGGCATCGGCGGGCCCACCGGGCAGCGCATCCGGACCAGGGCTTCCATCATGGATCTGTGGGATGCCGCCCGGCGCGGCCTGGAGGCGGCAGGGGCGGACGTGGTGGACGTGGACTTCCCGGCAGTAACCAACTACGAAGGGGACCGGCCAGGCGCGCCCACCATCGCCACGAGGGGCCTGGTGCCCCCCGAATACCTCCGGAGGGAAATCGTGGACCTCCCGGCCTGGGCCTGGCATGACTTCCTGGATGCCAATGGGGACCCGAACCTTTCCCGGCTGTCTGACGTGGACGGCGCCAGCATCTTCCCCGCCCCGGACGGCTCGCTGCCGGACCGGTACCACGGGTTTGAGGACGACATCAGCGATTATCCGGCGTGGATTCGGGACAACGGGGTGCCTGTCCTGTCCGGGATACCCCAGCTGGCGGAGGGGCTCCGCGGGCTTGAGGAAACACGCCGGATTGACCTGGAGGAGTGGATGGACGGCCTGGCCCTTGATGCGGTGGTGTTTCCGGCCGCCGCGGATGTTGGCCCCGCCGACGCGGACCGCAACGAGCACTCGGCGGGGCTTGCCTGGCGCAACGGCGTCTGGGTGTCCAACGGCAACCTGGTCCCGCGGCACCTGGGCATCCCCACGGTGACGGTCCCCATGGGGCTGGCCGCGGACATCGCCATGCCGGTGGGGCTGACCTTTGCCGGGAGGGCCTACGGCGACACCGGACTGCTGCATCTTGCGGCTGCTTTCGAAGCCACCGGCAGCCGCCGTGTGCCGCCGCCCCGGACCAGCTCCGTGGGGGTTCCCCAGCCGGGCGCGCAGGGAACGGACGCTCCTTGACAGCCTGATTGTTAGCGCTGACAGTGGAGGGAGCCTTTTGCACCTCCGACCGGAAAGCCGACTCAATGAAGAACTGGGCAGGGAACCTCGAGTACGCCTCAACGGAGGTCCGTCAGCCGTCGTCAGTGGAAGAACTCGCGGGCATCGTGGCGGGGGCCCGCCGGGTCAAAGCCCTGGGGTCACGCCACTCATTCAACCGCGTGGGGGACACCGACGGCGTTCACGTGCTCCTGGACGCCCTGCCCCAGAGGATCGAACTGGACCCGGAACGCCAAACCGTCCGGGTCAGCGGCGGGGTCAGCTACGGAACGCTGTGCCGCTCCCTGGAACAGTCCGGCGTCGCCATCCACAACCTGGCGTCCCTTCCCCACATTTCCGTGGCAGGCGCTGTCCAGACCGGAACGCACGGATCCGGCGTGGGCAACCAGTCGCTGGCCGGCGCCGTGGAATCGATCGACCTGGTGCGGCCCTCCGGTGAACAGGTGTCCCTCTCCCGCGCTGACGGTGATGAATTCCTGGCCAGCGTGGTGGGCCTCGGTGCCCTGGGCATCATCACCGGCCTGGAACTCTCCGTCCGGCCGAGCTTCCGCATGCGCCAGCGTGTCCTGGAGGATCTGCCGTGGGACCGCGCGCTGGCCAATTTCACGGAGATCGTGTCCAGCGCCTACAGCGTCAGCCTTTTCACGGACTACGCCGGCGGTTCCGTCAGCCAGGTGTGGCTGAAGGCACTGGATTCGGAACCGCCGCTGGGCGGGCTTTTCGGAGCCAGGGCCGCCAGCAGCCCCAGGCACCCGCTGCCTGACATGTCCGCCGAGAACTGCACGCTCCAACTGGACGAGCCAGGCCAGTGGCTGGACCGCCTGCCGCATTTCCGCCACGAGTTCACCCCCAGCAAGGGCGAGGAGCTGCAAAGCGAATTCATCCTGCCCCTGGAGCACGCCCCGGCGGCCATTGAGGCAGTCCGCGGCCTCGCGGACAAGCTCGCGCCGCTGCTGTTTGTGTCCGAGATCCGCACCGGCGCCGCCGATGAATTCTGGCTCAGCCCCTTCTACCGGCAGCAGAGCGTGGCCCTGCACTTCACGTGGAAGCCGCTGCAGCCAGAGGTGGAGGCGGTCCTGCCGGAACTCGAGGAAGTGCTGCGGCCCTTTGGAGCCCGGCCGCACTGGGGCAAGCTCTTCTCCCCCACGGGCTACGACTGGGAATTGCTCTACCCGCGCTTCGCCGACTTCCGCTCGCTGGCATCGGCCCACGATCCCGGCGGGAAGTTCCGGAACGGCCTGCTGGACAGCGTCCTGGGCGTGCCAGCGCCAAGCGGACGCTGATCCGCTACCCGGCTTCGCTCAGGATCCTGCGAGAAGGTGCCGTTCCGGCGCGGGTTTGCGCGGAGCCGATAGGCTGGGTTGATGAAACGCCGCCTTGCCGCCCTGTCCGCCGCTCCCCTGCTCCTGCTCCTCGCCGGCTGTGGTGCCGTTGAGGAGGCTGCCGGCAATGCTGCCAGTGACGCCGCCTCGAAGGTGGCGTCCGCAGGCGCCGCGGAAGTGAGAAGGCAGGTCTGCGCAGTGGTGCAGGACGGCCTGGTCAGCGTGGAGGACAAGCAGGCGCTGGCGGGCCTGGTCTCCGCCGCCCGCACGGCGGGAGTCCCCGCAGAAATTACGACGCCGTTGGGCCAGATCGCCGCGGCGGGAGACGAAGTGCCGGGCGAGTCCGTCCAGGCACTCAAGGACGCCTGCGCCGCTTAGCCGCCCCGCCGGCGTCGAGCACCACCTCACAGGCACGGTTACTTCCGCGCCGCAAAGGTAATGCCCCGTAAGATAATCAGCCGCGTTAAAGGCGGGGCTGGTCCACGCCGCGGAGGCTGGTGCCGCGTCCGCCCTGGGGGCGCCGCACAGTGCGGTGTTCCGGCGCGGCAAACGGGACGACGTCATGGTCCCGGTCCGCAGGCAGGGCACGCACAAACTTTGCCAGTTCCCCGCTGAGGACCTTCCAGTCGATGCTTGGATCATCCGGGTAGGCGTTGATTTCGGCACGGCGGGCAGCCTCAAGGGCAGCAGCGCCGGATTCCGTTAATTCAACCTTGAACTGGCGCCTGTCCGTGGACTGGCGGGTCCTGGTGATATGTCCGGCACCTTCGAGCCGGATCAGTACGCGTCCCAGGGTCTGGCTCTGGACGCGGATGGCCTCCGCGAGCTGTTCCTGGTTAAGGGGCCCCGCGGCAAGTCCTTCCAGTGCTATGACGGCAGCCCTCGTGAGGCCCAAGTGCGCCAGGGCATCGTCCTGCCGCCTTTGCACCAGCCGGGCTGCCACCGTAATCAACCGGTAGCTGGTCCGGGCATCTGGATCAAGATTGCTGGTCATCGGGCCGTGGCCTTCCTGTGGGTGGCGAAGTGCAGGGTGTGATCACCTCTTTTTGCGTCGCTACATTCTCTACAATAAGCATGCTTAGCATCAGATTCGCAAGTAGGCTTACTATCGCCGGCTGCCAAAGCCCCCGCCCCATGGCCATTTATTCGGCAGCCCCTTGCATTCCAAAAGGGAAGTGTGCTTAGTATCTAATTAGTAACCATGCTTACTACTAGCCAGCACTGCTGGTTCTTGATCGCCAGCTAACCCTTCACGAAAGAGAGCCCGATGACAGAGAACCAATGGCCCCAGACATCCAGCCCTGCTACCACCGATCCTTTCGGCACACCGGAACCAGGGGTTGACGAAGGCTTCGGCACGTCGCCGGCTGCGGGTTCCGCCGGAGGCTCCAGGAGCCAGGCGGCGAAGGAAGAAGCTTCGCACGTCGCCGGCGAGGCCGCCTCCGCAGCCCAAGGCGTTGCCCAGACGGCCAAGGAGGAAGCCGCCCACGTGGCCTCCGAGGCGAAGTCCAGTGCACAGGATCTGTTGCACCAGGCCAAGTCGGGCCTGACCAGCCAGGCCGGGACCCAGCAGCAGAAGGCCGCGGAGGGCATCCGCACCATCTCCAGCCAGCTGCACAGCATGGCCGACGCACCGGACCAGCAGGGCGTGGCAAGCGACCTGATCCGGCAGGCAGCCAGCAGCACCGAAACCGTAGCCTCCTGGCTTGAGAACAGGGAGCCCGGCGACCTGCTCGGCGAAGTCCAGAAGTTCGCCCGCAACCGCCCCGGCACGTTCCTGCTGATCGCCGCCGGCGCCGGTGTCCTGGCAGGACGCCTCACCCGCGGCCTCACCGCCGGCACCACCGATTCCCAGGGCGCGGTC
This sequence comes from Pseudarthrobacter sp. L1SW, assembly GCF_020809045.1. Taxonomy (NCBI): domain Bacteria; kingdom Bacillati; phylum Actinomycetota; class Actinomycetes; order Micrococcales; family Micrococcaceae; genus Pseudarthrobacter; species Pseudarthrobacter sp. L1SW. The sequence goes on along the minus strand of NZ_CP078079.1, from coordinate 46,856 downwards.
TCCCAGGGCGGAACCTACGGCGCGGCGTCGCAGCGCTCCGTGCAGCCCCAGCCGGTTGCCCCCATCCACCAGGAGACCGTGTACGCGGCCGGCACTGATGATCTCTTCGACGAGCCGGTGGTGGGGACGCGCGCACCCGTTTCAACCTCAACCCTGCCCGCGGGAACTGCAGAGGACACACCCCTCCGGTACGAGGATGACCCCTTCCGCGATGAGGACGGCAGCTACCGCACTGCCGACGGCACGTACCGGTCAACGGAAGGACGCCAGCTGTGAGTAGTTCTATTCCGGAGATGCCGCCGAGTGCGGCGCACCAGAAGGCTGATAACGCCTCGCTGGGTGAGCTGCTCGGGGACGTGACCCGCGACCTGTCCACGCTGATGCGCCAGGAAGTGGAGCTCGCCAAGGCCGAACTGAAACAATCCGCCACCAAGGCCGGGAAGGGCTCGGGCATGCTCGGCGGGGCAGGGGTGGCCGGGCACTTCGTGCTCGTCTTCCTGTCCCTGGCCCTGATGTTCGCCCTCGGCGCCCTGATGCCCCTGGGCTGGGCCGCCGTGATCGTCGCCGTGATCTGGGGCATCATCGCCGCAGTCCTGGCCTCGATGGGGCGCAAGGAACTCAAACAGATCAAGGGCCTGCCCCAGACAGGCGAGACACTCTCTGAAATTCCCCCAACCCTAAAACCAGGTGAGGTAAACCGATGAGCGATAACCCGGACGCAATCCGATCAGACATAGAAGCCACCCGCGCACGCCTGGGCACCAACGTTGACGCCGTGGCGGACAAAGTCACCCCGTCCAACATCGTCCACCGCCAAACCGACAAAGTAAAAGACGCGGTCACCGGCGTGAAGGAGAAAATCATGGGAGCAGCAGACCACACCACCACCCGCGCCGCGGACACGATGCACACCGGCGCCGGGCACACCACCGACGCCCTGCACTCCACCGGAGACACCCTGCACGGGGCCAAAGACACCGCCGCGGCCAAACTCAGCGACGCCGGCACCGCGATCTCCAACACCCCGGACCAGGTCAAAGCCAAAACCCAGGGCAACCCCCTCGCCGCCGGCCTGATCGCCTTCGGCGCCGGAATGCTCATCTCCTCCCTGATCCCGGCCAGCCAAAAGGAACGCGAAGCGGCCCAGCAGCTCAAAACCGCCGCCGAACCCCTCGCCACCCAGGTCACCGACGCCGCCAAGGACATGGTCCAAGACCTCAAGGAACCAGCCCAGGAAGCCATGGAAAACGTCAAAGCCACCGCCACCGACGCCGCCCAAAACGTCAAAACCGAAGGCCAGCACGCCGCCACCGACGTCAAAGACCGCGCCGCAGACGCTGCAGACCACGTCAAAACCACAGGCCAGAACACCTAAATTGTCTGGATAGGAAAACAGGCCGGCTCCTCTCGGAGCCGGCCTGTTGCTGTTAACGCTGTCAGTACTGCCCGCACGGCAGGCGCCGGTCAGGCCCCCTGCCCATAGGGCCAACCAGGCTAGCGCTTGCCCTTCTTCCGGGAGCCTTTGCCGCGGCCCTTGTCCGGGTTGGGCGCGTACCGCTGGGCTACCTTGGGCGCCTTCTTGGCTCCGGTGCCGCGCCGGTCCGGCTTGGGTTCCTTCTTCGCCTTGACCGGCTGGGCCGAGGGCTGGCGGGAGCTTTGGGCGGTCCGGCCGCGCACGATCCCGACGAATTCCTCGATCACTTCGTCCGTGGAATCCGCGGGCCACACCAACGCGATTTCCGTTCCCGGCGCACCTGTCAGCCGCCGGGCCACAGTGTCCTTGACGTTGAAGTGCCGGGCAACGGACATCGGCAGGATCACCAGGCCCGCCCCCGAGGCCACCACCTGCAGTGCGGCTTCCGGGCCGCCCATGGCGGCGACGTCCAGGAAAGTTTCTTCACCGAGGTCCGCCAGTGCCACTTCCTCAAAGACCGAAATCTCGTGGCCCTTGGGCGCCACCACCACCGGCTGCTCCTCATAGAGCGGAATGACATTGAGGCCCTCGCGCTCCACCGGAAGCCGGACGAAGCTCAGGTCCGCCGAACCGTCACGGAGCACGGAAACCTGCGCGCCGTCGTCGGACATAAACGATTCCAGCGGGATATCCAGCACGCGCTCTTCCCAGCGGCGGATCCACTTCCCGGGCGTCACGCCTGCCACGTAGGCGAACCGGAGCACGCGGGGTGCCTCCTGCTCCGGAGATTCGGCGGGGGCAGGGCTTGGGGGGATGTTGTCGGAGGGCACGTCTTCACAGTACCGTCCGCCCGGATACCCTTGAAGCATGACCTCTGCTAACTCCCAGTCCATGAAGCCGGCCACCGTTGCCAAGAAACTTGGCATCTATCTGCCCGCAACGCCGCAGGAGTTCCAGGATTCAACCATCACGCGGGCCGAGTTCGCCGAGCTCCAGGCCAACCCGCCGGAGTGGCTCGCCGAGCTGCGCCGCAACGGCCCCCACCCCCGCCCGGTGGTGGCGCAAAAGCTGAACGTTTCCATCAGCGGGCTGGCCCGCGGCGGCGTTGAGGAAGCGCTGACGACGGCGGAAATCACCGCGCTGCTGCAGGCTCCCCCGCAGTGGCTGGTCAGCGAGCGCGCCACGCATGCCGCCGTCCGCGCCGAGGCCCAGCGCGTGAAGGAAGAATCGGCCAAGAAGGAAGCCAAGAAGGCCCGCGCCAAGGCCGAATAGCCGCCTGAACCCAGGCTTGTCCGCGGATCCAAACCATGATGGTCCGGATCCGCGGACAAGCCTCTGTTAGTCCCCGGTTGTTTCCCGGGAAGCTCAGTCCTGGTGCAGCTGGACGAAGTTGCCGCAGCCGTCGTCGAACACGGCGCTGATCCCGGAAGGGTCCTCCGTGGGCCCGCTCTTGAAGGTGACCCCGGCGGCCACCAGTCGCTCGTACTCAGCCTGCACATCCGGGACGCCGAACACGATGGCCGGGAGCCCGGCGTCGTGCACGGCATTCATGTACGTGGCCCCGATCGGGTTGTCGCTGGGCTCCAGCAGCAGCCCTACGGACCCGTTGTCCGCGCCGGGGTCCTTGATGATGTACAGGTTGTACTCCGGCATGGCCATCAGTGTCTCGAAACCCAGGGTTTCTGTGTAGAAAGCGTGGGCGGCGGCCGGGTCCTTGACGTGGATGCTGCACATTTTGAGTCTCATGGTCCCACGGTACGGTGCCCTGCCCCCGGGCAGAAGGGACTTCCGGCGGTCGCACGGAACCCCGCGCCCCGGGCCATTGACCCGGGGGCCGGAAAACGTTGGAATGGAAGGACCACCCGGGCTGTTTGCCCGGGCCTTCAATGCCGGAGGTGCAAGGTGCCAGACATGGTGGAAGCCGCAGTGCAGGGGCTGCTGCAGGGGGCAGGGGCGGTGGTTTTGTGCGGCCTGGTGCTGGTGGCCAGCGTGGCGGCCACAGTCTTTGTCATCCGGCGCCGTGCTCTCGCCGCGGGTAACGAGACAGCAGAGCGGCAGGACCAGCTTTTCTGGGATCTGTTCCTTGGCTCGTCCGTGGCTGTTCCCGCCTTGTTGATCCCGGCGTTCATCTCGCCATGGGCAGGACTCTTCCTTGGCGGCGCGGGGGTGGCTGCCGGTGTGGCTGCATACAGGGGCAGCCCGCGGTACCTGGCGTGGCGCAGCGGCCGGCGCGCGTCCGTGCAGCAGGCGGCGGCGCATCAGGATGCACAGGCGCGCCACGATGAACTGATCGCGCGTTGGCGCCGGTACGAGCTGGATCCGGCCTGCACGATCGATTACCCGGCGCTGACCGACGTCCGGACACCGGAAACCTCGGCCCTCATCAAGGCCATGCGCCAGGCTGAGGCGCTGCGCGTAGTCCCCCACCAGGGGTACCCCGACGCCGTCACCAGCCTCGGTGCCACCCTCGCGGCCGCGGAGCGGGCGGCAGGCATTCCGGCGGAGCAGGCATAGGGCAGGACGTTACCCGTTGTGTCGCTGCCGTGGAACGGCGTGCGCAGCGGCGATAGCATCCGAGGATGGATCCTCAGGAATTGCCAACCCGTGACCAGTTCGGCCGGCTGCTGGAAGACCGTGGGGTCTGGCGGCAGGCCACCACGCTCGCGGCCGCGGGCGAATTGACCGCCCGGTGGCTGGAGGGGGCCAGCCAGTACCAGCCGGGCACCTTCGCCCCCGGCTTCGACGACGAAACCCGGCCCCTTGCCGCGGCCCTTGCCGAGCTCAACCGCAACGGGCTTTTCACCAAGGAGTCCCAGCCCGGCATCAGGACCGGACCGGCGGCGCAGCGCGAGTATGTGACCGGGTTCTGCTCCCCCGCGGCTGCCACAGCCCTGCTCGCGCTCTCCACCCGCACGGAGCTGGTGACGGTTGCGCATGCGCCCGGGGAAGCCAGCAACGCGGCGATACCGGTGACCCTGGCAGGGACAGAGGTCACCACCGTGCTCGGGTCAAGCGAAAATCCCGTGGCGGAAGAGCAGGTACAGGACTGGGCGGACGAAACCAACGAAGCCCTGGCCCTGCTGCTCTCCGACTCCTGGTACGTGGAGATCTTCGATCCCGTGTGGGGACGGAATGACCTCCTGCTGCCGGAGGTCCTCGCCGCGCTGCAGGGTGTGGAGCTGGACTAAAGCTCCACGGTGCCGCTCTCGCCGACGCTCATCCGGCTGTTGGTGACCTTGGACTTCACCCACTGGAACACCGTGGCGGCCGTTCCGCCGGGGCTGGTCCAGTACTCGGCGGAGTCGGAGTCGATGCGGAGCAGGCACACCTCGGGGGTGTCCGGGCCGTCCGGGAACCAGGCCTCCACTGCCTGGTTCCACATTTCACGGATCCTGTCCCGGTCCGTCACCACCTCGGCGGTGCCCGCGACGGAAACCCACTCGGTGTTCTTGCCGAAGGAAACGTTCACGCGCGGGTCAGCCCGGACGTGCGCAACCTGTGAGGTGCTGAGGCCCGTGAAGAACCACATGTCGCCGTCGTCCTTAACTTCCTGGACGGCCAGCGGCCGGCTGACCAGCGCGCCTTCTTCGTTGATGGTGGTCAACATTCCGATGTGGGAATGGTTGATGATGTCCGTAACCTTGCTGATGCTCCCGGTGTCAGTCATGTCTCACCTCGTTCGTCTGCTTGCGGGGACGCTCCCCATCGCCAGCCTATTGGTAAGCATGCTTATATTCCAGCCGGTCCGGCACCGGGGAAGGGGCCGCCTATTCCTTTACCGCCCCGGCGGTGCTGTTCATGATCCGCTTCTGGAAGATGAAGAACACGATCGCCACCGGCACGGTCATCAGCAGGGCCGCCGCAAGTTTGAGCGGATACTGGGTTCCCTGGCTCAGCTGCCCGGATGCGAGCTGTGCCACGCCCTTGGTCAGGGTGGTCAGCTCCGGGCTTTGGGTGGAGACGATGAAGTGGTTGAGCTCGTTCCAGGAACCCTGGAAGCTCAGGATCACGATGGTCATCAGCGCGGGCATGGACATGGGCAGCACGATGGACCAGAAGGTCCTGAATACCCCGGCACCGTCGATCCTGGCCTGCTCCTCGATGGAAGCCGGAACCGATTCAAAGAAGTTCTTCATGATGAACACCCCCGCGGCGTCCGCCAGGAGGGGCAGGACCATGCCTGAGTAGGAGTCGTACATGCCCAGCTGGTTGAGCACCAGGAATTTGGGGATCAGCAGGACTACCCCCGGCACCGCCATGACGCCCACCAGGATGGCGAACACCGTGGCACGGCCCCGGAACTGCAGCCGGGCAAGGGCATAGCCCGCCAGGGAATCGAAGAACACCCGGCCTGCGGTGACCAGGACGGTGACGATCAGCGAGTTCATGGTCCACGACGGGAAGTCGGAATTGGCGAACAGCGCGGTGTAGGCGGCCCCGGACCAGGTGGTCGGCAGCAGGCCAAGCGGGTTCGCCGCCGCCTCCGGCTCGGTCTTGAAGCTGGTGGCCAGCTGGACCAGGAACGGAAAGGTGTACGCCAGGGCCAGGGCCACAAGCAGCCCGTAGGCTACCCAGCCACCTGTGAAGCGGCGGCGGGCACGTACGGCGGGTGCCGGCGTCGTGCTGCGAATGTCCGGCCTGGGCCGGGTCTGGATACTCATCGTGCACTGTCCTTATCCCGCAGCAGCCAGCGCTGGACCAGCGCGAAGACCACGATGATGCCAAAGAGGATGAAGCTGATGGCCGCGCCCTGGCCCCACTGCTGGTTGTTGAACGCTGAATTGAAGCTGAGGTATGCGGGGGTGAGCGTTGTTTTGGAAGGGCCGCCCTGGGTTCCCACGTAGATCTGGTCGAAGACCTGCCAGCAGCCGATCAGGCCCAGGGTGAGGACCGTGAACAGCGTGGGCTTGAGCATGGGCAGGGTAACAAACCAGAACCGTTGCCAGCCGGTTGCTCCGTCCACCAGCGCTGCTTCCTGGACTTCGGAGCCCAGTCCCTGCAGCGCCGCGATGAACAGCAGCATAAAGGTTCCGGATGTTGTGAAGACCGCCATCAGGATGAAGGCCGACATCGCAACGGACGGCCCGGACAACCACTCCCACCAGCCGATGCCCAGGAACTGCCCGCCGGTGGCGGCGGGCCCCGCAATGCCGACGGCGGAGAGCAGCAGGTGCAGCACCCCGCGGGGATCCTGGAACCAGTTTGGCCCCTGGACGCCCACGAAACTGAGCACCTTGTTGACCACGCCCGTTGCACTGAAGAGGAACAGCCACAGCACCGTGATGGCCACCGAACTGGTAACGGACGGAAAATAGAAGGCCGTCCGGAACAGGCCGCGGCCCCGCAGTACCTGCCGGTTGACCAGCACGGCCAGGAACAGGCTCATGGCCGTCTGCAGTGGCACCACCAGCAGGACGTAATAGGCGTTGTTGCGCAGCGCCGTTCCGAAGTCCTTTTCCGCGAGTCCGCCGCCGGCAATGATGGCCTGGTAGTTCTCCGCCCCCACGAAACCCACGTTCGGGCCGAAGGGGCTCCCCCGTCCGGTCCAGTCGGAGACGCTGACCCAGGCGGCCATCACCACGGGGACCAGAAGGAACAGGCCAAGGATCAGCACCACGGGCGCCACAAAGATCCAGCCGGCCAGCGCCTGCCTGCCGTGGATTCCTGCTGCGTGTGCTGCACGGGCCGCCACCGCTACTTTGCCCCCTCAAGGACAGGCTCCAGCGAACCCTGGGTGGAGTCGAGGATGGCCTTGGGCTCCTTGTCCTTCAGCTGCTCGAGCTGGGCGTTGAAGTCCGCCAGGACATCAGCCGCACCCTGCTGCAAGGGGGTCGTCTGGGCGTAGTCTGCACCTGCCATGAAGGGTGCCAGCGCCGGGAAAGCCGCGGTCCACTCCGCGCGGGCGGACTTGATGGACGGCATCACGCCGAAGGCCTGGGAGAACGCCAGCTGGTTTTCCTTGCTGGTCAGCTGCTCCACGAGTTTGCGGGCAGCGTCCTTGTTCTTGCTGTCCGCTGCGATGCCCCAGCAGTTGGTGAAGGTCAGGGTCCCCTTGCCGCCAGGCCCCTCGGGCAGTTCAGCCACCTGATAGTTGACGGCTGGGTAGTCCTTGTCCAAGGCGCCCTGGATCCAGTTGCCCTCGATCACCATGGCGGCCTGGCCCTTGCCGAAGGCCTCGCCGCCCCAGCCTGCGCCAAGGTCGGAGCTGAACTTGGCCACGCCGTCGTTCATCATCTTCTTGACGAAACCCAGCGCCGCAACGTTCTCTTCGCTGTTGGCAACCGCCTGGCCGTCCTTGACCAGGCCGCCGCCGGCCTGCGCAAAGAAGGCGCCCACGCGCTGGTACTCGGGGCCGAAGGCCAGGCCCACGGTGCCGCCCTGGGTCAATTTGGCGGCTGCGGCTGCGAGCTGCTCCCACGTCTTTGGCACATCCGCTTCGGTCAGCCCGGCCTGCTTCCACAGGTCCTGGTTAATGACCAGCCCCAGCGTGGAAAAGTCCTTGGGTGCGCAGTAGAGCTTCCCGTCGTAGGTGAAGGCCTCGGTCAGGGCCGGATAGAAATCGCCCTTGTTGGCCAGGTCATCCCCGTACGGCTCGAGCGAGCCGTTGCCCGCGTAGTTGGCCAGCTGGTCCGCTGAGACGTAGAAGACGTCGGCCGGTTTGCCGGAGGCGAAGCCCTGGCTGAGCTGCTGCGGCAGGTCGGAGGCGACGTTGACCGTGGCTTCCTTTCCGGCGCCGGCGGCCCAGTCAGCCACAGCCGTTTTCACGGCGGTGGATTCCGCTTCCCCGGAGGAGGCAATGAGGACGTTCAGCGGGCCGCCAGCGTCAGGCGCTTCCGAACGGTCCGTCCCGCCGGCGCTGAAACCTGAGCCGCAGCCAACCAGCGCGAGGGTGGCAAGGGCGGTCACGGCGCCGGCCAGGATGCGGGATGCCTTCTGTTTTTGGGCAGGGTGTAGTGCAGTCATCATTGTCTGATCCTTAGTTGGGGGTTGTTGTGGCTGGAAAAGCTAGTGGTTGAACGGTTGGAGGTCCCGGAGTTCAAGCCTGGGGCGCAGCAGCACGTGCTGCGGTTCTGCCGTCGCGCTGTTCAGGTGGCCAAGCAGCAGCCGCATGACTTCGGCAGCCGCGGATTCCACAGGCTGGGACACGCTGGAAAGTCCGACGGCGGCGGCCACGGGGGTGTTGTCGAAGCCGACCACCGCCGAGGCCAGGGCGGGCTGGTCCGACTGCCGCAGGTAGGCGCTGGCGCCCAGGGCAAGGCTGTCGCTGGCGCAGACGAAGGCGGTGGCTCCCTTGCCCAGCAGGGTGGCTGCACCCGAGGAACCGCTGGCTGCGGTGTCCTCGCCTGCGTAGATGAGCGGTGCGGGGTCTTCCGTGCCGAAATGGGCCGTCATCGCCTCGAGCCACCCGGCGCGCCGGTCCCCGCCCACACCGGAACCGTTCGGCCAGCCGATGTAGCCGATCCTCCGGTGCCCGGCGGCAATGAGGTGTTCCGTGGCTTCGCGTGTCCCGCTGCGGCCGTCGACATCGACCCACGAATGCCCGGCGTCGGACACATCCCGGCCTGAATCCCAGGGCCGCCCGAATGCGACAAACGGAATACCCCGCTGGGCAAGCCAGGCGGCCCGCTGGTCACCGTGGTGGGTGGCTGTGAGGATGAAGCCGTCCAGGTCCGCCTCGGTGACCAGTTCCTCGTAGCGGCTGATCTCCTCCTCGTCCGAGTCCGCACAGTAGAGGGTCACGCGGTAGCCGTGGCTGTGGGCAGCCTCGGTCAGCCCGTACAGGAAGCCCGTCAGCACCGTACCGCTGATGCCGTTGCCTGCCGGCTGCAGCCGCATGCCCACGTTTTTGGACACATGGTTGCGCAACTGGCGGGCAGCAGCGTTGGGCCGGTAGCCGCTTTCCTCGATGGCCCTGGCCACCCGGATGCGCGTCTCTTCCTTGACCCGGTGCGGGGCGTTCAACACGTTGGAGATCGTTTGCCGGGAAACCCCGAGCTGGTTGGCGAGGTCCACAATAGTCACCCGTGACGCCATAGCCGATCTCCTTTGAGTTCTGTCCCCGGCTTCTGGGTCCTTGTGGGAAAGCGTGCCGGGGGATGTTGCAATCTCTGCTGATGTCATAAACAATATGAACGTTCAAATCCCCTGTCAATCTTTTGCGCGTGCCTACCAGCGAAATTTTTTGAACGATCAAATTTCAGGCCGCCTCCCACCCTTCCAGGAGCTTCCCCGTGACCCATCAGCCCTTCATGCACGATCTGTCCGGAGTCTTTGCCGCACCAGTGCAGGCCTGGTCCGAGGCGGACGGCCAGATCAGGGGCACCGAGGCCCAGGGCATCTACTGCTCCGATGAGCGCGTCGTCTCCGCCGTCCTGCTGACCGTTGAGGGCGTGGAGCCCCGGTGGGTTTCAACCCAGACCCACGGGGCGGACACGGTGGGTTACCTGAGCTTCATCCGCACGGACCCCAGCATCGCGGACCCGCTGGTGTCGCTGCGCCGGACGCGTTCGGCGGACGGGGCCGGCGTCAGCGAGTCGATCGAGATCGTCTCCGCCCTGTCCAGCCCGGCTACGTTTGCCGTCGAGATCCGCATGACCTCCGATAACACTCCTTTGGAAAAGATCAAACAGGGGCAGTACTCGACGGACCTGCCGCAGGTCCGCACGGACGGATGGCAGTGGCGGGACGGACATACGCACCTGCAGCTGGCATTCACCGGCTCCCCCACTCTCCACGCGGACAAGGCCGAAGTCACCGCAACGTGGCTGGTCACCGTGCCTGCCGGCGGCAGCACCGAGGTCTCGTGGCGCCTGGAAGCCCATGATTCTGCCGCTCCCATGATCGCGCCGCGCACTCGCGAGCTGGCAGTACCGGAGCTGTCCGGGCCGGCGGAGGAGGCACCACAGGACCACGGCAGTGCCGACATCGCCCGGTTGCTGCACCACGCCGTCAGCGACCTCAATGGCCTGCGGATGGCTGACCGGGAATCGCCGGATGACACGTTCCTGGCCGCCGGTGCCCCCTGGTTCTTCACCATGTTCGGCCGTGATTCCCTGATTGCCGCACGCATGCTGCTCCCCATCGACACAACCCTCGCAGCCGGTACGCTCCGGGCACTGGCGCAGCGCCAGGGTGTCCAGGCGGATACCGCCACTGCCGAACAGCCGGGCAAGATCCTGCATGAGGTCCGGCGCGTCACCAATACCGTCACCCTGGACGGCAAGGTTTCCCTCCCGCCGGTCTATTACGGAACGATCGATGCCACCCCGCTGTGGATCATGTTGCTGCACGAGGCGTGGCAGGCAGGCATGCCGGAGGACGAGGTGCGGGACCTGATGCCGCACCTGGTGCGCGCGCTTGGCTGGCTCCGGGACCACGCCGACTCGGACGGCGACGGCTTCCTGGAATACCTGGATACCTCGGGCCACGGACTGGCCAACCAGGGATGGAAGGACAGCGGCGACTCCATCCGATGGCACAACGGCAGCCTGGCGGAGGGCTCTATCGCACTGTGTGAGGTGCAGGGGTACGCATACGCGGCTGCCCTCGCCGGCGCCGACCTGCTGGAGGCCTTCGGGGAAGGCGAGGACATTGCCGAGGCGGTGGAATGGCGCACGTATGCGGAGGCAATGAGCGAACGCTTTCGGGCAAAGTTCTGGTGCGAAGACGAAAGCGGGCGGTATCCGGCGATTGCACTGGACGCGGCAAAGAACCCGGTGGACGGTATCGCCAGCAATATGGGGCACCTGCTGGGGACCGGAATCCTGGATGCCGAGGAAACGGACATCGTGGTCCGCCGACTGATGGACCCGTCCATGTACTCCGGGTACGGCATCCGGACCATCTCCACCACCAACGCCGCCTACTGGCCCACCAGGTACCACGCGGGGTCGGTGTGGACGCACGACAGCGCGATGATCCTCAGCGGCCTGCTGGCCGAGGGATATTTCGAGGAGGCGCGCAAGCTGGCGGGCGGGCTGCTCCGGGCGGCACAGGGATTCAACTGGCGCCTTCCCGAGCTATTTGCCGGCCACGGCGCCGCGGACACGTGGCCCCCGGTTCCGTACCCTGCCTCCTGCCGCCCCCAGGCCTGGGCTGCGGCTTCCGCCGTCCCGGTTGCCCAGGCGCTGGGGTATCTGGACCCCGAGGCCTTCGACAGCACCGTGGCAGACGTTCCATTGGAGCCAGCCATGGTGTGAGGGCCGCCCTGGCTCAGGCGGGAACGGCCACCCGTGCCGCTTCGCAGATGCTGGCAGCGGTGCGGAGGCCCATCCTGATGGCGCCGTCCACGTGCTGGTAGCCTTCGGCGGCGAGGTCGGAGGATGACCAAAAGATGGGACCCACCGGGACGTGCTGGTCCTTGCCGTAGCGGTGGAGTCCGCCGAGGTCGTAGCTGGACGCGTAGGCACCGCGGGTCCATTCCTCCGAGCCCCAGTCGGATTCGTAGTACACCTCGGGCTCGAGCGCCTCGGCGCCCAGGAACCCGGCGATGGATTCCAGAATGGCCTTCTTGCGGTCGTCGGCACCCAACTCGAAGACGGCGTCGGCCTTTTCATCGGAGACGAAGCCCACCAGGGTGCCCCGGGTGTCGCCGAAGTTGGTGTTGTCGTAGACCTCCTGGACCAAGGAGCCAGCGCCGAAGCAGGTGCCGGAGAGGCCGGAATTCCGCCAGAACGGGCGGCTGTAGACAGCGTGGACCTTGATGACGAGACCAAGCGACTGGTGCTGGTGCATCTGGTGCTGGCGGCGCGGCAGCGGCGGGTTGAACGAGACGCGGGAGTAGAGGTTGGGCGGAACGGCCATGATGACGAACCGGGCGTTGACCGTGGCCCGCTCGGATTCGACGGTGACGCGGTGCCCGCCGTCGGCGTCCGGCTCCCAGTTGATGGTGCGCACCGGGGAGTCAAGCACGACGTCGTCCCCCATCTCCTGCGCGAGCAGCAGGGAGACCTGCTGCATCCCGCCCACAACCCGGCGGTCCAGGATGAAGTCCTCGTCCGTGAGGTGGGTGAAGGAGCCGGCGGAGGCGGCCATCAGGACGGCCTGGAGGGCGGAGAAGGCGTGGGCGGGCTTGGTGAGCATCCCGCCGGCGATGAAGAGGCCGATGTTGTTGCAGGCTTCCTCATTGGCGGAGTGCTTGCGCAGCCAGTGGTGGAAGGAGATGGTGTCCAGCTCACGCGCCTTCGGGTGGGCCCAGGGTTCGGTGGGGCCGATCTCGGCGGCGAGGCCGTCCAGCAGGGCGATGAGCTTGTTCATCTCCGCTTCGGTGTCCGGGTCCACGGGGAAGGTGCCGCCGGTATAGCGGACGGGAATGCCGTCCTTACCGATGTACATCGACTGGCCCTCGCGGTAGCGCGGATACGTCTGCAGGCCCAGTTCGTCGAGGAGGTCCAGGAGTACGGTCTGGTCCGGCGAGACCCACTGGCCGCCGATCTCGAGCATGGCGCCGTCGATGGTGCCGGTCCAGGTGCGGCCGCCCACGCGGTCTCTCGCCTCCAGCACGGCAACGGTGAGGCCGGCTTTCTTCAGTTCACGGGCTGCGGTGAGTCCCGAGGGCCCGGCTCCGACGACCACGACGTCGCGGTTCAGGTTCAGCATGATGTCCTTTCTTCGGCCTCCCCGGTTCGGGCGGTCGGTAAATGAATGACGTTCATTTATTAGAACTATAGCTGCTGGGGGCCGGGACCGGAAGGGCCGGATGGAATAATGCTGGAGACCACCAGAGAAAGGCCACTGATGCCGGCAGGACCAGCTGTACAGGGACGTTCCGCGGAGGCTGCGTCCGCGGAGATTCCCGGTTCGCAGAAGAGGAAGGCGGGGCGGCCCTCGGCCGCCGTCCTGGACAAGGCCGGGATCACGGCAGCCGCCCTGGAGCTCATTGGCCGGAAGGGCTACGACGGGCTCACCATGGCGGGCCTGGCCAAGGAACTGGACGTGGCGCCGTCGGCCCTTTACAACCATGTGGCCTCGAAACGGGACGTACTGCTCCTGGTGGAGGACCATCTCACGTCCCTGGTTGACGTGTCAGACTTTGGCTCGGCGCCGTGGGAAGACGCCGTGCGCAGCTGGGCCTGGAGCTACCGGAATGTTTTCGCCGAGCACACGCCCCTGATTCCGGTCATCGCCGTCCTGCCCGTGACGGACGCCCCGCAGACTCTGGCGATGTACGAGACCGTGAGCAAGGGGTTCCTCGACGCCGGCTTTCCAGAGGAGCGCGTCGTGTCCTCAATCGTGGCGCTGGAGTCGTTCATTTTCGGCTCCGCGTATGACGTGACGGCGCCTGCCGACATCTTTGATTCCGGGTCCATGGCGGACTCGACGCCGCACTTCACGGCTGCGGTGCGGAGCTCTTCCTCTGCTGCGGCGCGCCCGGCGGACGTGGCGTTCGAGCTGGGGCTGGAGGCGCTGATTTCGGGGCTGGGTGCCCTGCGGGGGTAAGGGCGGCAAGAGGGGGCGGGCCGCCTGTCCGCCTCTGCATCAGGAAGGCGTGCGAGGCTATGCTCGTTGTACCGGGAGTCACCGCATCGCAGGGACGGGATATGCAGGAAGGCCGCGGTCAGTAATCCATTCAAGAATTTCCACCATGGGCATGAGCAGACCTGGATCATGGACGACTCCGCCCTGATTCGCAGCGCTCTATGACTTCAATCCTGGCCCTCGCACTATGGCCGGAGACGAGGTCATCCGTCGCCCGGAGTACACCCCCACGTGATGTCAGGCGGATCGTGGGCGGGGATCGTTGGTGTAGCAGCGGACGATACTTGTAATACAAGTTACCAACTTGTATTCTCAGAGGGCGGGCGAAGGAGCCCGGCGCCGCCCTAAGGAGAATCCATGAGTACCGTCGATCTGATCCGGCACGTCAAACTGTCCACCGCCCGACTCCCCCTCGCAGTACCCATCAGCGACGCCAAGGTGTTCACCGGCCGGCAGAAGCCCATGACAGAGGTGGTCTTCCTCTTCGCCGAGATCACCACTGAACTGGGCCACACCGGCGTCGGCTTCAGCTACTCCAAGCGCGCCGGCGGCCCCGCGCAGTACGCCCATGCCAAGGAAGTGGCCGAGGGCATCATCGGCGAGGACCCCAACGACATCGCCAAGATCCATACCAAGCTCCTCTGGGCCGGCGCCTCGGTGGGCCGCTCCGGCGTCGCCACCCAGGCCCTCGCCGCCATCGACATCGCCCTCTACGACCTCAAAGCCAAACGCGCGGGCCTGCCGCTCGCCAAGTTCCTCGGCTCCTACCGCGACTCCGCGCAGACTTACAACACCTCCGGCGGCTTCCTCAACGCCTCCCTTGAGGAGGTCAAGGCACGCGCCACCCAGTCCCTCGAAGAAGGCATCGGCGGCATCAAGATCAAAGTAGGCCTGCCGGACAGCAAGGAAGACCTCCGCCGCGTGGCCGGCATCCGCGAACACATCGGCGGGGATGTCCCGCTGATGGTGGACGCCAACCAGCAGTGGGACCGTGCCACCGCCCTGCGCATGGGACGCCAGCTCGAGGAATTCAACCTCATCTGGATCGAAGAACCGCTGGATGCCTACGACTTCGAAGGCCATGCCCACCTGGCGAACGTCCTGGACACGCCCATCGCCACCGGCGAAATGCTGGCCTCCGTGGCCGAACACAAGGGCCTCATCAACGCCAACGGCTGCGACATCATCCAGCCCGACGCACCCCGCGTTGGCGGCATAACCCAGTTCCTCCGCCTCGCCGCCCTCGCCGACGAGCGCGGACTGGGCCTCGCCCCGCACTTCGCCATGGAAATCCACCTCCACCTCGCCGCCGCCTACCCGCGGGAACCCTGGGTGGAGCACTTCGACTGGCTCGACCCGCTGTTCAACGAGCGCCTCGAAACCAAGCACGGCCGGATGATCGTCCCGGACCGCCCCGGCCTCGGCGTCACCCTCAGTGACCAGGCACGCGCCTGGACCACCGAGTCCGTGGAGTTCGGCGCGCAACCCTAAAGCCGTAACCTTGAAGCCATGAGCCGGAACCTCACCGCGGACCTCGCCGCCGACCTTCGCAACCGCATCGTCGACGGCATCATCCAGCCAGGTGAAAAGCTCCCCAGCGAAAACACCCTCATCAGCGATTTCGGCGTCAGCCGGACCGTTGTCCGCGCCGCACTGACCCGGCTTCAGGCCGAGGGTCTTGTTGAAACCGAACGGGGACGGGGCAGCTTCGCCCTCACCCCGCCATCGGACGGGCCCCAGGCAGCACCCGGGGCCCGCCCCGTGGCCACCACGGAGGACCGCCTCCATCTGCTCGAGTTCCGCATGGGGGTGGAAACCGAGGCCGCCGCGCTGGCCGCCCGCAACCACACCGAACGGCAGCTTCGCGCCGTCACCGCTGCGCTGGAGCAGTTCACGGCCAGCGCCGGCCACCCGGCCCACGCCATGAAGTCGGACTTCGAGTTCCACCGCGCCATCGCAGCCGCCTCCGGCAACCCCTACTACTCCGACTGCCTGGCCGCCCTGGGCCAAACGATGATCGCGATGCCGCGCACCCGCCTGATGACCGGCGCCGAGCATTACGCCCGGGACCACTTCGACCAGGTGGTCCAGGAGCACCGCTCCATCTCGGATGCCATTGCAGACGGCGACGAGGCTGCGGCAGCGGCTGCCATGCGCAGCCATTTGGCCAACTCACGACGCCGGTTCAAGGCTTCCGCGCGGCCGTAGCCTGGAGTGCATCCCGGCAACCCGCCGGAACCTAGGCTTGCTTGCGGACCAGAACCTTCAAAGCACGGAATCGCGAACAAGCCCAGGTGAGCGGAGTTAAAGCAAAAGAGCCCCGGTCTCTCGACCGGAGCTCTTTCATTTGCGTGCGCGAGGGGGGATTTGAACCCCCACACCCTTTCGGATACTGGCACCTGAAGCCAGCGCGTCTGCCGTTCCGCCACTCGCGCGCAACTTCTTTCACGAAGCCCCGGCGGGTTTCCCGCATCCGTTACCTTGCAAAAGCAGCGAGATCAAGCATAACGGAAGGTGGACGGAAAACACCAATTGGGCTCCGCAGACCCCCACCCGGAGGCAAAAAGCCGGGCCGCCTCCTGCCCCTTTCCGTAGTTGAAACCCACGCCCGGACCGCGCCGAACCAGGCAAGGGACCGAACTTTCGGAGGCCCCCGGGCGTTGCTGATTAAGGTCATTCACAGCCCTGCCCAGTAGTATCTGATGTAGGAGTGACTGCTGCATGCAGGCGCACCGCTGACTTGTGAGCTGCACCGCGGGTGCAGCTCCGCAACGGAAACTGCCCCGCTGCCGGGGGGAAAGGAGAAGGACCATGGGCCTGCTGGACAAGGTTGAACGCGGCATTGAAAAGGCTGTCCGGGGCGTCTTCTCCACCGGCTCGCGCGCCCAGGTTGAACCCGTGGAGATCGCCAGCAGGCTGCGCCGCGAAGTGGACCACAAAGCACTGACGGTGGCGGCCGGCCGGACCCTCGCGCCCAACGTCTTCGACGTGCAACTCAGCGAGGACGACTTCAAGCGGGCCCAGGAATGGGGCACACCGCTGGCCGAAGAGCTTTGCGACGTCGTCATCAACCACGTCCGCAGCCAGGGCTACACCCTCCAGGGTTCAGTCCGCATCTCCTTCCGCCGGGACGCCGAGCTGCGCGCCGGCGATTTCGAGATCGTCTCCTCAACCGAGAAGTCCAAGGGCGCCCCCGCCGGCCAGCCGCAGCGCCCCAACGTACCGGCCGCCCCCAGCCGCCAGCCGGTACGCCTTCAGCCCGTTCTGGACATCGACGGGCAGCGCTACTCCCTCAACGCCCCGTCCATCGTCCTTGGCAGGTCCTCCGAAGCGGACATCCACGTCGAGGACACCGGCGTCTCACGCCGCCACCTGGAAATCCGCACTGCCAACGGGGTCACCAGCGCAGTGGACATGGGTTCCACCAACGGCAGCTACGTCAACGGGCAGAAGGTGTCAGGAAGCACCGAACTCACTGACGGCTCCACCATCACTATGGGACGGACAAAAATCATCTTCCGCCTTCTGCCCGCCAGCCCTGGTGGCCGCACATGAGCGACCTGACCATCACCGTCCTGCGGTTCGGCTTCCTCCTGCTCCTCTGGGTGCTGATCTTCAGCATCGTCTCGGCCATGCGCCGTGACCTCATGGTGGGCCGCAAAGCAGCCTCCGGCACCCCCACCCAGCGCCAGGTCCGCAGGAACCCGGAACTTGCTGAGGCTCCCCCGCAGCCGATGAAGCAGCAGGCGCACCAACTGGTCGTCGTCGAGGGTCCGCTCAAGGGAACCACCCTCCCGCTCGCCGCCAGCCCCATCCTCCTGGGCCGCGCCCAGGAGGCCACCCTGGTTCTGGAGGACGACTACGCCTCCGGCCGCCACGCCAGGCTGTTCCCCCAGGGCAGCCGCTGGTTCATCGAGGACCTGGGGTCCACGAACGGAACGTACCTGGCGGACCAGCAACTTACCCGTGCCCTGCCGGTTGAGCCAGGGGTACCCGTGAGAATCGGCAAGACGGTCATCGAATTGAGGCCATAGCCGTGGCCGTCACGCAAACCCCCGCAAACGGGCCCCGGCCCGCGCAGCGGCCCCTCATCATGCGCTACGCCGCACGCTCCGACGTCGGCCGGATCCGCTCCAAGAACGACGACTCCGCCTACGTGGGCCGGCACCTCGCCGTCGTCGCGGACGGCATGGGCGGGCACGCGGGCGGCGACGTCGCCTCCGCCGCCACCGTCCTGGACATGATCCACCTGGACCGCGGCGACTACGACGGCGACGCCGGCACGGTCCTTGCCGACGAAATCCAGACAGCCAACTCCCTGCTTTCCGAACTCGTTCACCAGAACCCCAAGCTGGCGGGCATGGGCACCACCGTCACGGCGCTCCTGCTGGCCGAGGGCAAGCTCTACTTCGCCCACATCGGTGACTCCCGCGCCTACCTCCTGCGCGACGGCGAATTCAAGCAGGTCAGCGTGGACCACACCTTCGTCCAGCGGCTCATCGACGAAGGCCGGCTCCGCCCTGAGGAAGCCGAAAGCCACCCCCATAAAAACGTCCTGATGCGCGTCCTGGGCGACGTGGACGCCAGCCCGGAACTCGACCTCGACACCCTGGACGTCCGCCCCGGCGACCGTTGGCTGCTCTGCTCCGACGGGCTCAACTATGTGGCCGGCCACGCCGTGGAACGGACGGTCCGGGAAACCAAGGACCTCCGCGAGTGCGTGGAAACCCTCGTGGACCTGACCCTCGAAGCCGGCTCCCCGGACAACGTCACGGTGGTCATGGTGGAGATCGTGGAGGAAACGCCCGACGACGTCAGTACGGCCGCCGTCGAAGTCATCCCCTCCGCAGCCGCCGCCACAGCCCCTGCCGCGGCAGTCCAGCCGGCAGCACCGGCTGCAGTGAACCCGAAGGACCCGGCCGGCGGCGCCGAAGCGCCGGGGAAGAATCCTGCGGGCAAGGAAAGCACTGGCAAGGCCGCCGAGGGCAAGGACCAGGCTTCCACCGATCCCCACCTCGGCGAGCACCTGTCCGCTGAGGTCCTGCGGGACGAACTCGCCTCCCGCCCGCACGAACTTGTGGGTGCCGCGGCTGCGGCCGCGGAGTCCGGGTCCATTCCCACCATCGCCGGGCGCACCGTGGCACGGAGGGCAGCCACCCTCCTCACCCACAAGGCAGAACAGCCGGGCAGCGAGGCCGAGGACACCCTCGTGCCGCTCAAGCCGCGGCGCTGGATCACCTGGTCCATCGCCGCAGCCGTCCTGCTGGTCCTGACGGTGGGCCTCTGGCTCGGCTATGCCTGGACCCAGACGCGCTACTACATCGGCGAGTACGACTCCCGCGTCGCCATCTACAACGGTGTCTCCCAGCGCCTTGGGCCCATCGGGCTGTCCAGCCTTGAGACCGTCACGGAGATCCGGATGGATTCCCTGCCGCCGTTCTCGCAGCAGCGGGTGCGCCAGACCGTGCCTGCCAACGACCTCTACGATGCCCAGCGGATCGTGAAGAACCTCGAACTCACCGGCACCACCTCCCCTGAGGAAGGGTGTCCACCACCGTCGGCATCGCCCGGACCCTCCACGCCGGCCGCCGCGGATCCGGCCGCCCCCGCACCAGCCCCGGATGCCACCGCCACCCCGGCAAGCCCGTCCCCCAGCCCCACCGTCACCTGCAAGGCGGCCCCATGAGCCAGCTCAGCACCACTCCCAAGCCGCGGCGGAATGTCGAACTCGCGCTGCTCCTGCTGGCCCTGGCCGTCGGCATCGGCGCCAACATGCTGGTGGGCGTGGACAAGGAAAAGGCCTTTGATTCGGATTTCTGGTTCCAGTCCAGCCTCCTTGCCGTAGCCGCCCTGGTGTTCCACGGCGTCCTCCGCTTCCGCGCCAAGTATGCCGATCCGGTAATACTTCCGCTCGTGGTAGCCCTCAACGGCTTGGGCCTGGCCATGATCCACCGCCTCGATGCGCCCGGCGACGACACCGGCAACAACCAGCTCCGGTGGACCCTCATTGCGATGGCGGTGGCGATCGCAGTGATCTGGCTGCTCAAGGACCACCGCGTCCTCCGCCGGTTCACCTTCATCTCCCTCGCGGCCAGCGCCCTCCTCCTGCTCCTGCCGCTGATCCCCGGCATCAGCGCGGGCGAAATCCTGGGCGCCCGCGTCTGGATCCGGCTCGGACCCATGACCTTCCAGCCCGGCGAGGTCGCCAAGATCACCCTGGCTATATTCTTTGCCGGTTATCTTTCCTCCAACCGCGACCTGATCCTGCTGGCCGGCCGCAAGATCGGTCCGCTGCAGTTCCCCCGGTTCAAGGACATGGGACCCATGATCACGGCTTGGCTGGTCAGCATCGGCGTGCTCATCTTCCAGCGCGACCTTGGTTCATCGGTGCTCTTCTTCGGCCTGTTCATCGTGATGATCTACGTGGCCACGAGCCGCATCAGCTGGGTGGTAATCGGCCTGGCCCTCATCTTCGGCGGCGGCTTCATCGCGGCGCAGGTCTTCTCCCACGTGGCACTCCGCATCGACGGCTGGCTCAACGCATTCACTCCGGAGGTCTACGACCGCTCACCCGGCGGTAGTGGCCAGATTGTCCAGGGCCTCTTCGGCATGGCCAACGGCGGACTGGTGGGAACCGGGCTGGGACAGGGCCGCCCGGACCTGGTCCCTTTCGCCAACAGCGACATGATCATCGCGTCCCTCGGCGAGGAACTCGGCCTGGTGGGCCTGTTCGCCGTCGTCCTCATGTACCTGCTGCTTTTCACCCGCGGATTCCGGGCGGCGCTGGGTACCCGGGACGCGTTCGGAAAGCTCCTTGCCTGCGGACTGTCCTTCGCCGTGGCACTGCAGTGCTTCGTGGTGATCGGCGGCGTAACGCGGCTCATCCCGCTGACCGGCCTGACAACGCCCTTCCTGGCAGCCGGCGGTTCCTCGCTGCTGGCCAACTGGATCATCGTTGGCCTGCTCCTGATGATCTCGCACACGGCCCGCGGCCCGGTGGACACCACCCCGCTGCGGCCGGGCGAGGCAGCAGATTCGATGGGCATTGACACTCCTACTGAGGCGGTGAAGCACTCATGAACCAGGCAATACGGCACTCGTGGGTGGCGGCCGTCGCCATGTTCGCCCTGATCTTCGGCGCCATCAGCTACGTGCAGGTGGTGGGGGCGGATGAGCTCAAGGCCAACCCATGGAACCAGCGCGCCATCCTGCAGAACTACTGCAACGACCGCGGCGCCATCATTGTGGGCGGCACCCCGGTAGCAGAATCGGTGGAGGGCACCTCGGAAACCTGCAAGTTCCAGCGGACCTACCCGCAGCCGGAGCTCTACGCCGGAATCACGGGTTACTTCTCCCAGAACTTCGGTGCCACCGGCCTGGAACAGGCCATGGGTGAAGTGCTCACCGGCAACTCGGACCAGCTCTTCCTGGACCGCGTGGGCCAGCTCTTCCTGGGGAACCAGCCCAAGGGCGCTTCGGTGGAGCTCACCATTGATCCCGCGATCCAGCAGCTCGCCTACAGCCTGATCCCGGACGGGCAGCGCGGATCCATCGTGGTCACCAACCCCAAGACCGGGGCGATCCTTGCCATGGTCTCCAAGCCCTCCTACGATCCCAACCTGATCGCCACCCAGGATCCCAACGCCGAGACCGCCAACATCAATGAGCTGGTCAAGGTCCCGGGCATCAACCTGAACCAGAACGTCAGCGGACCCACCGGGGAACTGCTGGCGCCGGGATCCGTCTACAAGCTCGTTGACACGGCCGCGGCGCTTGCATCAGGGAAGTACAACAAGGACAGCGTTCTCCCCAACCCGGCGGAAATGCCGTTTCCGGGAATCCAGTACAAGCTTCCCAACTACGCAGGCGGCAACTGCTACACCCGGGACACCGCGAGCTTCGCCTTCGCCCTGCAGCAGTCCTGCAACACCCCGTTCGCCAGCATCGCGCTGGACCTGGGCCGGGACGCCATCGCCGAGCAGGCGAAAAAGTTCGGCTTCGGCGAGGACATGGGCGACCAACTCAAGCTCGGCTACGCCCGCAACAACGGCTTCCCCGATAACCTGGACGCCCCCGGCCTGGCCCAGTCCGCCATCGGCCAGAAAGACGTCAGGGCCACACCCCTCCAGGTTGCGCTGATGACCGCGGCCATTGCCAATGACGGCGTCCAGATGAGGCCGAACCTGGTCAAGACCCTGCGTTCTCCGGATCTGCGGGTCATCGACGAACCCAAGCCGGAGCAGCTGCGGACCTCCACCACTCCGGATGTCGCAAACCAGATCACCGAGTGGATGGTCAGTGCCGTCAGCGAAGGCATCGCCAACAGGGCCGCAGTCCCGGGGGTCCAGGTGGCCGGCAAGACAGGAACCGCGGAGCTCGGAAACGGCACCAACAACTCCTGGTTCACCGGATTTGCCCCCGCAAACAACCCGCAGGTGGGAGTCACCATCGTCATGGAGGGCGTGGACATCACCTCCGGAGCCCAGCTAACCAGTCCGAACGCGAAAAGAATTTTTGAGGCGGTGTTGAATAAGTGAGGCCTACAACCGGAATCACCCTCGGCGGCAGATTCCAGCTGACCACGCGGATCGCGATCGGCGGCATGGGCGAAGTCTGGAAGGCGAAAGACCTCGTCCTGGGCCGCATCGTCGCTATCAAAGTGCTGAAGGAGGAGTACACCGGCGATCCCGGGTTCCTCCAGCGCTTCCGCGCCGAGGCCCGCCACACCGCTCTCCTGAACCACGTGGGCATCGCCAACGTCTTCGACTACGGCGAGGAGGAGGGCTCCGCCTACCTGGTCATGGAACTGGTCCCCGGCCAGCCCCTGAGCAACATCATCGAACACGAGCAGGTCCTGTCCCCGGACCGCACGCTGTCCATCATCGCGCAGACCGCCCGTGCACTCTCCGTTGCCCACGCGCAGGGCCTGGTGCACCGCGACGTGAAACCCGGCAACCTCCTGATCACCCCGGACGGGCGGGTGAAGGTCACCGACTTCGGCATCGCCCGCCTGGCAGACCAGGTTCCGCTCACCCAGACCGGCCAGGTAATGGGCACCGCCCAGTACCTTGCCCCCGAGCAGGCCACCGGACAGACCGCCACCGGTTCCTCGGACATCTACGCGCTCGGCGTCATCGGCTACGAGTGCCTGACCGGACACCGCCCCTTCTCCGGCGAGTCCCAGATCGCCATCGCCCTGGCCCAGGTCAACGACGCCCCGCCGCCGCTGCCCGAATCGCTTCCCACCCCGGTGCGCGCCCTCCTTATGTCCATGCTGGCCAAGGACCCTAAGAACCGGCCGGAAAACGCCATCAAACTGGCCGAGGCGGCCGAGGCCATCCGCAACGGGGATATCAGCGCAGCCCGGGCCGCCGTTCCCGGCATGCTCCTCTTCGACGCGGACAATACGGGCCCCATCACGGCTCCGGTGGACACCGCCACGGCGCCCACCGGCGTCATTGGTGCCCAGCATGACAGTTCGCCCACGCCCACGTCCGCTTTGCCGGTGCTGGGTGCGGGCGCGGCAGGTGCAGCCGCCGGAGCCGCCGCCGGGGCAGCAGCTGCGGACGCTGACGCGCCCCAGGGAACACTCGCCCGGGCCAATGCCCTCGCCGCCGAGCGCAGGTGGGTTCCGGAAGAAGCAACGTACGACGACGAGCCTGCCGATGAGCCCCAGCGCAAGGGCCGCAGTCCCTGGACCTGGCCGCTGGTTGCCCTGATCCTCCTGGTTCTGTTCGCGTTGGTGGGGTTCTTCCTCAGCCAGCGGGGCATTCTCTTCCCCTCGAACGACGCCACCACCGGGGCCGCCACAAGCCCGCCGAGCACCAGCGCCAGCCCAACCAGGACCACGCAATCCGCCACGCCCACGCCCACGCGCAACACGCCTACGCCCACACCCACCCAGGAAATGGTCAACGTGATCCCGGCCGCCTACCTCGGGCAGGACTACCGCAAGGTACAGGCCGAGCTTGCCGGGCTGGGGCTGGCCGTCACTGTGATTCCGCAGGAGAGTACGGCAGATGACCCCGGCAGGGTCATCGAGCTGAACCCCACAGGGCTCGTGCCGCAGGGTTCGCCCATCACGGTGGTCTATGCAGTGGCACCGCCGGCACCCACCACATCCGCACCAGCCCCCGCGCCGTCAGCCACCACGTCGGCCGTGGCGGCGCCCACCGCAGCGTCGCCCCTGCCCGCCTGCACCGCCGGCCAACTGCCCGGTGCCCCGCCAACCTGCAAGCCATAACCGCCAGGACAGCCAGTGAACGAGTCAGCGCGCACACCGTTGCACCGCGAGGACAGCCTCCCGGTGGATAACCGCCGTGTCCTCAGCGGCCGCTACGAGCTGGGCGGCCTGATCGGCCGCGGAGGCATGGCGGACGTCTACCGGGGAGTGGACACCCGGCTGGGGCGCACTGTCGCCGTGAAACTGCTGCGGGCGGACATGGCCCGGGACCCGCAGTTCCAGGCCCGGTTCAAGCGGGAAGCTCAGGCCGTTGCCGCCCTCAACCATTCCTCCATTGTTGCCATCTACGACACCGGTGAACACCTGGTCCACGATGGCTCGGAGGACAACGTCCGGGTGCCGTACATCGTGATGGAATTCGTGGAGGGCAAGACCATCCGCGACCTCATCCGCGCCCATGACGTCACCATTGACCAGGCAATCGACTATTGCCTGGGCGTCCTCGGCGCCCTCGAGTACAGCCACAAGGCCGGCATCGTCCACCGGGACATCAAGCCGGCCAACGTGATGTACTGCGAAAGCACCAACTCCGTGAAGGTGATGGACTTCGGCATTGCCCGCGCCATCGCCGACTCCTCAGCCACCATGACCCAGACGCAGGCCGTGGTGGGCACCGCCCAGTACCTGTCGCCGGAGCAGGCCCGCGGCGAAACAGTCGACGCCCGCAGTGACCTCTACTCCGCCGCATGCCTGCTGTATGAAATGCTCACGTCCAGGCCCCCCTTCATCGGTGACAGTCCTGTGTCCGTGGCCTACCAGCACGTCCGGGAGATTCCCGAGCCCCCCAGCAGCCTCAACCCCAAGGTGACTCCTGCCCTGGACAGCGTGCTGGCGAAGGCGCTGCAAAAAAACCGCGATGACCGGTTCCAGGATGCCGCGGCCTTCCGGCGTGCCCTGCGTGCTGCTCGATCAGGCGTAGCGGTCCCCGCACTTGCGGCCTCCGAAGCGCCCACGGACCCCAACGACCACGTCCCGCCGCCGGCCACCGAGGCCTTCCCCGCCGCGGGCGCAGGCTTCCTCCACGACGCACCTACCGGCCGGCTGGAGGCGACCCCTGCCCCTGCCGAGGACCACGAAACCCTGGTTCCCTTCGTGGCGGACGCTGATGACGAGCGGCCGGCTGATCCGTTGCCCCTTGGCCTGACTCCGGAACGTGAGCGGAGCCCGCGGCAGAAGTCCCGCCGTCGTGCGTGGATTGGCACGCTGGTGGTCTTCACGCTCCTTGTCCTGGCAGGCGGTGCCCTGTGGCTGTACAGCATCATCAACCGCCCCGCTCCGGCGGCGCCCAAGATCACGGTTCCGGCCGTGGCCGCCATGACAGAATCGGCGGCGCTGCAGGAACTGTACAACGCCGACCTCCGGCCCCGTATTGTCCGGTCGCAGCACGACACCGTTGCCAAGGGGACGGCGATCGGCACGGACCCGGCGTCCGGCGCCGCCCTGGATCGAGGCGCCGAGGTGATCCTCAACATTTCGGAGGGCCCCAGCGCCGTTATGATCCCTGAAAGCCTGCCGGGCAAGACCGAGGCAGCAGCCAGGGATATCCTGCGCCAAAGCGGGCTGGTTGGCGCCCCCTCCACCACCACGGCCAACAGTGCCACCGTGCCTGCCGGAATCGTGATCACCACAAGCCCCGCGCCCGGCCAGAAGGTGGGCGTCGGGACCAGCGTCGAACTGGTGGTGTCCACCGGCAAGGTCGCCGTCCCGGAGCTCCGGGGGCGTACCCGCGAAGAAGCAGAAGCCGCGCTGAAGGAACTGAGCCTGGTGCCCAACGTGGTTGAGGCCGAGAATGCCCAGGTTGAGCCCGGCAGGGTGATGGAGCAAAGCGACGCCGTGAACGCGGCCGTGGAACAGGGCAAGACCGTCACCATTGTGGTGGCCAAAGCGCCGCCGCCCCCGCCAAGCCCCAGCCCCACACCCACGCCTACTCCGACGCCGACCTCCACCAAAAAGGGCTAGGCACGACGCCGCGTTGGCTCGGCCCTTCGCCGGTGCGGCTCGGCTCGGCCAGTCAGTGCCTGTCTAGTGCTGGATCAGCGGGCTCAGCTTGGCCGCCCGGGCAGCTGCGCCCTTCATGCCCAGGGACTCAAGCCAGTTGCCCAGCATCTGGTAGCCGCCCTCGGTAAGCACGGATTCCGGGTGGAACTGCACGCCGCACAGGGGTGCAGTCCGGTGCTGCAGGCCCATCACCACACCCGTTGCCGTCTCAGCGGTGATCTCCAGGACGTCGGGGATGGACTCGCGCACGGCTGCCAGCGAGTGGTAACGCGTGGCCGTGACGGGGGAGGGGAGCCCGGAAAACACGCTGGTGCCAATGTGCTGCACAAGGGACGTTTTGCCGTGCATGAGTTCCGGCGCGTGCGTTACCTTGCCGCCGAAGGCCTCCGCCAGCGCCTGGTGTCCAAGGCACACACCGAACATGGGGACGCTGTTCTCGCCGCACCACCTGATCAGTTCAATGCAGACCCCGGCTTCCGCCGGGTTGCCGGGGCCGGGTGAGATGAGGACGCCATCCCGGGTGCTGGCCAGTTCGATGGCCTCTGCCAGGGTGACGTCGTCATTGCGGACCACGGTGGTTTCCGCGCCGAGTTCCTGGAGGTAGCCCACCAGGGTGTAGACGAAGCTGTCGTAGTTATCCACCACGAGGATCTTGGTTGTGGTCATGGCTGGCTTACGGAACCAATCGTTGAGTCGGTGAACTGGGTGTATTGGGACATCCAGGGGAAAAGGAACTGAACCATCAATACCAGTGCGGCGGCGATGAGCACCAATGAGGTGACAATCCGCAGCCAAAGCGGCCCGGGGAGATGGCGGAAAATCCAGCCGTACATGCTCATCCCTTCCCGATCGCCGCGGCCACCTGGTCCGCAATTTCCGCGGGCGGTCCGGCGGATGCAGGGCGCCAACTGTCCAGCAGGGCATAGGCAATAATGCGTTCTTCAGCGCCAAAGCGCGGGTTGCAGCTTGTCATGGTCAGGTATCTTTCAGTGGGGGCAACCCCCGGCTGCGCCGGCACCGGCTCCAGGACGTCGGTGCGCTGCGGCATGACGATCTGGTTGTTGCGGAAGACGTACACGTAATAGCCGTCCTTCGTCTGGACGTAGATCTTGTCCCCGGGCACCAGCGTGTGGATGTTGTCCAGGACGGCGCCGTGCGTCTGGCGGTGCCCCGCAACGGCGAAGTTGCCCACGGCACCCGGCATGGCGGTGGTTCCGTAATGGCCCAGCCCCAGGGTGTCCAGCACATCGCTGGTTGTCCCCTGGACGATCGGCCGCGTGTAGTTCGCCCCGAAGCGGGGAATGTACATGATGCCGATGGTGCCCCCATGGGCCGGCGCGGCAGCCACCACGGGCTCACCGAAGTCTTCGCCGGCGGCGGGCGGCGGAGCGGCGGCCGGCGCGGCAGGGGCAGCACCGGCGATGTCCTGCGCGAATTCCTTGATTACTTCGCTCTGCTTGGCATCTGATTCCACGTTGGTCCACCACAGCTGCCACGCAACAAACAGCAAGAGGATGATGCCGGCGGTGATGAGCAGCTCACCAACCACCTGGACCGTCCCGCGCAGAATAACGACGCCGGCAGGCGGCGCAGCGGCTTGCCTCGCCTTCTCCTGCAATACCACGCGTTCTCCTCCGGGCGGTTCCCATGGGCACCGGCGGCCCCTGAACTACGGCTAGAATTGGCTGCTAGTAAGAATCCAAATTTGACCAAGCAAGATTTTGATCAAGATCGCGCAGACCGCTGGCAATTTCCTTCTTGCAGGATACCAAGGCCGGAACGCCGATCTTGCCGCAGCCCGCCAAGGAGAGCCAGTGCCCGAGTCAAAGCCACGCAAGAAGACTGCCAGCACCCCGCAGCCGGCTACGTCCCAGGCTTACAAGCCCAACCCGGTATGGTTCAAGCCTGTGATGTTCGGCCTGATGATCATCGGCCTCTTCTGGATCATCACGTTCTACATCAGCGAAGGCCGCTTTCCTGTCCAGGCCTGGGAATCGTGGAACATCGTCGCCGGTTTCGGCATTGCCATCGTGGGCTTCCTGATGACCACCCGCTGGCGCTCCTGAAGCGTGCCTTCTGACGCTGCCGGTGTCCTGGTGGGTGAGGACGGCCTGGCCCGCCCGGCATGGGCGTCTGCGGACCCGCTTCTTAGGGACTACTACGACACCGAGTGGGGCCTGCCCGTCAAGGACGAACAGGGCCTCTACGAACGCATCTGCCTGGAGGGTTTCCAGGCCGGGCTTTCCTGGGCCACCATCCTGCGCAAGCGCCCCGCGTTCCGCTCAGCCTTCGCCGGCTTCAGTCCTGATGCCGTTGCGCTCTTTACAGACGCCGACGTTGAGCGGCTCATGCAGGATGCAGGCATCGTCCGGAACCGCCTGAAGATCCGTGCTGCCATCAACAACGCCCAGGCCACCCTGGCGCTGCGGCAGGACGGCGGCCTGGTGGACTTCGTATGGCGGTTCCAGCCCGCTGCCACCCCGCACCCTGCCGTCCACGCGGACATCCCCACCCAATCGGCTGAGTCCGTTGCGCTGTCCAAGGCCCTGAGGAGGAAGGGGTTCTCCTTCGTTGGCCCCACCACCATGTTCGCACTGATGGAAGCCATCGGAATGGTGGACACCCACCTGGTAGGCAGCCACCGGCGGGGGTCCTCCGGGGTCTGGCCCACCGCGGTCAGCTAGGGACGCGGTTTATCCCCAGCTGTTGGGAAAGTTATCCACAATGGGGATAACCGGCCGAACCGGCGTTTTGCCCGCGTCCGCTGCCGTCCAGTAGGGGCCCCACCGCTAATCCGGTACCGCGGATACGGTTATTAACAGTGTGGAATACCTGTGGATAATCCGCAGGACGGGCGGGCTGCCCCTGCCTTCGGACCCTACCGTTCACGCCGAACCGGGTGATGGCTGGTAATGGAGACGCGGTTGAATGCGTTCATTGTGATGGCCAGCCAGCTGACCACCGAAAACTCCTCCTCGGTGAGATGCTCCCGGGCATAGGCTTCCTCATGCTCCTGTTCGCTGTTGCCCGGAAGTTCCGTGATGCTTTCGATCAATGCCAGGGCAGCACGTTCCTTTTCCGTGAAGAGTGCTGTGTCGCGCCATGCAGGCAGTACCGCCAGCCTCTGCGGGGTCTCGCCCGCCTCCAGAGCGTCCCGGACGTGGAGGTCCAGGCAGAAGGCGCAGCCGTTCAGCTGGGAAATCCGCACATTGAGCAGTTCCATGGTCCGGACGTCTATGCCGGCCTCCTGGGCCGCCTCCTTGACCTTGAGCCCCAGCCCGTTCAATGCACGCCACAAAGCAGGGTGCTGCTTGTCAAGGAAGATGTGCTGGGTGGTGGCGGTCATGGACTCTCCTGTCGGCAAAAGTGCTCAGTCGCAAAGGTAGGCACCTGAAGCTTATCCACTTACCAACAGCGGGATACCCACAAGTTATCCACAACTGTGGAAAGTGGCGGAGAGCTCCCGGTGGATCAACAGCCCGCACGTTGCGATGCAGCGGCGGAAAGTGCAGCTAACTACACCACTGTTGTTTATTGACAGTGTGCATAACCATGTTGATACAGCACCCTGGCACCCCGAGGAACCCTGTCTTCCAAGCGCTTTTGGCGGGTTTATCCACAGAACAGCTGTTTTTAGGTGGTTTGTCCACTTAAGCACATGCCTATCCCCAAGAGTTATCCACAGATGTGGAGAAAAACGGCCCGACCACAGCCTATTCCGTGTCATGCCGCGCAATCGGCGCACCTGAATCGGGAACTACAGGCATGTAAGTTACCAACAATGTGGATAAGTACTGTGGATAAAGCAAAAACCCCGGCGTCCTCTGGACGCCAGGGCTTCTGGACAGTTTCAGCTTGGTTGCCCTACGGCCGGAGCCTAGATGGAAATCCTCACCCAGCTCGCCGCTATCAACAAGGCGAGCACGGCCACCAGGCCAGCGCCCTGGACGAGACCCTGCCGGGGGCCGCGGGGGGTGTACGCGAGAACCGTCGCGCACAACGCCCCGGTGATCAGGCCACCCAGGTGCGCCTGCCAGGCAATCTGCGGAATCAGGAAACCGATAACCCCGTTGATCGCGATGAGGACCCACAGCTGCCGGGTGTCACCGCCGCGCTGGCGCTGGACCAGCAGCATCGCGCCGAAGAGGCCGAAGATGGCGCCGGAAGCCCCTACGACTCCCACCAGCCCCTGTCCAGGCACCAGAACCGGGTTCAGGAGCAGGTACCCAACGGAGCCACCTACGGCGGACAACAGGTACAGGGCCAGGAAGCGGACGCGGCCAAGGAGCGGCTCCAAGGCCTGGCCGAAGATCCACAGCGTGTACATGTTCAACAGGATGTGCAGCAGTGAATCAGGAGAGTGCAGGAATGCCGCGGTCAGCATGCGCCACGGCTCGAACGCCCCGTACTGGGGGGTGGCGAAGACGTTGTTGTAGGCAAACTGTTCGTACACCGCCTGGCCCGGGATGAGCCACTGCAGCGCGTACACCACAACACACACGGCGATGATGCCGAACGTCACCACAGGCTTGCCGCTTGCTGCGGCGCCGCCATAGACCGTCCGCACCTCCGGCGTCGTACGCCTTGTTTCGTTGACGCAGTCAACGCATTGGAATCCGACGGCGGCCGCCCGCTGGCAGTCAGGGCAGGCGGGACGCCCGCATCGCTGGCAGCGCACATAGGAGGGCCGGTCCGGGTGCCGCGGGCAAACCGGAACCTGCGCGGACGGCTCAGCCGACGGAATTCCGTAACTCATGCTTCGGTGTTACAGCTGTTCGATGTCGATGCTGTTGATGGTGACGTCCTCCACGGGACGGTCACCCATGCCGGTGCGGACACCTTCAATTGCGTCAACAACCTTCTTGGATTCCTCGTCAGCCACTTCACCGAAGATGGTGTGCTTTCCCTGGAGCCAGTCCGTGGGGATAGTAGTGATGAAGAACTGGGAACCGTTGGTGCCCTTGCCCATGCGGATGCCCGCGTTGGCCATGGCCAGCTTGTAGGGCTGGTTGAAGCTCAGTTCCGGGTGGATTTCGTCGTCGAACTGGTAGCCCGGGCCGCCCACGCCGCGGCCCAGCGGATCGCCGGCCTGGATCATGAAGTCCTTGATGATGCGGTGGAAGATGGTCCCGTTGTACAGCGGGGTGCCGGTCTTGTCCTCGCCCGTCTCCGGGTGGGTCCACGCCTGCTCGCCGGTGGCAAGGCCTACGAAGTTCTTGACGGTCTTGGGCGCGTGGTTGCCGAAGAGGTTCACGGCGATGTCGCCGAGGCTCGTGTGGATGGTTGCTTTTGCAGTTGCGATGGCAGTCATAGCCCCCATTCTTCCACGGCCCCTCCGGGCCGTTGCGGCTCCGGCGGCAGTTCCGCGCTGGGTGAAATCCGCCTAAAATCCGCAGTGGGAATAGCCGGTGAACACCAAGCCACGTAGGCTAACCACAGAACCGTCACCTAACCGGGAGGTAGTTGTGAAGAAGTCGGACCGTATTGCCCGTGACCTTGAGCTGCAAGTCGCCAGCGCCGTAGAGAATGCCAGGGACTGGGCAGCCCCCCGTGTGGAAGCAGCCGTTGACCGTCTCCAGCATGGCCTGGACACTGCATCGCCAAAGATCCAGGAAGGCCTGAAGTCCGCTGCCCACAACCTGGCGGATGGCGTGGCCACGGTGACCCCTCGCATCCAGGACGGCCTGGCGCAGCTCGCGCCCAAGATCAACGATGCCGTGGAAGGCGCCTCGCCCCGCCTGCATGAGGCCCTGGACAAGGCCACCCCGGTGATCCTCAACGCCCGTGACCGGGTGGTTGTTGAATACCTGCCGCGCCTTTCAGACCAGATCGGCCAGGCATCCCAGGTGGTGCACCGCACCCTGGAGAACACTCCCGCCCACGTTGACGCGGTGGCGCAGAAGCTGGGGGATGTGGGAATCATCCACGCCATCCAGGAGCAGGCCCAGGCCACCGGCACCCAGCTCAAGGCCGCGGCAACCGAGGCAGGCCGCACCGTCGGCATCCAGCTGGCACAGCCGGAGCCCCCCAAGAAGAAGCGCGGCTGGCTTGTCTTCGGTGTGATCGCCGCGGCCGTGGCCGCCGGTGTCGCTGCATGGAAGGCCTCCAAGCCGGTCGAGGACCCATGGAAGACCCCGTCCCCGGTGACCCCCACACCCGCGCCGGTCCCGGCCACCACCGTGAACGACGTCCAGGAAAAGGCAGCCGACGCCGCTGGAACGCCGGCATCGTCCGTTTCCTCCACGGCCGACTCCACGGCTGACAAGGCAGAGGACGCCGGCGAAAAAGCAAAGCACGTGGCTGAAGAAACTTCGGACAGCGCAACGACTCCGGCGACCGATGCCAAGACTGCCACCAGGAACATTGCGTCCAACATCAACAATGGGGACAAGGGCACTACCCAGTCCTGATAAGACGTCCGCTGTATAAACCGGCCAAGGCCGGAGAGCTCAGCCGGAAAGGGCTCCGCCGCAGGGCGGGGCCCTTTTTGCTGTCTTCCATGGTTTCGGCCGTCCGGGATCGGAAGCGGTTGGATGCTAGATTTGAACTGATGCCAGCCCACCAACCCTCTGGGGATGCCTTGAACGACGCAGCACACCTGCCCCGCGTATCCATTGTCATCCCGGCATACAACGAGGAGAGCGTCATCCGGCAGTGCCTCATTGCTGCCATCTATCAGTCCGTCCCCGCCCACGAGATCGTGGTGGTGGACAACCTGTCCAAGGACCGGACCGCTGACATCGTGCGCCAAATGCAGCTCGAATACCCGGAAAGCCCGCTGATCCTGTTAAGCCAGGATGAGGCGCAGGGCCTGATCCCCACACGGAACTTCGGGCTGGACAACGCCACAGGGGATGTCCTGGGCCGGATCGACGCCGATTCGGTAGTGGAGCCCGATTGGGTGGAGCAGGTGCAGAAGGCGTTCCTGGACCACTCCGTCCAGGCAGCCACGGGTCCAGTGGTCTACTACGACATGCCCATGCGCCGGTTCGGCCTCAAGGCCGACGACAAGATGCGCCAGCTCATGCTGAAACTGGCAAAACACCAGTACCACTTCCTGTTCGGCTCCAACATGGCCCTCCGGTCCTCCGCTTGGGAGGCCATCCGGGCCGAGACCTGCCGCGATGAAAAGGACGAGATGCATGAGGACATCGATCTGTCCCTGCACCTCGCCGAGCACGACCTGAAAATCCAGTACTGCCCGCAGATGGTCTCCGGCATGTCCGCGCGCAGGCTGGAGGATTCACCCCGGGACTACCGCTACTACGTCACCCGGTTCGACCGTACCTACAAGGCGCACAACGTCAAGAAGATGGCGCTGAAGGCTCCCATGGTGGTGTTCTTTTCGGTGTACTTCCCGGCCAAGCTCCTCCGCGCCATCCACACGGTCAACACGGCCCAACCTGTGCGCCGAGGCGGCCAGTAGTCCCTCGGGACAGCGCCTTCAGTCCGTTCCCAGCTCCGCAAGGGGCCGGCCCGACGGCGGTTCCTCCTGTCCGGTACCCTCCGGTCTTCCCCGGCGCCCGGACCTGCCCGACCTTTGGCCCAACACGACGATAGCCAGTCCGGCCAGGATCAGTCCCAGCCCGGCATAGGTTCCGGCCGGGAGCGTCTCCTCGAGGAAAATCCCGGCGAGCAGTGCGGCCCCCGGTATTTCCAGGAGAATGATCATCGAGACCAGGAGCGGGCTCATGGTGGCCAGGAGATGGTTGAACGCTGTGTGGCCCACTAGCTGTGCGCAGACGGTGATCGCCAGGATCCCCAGCCATCCCGCTGCTTCGAAGCCCGCCAGCGGTTGCCCGGCCAGCAGGGCCATGACGGCCACGAACGCTGCGCACATCCCGTAGCAGAGCGTGGTGTACGTGCCCGTCGTCATGCTTTGCCGGGCCTTCCCGCCCGCCAGCGTGTACAGGCCGGCCAGCGCACCGCCGGCCACCGCCAGGAGGTCGCCCAGCAGGGCCTGCGGGGAGGACCCCATGTCAAACCCGGTAATGGCAACAACACCGCCAAAGGCGACGCCCAGGCCTGCCAGCACCTGCCAGCGGTGGCGGGTTCCGCGGAAGAGCTGGAAGACGGCGATCCAGGCCGACTGCAGGCACACCAGCGCGGTTGCCGCCGCCACGGACGTCAGCTGCAGCGAGGTTATAAAGCAGGCAAAGTGGAATGCCAGGGCGACGGCGGCCAGCAGGCACCAGCGAAACTCACGCCTGGTGATCCTGCCGAACTCGCGGGGCTCCCGGACCAGCGTGGGGGACGCCATCACGGCGGCGCCAATCGCGTTGCGCCAGAAGGCAATGGCGAGTGCACTGACCGTGGTGGCGCCCAGGGTGGCGGCAATCAGCGGACCGGATGATGCGACGCCCAGTACGCCGAGTGCTGCAAGAAAGAAGTTCACTGACCAACCCTAATGCGCAGCCCAGCCTGCTGCTGGAGAGCCTCCGGCCGACAAAGCAAAAGTCCCGGCCGGCGTTTCCGCTGACCGGGACTTCCTTATGGTGGAGGCACGGGGACTCGAACCCCGAACCCCCTGCTTGCAAAGCAGGTGCGCTACCAATTGCGCCATGCCCCCATAAGAAGCAACCCGTCAATCATACCCTAGAACCTGGAAGCCTCTGACCAGCTCCAGTCCGGGCGCCGGTGCTAGTCTACCGAGTCGGTTGACTTGCTCCAGACATCTTTCCGGGCTTCGGATTCCTGTGCTTTCCGGTAGAGCAGGACGCCTGCGATCGCCGCTGCCAATACAAGCAACTTCTTCACATGCTCCCCGTTCCGGTCCGGCTGCGGGTTACGCGAACCAGACCTACTCGAACCTGCACAGGTTCCGTGGGCGTACCAGGACTTGAACCTGGGACCTCTTCGTTATCAGCGAAGCGCTCTAACCGCCTGAGCTATACGCCCCGATGCCTCATCGGGCCGAGACATGACTTTACAGCACATCCCGGCCCGATCTCAAATCGGACCTTTTCGCCGGTATGTGGCCGGCGAAAGCGGGGACCTAGTCGTCCGTGAGGGTAACGCCAATGCCGCCCACCAGGGTGGCAGAGATGTTGTAGAGCACGGCGGAGAGCATGGAGAGAGCGGTCAGCAGGACCACGTTCACCACCGCGATGATGGTGGCGAAGGATGCCACCTGTCCCAGGGAAGCAACCTTCTTCAACTCAAAGCCGCCGCCCTCGGTGCCAGCCAGGGTACCCAACAGGCTGTCCACCTGGTCGAAAATGCCCGTGAGGTCAAGAACGGTCCACAGGACAATGGCGGCCACCACCGTGACAATTCCCAGTGCCACGGACAGCAGGAATGCCATCTTGAGGACGGACCACGGGTCCACCTTGCTGATCAGCAGCCGTGCACGCCGGACCTTGGCTTTCGGAGCAGGCTTGACCAGGCCGGGGGTGCCTTGCCCGGGAGAGCCCGACGGCGGACGCTGGCCGGGTGCCGGGCGCTGGCCGGGCTGTCCCATGGGACGCTGGCCCGGCTGTCCTGCCGGCCGGTCGCCCTGGGCCGGGCGCTGGCCGGGAACCGCGGGGCGCTGCCCCGGGGCACCGGCAGCTGCGGCAGGGCGCTGCTGCGGACGAACGGGGGCGTTTACCCGCGGAGCGGCTGAGGGCCGGCTGCCGTCGGGAACGGTACTGTTCGACTTGGGAAATGAGTCGGGATTACTCACTCGTTACCTCCGTGTAGTCTTCGTTCGGCTCAGCGTTGCCCGAGGCGTCCTCTGACTCAACGGCCGGTGGTTCTTCTGCCAATGCTGGGCTGGCTGATTCCTCGAGGGATCCGCCGTCTTCAGCCAACGTTACGTCATCCTCCGGCGATTCCTCGCCCTCGAGGCCGCGTTCGCTGTTGCGTGCCACCTCGATAATCCGGTCGTTTTTGTCCGGCTTGGCGAAGATCACGCCCATGGTGTCCCGTCCCTTGGCGGGGACTCCGGCAACGGAGGAGCGGACCACTTTGCCGCCCTCCATGACCACCAGCACCTCGTCCTCTTCCTGGACGATCAGCGCGCCCACCAGGTCGCCGCGTTCTTCCGCGAGCTTGGCTACCTTGATGCCCAGCCCGCCGCGTCCCTGGAGCCGGTATTCTTCAACCGCAGTGCGCTTGGCGTACCCGCCCTCGGTCACGATGAAGACGTAGGAGCCATCGGTCACCACATTGGCGGCGAGCAGTTCGTCCTCCTCACGGAACTTCATGCCGGTGACACCGGACGTTGCCCGGCCCATGGGCCGGAGGGCATCCTCGGTGGCGGTGAAGCGGATGGACTGGCCCTTGCGGGAGACCAGCAGCAGGTCGTCGGTTTCCGACACCAGCTGCGCGGACACCAGCTCGTCGCCGTCGCGCAGGTTGATGGCAATCACGCCGGCGGACCGGTTGGTGTCGTAGTCCTCGAGCCGGGTCTTCTTCACCAGGCCGCGCTTTGTGGCCAGGACCAGGTAGGGAGCCTGCTGGTAGTCCTTCAAGTCCAGGACCTGGGCGATGTGTTCGTCCGGCTGGAACGCCATCAGGTTGGCCACGTGCTGGCCCTTGGCGTCGCGGCCCGCTTCCATCAGCTCATAGGCCTTGGCCCGGTACACGCGGCCCAGGTTGGTGAAGAACAGCAGCCAGTGGTGGGTGGTGGTAACGAAGAAGTGCTCCACGACGTCGTCCCCACGGAGTTGGGCACCCTTGATGCCCTTGCCGCCGCGCTGCTGCGAACGGTAGTTGTCGCTGCGGGTGCGCTTGACGTAGCCGCCGCGGGTAATGGTGACCACCATTTCCTCTTCGGGAATGAGGTCCTCCATGGACATGTCGCCGTCGAACCCCATGAGGATCCGGGTGCGGCGGTCATCTCCATGCTTGTCCACGATCTCGCCGAGCTCGGTGCTGATGATCTCGCGCTGGCGCTGCTCCGAGCCAAGGATCTGGTTGTACTCGGCGATCAGCGCTTCAAGTTCGGCGTGCCGGTCCTGGATTTTTTGGCGCTCCAGGGCGGCGAGGCGGCGCAGCTGCATATCCAGGATCGCCCTGGCCTGCAGTTCGTCGATGTCCAGCAGTTCCATCAGGCCGTCGCGTGCCGCTTCGGTGGTGTTGGAAGCACGGATGAGGGCGATGACCTCGTCCAGCATGTCCAGTGCCTTCAGCAGCGCCCGCAGGATGTGGGCTTCTTCCTCCGCCTTGCGCAGCCGGTACCGGGTGCGGCGGGCGATGACGTCCATCTGGTGCGTCACCCAGTGCCGGATGAACGCGTCCAGGCTCAGGGTGCGGGGCACGCCGTCAACAATGGCCAGCATATTGGCGGAGAAGTTGCTCTGCAGTTCGGTGTGCTTGTAGAGGTTGTTCAGCACCACCTTGGCCACGGCATCGCGCTTGAGGACAATGACCAGCCGCTGTCCGGTGCGGCCGGAGGTTTCATCACGGAGGTCCGCGATGCCCTGGATCTTGCCGTCCTTGACCAGCTCGGCGATCTTGATGGCCAGGTTGTCCGGGTTTGCCTGATAGGGCAGCTCGGTGACCACCAGGCAGGTGCGTCCCTGCAGCTCTTCCACGTTCACCACGGCACGCATCGTGACGGAGCCGCGGCCGGTCCGGTAGGCATCCTCGATTCCCTTGTGGCCCAGGATGGTGGCGCCGGTGGGGAAATCCGGACCCTTGACCCGCAACAGGAGTTCTTCCAGCAGTTCCTCGCGGCTGGCGTCGGGGTTGGCCAGGTACCACTGCACGCCGTCCGCTACTTCGCGGAGGTTGTGCGGCGGAATGTTGGTGGCCATGCCGACGGCGATGCCGGAGGACCCGTTCACCAGCAGGTTGGGGAACCTGGCAGGCAGGATGGTGGGTTCCTGGTTCTTGCCGTCGTAGTTGTCCTGGAAGTCGACGGTTTCCTCGTCGATGTCCCGGACCATTTCCATGGCAAGCGGGGCCATTTTCGTTTCGGTGTACCGGGGTGCGGCAGCGCCGTCGTTGCCCGGGGAGCCGAAGTTGCCCTGGCCGAGGGCCAGCGGGTAGCGCATGGTCCAGTCCTGGATCAGGCGGACCAAAGCGTCGTAGATGGCCGTATCGCCGTGGGGGTGGTACTGGCCCATCACCTCGCCCACCACACGGGCACACTTGTTGAAGGAACGGTCCGGCCGGTAGCCGCCGTCGAACATTGCGTAAAGGACCCGGCGGTGGACCGGCTTCAGGCCGTCCCGCACGTCGGGGAGGGCACGGCCCACGATGACAGCCATGGCGTAGTCCAGGTAGGACCGCTGCATTTCTGTCTGGAGGTCCACCTGCTCCACGCGGTCGATCAGCACGTCGCCTTCAAGAACGGTGTCCGGAGTACCGGCGTCGGGGGCCGGGTTCTCGGGTGTTTCGTCGCTCATTTATAATTTCCGTTTCAGGTATATGTCAGTGTTCGAATATTAGGAAAATGTGCTTCCTAGATATCGAGGAACCTGACGTCCTTGGCGTTCTGCTGAATGAAGTTACGGCGCGATTCAACGTCCTCGCCCATCAGGACCGAGAAGATCTGGTCCGCCGCGAGGGCGTCGTCCATGGTGACCTGGAGCAGCGTGCGGTGGTCCGGATCCATGGTGGTATCCCATAGTTCGGTGTAATCCATTTCGCCGAGGCCCTTGTAGCGCTGGATGCCGTTGTCCTTGGGAATCCGGCGTCCCGCGGCCTGGCCTGCCACGAGTTTCGCGTCGCGTTCGCGGTCGCTGTAGACGTAATCGTGGGCTGCGTTGGACCATTTGATGCGGTACAGCGGCGGCTGGGCCAGGTAGACGTAGCCGTGCTCAATGAGGGGGCGCATGTACCGGAACAGCAGGGTCATCAGCAGGGTTGTGATGTGCTGGCCGTCCACGTCGGCGTCCGCCATCAGGACGATCTTGTGGTACCGCAGCTTGGAGAGGTCGAAGTCCTCGCCAATGCCGGTTCCGAAGGCCGTGATCATGGACTGGACTTCGGCGTTGCCCAGCGCCTTGTCCAGGCGCGCCCGCTCCACGTTCAGGATCTTTCCGCGGAGGGGCAGGATGGCCTGGGTCTCCGGATTGCGTCCGCGCTTGGCGGACCCGCCGGCGGAGTCGCCCTCCACGATGTAGACCTCGCACTTCTCCGGATTCTTCGAGGAGCAGTCGGAGAGCTTGCCTGGCATGCCAAAGGATTCCAGCGGGCTCTTCCGGCGGGCATTGTCCCGGGCCTTGCGGGCGGCCATCCGGGCCTGCGCTGCGGAGATCGCCTTCCGGATGACGTCCCGGGCGGGGCCGGGGTTGCGTTCCAGCCAGTCACCCAAACCGTCGGTGACCACGCGCTGGACGAAGCCCTTGACCTCGGAGTTGCCCAGCTTGGTCTTGGTCTGGCCCTCGAACTGGGGCTCGGCAAGCTTGACGGAGATGACGGCGGTGAGGCCCTCGCGAATGTCGTCGCCGGTCAGGTTGTCGTCTTTTTCCTTGATGATTCCCTTTTCGCGCGCGTAGCGGTTGATCAGGGAGGTCATGGCAGCACGGAAGCCCTCTTCGTGGGTTCCGCCCTCATGGGTGTTGATGGTGTTGGCGTACGTGTGCACGCTCTCGGAGTAGGCGTTGGTCCACTGCATCGCCATTTCGAGGGCTATCTTGCGTTCCGTGTCCTCGGTTTCGAAGGCGATGACGTCCTCGTGGACCACATCCACCTTCTTGCCGGAATTCAGGTGCTTGACGTAGTCCAGCAGGCCTTCGTCGTACTGGTACACCACGGTGCGGTGTTCTGCGGTGACTTCGCCCTCGGTGGCGACGGCGTCAAGGTCCAGGTCGGCATCGGCATCCGGCTCGGCAGCGGTGCGCTCATCCGTCAGCGTGATGCGAAGCCCCTTGTTAAGGAAGGCCATCTGCTGGAACCGGGCGCGCAGCGTCTCAAAGTCGAATTCGGTGGTTTCGAAGATCGCAGGATCCGGATAGAAGGTCTGGGTGGTACCCGTAAGGTCGGTTTCCTCACCCTTGACCAAGCTGCCCTGGGGCTTGCCGCCGTCCGCGAAGGACATCCGCCAGACATGGCCCTGGCGGCGCACTTCAGTATCAACGCGGCTGGAAAGTGCGTTGACCACGGAGATGCCGACACCGTGGAGGCCGCCGGAAACCGCATAACCGCCGCCGCCGAACTTGCCGCCGGCGTGCAGTATGGTCATGACCACTTCAACCGTGGGCTTGTGCTCGGTGGGGTGCATGTCCACGGGAATGCCGCGGCCGTCGTCCACAACCTTCACGCCGCCGTCGGCCTGCAGGACAACCTCGATGTGGGTGCAGTAGCCAGCAAGGGCCTCATCCACCGAGTTATCAACAACTTCGTAGACGAGGTGGTGGAGGCCGCGGGGTCCTGTCGAACCGATGTACATGCCCGGGCGCTTGCGTACCGCTTCCAGGCCTTCAAGGACAGTGATGTCGCTGGCACCGTATTCACGCGGCGTCGCCGATGGGGCCGGGGTATCAGGCGTTCGGGCATCCTCGACTGCGGGTTCAGCTGCCAGAATATCTGTATTGTCGTTAGCCACAGGCGCTGTCGACTCCTCTGTTCTCGATGATGGCCGGCCGAATCCCCTCCTGGACCCAGGAAAGTCATCCGCCAACAGGCACAAACTTATAGCGCCGGTGGCCTGCTGACGGTGGGGATCCGCGCTCCGCGTGCTGTGGGCGCGCGGAAAACGGACTCAGTCAACGTTTCACCCGCGCCCAGTTATCTACAACGATTCTACCGCGCGGCGGCCCATTTCCCCGCATTCCAGGGCCGTCGGCGGACAGTGGTGTGCCCGTGCGAGGGCGTTGACCGCGCCTTGGGCGAGCTGGAAGTGCGGCCTCCGGGTGCCTATACGCCCTCCATCCCCTACAGCGCTCTACACGCCGTTGGGCGGATTATCAAGAGTCCGGCCCCCGGCACTACCCGTACGTGTCCCGGGGGCCGCGGCCGTTTACCGAGCGCCCGCCCTTGCGCCAGCTCGGCGCCGCAGGGCCAAGCACCTGGATGCTGGTGACAACTCCGTCGCCCAGCTCCACCCGGAACTTCTCGAGGAGGCTGGTACTGAGGAGCCGCAGCTGGGTGGCCCAGGCAGTTGAGTCACAGCGGACGTGCAGGGTGGTATCGGTGAAGCTTTCCGGGGTGCAGTGGGCCGAGATCTCAGGGCCAACCA
Organism: Pseudarthrobacter sp. L1SW; assembly: GCF_020809045.1. Taxonomy (NCBI): domain Bacteria; kingdom Bacillati; phylum Actinomycetota; class Actinomycetes; order Micrococcales; family Micrococcaceae; genus Pseudarthrobacter; species Pseudarthrobacter sp. L1SW. The sequence goes on along the minus strand of NZ_CP078079.1, from coordinate 5,612 downwards.
GGGTTGCCCACTCGGCCATCACGGATCCCACCGCCACCGGGGAGGTCCAGCCGCGTTCCGCCACCAGGCGTCCCACCACCTTGCCCAGGCCAAGGGGGTCGCGGCCGGTGCCATGGAACTGGCTGAAGCCGCGGGTGTCGCGGGTGCCTTTTTTGGCCTTTGAGGTGCCCGGGCGGTGGGCTGCCCTGCGGATTTCGCCGCGCGCCGCGGCGGCCTCCCGCATCCGGTTCAGGGCAACCTGCGGGGCGTCGATGTTGTCGGGGTCGCGGCCGGGCTGCAGCCCGCCGCCTTTCTCATTGTCCCTGCTCATCAATTCCTCCCGGGATGACCTTCACCCGCCGTCCGGACAGCTCTTCCGGGATGTCGGCGTCGACGGCGGCGGTCACCAGGACCTGCTCAGCGCCGGAGACTATTGCGGCCAGTTTACGCCGCCGCTGGACGTCCAGCTCGGCAAAAACGTCGTCGAGGATCAGGATGGGAGCGGAACCTCCGGTACGGGCGTCGTCCAGCATTACGTAATAGGAGGCGAGCCGCAGGGAGAGGCACATGGACCAGGTTTCGCCATGGGAGGCATAGCCCTTGGCGGGCGCCTGGCCCAGGATCAGTTCCAGTTCGTCGCGGTGCGGTCCAACGAGCGAAATGCCCCGTTCGAGTTCCTTCCGGCGTGATTCGGCGAAGGCTCGGACGTACCGCTCCGCCAACTGGTCCACCGAGAACTGGCGCAGGTCTTCCACGTCCGCCGAAGTACCTCCGCCCGCGGTGCCGGCCGCGGAAGGAAGCGCGGCGCCGTCGTCGTCCATCTGGTTCTGGAGGGTGGAGCGGTAGAGGGCGTCTGCCGGTTTAGACGCGTCGGTCAGGTCCGCATAGGCACGCGCCAGGTGCGGGCGGAGCCGCTCCACCAGCTCGAGCCTGGCATGGAGCAGTTCAGCGCCCGCCTTCGCCATGTGCTGGTCCCACACATCAAGGGTTGCCTCATGGGCGGAGGTGAACTTACCCGCCCGGGCGGACTTCAGCAGGGCATTGCGCTGCTTCAGCACGCGGTCATAGTCGCTGCGCGTTGCGGCATGGTGCGGGATGAGGCTGGCGAGCAGCTCGTCCAGGAAGCGGCGCCGGTTCGAGGGATCCCCCTTGACCAGGGCCAGGTCTTCGGGAGCGAAGAGGACGGTCTGGCAGATGCCCAGCAGGTCGCGCGCGCGTACCGGATTGCTGCGGTTGATCCGGCCGCGGTTTGCCCGGCCGGCGTTGATCTCAAGTTCCAGGACCGTGGTCTGCCCGCCCCGGACCAGGCGTGCCCGCACCAAAGCCCGGTCCGTTCCAAACCGCAGGAGGGGTGCATCCGAGCTGACGCGGTGGGAGCTGAGGGTGGCCAGGTAGCCGATGGCCTCCATCAGGTTGGTCTTGCCAATGCCGTTGTATCCAACCAGGACGGTGACTCCCGGACCCAGGGCAAGGTCAACCTGGGCGTAGCTGCGGAAGTCGGTCAGGGAGAGGTGTTCGAGGTACACGCGGTTTTCGGCAATTCTGGGAACCTGGACGGTTCCCGGGTGGATGCTACTTGGCGGGACGGGTGGCGTGTCCGCCGAACTGGTGGCGCAGTGCGGACACCATCTTCATGGCCGGGGAGCTGTCCTCGCGCGATTCGAAGCGGGCGAACAGTGCCGCCGTGATGGCCGGAGCGGGAATTGCGTTGGCGATGGCCTCTTCCACGGTCCACCTGCCCTCGCCCGAATCCTCGACGTAGTCGTCGATGTTCTGCAGCCCCGGGTCCTCATCAAGTGCCTTGACCAGCAGGTCCAGCAGCCAGGACCGGACCACCGTGCCTTTTTGCCAGGCGCGGAACGTGCCGGGAAGGTCGCTGATGATGTCCTTGGAAGCCAGCAGCTGGTAGCCCTCGGCGTACGCCTGCATCAGGCCGTATTCGATCCCGTTGTGGACCATCTTGGCGTAGTGGCCTGCGCCGATACCGCCGACGTGGACAAAGCTGTCCTCGCGTTCGCCCTCCGGGCGCAGGGCATCAAACACCGGAAGTGCGCGTTCAATGTCCGCCGCATCGCCGCCTGCCATCAGGCCGTAGCCGTTCTGCAGGCCCCAGACTCCGCCGGACACGCCGCAGTCCGCGAAGCGGATTCCCTTGGCAGCGAGGAGTTCGCCGTGTTTCTGGTCCTCGGTGAAGCGCGAGTTTCCGCCGTCGATCACCAGGTCGCCCTCGGTGAGCTTGTCGCCCAGTTCTTTGATGACGGCGTCCGTGATCTCGCCGGCGGGAACCATCACCCAGATCAGCCGCGGCACCGGGACTGCGGCAAGGAGTTCATTGAGGGTTGCGACGTCCGTGACATCGGGGTTCCGGTCGAAGCCCGTGACCTCCACGCCGCCCTTGCGCAGGCGTTCGCGCATATTGAATCCCATTTTGCCAAGGCCGATCAGTCCAATGTGCATTGTGGAACTTCCTTCTGCGCTAGGGTGCGGGAACAATCGTGGGCTGCCAAACCAGGTAGCAGTAAGTGTCGTTTTGGACGTCCATAACGACACTTGGCGCTACTTAGTTGGGGAGGCGGACGGGCATCACCAGGTAGCGGTAGTCATCCTGGTCCTCGCCGTCGGCGTCCGCCTGGGCTGTGATCATGGCCGGCTTGGGCGCAGTGGTGAACGAGAACCGGACAAACTTGGTTTCGATCACGCTGAGGCCCTCCACCAGGTAGTGGGGGTTGAAGGCCACCGTGATGTCATCACCGGACAGCTGGGCCTCGAGTTCCTCGGAAGCCTGGGCGTCCTCTCCCGTTCCGGCGTCCAGGTTCAGGAGCCCCTGGGTGAAGGCGAGCCGGACCGGAGTGTTGCGTTCAGCCACAAGGGAGACGCGGCGCACGGCTTCAACAAGCTCCTGGGTCTGCACCGTGGCGTGGATGGGAGTCGAGTCCGGGAACAGCGAGCGGATCTTGGGGTAATCGCCGTCCACCAGCAGCGAGGTGGTGGTCCGCCCGCCGCTTTCGAAACCGATCAGCCTGCTGTCGTCGTCCGCGAGGGCCAGGTTGATGTCCCCGCTGTTGCCGAGGGTCTTTGCGACTTCGTTCAGGGTTTTCGCCTTGACCAGGGCACTGGTCGAGATACCGGGGTTGACCGGCTTCCACGGCACTTCGCGCATCGCCAGGCGGTAGCGGTCAGTGGCGAGCAGCGTGATGAGGTCGTCCTCGATCTCCATCCGCACGCCCGTGAGGATGGGCAGGGTGTCATCCTTGCTGGCAGCGATGATCACCTGTGACACCGCCTGGGCGAAGGCATCACCGGGGACCGTTCCGCTGATGGCCGGGAGCGCGGGAAGAGGCGGGTACTCGGCCTCGGGCATCGTGGCCAGGTGGAAGCTGCTTCGGCGGCAGGTCAGGGTGACTTTGTTGCCATCCGTTTCGACGTCCACCGGTGCCGAGGGGAGGCTGCGGCAGATGTCCGCCAGGAGCCGGCCGGAAACCAGGATGGTGCCTTCGTCCCTGACGTCGGCCGCGATTTCCAGGCGGGCGGACGTCTCGTAGTCAAAGCTGGAGAGACTGACGGTGCCGGCTTCCGCCCTCAACAGCAGGCCGGACAGGACGGGCACGGGCGGCCGCGGAGACAACGACCGGGCTGTCCAGGTGACGGCTTCTGCCAGGACGTCCCGATCGACTCTGAACTTCACGGAAGGGTGCCGCCTTTCATTGCTGCTGCCATAGACCTGGAACTTCCCGCAGGCAGTTCCAAAAAGTGTGTTGCCCCGCCACTTGAACCTGCATGGTCCGTGCTGCGGGAACCACACGAAAACCCAAGGATGGGAGCGCTGCTGACAGCTTAGCCGGAAGATCCGGGATTAACCCATCCCCGATGGTCCCGGCTGCCTTAAGGGCCGCCCGGCCTGGTGCGGTGTGGACGGGTGCACAGGTCTTGTTGTTTGAGGGATTTCAATTTTTTGGGATTAGTAGTGTTAATAACTGCTGTGGAAACTGTGGATAACCTCCCCTCACCGCGGGATCCAGCGGTTAAGCCCTGTTCATCCAGTGTGGGCGGCGCAGGTTTTAAACAGGGTGTGGATGGGGAGAACATTTTTTGCGATTTTCCGAATCCACAGGCGCCTTAAGGGTTTTAAGCCCATTAACCGCGGTTGTCCCCTTAACTATCCACAGGCTTATCCACATGCACCTGTTAATAAGGTATAGGTGCGCTGGCTAGGAGTCTCGCTGCTGCTGCTTGATCCGGTTGGTCAATTCCGTCACCTGGTTGTAGATCACACGCCGCTCGGCCATCAGCTCGCGGATCTTCCTGTCAGCGTGGATCACGGTGGTGTGGTCGCGGCCGCCGAGTTCCTGGCCGATCTTCGGCAGCGACATGTCCGTGAGTTCGCGGCAGAGGTACATGGCAATCTGGCGTGCGGTCACCAGAGTCCTGGTCCGCGACTTGCTGCACAGCTCTTCCATGCTCAGCTTGAAGTACTCCGCGGTCTGCTGGAGGATCTGGCTGGACGTGATCTCCTGGGCGCCGTCGTCGGTAATGAGGTCCTTGAGGACCATTTCCGCGAGTGCCACATCCACGGGCTGGCGGTTGAGGCTTGCAAAGGCAGTGACCCGAATCAGGGCGCCTTCAAGTTCACGGATGTTGCTGGAGATCTTGGATGCGATGTATTCCAGCGCGTCATCGGGAGCGGACAGGCCTTCACTCAGGGCCTTCTTGCGGAGGATGGCGATGCGGGTTTCGAGTTCCGGCGGCTGGATGTCCGTGAGCAGGCCCCACTCGAAGCGGGACTTCATCCGGTCCTCGAACCCTGCCAGCAACTTGGGCGGCTGGTCCGAGGTGATGACCACCTGCTTGTTGTTGTTGTGCAGGGAATTGAACGTGTGGAAGAACTCCTCCAGCGTCCGGTCCTTGCCCGCGAGGAACTGGATGTCATCGATGAGCAGTACGTCCACGTTGCGGTACGTGGTCTTGAAGCTGGCGCCTTCATCGTCACGGATGGAGTTGATGAAGTCGTTGGTGAACTCTTCCGAGTTGACGTAGCGGACCCGGATGCCGCTGTAGAGCCGCCGGGCGTAGTGGCCGATGGCGTGCAAAAGGTGCGTCTTGCCCAGGCCGGAGTCACCGTAGATGAACAGCGGGTTGTAGGCCTTTGCGGGTGCTTCGGCGACGGCGACGGCGGCAGCATGGGCAAAGCGGTTGGAGGAACCAATGACGAAGGTGTCGAAGACGTACTTCGGGTTCAGGCGGCCGAATTCATGGGAGGTGCTGGGCAGCATGGGCTGCGGCTTCTGCTCGATGAGCTGGTCCGGGGAGAAGGAAGGCTCGACGACGACGGGTTCGGGTTCCTTGTGGATGGGCACCAGGTCCGTATCCACGTCGATGGCGCACCGGATGTCCTCGGAGAAAACGTTGTGCAGTGCGTCGTCCAGGGCGTCCTTGACCTGGGTCTGGAGCACTTCGCGGGTGAGCTCGTTGGGAACGGCCACCAGGAGGGTGGACCCGATCAGGCCCTGGGCCTGGGCAAGGATGACAAAGCCACGCTGCCGAGGTGAAACACGGTGGTCCTGTTCCAGGAGGCTGACAACGCGCCGCCAGGAACTTCCGACAGTATTGGCGTGGTTGGCTTCGTCTACTGTCAT